>JAFZRU010000031.1 GCA_017619755.1 Prevotella sp.
CTCAAGAGAGTCACATTCATCCGAAAGATAATATCTATTGCTTTTAATCAGAACATTTGATTTCTTGATGAAATCATTTCTGTAGATAGCAAATTTTTCATCTTTCTTAAATCCATATAATAAAGAAATGTGAGTGCTGTCTAGCACCTTGTTGATAATTCTTGTGGTATCGATTATCCTTGTATTTGTTTGATTATTCAGCGAATCATTTACACTGTCAGTTTTAGCATAGCATGCAACAATAGAAGAAAATAATAATATAGAACACATGAGGTTCATATTCTTAATAAAACTCTTATTCATCATTCAAATCCTTTTTATCTTGAATAGTGCCTGCCAGAATGAGTCCCACTGATTCCACTCTTTAATTCTGCAATAATGACTCAATGTCTGTCTTGCATACAAAGGTTCCCAAACGTGTTTTTATAAAGTTTTGCCTCACACCTATGCGAATGTCATCTGAATCTCTTTTCAAAACTAATGTCATATGTGTTGATAATTTTATTGTTTCCTGATGAGAATCCTTTAGTGCCGTAATGATTTCATTCTTAATTACGTCTGAATATATAGTGTCATAAGTAGTACTATATGTTCTTTTAGTAGCAGAGTCAACAACAACCGTTAAATTATGGATGTCATGATTATAATACTTTTCTATTATAACATATTTAACATCTTTTTCCTTTAGACTTTCAAAAGGAGACTTGTTTTGTGAGACACAGCCACTCACAAATATTACTAACAGGAAACATTTAAATAGTGAAATGTTTCCTAGTAGATAAGAAAAACCATTTTGATGTTTCATGATTATTTACTTTTTTTGTTTGTTTTTTTATAGTGTTATTCAAGTTCCGCAAGTTGGATGAATGTGGGCCTGAAAATCGCGATCTGTTTGATGGCAGAACATTTTAATTCTATCTTGCAAAATTAAAACATTTTTCTGAAACGAAAACAAGCTTATCATATTTTTAACACTAATCATCAGACGCCATACTTCCATCTACTTCTTATTGTGATTTGCGAAAAATGTTGGTTAAAATTTGGTGTTGTAATGAAAAAGGCGTAACTTTGCGAAACAAATTCCAAATACCAAAAAACATCATTGCAATGAAGAATCTTGTATTAGACATTTCGAAAGCCGCCCAATTTGTCAGCGCGGGCGCCGTGGAGGCATTGGCCCCCGAAGTGAAAACCGCCCAGGTCTCCTTGGAAGACGGCAGCTGCCCCGGTAATGACTTCTTAGGCTGGCTCCACCTTCCCTCCTCCATCACCCCCGAGTTTCTCGACGAGGTACAAGCGTGCGCCGACGTGCTTCGCTCCAACTGCGAGGCCATCGTCGTTGCCGGCATCGGCGGCAGCTACCTTGGCGCCCGTGCCGTGATTGAGGCCCTTGGCAACTCCTTCTCCTGGCTCATTCCTTCCAACAACCCCGTCATCCTCTTCGCCGGCAACAACATCGGCGAGGACTACCTCTCCGAACTGACCGACTACCTGAAGGACAAGAAATTCGGCGTCATTAACATTTCCAAGTCAGGCACGACAACAGAGACCGCCCTCACCTTCCGCCTTTTGAAGAAGCAGTGCGAAGCACAGCGCGGCAAGGAAGAGGCTCGCAAGGTGATTGTCGCCATTACTGACGCGAAGCGCGGCGCCGCCCGCACCTGCGCCGACAAGGAAGGCTACACAAGCTTCATCATCCCCGACAACGTGGGAGGCCGCTTCTCCGTGCTCACCCCGGTAGGCCTGCTGCCCATCGCCTGCGCCGGCTTCGACATCCGTCAGTTGGTGAAGGGTGCCACCGATATGGAAGCCGCCTGCGGCAAGGACGTACCCTTTGAGGAGAACCCCGCCGCACAATATGCCGCCATCCGTAACTGCCTGTATGCAAGCGGCAAGAAGATAGAAATTATGGTGAACTACCAGCCGAAACTCCACTTCATCAGCGAGTGGTGGAAGCAACTCTACGGAGAGAGCGAAGGCAAGGACCACAAGGGCATCTTCCCCGCCTCCTGCGACTTCACCACCGACCTGCACTCCATGGGCCAGTGGATCCAAGACGGCGAGCGCACCATCTTCGAGACCGTCATCAGCGTGGAGCAACCCAACAGAAGTTTGCTCTTCCCCGAGGACGAGGAAAACTTGGACGGCCTGAACTTCCTTGCCGGCAAGCGCGTGGACGAGGTGAACAAGATGGCAGAGCTTGGCACACGCCTGGCCCATGTGGACGGCGGCGTGCCCAATATCCGCATCGCCATCCCCGAACTCAACGCCTACTACATCGGACAACTCATCTATTTCTTCGAGATTGCCTGCGGCATCAGCGGTAACGTCTTAGGCGTCAACCCGTTTAACCAACCCGGTGTGGAGGCGTACAAGAAGAACATGTTCGCCCTGCTCGACAAGCCCGGCTATGAGGCAGAGAGCAAGGCCATCAAAGAACGTCTGGCATAAGACATGGACGTAAAAACGGCCATCAGGCTATACAACGAGCGACACGGCTTCGGGGGCCTCGCCCCCAAAGCCGTGCTCTTCGACATGGACGGCGTGCTTTACGACTCCATGGCCTTCCATGCCCGTGCCTGGCACCAGTCGATGCAAGACTACGGCTTGGAGATGTCAGAACTTCAAGCCTACGAACAC
Source organism: Prevotella sp. (assembly GCA_017619755.1). Lineage (GTDB taxonomy): Bacteria > Bacteroidota > Bacteroidia > Bacteroidales > Bacteroidaceae > Prevotella. Next base: position 2,641 of record JAFZRU010000031.1, read on the forward strand.
GAGGGGATGCGTGGTATGGAGACCATCCGCGAAATAGCCAAGCAACAGCCCGGGAAAGAGCACTTAGCCGACAAGGCGGATGAGATTTACGCCCACAAGTCGGCTCTCTTCGCCTCCTACGGCCAACCGAAGAAGATGGCTGGTGTGGAGAACCTCATGCGACAGATGCAAGCCGACGGCTTGCTGCTGTGCGTGGTCACCGGCAGCGGCCAACACTCGCTGCTCGACCGCTTAGAGCGCGACTTTGCCGGACTTCTACACCGCGAACTGATGGTGACGTGCTACGACGTGGAGGAAGGGAAGCCCAAGCCCTACCCCTACCTCGCAGGACTGCGCAAATGTGGTGTGAAACCCAACGAGGCCATCGTGGTGGAGAACGCACCCTTGGGCGTGACAGCAGGTGTTGCCGCCGACATCTTCACCGTGGCGGTGAACACCGGCCCGATGCCCGACGAACGCCTCCTTCAGGCTGGCGCCAACCTCCTCTATCACAGCATGGACGAATTCCATCACGACTGGAGCACGCTGCTCTCCTGCGCACGCGAAAGCGATTCCCCCACCAACATCTTATGAATCGAATGAAAAGACTCCTGACAACAGCCCTTTGCTGCACCCTTCTCATCTTCCTCGCCGGTTGCCACGGCGACAGCGGCGACGGCGTAATGGAGCGCCCCGACTACACGAGTGTCAACTACAAACTGACAGTGAGTCAGGCTCTGCTCCATTTCTATCATGTGAACATCACCTACGTGGACGTCTCCGGGCGTGAAAGGACGGAGGAGATGTCCACCATGGAATGGAACTTCTTCGAGAAAACCGACGGGGAGCACGACATCGACTTCAAGATGAACGTCACTGCCACGGCAAGAGGCGTGGCTCCAGCCCAAAATGACGGACAAGACTCCTACACCCTGGCCTGCGAGTACAGCGTGGAATACTACACCAAACCCACGAGCGCCAAGCGCACCGCCCGCAAGGCTATGGACACCACGGTGAAGAAAGAGTCCATGGAGGCTTATATGCAAGAACACTCCACCATCGCCTTGGTGAACTATGACAAGACCAACCCCTGATGCCATGACCGAATCCCTTGACAACAAGCGCGTGGCCCTGCTGCTCTCCGGCGGCGTGGACAGTGCGGTGGCCTTGCACGAACTATGCTCACAAGGCCTCCACCCCGACTGCTTCTACATCAAAATCGGCCCGGAGGAAGACGAGGAGTGGGACTGCTCCTCGGAGGAAGACTTGGAGATGTGCACCGCCCTCGCCCACCGCTACGGCTGCCGTTTGGAGGTGGTCGATTGTCACCGCGAATATTGGGACCGCGTGACACGCTACACGATGGAGAAGGTGCGGGCGGGCCTGACCCCCAACCCCGACGTGATGTGCAACCGCCTCATCAAGTTCGGTGCCTTCGACGAGAAAGCCGGCCACGACTACGACCTCATCGCCACCGGCCATTACGCCCGCACGGAGGTGGAGGAAGGGAAGAAATGGCTCGTCACCAGCCCCGACCCGGTGAAGGACCAGACCGATTTCCTGGCGCAGATAGAGGACTGGCAGTTGCGCAAGGCCCTCTTCCCCATCGGACACTATATGAAGGAGGAGGTGCGCCTCATCGCCGAGCGCGAGCACCTCATCAACGCCCGCCGCAAGGACTCCCAGGGCATCTGTTTCTTGGGCAAAATCAACTACAACGAGTACATCCGCCGATATTTGGGCGAGTGCCCCGGCGACGTGTTGGAGTTGGAGAGCGGCCGCCTCATCGGTCGCCACAAGGGGCTGTGGTTCCACACCATCGGCCAGCGTCACGGCTTGGGCTTCGGAGGAGGCCCTTGGTTCGTGGTGCGTAAGGATGTGGAGCACAACCTGCTCTATGTGAGCAAGGGCTACGAGCCACGCACAGCCTACAAGGACGTGTTCACCATCCACGCCTTCCATTTCCTCACCGAAGAGGTGCCGCTGCACGAGGTGACTTTCAAGATTCGCCACACCCCCGATTTCCATCCTGCCGTGATGGAAGCCACCGCCCCCGGCGAATATGTGGTGCGCTCCGCCCACGCCATCCAAGGAGTGGCTCCGGGGCAGTTCTGCGTGGTCTATGACACCCGCCACCACCGCTGCTATGGGTCGGCGGAGATAAAGGAGAGTTAGGGGATATGGAAAAATCCCACTTCCAAAATAGGGAAAATCCCCCCAAAGAATAGGGATGCGGCCCATTTCATATCCATCGGAAAGTCCTACCTTTGCATCATCAGATTAATCACCCTTAAAAGAAGAAAGAAAATGAAAAGGACAACGACTTTCCTGGCAGCCTCCTGCTTGCTCGCCAGCCTGCTGGCCCCAATGACGGCCAATGCACAGATGCGCCCCCGTGGCGGCTACACTCCGCCAGCTCCGCGTCATGGTACACGCACGTCTCACTCTCGCAGCTACGGCTATGCGCCCAACACGTATTATGGTTTCCGTTTCGGTCTCTCCGCCTCTCACATCAACTCCGACGCCCCCGACCTCAACGGCAGCACGAGCAAGACGGGCCTCAACGTCGGCGCCGTGGTGGGCATACAATTAGCCCCCCAGGCTCCCATGTTCTTCGAGACGGGGTTGGAGTACGTTGAGAAGGGTGGCAAGGGGAAATTCTCTGGAGACAAGTTCTCCATCGGCCTCAACTACCTGGAGGTGCCACTGACATTGAAATATTCGGCTCAAATCGCCCCCGCCACCGCCGTGGAGCCCTTTGTGGGCGGCTATCTGGCCTGTGGTGTTGGCGGCAAGGTGAAAGACTACGGCGCCCGTGAGGCATTCAGCTCCTTCGACGACCGCTACGGTGCCAATTTCAAGCGTTTCGACGGTGGTGTACGCGTGGGTTGCGGCCTGGCTTGGGAGATGCTCTACGCCGAGGCTGGCTATGACTTCGGCTTGACCAACATCGGCGACAACGCCTTCGACGACACGCACAATGGGGCGTTCTTCCTCAATATCGGCGTGAATTTCTAAGCGTCAACGCTGCATCCTTCTTCTCACGAAGAGGCCGGCCGCCACCACGAGGAGGGCCACCCCACCGGCGACGAGGAAGGGCATTGCACCGCCGGCAGCACCGCCATCAAGCCCCAGGGCAGCGGCGATGTTGCCGGCGGCTTTTTCTTCCTTGTCGGGAGCCGGTGCGTCACGATGCTCCAAGGTCTCCATCACTGCCGCCCCGTCAGTGTTCTCAAGCACGGGTTCCGGCTCGGCATACTCCACTTCATAGATGTTGACGGCGTTGCCGCTGGTGCCGGCCGTCCCCCTTCCCTGCGAAGTGACGATGACAAATCTTCCGTCGTTGGAGATGTCGAGCCCCACGGGATAGGAGTCCACATCGATGCTTGCCACGGTTTTCATCGTCCTGGTATCAACGACGAAAAGTTTGCTGACAAGGTGGCAAGCCGCGAAGACAAAATGCCCGCTGGGCGACAGTTCGATGGTCCGCGCCCCTTCTCCCACCTTGCAATCCTCCCATCCCTTGAGTTGGGTGGTTTTTCCATGCATCGCCTTGGCAGCCTGCATGAACTTCTCAAGTGGTATTCGCTGCACGTATCCAGAGCGGTTGATACTGAGATACAGGTATCCGTCACGTATGACGAGGTGCCTGACATTGGGCATCATGCCTAAGACACGTCCCAAATATTCCTGCGTCTCCATGTCGATGACGGCAATGCCGCCGTTCCCCCCCATACATCCCACGAGGAGGTATTTGTCATCGGGGGTGAAGACGGTTCCCCGGAGACAGTATCCGCTCTTGTTGTCGCGGTCCACCTGCTCCGTGAGGCTGAAGTCGAGCGGGAGGACATAATCAACGACAAGGAGTTTCTCATGATACCATTCCTCGGGGTTGAGGCTTGCCACGTTGACGAGCCCCACGGTGTTGTTGCCCCAGTGAGTGATGGCCACATGGCGTCCATCGTGTGAAGTGGCCACCATCTTGGGCAGCGGCCCCGTCTCCATAAGCCTGACAATCTCGTCGGTGCGTGTGTCGATGACCGCCACGGCGGAGGGGTCTTGCGCATTGAGGTCGTAGGTGCGGCGATAGAAGGGTATCCACAAGTACCTCCCCCCATGGGAGAAAGTGCTTTCCACCGGCTTTCCCTGGAAGGTGTTGAGGTTTTCGGTGTAATGTGTGAAGGGATAGAAACTGCTGGGCTTGCTCCACAGGGCGTCGTCCTTGCCGTCCTTGAAGTCATATTTGATGACCTTCTTGCGTTCGTGGGTTTTCATGTCATACACCACCGTGGCGCATCCCTCAAGGGAGTTGACATAGTATTTCGTGCCATCGGGGTGGATGTTGGCCGACTTGGGTGAGTTGACGTATGGGTCGATCCACTCCTTGGGGCATCCTTTGTAGTTGACATGCTTGTTGACGATGGTGAGGGTGAGTTCTCCTCCGGCCGCCTTGATGGTGGTCCCCATCTCGGGATGGACGATGGGCTCCCCTGCATTCTGTTTCGGACTCGCCTTCACTTCATTAGCGTCGCTTTGAGCTTCATTTGCGTCACCTTGAACACCCTCTTCCGCCACGGCGTTGCAACAAACAAGGGTCATAACTGCGCACGAGACAAACCGTGCAAGACGATGTGCGACAGGGATGCCGCACCAAGTGGATGATTGTAAACTATTAAAAAACATGGATGTTGTGTTGTCGGAATATCGTGAAAAATGCTGATGAATTGCTGTCATTTTCAATGCTGACTAACTAATATGCCTCTCTGTATTTCGCCTCGTCCTTGTCCTCCAGCATGCCCACGTAGGAGTTGTACCTGCTTTGGGCGATGTAATGCTCATCGAGCGCCTTGAGCACAGCGCACCCGGGTTCGTGCGTGTGCGTGCAGTTGCTGAAGCGACATTCCTTGGAGAAATGGAATATCTCGCGGAAATAGCCGCAAATCTCCTGTGGCTCCATGTCGAAAGTGCCGAAACCCTTGATGCCCGGAGTGTCGATGGCCCACCCTCCCATGGGCAGTGGCAGCATCTCGCTGAAAGTGGTGGTGTGCATGCCGGTGCCATGGGCCTGCGAGAGGTCGGCCGTGCGTAGTTTCAAACCCGGTATGAGTCTGTTGAGCAAGGTGGACTTCCCCACGCCGCTGTTTCCGCTGAAGAGAGAGACCTTTCCGGCAAGCAAGTCGCCGAGGCGGTCCATGCCCGTACCGTTTTTCGCCGACACCTGCAGCACGTCGTAGCCTATCGTGGTATAGAGGTGGTCCACCATCTGCTGCAAGCGCAAGTCATCCTCGTCGAGGATGTCGGTTTTGTTGAGCACCAACACCACGGGGACGCGGTAGGCTTCTGCGGACGCGAGGAAACGGTCGATGAAGGTGAGGGAGGTGACGGGATGGTTGACGGTGGCGATGAGGAAAGCCTGGTCCACGTTTGCCGCGATGATATGGCTTTGCTTGGACAGGTTGGGAGACTTCCTGATGATGTAGTTCCTCCGGTCCTCTATCTCATTGATGAAAGCCGTCCCTTCTTGGTTGCGCACAATTCCAACCCGGTCGCCCACGGCCACCGGGTTGGTGCTTCTGATACCCTTGAGACGGAAATTGCCCTTAATTTTGCTCTCCACCGTCTCACCTTCGTCGGTGAGGACGGTGTACCAGCTTCCCGTGTTTCTGATGACAAGTCCTTTCAATGCCTATACGGTCATGATTTCCTTGTTCTTGGCGGCAAGAATCTCCTCGATTTTCTTGATGAACTTGTCATGGAGTTTCTGCAGCTCCTGTTCGGCATCCTTCTCGTTGTCCTCGGAAAGTCCGTCCTTGATGGCTTTCTTCAGTCTGTCCTTGATGTCCCCTCTGACGTTTCTCACCTCCACCTTGGCCTTCTCGGCAATCTTGTTGCACTGCTTGGTGAGTTCACGTCTTCTCTCCTCCGTGGGTTGCGGGATGTTGAGACGTATGATTTCGCCATTGTTTTCCGGTGTGATGCCCACGTCGGAGTCCATAATGGCCTTTTCGATGACGCGAATCATCTTCTTGTCCCACGGCCTGATGGCGATGGTCCTGGGGTCGGGCGTCGTCACGTTGGCCACTTGGTTGAGCGGCACCATACTACCGTATGATTCCACCTTCACTCCGCTGACAATGGCGGTGTTGGCCCGTCCAGCGCGTATCTTGGCCAGTGCGTCCTCAAGGAACATGGCGGCCATCTCCATTCTCTCTTCGCTCTCGCTGAGCGTTGCTTTAACGTCTATCATAGTTGAAAAGATGGTTTCTTTCGGGCAAATTTATGAATATTTTTCCTACCTTGCAAAAAATTGTGTGAAAAAATGCGAGTGGCGGGTGTAAATTGCATTGAAATGAGCAAGAAAAAGTGCGTGAAGAACGCGAAAAAAGGAGTTTTAGTCGCTTTCAACAACATAGAAAAGCTGAAAAAAAGAGGAAAAACGGAGATTTCGGCCTTGCCGTGGGGGATTTTGAAGCAAATTTCATACTTTTGTAGTCGAATTGCAATGATTTAGTCCACTCTATATGCAACAAGCATCCATCCCTCAAGAGCACAAGCTCCACATCCGCATCGGACGCAGCACGCTCATCTTCCAATCCACCGAGAACGGCATTGCCAACACCCCGCCTCATGTCGTGGAACTTCGCGGCGGCGTCTCCGCCTCCGCCAACCTTCGAACTGCTTTCAAGCAACCACCGTTGGATGGCGTGCATTTCGACCGCTGCACCGTGCTGGTGGACAGCCCCACGATGCTCGTGCCTGACGATGACTTCCGCCCGGAGGATGCCGCCATACTCTTCGACCACTGCTTCACCGGCCATGAGCGCGACCACAAATGCCACGCCGCCATGGAGGCCCTCCACGCGGTGGCCCTCTTCGCCTTGGACAAGGACTTGGAGACCGTCGTGGCAGACCATGCCTCAACCAGCCTCTTCCTGCCTGTGTGCCTCCCCATATGGGAGCATTTCGGTCGGCAGACTTCCAGCCCCCGCCAACGTCTCCATGGGTATTTCCACGACGGCAAAGTGGACATCTTCTGCATCGCCGGCAACCGCTTCAAGTTTTGCAACGCCTTCAGCGCCACCCACTCCCACGACACCCTCTATTTCCTTCTCAGCGTCTTCTCACAATTAGGGATGAAAGCCACACGCGACGAGGTGGTGCTGCTGGGTGCCACGCCCCACCAGCAATGGATTACAGACAATTTGGAGAAATATGTGGAGCGCGTGACGGTGACACCCACGACCGACGAAACACTTCCCCTCGACCTATCCCTCCTGCTCAATATACCACGATCATGAGAATCATCACCGGCATCTACAAGGGCCGACGTTTCGACATTCCCCGAACGTTCAAGGCACGCCCCACCACCGACTTCGCCAAAGAGAACATCTTCAACGTACTCAACGGCTACATCGATTTCGAGGGAAAGCACGCCTTGGACCTCTTCGCTGGCACCGGCGGAATCTCCATGGAATTTCTCTCACGCGGCTGCTCCCAGGTGGTGAGCGTGGAGGCCGACCGCGACCACCATGCGTTCATCAAACAGTGCATGGCTCGACTTGGCACGGAGGGCAGCATCGTCGTCCGAGGCGACGTGTTCAAGTTCATCGCCAACTGCCACCAGCAATTCGACATCATCTTCGCCGACCCGCCCTACGCCCTGCCCCGACTAAGCGAACTGCCCTCCTTGGTGCTTGGCAGCGACCTGCTGCTCCCCGACGGTCTCTTCGTCTTAGAGCACGGCAAAAAGGAAGACTTCTCCCAAACGCCACAATTCGTGGAGCGGAGACAGTATGGCAGCGTCAATTTCAGCCTCTTCCGAAATCAACAATCGGAATAATCGGAAGAGACAATTCAAGCATCAATTCCTCGCCTTTTTCCTTCCAAACACCTTTTCTTCCACCTTTTGGAAGAGGACAAACAGCACGGGCACGATGAAGAGCAGGGCCGTGGTGCCTATGAGCATGCCACCAATGGTACCCACGCCGAGGGAACGGTTGCCATTGGCTCCCACCCCGGCGGCAAACGCCATGGGGAGAAGGCCGAAAATCATCGTCATGGAGGTCATGAGGATGGGCCGCAGTCGCACGCCGGCGGCGTCGAGGGCCGCTTCCACAATTCCCATCCCCTGCCTTCTGCGCTCCGAAGCATACTCCGTGAGGAGGATGGCCGTCTTGGAGAGCAGTCCGATGAGCATAATGAGACCCGTCTGCATGTAGATGTTGTTTTCCAAGCCCCATATCGATGCGAAGATGAACGAACCGGCCAGTCCGAAAGGCACGCTGAGGATGACGGCCAAAGGTATGAAGATGCTCTCGTAGAGTGCGCACAAAATGAGGTAGATGAAGATGACGCAAATGACGAACACCATGGTGGCAGTGTTCTGGGTGGAAGCCTCTTCCCTTGTCATTCCTCCGAAGTCGTAGCCATACCCCTCCGGCAAAGTCTCTGCCGCCACCTGCCTGATGGCCTCGATGGCCTGTCCGCTGCTGTATCCCTCCGCCTGTGTTCCGCTCACGGAGATGCTGGGGAAGAGGTTGAAGCGCGACAATGTCTCTGAGCCGTAGATGCGGGTGAGTTTCAGATACTGGCTCACGGGGGTCATCTCTCCCTGTCCGTTTTTCACGAAGATGCGGTTGAGGGACTCCGTGTCAAGCCGGTATTCCGGCGAGGCCTGCACCATGACACGGTATAGTTTGGTGAACCTGACGAAATTGGAGGAATAGGTGCCGCCCACATACCCTTGTAGTGCGCCAAGCACGTCATTCGGAGCCACCCCGTGCCGCTTGCACAATGCGGCATCGACATCCACCCTGTATTGTGGATATTTAAGCGAGAAGTTGGTGAAGGCACGACTGATTTCCTTGCGCTCGTTAAGTGCGGCTATGAGTTGGTTGGTGTATTGGAGCAGTTCCTCTATCGTCCCACCCCTCTTGTCCTGCACATAAAGTTCGAAGCCGTTGGTGCGACCGAAGCCGGGGAGCATGGCCTGGGTGTTGACTTGGATTTTCGCGTTGGCGATGTCGGCCGTCCGGCGATAGATGTCCTCCGTCACCGCCTCCACCTTGTTCTCCTCGCCGGTACGCTCATCCCATTTCTTCAGTTTCAGGGTGAAGTTGCCATGGGAGGCAGACTGCTCGAAGCCCATACTCGTGCCAGCCACGAGCGAGTAGGAACGCAGCTGCGGCAGGTCCTTGATGCGCTTCTCCACCTCCTTCATAATGGCGTAGGTCTGTTTCAACGTACTTCCGGGCGATGCCTGGACGTTGATGAACACGGTACCCATGTCCTCTCCCGGCACCAGTCCGGTTTTCGTGGTTTTCATCAGTGCCGCCAATCCGACAAAGGCCACGACGACGAGGATGGCCGGCAACCACTTGTGCCTTGTCAGCCACCCCACCCCTCCCTTGTAGCCGCCCAACATGCGGTGGAAAGCGTTGTCGAAAGCGATGTGGAAGCGTGAGGAGAAACTGAGTTTCTCTCCTTTCTCCGTATCGGCATGGGGGGTCATCATCAGTGCGCAGAGTGCCGGTGAGAGCGTGAGCGCGTTGAACAGAGAGATGGCTACGGCGATGGCCATAGTGATGCCAAACTGCGTGTAGAAAGTGCCAGTGACGCCTCCTATGAAACTCACGGGTATGAAGACGGCCATAAAGACGAGGGTGGTGGTGACGAGGGCCGACGTGATGCCATGCATGGCTTTGACAGTGGCCTCGTAGGCCGAGCGACACCCGTTGTCGAACTGTGCCTGGACGGCCTCCACCACGACGATGGCGTCGTCCACCACGGTTCCTATCACCAAGACGAGAGCGAAGAGCGTGAGCATGTTGAGCGAGAAGCCGATGAGATAGATGACGGCCAATGTTCCAATGAGCGACACCAAGATGGCAATGGTGGGAATCACAGTGGAGCGGAAACTTTGCAGGAAGAGATAGACCACCAAAATGACGAGGAGCATGGCTTCGAGCAGCGTCCTTAGCACGCTCTTGATGGAAGCGTCGAGGAAATCTTTTTTGGACTCCAAGTCCTCGATGACAACGCCCGGTGGCAGGTCTTTCCTGATTTGCTCCACCTCGCGGTCGATTTCCTTGATGATTTCGTTGGCATTGGAGCCCGCCACCTGGTTGATCATAATGTTCACGCCCGGATGCCCGTTGGTCTCGCCGATGAAGTTGTAGCTCTGCGCTCCTAATTCCACCTTTGCCACGTCGCCTATTCGCAGCACGTCACCATTGGGGAGGGAGCGTATGACCATCTGCTCGTAGCCTTGTTCCTCCTCGTACCGCCCTCTGTATTTGAGCACATATTGGAAGGTGTTTTCCGAGTCGGCGCCCAAGGTTCCCGTTGCGGCTTCCAAGTTCTGCTCGTCGAGAACCTTGTTGATGTCGGAGGGGGTGATGCCGTAGCTGGCCATCTTCTGCGGGTCGAGCCAGATGCGCATGGAGTAGTCTGCCCCGATGACGTTGACATCGCCCACACCTGCGATGCGTGAGAGCCTCGGCTCGATGTTGATTTTCGTGTAGTTGGCGAGGAACGTCCTGTCGAAGGTGCCGTCGGCGCTATAGACGGTGAGCTGCTTGATGTTGCTCGTCTGTCGCTTCCTCACGGTAAGTCCTCCCTTCACCACGTCGGCGGGAAGACGTCCTTGCACGGTGGCGGCTCTGTTCTGCACGTTCACCATGGCCATGTCGGGGTCGGTGCCTTGGCGGAAGAAGACGGAGATGGAGGCACTTCCGGTGTTGGATGCAGTAGATGACATGTACATCATCCCCTCCACGCCATTGATGGCCTCCTCAAGCGGGACGACCACACTTTTCTGCACCGTCTCCGCATTGGCACCAGTGTAGTTGGCATTGATGCGCACGGTGGGCGGCGCTATCTCCGGGAACTGCTCCAATGCGAGGTGGGTCAAGGCGATAAGGCCGAAAAGCACCATCAGCACGGAAATGACCCCGGAGAGGATGGGTCTGTCGATGAATGTCCTTACTTGCATACCGCCATCCCCTCTTTGATCAGTCCGGCTCCCTCTGCCACGATGGTGTCTCCCACCTGCAGTCCCTCTTCCACGATGTAACCATGTCCGTCGTTTTGGGGGAAGAGCGTGACGGGCGTGGCCTTCGTCTTCCCATCCACCACCTTATACACAAAAGTTCGGTTTTGCAACTCATAGGTGGCTTCCTGGGGTATGACGATGCAATCGTTGCGCCTGATGGGCATGACAATCGTGCCGCTGCCTCCGTCGTGCAACAAGCGTTGTGGATTGGAGAAAGTGGCCCGCAGTCCTACCGCGCCCGTCGTGGCGGTGACAGTGCCGCTCATGGCGGTAATCCTTCCCTCGCCCTTGTATTCCTCGCCATTTCCCAATTTCAGGCTCACCATGGGCGCATGGGCGATGAATTGTTCCACGGAACCATGCTCCTTGATGAGCCTGAAGGCCTCATTTTCGGAGATGGAGAAATAAGCGTACACCTCATGGTCGTCGGCTACGGTGACCAAGGGCTGGCTGATGCTGCTGCTCACCAAGGAACCCACGTGCCACGGTATCATGGAGGCCACCCCGTTAAGCGGACTTTTCACCACGGTGTATGCGAGATTGTTGCTTGCCTCCGCCTCCCTGGCCTGTGCCTGTGCGAGTGCAGCCTCAGCCTCATGCAACGTGTTGAGCATGGTTTCCACAGAATATTGCGAGACGACGTTGCTCTCCTTGAGTTTCACCTCGTTGTTGTAATTCATGCGGGCGGTGGCGAGTTTCGCCTCACACATCTTCCTTGCCGCCACGGCTTCGCGTGTGGCTGCGATGAAGGGTGCCTGGTCGATGACAAAGAGCACCTGCCCTTTCCTCACCTTGTCGCCCTCGTTGATATGGACATGTGTGATTTTTCCAGTCACCTGTGGTCGCACCTCCACAATTTGGCATCCTGTGAAGCGTGCGCTGTATTCATGGTAGAGAGTCATATCTTTCTTGCCCACCACCATAATTTTGTTTCTGACTTGTTCTTTTTCTTGGGGCTTCTTTTCCTCTCCCTTGCATGAGAAGAGGGCGGCGCCGGCCAAGGCGGCCGCTATGAGTTGATAAAGATATTTCATATCTTTAAGACGTTTTGGAACATCAATAGTTTAATTTCTTCTTCGACGGGCAGGTTTTGGTAGTATTTCTCATAGTTTTGTGCCAACGCGCTGGTGCTGGAGGCAAGCAGGCACAACAGCAGGATTGTCATTTGTTTCATAAGGCTGATTTTGGGGTTGTTGTTTGTATTCATTTGTGTTCTCCAATAAGTTTCTCCATCCACACCATATCATACCAACGACCGAATTTCTTCCCGCATTGGTGAAAATGTGCCACCAAGGTATAGCCCATTCGTTCGTGGAAGCGCACGCTGTCGAGGGAGAGGTATTCGTCCTCCGGCTCGATGTAGGAGATGCATGCGTTCATATTGAGGATGCCCTGCCTTCGGAGTGCCTCCTCCAACTGTTCGTACAGGAGGCTGCCGACACCTTTCCGCCGCATGGTGATGTCGAGGTAGATGCTCGTTTCCACGGCCCATTGATAGGCATCGCGCTCCTTGAAGGGACTGGCGTAGGCATATCCCACCAAGCACCCGTCATCTTCCACCACAAACCAGGGGTAGCGCGCCTGGACAGTCTCCATTCGTCGCCGGAACTCCTCTATTGTCGGGGTCTCATACTCGAAGGTGACGGCTGTGTGCTCCACGTATGGGGCATAGATGGCTCTCATAGCTTCTGCATCCTCAAGCCGAGCCTCCCTGATGGTCAAATGATGAATGTTCTCCTCCTTGGGCATGCTCTTTTCTTGTTTTTTCCGCTGCAAATGTAGTCAAAATTTTCGGATTTCATTGGCTTTAATGTTATTTTTATTTTCTTCAAGTGGAAGTGTTTTTGGAACACACGTATTTGGGGGACTATAGGTTCACTTTTTACCCAAGAATATTGCAGATATCAAAAAAACTATATATATTAGCAGCGACTATAACTGCTTTTGATAAGAGCAAGAAAGAGAAAGAAGAAAAAGCCAAAGAGTTTTGGGAGTATTATGAGGCTACTCAGGGTACTATTACCATCATCGATCCTGTTGTGCTTGACTAATGCGCCTTTTACTCGATACAAATATTTTTTCGTCTTGAAGCAGAGCGTCCGTTGTACTAACATAAATAAAAGGCTTTAGGAGGGTTTCTTATGGAAAGACTATTCATCATCAAGGCAGACAATGCAGGCAACCTCTCCGTGAGGTTGACATTCAATGACAACACCGTACAAACGGTGGACGTAGGCGACTTCATTCGTCGTCATCCCCATCCCCAATACAACAAGTATCTCGACCAGCGCAAGTTCAGTCGTTTCACCATCGAGCATGGAAATATTGTCTGGGGCAAGAACTGGGACTTAATCTTTCCTATCGAACAGTTACACGCAGGAGTGTTGGAATAAAAGAGAGGGGTAATAATTGTGAAAAATTACAGCAATGGTGAGAAAAGGCGCATAACGGACTCCCATAACTTCTCAAGGAAGGGCCTTTGGGCGAACATCTGCGCATCAAGGCGTTGGCAGTGGCTCAGGTCGTCAAAGAACACTTTTTTCACCTTTTCCACAGTCTTTGTGTCGTAAATGAATGCGTTGGCCTCGAAATTGTTCTCAAAACTTCTGAAATCGACATTGGCCGAACCACAGGAGCAGAGGTTATCATCGCATACGAGCAACTTGGAGTGGTTGAAACCCTTCTCGTAGAGGTAGAATTTCACCCCGGCATCAAGCATGTCATCAATGAACGACCGGCTTGCCCAATGCACCATCTTGGAGTCCCCCTTCCTTGGCATAAGCACCCTGACATCCACCCCGGCGAGCGCACATGTGCGCAAGGCGAAGGACACCGGCTCAGTGGGAAGGAAATAGGGGGTTTCGATATATACATAATGTCTTGCCTCAAGCAAAATGCGGATGTATCCTTGCATCAGTTCCGGCCACCGAGAGGTGGGGTCGCTGGTGACCACCTGGACGAGAGAGCCATTCTCCCTCTTCCCCATGGCGGGATAATACTCGTCACCTGAGATAAGTGTCTGCGTGACGAAATACCAGTCGGTGAGGAATGCCGTCTGCAGGCCATACACAGCCTTTCCCTCCACCTTGAGGTGGGTGTCGCGCCAAGGTCTCCCCTCACCTTTGACATACCTCAAAGCGATGTTCATCCCTCCAATGAACCCCACCTTTCCATCAATGACGCAAATTTTACGGTGATTGCGGTAGTTGACCTTCGAGGTGAGCGACGGGAAGCGGACGGGCATGAAAGGTTCTATAAGCACGCCGCCCTTCCTCATCCTGCGGAAAAACTTGTCCTTCACCTTCCAACACCCCACGTCGTCGTACATCACCCTTACCACCACCCCTTCCTTGGCCTTGTCGATGAGGGCGTCGGCAATGAGGCTCCCCAATGCGTCGTCATCGAAGATGTATGTGACAAGGTGGATGTGCTCCTTGGCCTTTTTCATCGCCCGGAGCAGCGACGGGAAAAACTCGTACCCGTCGGCAAGCACCTCCACTTGGTTGTCGCCGAAAGGCAGAGCCACGTTCTGGTTCTCGAAGAGCCGGATGAGTTCGGCGTGTGGCTCGCTCTCCACAATGGCTCCCTGCTCTACGTAGTGGGACATCGACTGCCTTGTGAGCAGGTCGAGACTGTGGCGGCTGATGTATTTCTCCTTCCTGACGTCCTTCCCGAAGAAGATGAACAAGAAGATGCCCACCACGGGAATGAAACTGAGCACGAGCAACCATGCCATGGTCTTCTCCGGCTGGCGGTTCTCCCTCAACACGACGATGGCGGTGGAGACCACCAGCACCACTTGTATGAGGTATATGACCAAGGTGAACCAGTTGCGCGTGTCCATATCTTACTGTCCCTCCTTTTCCATTCGTTGGATGTATGCCAGTTCGTTGATGGCGTAGTCCGAAGAGAGAGGATCCTCAAGCATCTTGTTGAGCAGTTTTTTCGCCTCCTCATACTTGTTCTTATCGATGAGCAGGAATGCCTTTCTCCTGTTGAGGAAGGCGAGGAACGACTGGATGTATTCGGCAGGTTTCTCCCCCTCCTCAAGGTCGAGGTTGTCGTTGATGGTCTCCATAAGGCCGTCGATGGTACTCATCGACCTGAAGTCCCCGGAATTGACCATAGCATTCACCAGTTCGGTGGTGTATGAAATCCTGTGCAGGCCGGAGAGCATGTCAAGATATGCGAGAGCCCTGTCATACTGCTTGAGGTCGGAATAGCAGAAGCCGATGTGATAGATGACCTCGAAGAAAGCCTCCTTCTCCCTGTTTTTCATGCTGTCGAACCTGGGCTGCATGCTTCTAAAAGCACTCTCGAAGAGTGGCAGCGCCTCGAAATACCTCTTGGAAAGGAAAAGCTTCTTCCCGTGGTAAAGGAGCTGCGCCAGGCTGCTGTCCGTGCAACCGGCGATGAGCGCCTGCTCCTCCGTGAGCGTCCCCTCTTCCCCGTTTTTCAGTTTCTGCACGGCCTCCTTCCACATGTAATTGCTCTCCTCGATGAGTTGCTGCCGGGAGACGTTGTCTCGCGCCATCAGCACGGAACAGGTATTCACGTCGGGTTGGCGGCGGTAGGGGTGTGAAGTGGAAGCCGGCAGCGGGACGAGCGTGGCGGTGACGCGGAACCATGCCGTATCGCCGTCGCTCCCCTCGTCGTTAATGGTGATGGCGATGGTCCTCTCCGTCTTGGGGTCGTCAGGCAGCACGACCCACAGCGTGGCGGAGGCATATTTCCTCCCCTCCTCGCCCCTGAGTTCCTTGGACAGGTCGTCGAGACGGTAAGCAAGTATGCCCTTTTCGTCCCTCAACACCTCCACCACATTGCTATAGACCTCCATCCGAAGGGGTTGGACATCGTACAGACCCATGGCCTTTTCAAGCAGTGTCTGCAAGGCGACACCTTCTCCAAGCGAAGCCCTGAAAACTCCCTTCTCATCTCCTTGGAGCCTCATTTCCTGCTGTCTGACCATAAAGATTTCACGCTTCCTGTCTGCGGAGGTCTTTTCACCGTCGGTCTCCCCTGTTTCATCCTTGGCCTTCTCCATCTCATCGAACCTCCTGACGAGGGCGTTCTGCCAACTAAAGGTGGAGGCCATGGCATCGACAAAGGTGTTCTTTGCCGTGTCGGGATGCAGAAGGAGACTGGAGATGAGGTGCATGTCGATTTCGTGCTTCTCGTCGTTGACACTATACACCACGCGCAGGTTGTCGCTGTTGATGTTGCACCTGTTGGCCACGCTCCTTGCGATGTCGATGTTGTCGAGTGAGGAATTGTAGCAGAAGAGGTAGGACATTCTCACGTATGGCGACGATTTCTCCACATGGAGCTTGAAGTGGCCGTTCTGGTAGTCGTATGTGCCCACCCTTGCCTCATCCTCCGTGGCCCATGCCACCTTGCAGTGGAGTTGTTCAAGCGCGTTGTCAGCCCATTTCTCGAGCAATTTCGCCCTCTGCTCCCCCTTTACGTTTGCTACCAAGGAGATAGTGTCGGACTCTTTCTTCTTCTTCCATTCCTTCCACCCGGCGTGGATGGCAAGGCCGATAAGTAATACATATAAAAAGAATAATTCCATGATCCAACTAATCTATATGATGATGCTTTTTCCAAGCCTTTTGGCTATCACGCTTCTCATTTCCTGAAGTTTCTTCACCTCGTCGAGCAACTGTACCCGCCGCTCGTCACTACCGGCAGCAGCGTATTCAATCCTGATGGCGTTCATTCGGTTTTTGAGGATGTCAAGGCGGTAGTCGAGCAACAGGTGCTCCACCTGGGCTCGAAGGCGCTCCTCCTCCATCTTCACGCGCATGCTCTCGGAGAGTTGGTAACTCTCCTCCCCCAAAGCAGACGCCAACTTGCTGACTGCCGGGTCGGGATGTCGGGTGAAATGGTCGAGGAGGTTGGTTTCACCCTCTTGCACAAGAGTGACGGCCTCCTCCAAGATGCCCTGAC
The DNA here is from genome assembly GCA_017619755.1 of Prevotella sp. GTDB lineage: Bacteria > Bacteroidota > Bacteroidia > Bacteroidales > Bacteroidaceae > Prevotella. The sequence continues at coordinate 19,622 of JAFZRU010000031.1, forward strand.
ACACACCGTCGTGCAACTGCAAGCCATCCTCCTGCAAGTCGTAGTAGATGTATTCTGCCACGGTGAGGTCGAACGTCTCGCCACCGCCGCCGTCCAAGCCACGGAAGGCCATCTCCGACCCATGCCTGAAGACCATCTGGACGAGGAGCTGCTCGATTTGGAGTGTCACCCTTGCCGCTGCCGGAGGGCCGGCCTTAGATTCCGTCTTTGGGGTGACAGGTGTCTCTCGCTCCTCCCTGGCCTTCTCCCGCTCCACCTGCCGAGCCTTCTCCTCCCTTCCGCTCCTGATGAACTTGTTCATCTGGTTGATGAGTGTCTGCTCCGCGATGCCCGTCCGTTGGGAGCAATCCTTCACGTAGGTGGCCCTGATGATGGGGTCCTTCACCTCGCTGATGCTCTTGACGATGCTGGAGATGGCCTCCGCACGCTTCACAGGGTCGGTGACGCCCTTGAGCATGACTTGCGTCTTGAACTCGATGAAATCCGTTTGGTGGCTCGCGATATACTCCCTGAAATCGTTGGCGGTGTGCTTCCTTGCGAAACTGTCGGGGTCGTCGCCGTCGGGCAGGAGCAGCACCTTGATGTTCATCCCCTCGGCGAGCATCATGTCGGTGCCTCGGAGTGCGGCGTGTATGCCGGCCTCATCGCCGTCGTAGAGCAACACGACGTTCTGCGTGAAGCGGTGGAGGAGCCTGATCTGATGGACGCTGAGGGCCGTGCCGGAATTGGCCACCACGTTCTCTATCCCGCACTGGTGCATGGAAATGACGTCGGTGTAGCCCTCCACCATGAAGACGCAGTCTTCCTTCGACATGGCCTTCTTAGCCTGGTAGATGCCATATAACTCGTGGTCCTTGTGATAGACCACGGAGTCGGGCGAGTTGACATATTTTTGCGCCACGCCCTTGGTGCGTGCGTCGAGCAGCCTCCCGCCAAAGGCGGTGACCTTTCCTCCCACGCCAATCCACGGGAAGATGACCCTGCCGGAGAAGCGGTCGTAGAGCGAACCGTCGTCCCTCTTGACACACAGTCCACTGGTGACGAGGTACTCTTCATTGTAGCCTTTCTTCCTCGCCGTGTCGAGCAGGGCATCACGCCGCGAGAGGGCATAGCCGAGCCGGAACTTGGCAATGATGTCGTCGCGGAAACCTCTTGAGCGGAAATATGCCAGTCCGATGGCCTGACCATCGGGGTCGTTGAGCAGGTTGTCGTTGAAATATCCTGCCGCCCATTCATTGACGATGAAGATGCTCTCGCGCTCCGTCTCCTGCCGCCGCTCCTCGGGGGTGAGCTCGCGCTCCTCCACCTCGATGTTGTATTTTTTTGCCAACCATTTCAGCGCCTCCGGGTAGGTCATCTGCTCGTGCTCCATAATGAAGTTGGCGGCGTTGCCAGCCTTCCCGCAGGAGAAGCACTTGTATATCCCCCTCGCCGGTGAGACGGAGAACGACGGCGTTCGGTCGTTGTGGAATGGACACAGCCCCTTGTAATTGGCCCCGCTTTTCTTCAGCGTGACAAACTCCGAGACGACATCCACGATGTTGGCGGCGTCCATAATGCGGTCTATGGTGCGGCTGTCTATCATATCCAACCGACAAATGTACGACAAAAATTTCCATCCGCCAAGGAATTGTGGGATAAGAAATGTTAATTTCACTTGTCGCCATTGTCTCTCCTATAATATATCCGCCATGGGTGGGGATTCTATCACCATAATAGATAAGACCCTAAGGACTACAAGGTCTTTAGGGTCTTTAGAGACTTTACCCCCCCGAGTGGGTCAAGGCCCGCTCGGGGGAAAAGATTATCGTGCCACTTTTTTGGTGACGGTGCTTCCGTCGGTCATGGTGACACGCATGAGGAAGATGCCGTGGGCGGGCGTGGCTACGCGCTCTCCGGCGAGGGTGAAATACTCTATGCGGAGGGGCATGGCGATGGCGGGAGCGGTGTCGATGCCATCGGAGCCTCCCTCATGGTATTCGATGGCGATGATGACACATTGCTGCTCGCCAGTGTTTCTGAAGGTGATGGTCTTCTCCAAGTTGTCGAGGTCGAAACTGACGCACGAGGGGTTGGCAGTGTCCTTGGAAGGCTGTAGGATGACCGACTCCTCCTCGGTGTAGGTTTTCCCACCCACGGAAGCCCAGTAGCTGGTGCGGTTGGGTGTGGAGACATTGGTGTAGCTCCACAGTGTGATTTTGGTGGCCTTTGCCTTGTCCGGGAGGAAGATGGTGTTCTCTGCGCCGTTGGAGCATTTGATGGTGGTGCGGGTGAGGGTGTTGCCGTTATACACCACGTTGATTTTGTCGGCCGCACTGTAGTATTTCTCCAAGTTTCCAGTGACAACCATGGAGAATCCCTCCGCGTCGTCGTCCACCACACCCACGAGCATGTTGTTCACACCGCTGTTGTCGTAAGAGTCGGTGGACATGTTGCCCCATGTGAGGAGGGCGGTTTTCTTCTCACCAGATGGTCCCGGCCCCGGGTCGATGTTGGGGTTGTTCTCCCCACCCACCACCTTGACAATGCCGGCGGTATAGAGTTGGCTGAGGTCCCAAGTCTGTCCCTCTCCCGGTGTTTCAGGCAAGATTTGTGCGAAAGTGCCTTTGATGCCTCCCTTGGCATCAAAAACTTGGAATTCCGTGGCGTTGTATGGCGCTTCGTCGAACTTCCCTCCGGCGATTTGCAGCACGGCTCCCTCCGCCAACGTCACAGTCCCCTTCACGGCGATGGTGTTGCATTTCTCACGGTTGGCCGGGATGCTGACAACACCACCTTTCTGTATGGAGAGTGCGCCGCCGAGGGTGAGCGTCTTGCCGTCCACCACCTCATCGCCCGGCTGTATGGCACCCTCTTCCTTGACGGTGACAGCCCCAACCACGGAACCCGTTCCAGCGAGGGTGGCCGATGCGTTGACGGTAACAGCCCCTGTTCCGCTGTTCCTTCCGTTGACGATGAGTTTTCCTCCATTGATGTTGGTATATCCCTTGTAGGTGTTGGTGCCTGTGAGCCTCCAATATCCGTCGCCCTCCTTGACGATGTTGGTGGTGCCGTCGTATTTTGAGGCGGTGCTGCTGGCGCAGTTGTCGATGACGCCCTTGAAAGTCTCATCTGTGTTGGCTCCTCCCACGTGCCAGGTCATAACGTGCCCGGCGGTCTGCTTGCTGCTACCGCTGAGGAAAGTACCTGTGTCCCCGCTGAGTCCCCCGAGGTAAAGCTCACCGTTGGTGGGCCAATAAACAATCCTGATGTTCCCCTTGAGGTTGATGGAAGCATTGGGTATGCCGTTGTAGCTGCCGTTGTTGAGCATGAACTGAGCCCCGTTGCTCGACGAGCCGGTGCCGTTGACGACGAGCGTGCCGTAGAACCCTCTCCAGTCGCCGTTGATGTATTCGCGCACCCAGTTGACTTCCCACTCCAATGCCCCTGTGCCTGTAACGTTGCTCTTGATGGAGCAGTTGCGGCAGAAATACACCTTGGAATAGGTGTCGGGAGCCACCTCAATGGGGAAGTCGTAAGTGGAATAGGTGTCGTTGGGGTCCTGTGTGCGGAACTCCCCTCCCGCGAGGACGAGTTTGGACTTGCCGAGTGTGCATATCTTGTCGCTCCACATCGTGGAGACACCATTGAGTTTGAGCAATCCACCCTTCACGGTGGTTGGCCCGTTGTAGCTGAAGAAGTCCTTCGTCTTGGGGGCGAGCGTTCCGGCTCCGTTGAGGGTGATACCTGCCTCTCCCTCCATCTTCCCCGACATGGTAAGCGTAGTGCCGGCGTTTTGGATGTTGAGTTCCGTGTCCTTGTAAATCATGGCGCTGCGGTTGGTGGACGTGGTGGCTCCGATGTATCTCCATGTGCCGCCATGCCACACCCAGTTCTGTGCGTATTCCAAACTGGCCCCGATGGAACTGACTACTCCTCCATTCTTGAGCGTAGGCACCACCACCTCTCCGCCACGTATCACGGTGGCCCCGGTGTAGTCGTTGTTGGTGGCGAGGGTGAGTTTCCCGCTTCCGGCCTTGTTGACAGAAGCGGTGCCGGTGATTTTCCCGGAGCCGGTGAAAGAAGTGTTGGCCGCCCCCTTGACAACGACGGCCTGCGGTGCGACCGCCTGTGCGAGTGTCACGGTGGCATCCTCTTCAGCGTTGAAAAGCACCTTTCCACCGTCGGCATACACGCCCTCCAACCATGCCTCCGTGGTGGTGTCCCATGTGTTGTCCCCACCCTTCCAGGTGTAGTCGGGCTGGTAATTGTCCACATCCACCATCTCCACCTGCTCCTGCATGGTTTTCACCGTTGCCGTGGCGTACTCAGACTTCATATCGCCTTTGTAAGCACAGACGCGCACTTTGTATGCCGTGGCTGGCTCCAAACCCTGGGTGATGACCGCCGTGGTGACTCCCGCCTCAGTGCGGGCCACTTCAACAAAGGCGCCGTCCTTCTCCACCTCCACGAGGAAGCCCTCCTCACCCTCCGTCCAATCTCTCCACTGCAAGGAGATGGTGGTTGGCGTGGCGTCGGCCTGTCCGAGGAGCTGTGGGGCGCGGAGGAATTCATCCACGCTCTCCGCCGAAATGCTGTTGATATAGTTCTCTATGTTGGTGTATCCGTTGGCGGCCTTGGCCATGGCGTCGTTTTTGGCCGGATCGGTGCCGTTGGCCGTCTCCCAGGCGTCGGGCATGCCGTCCTTGTCGGTATCGGTGCGGGCATTGCCTCCCCAAACCTTCCACGTGGAGGGTTTGCCGTATGGCATCACATCTTCCGTGGAAATGATGACGCCGTCGGTGCCTAACGAGCGGCACTCGTCCACCATGTAGCAGTCGGCGTAGTCGCGGTATGGCAGCGAGGCCCCCACGGTGGGCAGCAGGTCGTCGAGCAGCGTGGTGGCCTTCACGATGTCGAGGGCCGGGTATGGGAATGGCGTGGAGCGGAAGGTAGGCCCTCCGCCGTATTCGCTGTTGGGTATGAGGTAGGGGTTGAATGCTCCGTCCTTGTTTTTGTCCTGCCAGTTGTCGTCAGCGTAGATGTTGAAGTCGCTATTGCCGGAGGTGCAGGCGTTGTCACCACCGGCGGGGCCGTTGATGAAGAGGTTGCCCTGTGTGTTGGCGTAGCTCTTCCCCTGCGAGTCTCCTCCCATGAGGTAGCAACCGTTTTTCCAGTTGTAAACGATGTTGTTCACATACTGATGGGCACCCTTCACCTTGTTGTTTCGCGTGGCGTTGTCGCAGTAGAAGTTGCGGTAGAGGGTGATGCTGTCGGCTTGGACAAGCCCTCCGGCGGAGTGTGTGAGAAGACCCTGTCCAAAGACACAGTTCATCAACGTGATGTTGTGCAGGTCGCCCTTCCCGTCAGGGTTGATGGAGAACACCTCGTCGAGCCCCCAGGCGAAGGAGCAATGGTCGAAAATCATGTTGGTGCCAGAGGCGATGCCGGCGCAGTCCTTGCCGGATGAGCCTCCCTTGCCCATGCGGAAACGCATATAGCGGACGATAATGTTGGAGGCTCCCGAGAACGAGACACCATCGCCATAGACGGTGATGCCCTCCCCTGGGGCCGTCTGTCCCGCGACATAGAGGTTTTTGGCGAAGACGATGCGGTCGTTGATGTTGATGACACCGGCGACGTCGAAGACGACGATGCGGTTGGGCTGGCTCACGGCGTCGCGAAGGGAACCGGCACCGGCGTCGTTGAGATTGGTCACGTGATAGACGGAGCCAGTGCGCCCGCCAGTGGCGAAGCGCCCCCACCCCTGTGCGCCGGGGAAGGCCAACTGTTGCGATGAGGCAGGGAGTGCAAGCAATGCCGTCAGGCAAAGCAGCAAAATAGTTTTAGCAGATTTCTTCATGTTCCTATCGGTTTTTAGTATTGAAATCCCCTCCCGGACGGGGAGGGGATTTTTCTTGGATGTACACGGCTTTCCTTCCGCGACATAAAATACATTATTTCACCACCACCTTGTAGGTCTTCACGGCTCCATTGGCGTAGGTGCGGCGGATGATGTTGATGCCCTTTGCCATGGTGGAGATGCGGGCGCCATTGGCGGTGAAAATCTCCGTGCGGACGATGTTGCCGGCGGGAGTGAGCGTCGTGATGCCGTCGAGGACGTCCTCGGCGTATTGCTTCGACTTCTCGCCGTTGTTCATCACGTAGATGTCATAGATTTGTCCGCTTGACTTTGCAGCGGTGTGGAGGACGCGGACATAGACTTGGTCGTTGCCCTCGTAGGAGACCTTCGTGCGCTTCCAGTTGCGCTTGATGAGCGAGTAGTTGATGTCGCCCAACTTCGTCCATGTCTCGCCGTCGGCTGAGACCTCGATTTGCATCGTCGGGATTTGTCCCTCGTTGCCGTTGCCGGCATAGACGATGACATCAAACGGTGCCTGCCACTTGGCCACGGTCTCCAAACTGGCGTTGAAGGGACCGTCGCTCGGTTGCTTGCCGAAGGTCAAAGCGTTGGGTGTGATGCCGATGGAGTCGTTCACTCCGATGGCGTCCTCGGCAGCGTCGGGATTGCGCATGGAGGTGTCTCCGATGTTGTAGCCCAGGTTGAGGCTCTCCCAAGTCATCACCTGACCAGTGGACTTGCAGACCCAGTCGCCACCGACGAGGGTCTCAGGCGGCAGCGGGTTGTAGATGATGGAGTCCTGACCTTCGGAACCCACGACCACCTCCTTGATGGAGTTGGTATCGTAGTAGAGACCGGCGTTCTTGCCCCAGGTGAAGAGGTAGTTGGCGTTGATAATGTTGCCGGAGTCATCGGTCTGCTGCCCCTTGCCCTTCCAGTCGTCGGCGTTGGCATCGAAGTGTGCCATGATGTCCCAGCGCACGGTGTTGGCGTCGAAGCCATCGACACCCACGAACTTGCCGATCACCTCGGAAGTGAGGAACTCACCACCCTGTGCGAAGGCGTAGATGGTGGCCGGCTCGGTGAGCACCACCGGCTCGGAATAGGCCACGGCCTCTGTGGCTGTCGTAGTCTGATGGAAGCTGTAATAAACGGTGGTTCCCTCGCTGGGACAGGTGATGGTGACGGTGGACTGACCCGCCTCACGCGCCACGGCGATGACGGGAGCTGCGGCCTGTGTCATGATCACCACGTCCTTGCTGACAATCTCCGATGGGTCGTAACCGTCACCCACTCCGAAAGCCTTCACCGTGGTGTTCTGCGTCAGAGTGAATGGTTCGGCATAGACGGTGCTCTCCGTGGTGGGGTCGGAGCCGTCGAGGGTGTAGTAAATCTTATTGCTGAAATTGGCGGAGAGGCTTACAACAGAGTATCCGTTTTCCTGTTTCACGTTGATGGTGGGCTTGCTCACAGCCTTGACAGCCTGCTTGGTGTCGGTGACGGTCTGCAAAGCCTGGGGAATGAGCTGGGCGATGTTGTCGAAATTGGCCAAGGGCATCACGTCCAAAGGCAGCGGCACGAGCATGTAGGCGTTGCGGTTGGCATTGTGCAGGTGGATGGCAGTCACCTCCCCGGCGTTGGCCAACACTTTGTCAGCAGCGAAATAGTCGCCCGTCTCCACGCCGGTGATGCTTCCCTCGGTGAGCAGTTCAAGGCCCTCTGCCACGTCAAGCCCCTCAAAGGTGGCGTTCTCTGCATCCAAGACGGTGAGGACGTTGGTGCCGGAGGCCACAGCCTTGCCCAGGCCAAGTGGCTCGTAGAGGTATGGGTTGAGGTTGAGCGTCGGCACGTAAGCGATGGTGGCGGCGATGACAGGCAGGAAGGCGCTTCCAGCACCAATGGTCGGACTGATGACCACTGCCTCGTACTCACGCAGCGATGTGGCGTTCTCCTCCGTGGCATCGACATTGACCTCGGTGAGTGCAAAACGGCTGTCGCCTGAGAGGAAAGCGTAGGCGTAGTCATCGTCGAGCGAACCGCTGTAGAGGTAGGCCACTTTCTGTGCGTCGTGTACCTCGGGAGCGTCGCCCTCGTCGATTTGGAAGAGCGTGAAGTCAATACCGGCATCCGGGGTGAGCTGGAACTGAACGTCCACGGAGTCAGTCTCCTCTGTCACCACCTTCCACACAAAGGTGTAGGTGCCTTCAGAACCCTCCACTTGGTTGCCGAGGAAGATGCAGGCACCGCCGGTCTGCGGCGAACTCTCCTCTGCCTGGAAGACAAGGTGGCTCTGCACGGGAGCGATGCCGCGGTTGGTGGCACTGCTGTTGGCCGAGCGCCCCACAATCTTCACCGTCTGTCCGTTGGCCAGTTTGGGGAAGGTGATGGTGGTGCCTTTCCTGGTGAGACGCATCTTCGTGGTGGCCAAGTGGATGGAGTTGTCCTTGTTGCTCCCGATGTCGATGAGCAACCCCATGGTCTCAGGTATGACGACGCCGTTGGCCATAAGGTAGGAGCTTGCGTCGGGCTTGCCTATGTTCTTCCAGTTGTTCACATTGCCGTCGGCATCATTGCCGTTCTCGGCCCAGTGCGTGGCGTCGGCGATGAGATTCTCTATGGTCTCGTCGCTCAACCCGGCGGTGAAGTCCCAAGACTTCTTCACTTGTGCGCTCATGCCCATTACAAGCATGAGGAGCATGGAAAGTGTAAAAAGTTTTCTCATAATTGCGTAGTTTGATGGTTAAGATTCTTTTGATTGCGACAAAGGTAGTCATTTTTTTCGTTCACACCAAAGAAAAAAGAGGGAAATGGTTACAATCAAACGTTAATCTTCATCATCCCACACCCCTCTTTGACACAAAAATTGGGTTATTTCTCATTTTTCCCCTGAAAAAGTGCGCCGTTCTGATAAAATGACGTATATTTGCAGATGGAAATGAAAAAGTCAAGTTACAACAACGAGCCCAAGTACGACCACTATGTGGTGGACCGGGAGGCCCCGCTTCTGGAATATTTGCTCCAAACGCTGCAAGGACAGAGCCGGAGCAAGACGAAAGCCACGTTGCAAGGCCGCGGCATTCTGGTGGATGGGAAGTGCGTGACGCAGTTCGACTTCCCTCTCCACCCGGGCATGAAGGTTTCGGTGAGCAAGTCGAAGCGCAACAACCTGTTCACCAGCCGTCATGTGAGCATCGTGTATGAGGACAAATACCTCATCGTGGTGGACAAGGCACCCGGCATCCTGTCGATGGCCGCCGGACACTCCTCGCTGAACGTGAAGAGCGTTCTCGACGACTATTTCTCCAAGTCGAAGCAACGCTGCCATGCCCATGTGGTGCACCGGCTGGACCGCGACACAAGCGGTTTGATGGTGTATGCCAAAGACATGGAGACGGAGCAAATCCTGGAGCACAACTGGCACGACATCGTATATGACCGCCGCTACGTGGCTGTGCTTTCGGGTGAGATGGAGGACGACGGTGGCACCATCGCCAACTGGCTGAAGGACAACAAGGCCTATGTCACCTATTCCTCACCGGTGGACAATGGCGGCAAGTATGCGGTGACGCACTTCCATACCTTGGCACGCACCACGGAACATTCCTTGGTGGAGTTCAAGTTGGAGACGGGTCGCAAGAACCAAATCCGCGTGCATGCCGCCGATATGGGACACCCGGTGTGCGGCGACAAGAAATACGGCAATGGCGACGACCCGGTACACCGCCTCTGCCTCCATGCATGCCTGCTTTGTTTTCATCACCCCGTCACACGGGAGCGATTGGAATTTGAATCCCCCATCCCCTCGTCGTTCAAGAGCTTGTTCAAGTGATAACCTTCACCGGCCCACCGGTGAGAAAATTGTTAATGTATGATGGAATTGTTGGAAATGGGAGACGTGACAAGTGGCATTGTCAGCATCATTGTCATCATAGTAGCCATCTTCGTATTCAAGAAAGTGGCCAGTTGCCTCGCCAAGGTGGTGATTTTCATCATCTTGATGGCTATCCTTCTCTTCGCCTATCTCAACAACACCAGCGACGAGAAGGGCGAAAGCTCGCTCATCGAATTGGTGAACGAAGAGAATTGATGTTCTCACAAGAGCAGGCCGATGGTCGTGAGGATGCCGTATGCCGTCATGTTGCGGGCATTCTCCCCTAAGATGTCGTTGAGCTGCCTGCCATTATTGATGGCCACCATGCGCTTCCATGTGCTGATGTGAAGCCCTAAGTATCCCAACGGCAGGATGAAGGCCCACGGATGCCCTCCGGCGAGGAAGGCAGTTCCCATAAGACAGGCCGTCACTCCCAAGGCGAGGAACAGCCACTCGGCTGCCTTCTCTCCTATGCGCACCACAAGGGTCACCTTTCCTTTTCTTCGATCGTTTTCCCTGTCGCGGTAGTTGTTCACCACCAACAAGGTGTCGATGACCAACCCACAAGCGACGGCCTCCACCACCACCTCCATCGTAACGACGCCCCGCTGCAAGTAATAGGTGGCGCAGACAGGCACGAGGCCGAAAAACACAAGCACGAGGAGGTCGCCCATGCCCAAGTAGGACAAGTGGGTGGTGTAGAGGAAGCAGAAGAGCACGCATGCGACTCCCACCGCCACCATCGCCCATCCTCCGTATGCCACCAATGGCAAGCCTATGAGGCAGGCCATGGCCGTGGTGAACAGGATGGCCTTGCTCATGGCACCGAGCGTCACCCATCCTTGTGCACACGCCCGTTTGGGGCCTAACCGCTGTTCGTCATCAACGCCTTTCTTGAAGTCGAAATAGTCATTGATGAAATTGGCATCCACCTGCATCACGAGTGCGAAGAGCATGCAAAGTACTGCGGGAAAGAGCTTGAAGCCCTCTCTTCCCCCGTCGGCCCAAGCGAGGGCCAATGCTATCATCACCGGCACTGCCGCTCCCGCAAGGGTTTTGGGTCTCGAAGCGAGCAGCCACGCCTTGGCAGAATTGGTTTTCATCTTCCCACCTCCTTTCCAATGACGATGGTGTCTCCTCCTGGCATATCCACCGCCAAGGTGTCGGGTGGTGGTGGCGTGCGCAGGGTGATACTCTCAAGGATGGCTTTCACGTCGGGGTCTTCCAAGCCAAGGTTTTCCATATACACCTTGGCAACACCTGGCACTGGCAGGGGAGCATACATCACGACAGGCTTGTCCATCGCATCGAATGCCATCACTTTCCAGGTAATGCCATTGGTGGTGACATCATCGAGAGCCATGGCTGTCTCATCGCGCCTCAACTTATCAGAAACAAATGCGGCTGCCGTCCGCCAAGCACTGGGCAAGGTCTCCAAACGGAAAGATGCCTTGGCGGCCCAAGGTGCGTCGTTCCCCGGGTCGGGGATTTTCATCTCCACCAACCGTTCTCCCTCATTGACCATCACCCATCCGGGAGGAAAGGTGACCGTGAAGGCTTCCTTTTCAATATGTATGCTGTCGGCTGGCAGGGTCTCGACGGTTGTGCTGTCATTGTCAGCCATGGCATTGTCATCCTGCGCCTTGCCCATCTTGCCACATGCGGCGAGGAAGAGCAAAGCGGCACCAACTGCCATCATTTTTTTCATCGTGCTTCTCATGTCGTTTTCCTTTTAAGCGACAAAAGTAGCAAAAAAAGTTGAGACTGGGCTAACATCAGACTAAAAACAATGAAGAAAAAGCGTGATTGTTGATGCCTTTGATACAGTCATTCTTGGTTGTTTCAAGAATTTGCGTGCTGTACGGTTGAAGACGGTTCGTCATTTCCTTTTTCCTGGAATGTTGAAATTATTTCCCACCGTACCACTATTGGGGTTCCCAAAACGGCGACTTGGAGTAGATCTACGTTGATTGTTATAATTATTGGTGTTGCTTCTTGTACGACTTTCTGTAACTTGACGCTGATTGTTATAATTATTGGTATTGCTTCTTGTACGGCTTTCTGTAAATCTATGTTGACTGTTATAATTATTGGTATTGCTTCTTGTACGACTTTCTGAATGATTGTTATAATTATTATAATTGTAATTATTGCCAAATGTATGGTTTCCTGTAGTTACTCTTTGTTTATACCTATTGTCGTCATAACTCGCAGACTGACTGCTTGTCGTAGTTTCTTGGTGACTATCTGCACTTTTTGAATAGGGCAAGGGTGTATCCGCTTGTTGTTTTTTTGTGGAATTCCCAAGATAGACCTCCATAGAGTCGGTGCCTACTTCGATTTTCTTCTTTCCCCCTATATCGTCAGTAATCTGATATTTTCCAGGCAAAAGACTGACAGTGTTATGCCCAGGGGTCCATTCCTTGATTTGCTTATTGTTTTTAAATACTTTTGTTCCCGTAGAGATGATGGTAACAGGAGTAGCATGCACATGCTCCACCTCATGGTTTTCTTCAAGAGAGAAACTGATTGTTTCAGTTCTTTTTGTAACATTTACTTCTTGAACAAAGTCAATGTACCCATCTGCGATGATACGTATATGATGCATACCCTGAGGGAGATATATGTCTCCTACCTTACCATAATCGTTGTTGTCAACAATTACTCTTGCATTTTTCACATTTCCATAAACCCTCACAAGATGTGTGATAGGCTGCAATCTGACTGTCACTGTCTTAACATCCGAATTGCCAACATCCACCACACCGTTTTGCTTTTGATAATTATCATAAGCAACAACAAATTGATGGGGTCCAGGCTCAACAAGAAACTCATAGACGCCTTCTGCTTTAGGACAGGGATTTTTATCGAAAGTGACTTCTGCATCTTTAGGTTCGACATTCAATACGACCTTGCTTTTCAATTCATTTTTGATGGATGCCTCAATCACCACAAAATACGTTTTTCCTCCTTTCAGCCGCTTAAAACCATATTCGCTCAAATCGAGTTGCTTGGGCAAATAGTCTTTATGACTGAAATCAAGTTTCCTACTAATGGTAGGAACATACACAAAATAAATGCCATCTTCGTAGCCAGCCTTGACATATTGATTCTTGTTGGTGAATTCTACTCCTTGCAGATGTTCGATTTTAATTTTCAACAATGCGCAAGTGTCGCCATTGTTATCCATAACCGGATGTTCTATGGCTGTTAGATCCATCGGCTTCAGTGAGACACTTTTGATGTCGAAATATTGTGCACGGCACGTAAAGGTGCAGATTACATAAATGCTAATCAAGAAAAAGATTTTAATGATTCTCATAATAACTATTTACTTATTTTTCTTTTTAGTATATATTTTCCAACCTAAATTAACCCCAGCAGAAAAGCCCATGCCGTTCAAACTCTGACTAAGGTCAGCTCCCAAAACAAAATGTCCAATGTCGATTTTGGCAGATACTCTTATTCCATAATCAATCGTATGGTCTTCGATTTCATCCTTTTCCTTCGTGATGATATTTTTCAACACTTCGTCATCAGGTTCAATTACCTCATCTTTGATTCCGATTCTCGTAATAAAACTACCATATCCACCTCCAAAAAGATTGAACATGTGTTGGTTGTATTTGCCGAAAGGCAAAGAAAACCCTATTTGCAACGGTATGTCAACATGCAACAACCATTCAAGGCTGTCTATCTCTGAATTATATGCCAGTTCGACATATTTTTCATTTTTGTTCGATTTGATAAGTCCTATACCAGCTCCCATCCTCAAGCCCATAATTCCGGCAAAATGACAGACCCAGGATGATTCAAAGGCAAAATCAAACGCATTCTCTTTGTCTATGATTTTTCCGATTTCAGGCACCCCCATCATAGAGACACTGAAAGCAGAGTAAACAGCGTTTCTCACATTGATGCTTGTCCTGCTTCGTTCCTCCTTATGCTTCACCACTTCTTGGTCGGCTTTTTTTAAAGAGATGCGTTCTGTCATGTCATCTTTCACGACGATGGTCATCTCCTTATCATCATATAAGGGTGCCGTGACACGGATCGTGTGCTTCCCTTCGGTCAATTCCAAATTTACCACGTCGTCATAAGGAACATTATCGACAAACACGGTAGCTTCTTCCGGAGAAGCCTCAATGTTCACTTTATGCTTGCGCCCTTGAAGGGCGACAACTGTAGTGGTGGAAATTTCGTCTTCGGTTAGGCAAACAGTGCCATTTGCTCTATTGTATCCATCAGCTTCCACCTGATAGGAATATTCTCCCACAGGTTTGTTGACCATCGCTGTACCATCTTTGCTGACTTTTATTAGTTGTCCATCAAATTTCAGTTGGGCATCTGGAGGTAAACTGGTGAAGATGGCAGTCCGAAGATGGTTACCTGATTCAAGGATGACGTCGTAGGATTCCAATGAGTTGACCTCTATCCCATAATCATCAAAACCGACAGAGCCCAGGTCATTGCCAGCATTGTCTTTATATTTGAGTTTTTTCAACCCATTAGGAACATACACTACATATTCGCTCATCACACGCTCCACATCACCCACAGCATCAGGAAAAACGAGATTATCCACTCCTACCACCCCGACACGGACGATGGCACATTTGTTTCCTTTCGCATCATCTCGTGGATTCGTACGAGCACGAGCATCCTGTGGACGGGGGGCAACCGATTTTACGGTCAGTTGCTGTGCATAGCTTGCCAGGCAAAAACACAGCATTAAAAAAAGAAATATTCTTCTCATAATTTAAATTATTAGTTTCAAATGTCAAAATCTCCTAATGTAAAAACCTCGTCCTTGGGCAAAGGTTTGCCTCCCACCTTGTCGGGTTGCCATGTGCGAACGTGTATTTGTGGCTGGTTTTCGTTGGTGAAGTCCCATAGGAGGAAAAGATAACCGTCATCATGATAGCTATTGTTAGTGTAGCCCTGTAGCAATGTCACACCGTAGAAGTTGGGATTGGTGGGATGGCGCATCACCTCTATTTCATCGAACGTAATCTTGAAATAACGAGCATTCTGGAAAATACGTCTGAGTTTGTCGATATATTCTTTCTTGCTCTGCTTATTGTATTCTATCTTCTGTGAGGAAAAACCCTCGGCATGTTTCTGCATGATTACCTTTCCAGTTATGATAAGAGCATCGTCACTGAACACCTGATTAAGAAACTTGATATCTTTTTGGTTATATGCGGTGCGGAACTGTTCCACGTAGTCGAGAATCATCTGCCGACGTCGTAGGTCAGTAAGTTCCAAGTTGCTCTTGATAACATTCATATAGAGATTCATACTGACAGAGAGATAGAAACTCACCACATTGCCTTGTTTGTCGAAACTGATGACGGCCTCTTGGTACTCTTCCTCATTAAAAGCCCGCTCGGCAGTGGGTTTCATCATCAATGGGATGTTTCGTACTTGGTAACCCGAGTTTGTGGTAATACAGTGCTCCACAATCTCCTCATCCGTACAGAGAAAAGGCGTGTTTTCCCACAACATGGCCATCGACCGCTGTACGTCAATGCCAACACCCATGGCGGAGAAATCAAGATTACGGTCGGCAGCCTGTGCCGCATTGATTTCGTTTAATATCTGCATGATATTACGCTCCATCTTTTGTCGTAATGCGTCACTTTCCACTCCGTCAGTAATTGTCACAGAAATGTCAAAAGCCCGCACTACAATGGACAAGGACAAGAACAAACAAAAAATAATATTTCTCATAAGCTTGTAGTTTTTAACAAAAGCCAAAAGGCTCCACAATTTTTGTATCTCTTGATGTCATCTTGCTGTAATGTTCTGAGATTCACTTGTTCATTACCATCACTTCTCAACAATGCTATGATATCCCCCTCACGGTTGTAAACGAAAAGATGGCACGCCGCGCCAACAGGCAGTGTGGCGTATTTGCCATAATCACAGAGAACACCTGTACTCTTTAGTCCTTTCACATAAGGTTCGATGTCACTGAATCGGCGAATGCACAGCATTCGTCGCTCCTCATCGGTGAGGATAATAGTTGTTGTCACATAATTGGAAGGGAGGTCGTAGATTGCAGAATCGGATGCGACCATAGTTGACCCTTCGCCAATAGGTTGAACCTTGAAGACGTTCACCTCGTTTTTGTCGCTGACGGCCATAATGTCGCTCTTCTTCACATAGACAAAAGCACGGTAATAATCTCCACGTTGAGTCTGCAGTTGCTGACAATGTTCTTTGGCTTTCACAATGCACACCTCAATATCTTCATCGGGATACATCTTTCGCACCCATTCTCCCACCATCGTCTCAAGAATGGCCTTTGCTCCATCCACAGCTTCAGTTGCCACTTTCATTGTTGCTTCAGCATACAGATACTGGGCATCGCGCTTGATTTTGGCGATGCTTTTGGCCGTACTATCGCCCGATTGTGCAAAAACACCAAGGTTGGTAGCCACAAAAAACAGCATGCAGAGAATTGTTTTGCCTTTTATTGCCATTGTTTACGCTTTCTATTATTCGTCTCTTGTTGATAAAGGTTTTTCAAATTGTGTGTTGGGATGTAGCAGGTAAGCCGAGCCTTTAGCACTGCATTAGGATGGATGACGAAATTGTCAGGAATCACCACCGACAGCATGTGATTAAAACCCAACTCTCGGCTATGAGCGATGACAATGGCCAACAACCCATCTTCACGTTCTTCCTCAACAGCGAAAAACACTTTGAGATTCATACTATTGCAATAGTCGAGCCACTGCGACAACCGAATGTTATAATTGATGGTTTTCATCCCATAGACCGATTGCTCCACATAGAGTTGGTAGGCGGCATCTTCTGCCAAGCCATGGAAGAGATTTGCAGCCGACAAGTCCTTGTGCTCATCTTCAAAAACAGGAACGAACTTATTGCCATTTTTCCTATAAAAGGTGGCATCCTTCAGGCTTTCCAATTCGAAATGTCCTTTTTCCGACACATATACACCTCCTCTTTCCACCAAGCCTTCAGGGACGGAAGGCTTTTGAGATCGCATCTCTGAGGCACAAATGTCCTCCTTCAACCTATTCTGTGCCTCCTCCTGTCCCATACCCATGATGAGATCGTATTGGGCCGGAAATACCACGGTAATGAAAGGCTTGTCGTCTTTGGCCCAGCTCACCTCATAGTGTTTGTCCACCAATGAGATGGCCATGGGCATCGTATCATTCACCAAATAAAGGTCTTGAGGCCTGCCCTTTCGAAAGAACACCTTGTCGTCAGCCATTTTCATTTGCATGGAAGCTGCTCCTTTTTTCATCACAGTGGGGAAATAGTGCTCCATAAAGTCCATCACCATCAATTGTTGGCGGCTGGAAATAGACCGGACACCTTCACTGAAGAGTTTCAGCTGCTGTGCTTGTGCCGATAACGACAAGAAGACAATGGCAAGTACCACACACCAGTTTCTTTCATTTTTCATAAGTTTTTCATTTACCGATAATGATGCTGCCTTTCACTTGATTGTTGGCATCATACCAAATGCCTTGTACAAGATGTCCTTCTGAAAATTCACCAATCACATAGTCGCCTGGCTCGGCCATTCGTCCCTTGGGGTCGCGACTATCGATGACATGGGAGGATTTGAAAACGAGACGTCCATTCACATCGTCGGGCTGTCCATTGCGTAGCGACCCCTTGAACACGGCATAGTCCAAGTTCTTGCTACCCGTAGTAGAAACGGATGCAGGAGCTGCCTTGGGAGTTGGGGATGGGGCTGCCTTGGTAGTTGGGGTGGTTGATTGGACAGGGGCGGGAGCAGGAGGCACATTTGTAGGTGCTGCTTTTTGTTGGTTGGCCACGCGTTGGAGCGAATCGGCCACGGCTTGCAGACTGTCGCGCTCCTGCTTGGCTTTGTCTGCATCATCCTTGATACTGTCGTTCTTCAGACTATCGGCTACAGTGGCATTGATTGCTTTTTCCAAGCTGTCTTTTCTCAAACTATCGGCCAGTTGTTCAGCACGGTCATATTGAGAGGATAATTGTTCGTCGCTGCCTGAAAGCCACCAGAGACCTCCTACGATGAGCAGTAGTGCGATGATGGCAGCTGCCAAATAAAGCCATTTGTTGCCACTTCGTTTGGGTGGTGGACATTCTCGGAGAGGTTTTCCACATTCAGGACATATCAAATCTTTGCGAGCAGGTATCTCCTGTACTTCTTTTGACTTGCATTTCTCACATTTGTCGTTGAGGCATATTCCGTATCGGAAACGGATGCGTTCTTGTTTGATAGGCATATCTTAAAGATTGTTTTAGTTATTACATAATTGATTATGCTAATGATGGAGGCGTGGTTTTTCCCACAGGTGGCAGGGGCGGCATGGCAGGTGGAGCGGGTGGTGCAAAAAGAGATTGCAATGCTGGCACATGGCTGGCTTGGGTCCAAGCGGGCAACCCCTCCATCCAGACCATGCTCGATGGGGTAAGTTGTCCACCTATCACCATTTGACGACACAAATCAATACCATAGGGTCCATACTGTTGGCCACCGACAGCAATAAAGAGTTTAATGTCAGGAGCAGGTGCAATAGGCGGCGGTGTGGAAGCCATACCGTTTATGGGTGGTGGAGCCATTGCAGCATTTGGAGGCACTGCGGATCCTGTCACATTAGCGGTTTGGGTGGCAGCTTTGGTGGCAGCCACTTCTTCGGCATTCTCCACGACAAAGAAGGGAGGTAAGTCTCTACCATCTCCCTCGCTGTGGAGCAAAATGGCATTTCCGATGTCTGTGCTCGTGTTGCCCGTATGCAAAAAACGGTCGTATTTCTCCTTGTAGGCGTGAAGCCAATCAATAGCACGCATAGGGAAACAGTAAGTTACAGTAATAATCGACAACTCATCCTTGCGGGGACTTTTGCGGTTTACCACAATAGTGGTGCGAGCCACACTTTGGTTAACAGATTGCTTGAATGCCTTCTCCAACTTGTCGGCGAAGCGTTTCAAACCCTCGTTTTCTTCAGGCGACGGAATAGAGATGAGAATAGTCTTCTTGTTAATACTGGCAGTATTATGAGGACTTTTCTCACCTTCATTATTGCGGACAACACGTTGGAGTTGCTCAGCATTCAATTTCAAGTAAACTCCACTTTGGTTGATAATCTTTGAGGCGAACTCATTGATTTGATCTTCAGTGCGCAATTTTTGTTGTAATTGGGTCAGAATGTTGAGTCCCAGCACCTTGTTTTCGCTCTCAGCCTTTTCGTTATGTTTCGTTTTGACGATTTCTGAGAGACGCAGGTCAAAGGCATCTTTGATGATGTCGATATCGATATCATTGGCAAGTCGTCCAAAATTAATGAAGTCGCCCATAGGGAGTATCCGCTCACGTATCTGACGAGCAATATTGGGCATCTCCACCTTGTCGGTTATCAACTCCACCTCAAAGTCTCCCATCATTTCTTCTTCACTCACCTCGATGATGGCACTCTTGTAGTCTTCCAATCCCTTGTTCACCTTGCGTTGGGCGGTCACCAGTCGCTCGGTTTCATCGAGGGCATCATTGATTTTTTTGCCAAATGCTGAGATGTCGGCATCCATCTTACCTAATTCAACATACACTCGTGCGGCGAGTTTTTTAGCAAACTCCCAAGCTACAAGCATCGTCTTTGAAACGAAGTAGTCGGTCAATATGCCCTTGTGTTCTCCAAAACGGCGTGCCCCCACACCCACCATGCGTTGAAGAATGCCCAAACGACTCCACTCTACCACATTGGCTATGCGTTCTTCTTCTATCCTTGCGTTCCCATCGGCCTCTTCTTTCGATTTGATTTCCAAATCCTTGCGCAAATCAGACATATATTCAAGCAATAGGCGCGACACCTTCTGCAATTCCACGATAGACACGTCACCCAACTTCCACTTCTCAAACAATTCTCCTTCTATGCGATGGCGAATTTCACGTGCAATATCAGGGATGGCGCGCTCCTTGCCAAGATAGAAGTTTTCCACACCCTCGTCACGGAAATGGTTGTTGAAGAAATCATTCATAATGTCGTTGAGGTCGTTAAGGGGGTCATCCTTTTTGGCTTGGTCGGCATAACCTATAGCCTTGTCTTGCCAATAGTCCAGGAAAAGCGAGTAGTCGGCATCTGATTCAAGCACTTTCTTTTCCAATGTAAGATGCAAGTCATCAAGCATCCATGCCGACAAATTGTCTTTGCTAAGATATTCTTTTCGATAGTCCTTGTTGCGCTCCTCATTGACGAAACCTTGGTTCTCACGCCAATTGTTGTACTTGAATTGGTAGAGTATGCTTTCACCAACAGTGTAGGTGATGTGTTTCAGTATGCGTAGTTCAGGATACATCACTCGCTTGATGCCAAAGGAGTTGATTTTTTTCGTCCGAGCAACAGCCACTCTTCCATCGGGACCTGGATTTGCCGTTTCATCGAATTCAAGTGCATAATCATCCATATTCTCAAAATTATAGGCACGAATGATGTCACTATTCACTTGATCGTTTTCATTCACCTGAAAAATACGAGCAAAAATGTAGTCACTCACAATACGGGGGAGGTCTTCCAAAGAATTGACGGCCTCGCCATTCTCGTTGACATTGCTATAGACAGTTAAACCATCTGCTACCCCCTTTATACGGTCGTTGTACAATACGGCCGGCCCAGTTCCTGTCACATCTTGTGGTTGCCACCTACCAACCTGTAAAGCATTGAGTTCTTGCATTGCAGCGAAGCCATTGGGGTAATAGCGTCCCTGGTCCATATCGCTCTTGGGAAGAGTTTTTTCAGGAATCATCGCATAGACAGAAATCTTGGCATCGGGATAAGTTTTGCGAGCTTGTATGACAGCATCAATGATGGAGCCAGAACCTGTACCGCCACTAAGACCAGCGAAAATGTGAATGTGAGTGAGTTCGCTATCGCCTGAAATACCAGATTTGGCCTGGCAAAGTCCCACCCTTTCTCGAAGGCTGTTGACATAGCCAATCGCATTGGCAGCAAAAAGCAACCGCCCGGCACGACGTTTTTGTCCAGCCGCCTGTCCCAAAGAGCCGATGGCGGATTTCACGGCTGAGACATTGCTTACAATACTCTTCACCAAAGGATAACTTCCTATGTGGTCAAGAATATATTCCACATCCACAGCCTTGATGTTGAGAAACTCATCACGTGTGAAGGAAGCGTTTTTGCCCATCACGCGAAAGTCGGCACGTGCTTTTCCATCCTTGGGCATCATTTCATCAGTGGAGTCGACATAAAGCAAGGCTACAGGGAGTTTGTTGCGTTCATCTTCTTCGTGAAACTCCTCGAATAATCGCATCTTGAACGCACGTAGAATTTTTCCACCAGTGCCACCAAGACCCACCAGTACATGATTGCCATTTGTAAATGTTTGTGTTTTCATCTTGTATTTGTTTGTTATATTGTCTGTTTTTTATATGACTCACTCTCCACATCATCTTCTTCTCCTTCGCATATCGATGTGCTGTCTCCTATAGGCGGGACGTTGACGAACACTTCGTGGGATTTTTGATTTCTCCATCGTTTTGATGACGATGATGGCACCCACGACAGCGAATGCAAAACACCACATCAACCTCCTAAAGATATACCAGCGCATAAAAGAGCGCAATTCGGTTGCTATTGCATGGGGCAACTCATGTGCTCGAAAACCAGTGAACTCGCCACCGCCAATGTAATATTGCAAAAGAGGATATTCATAGATGATTTCCTTGATGACATCATCAGCCTGACGCAAACTGACATATTCTGTTGGTGGATAACGACTTTCCACAAGTCGCTCTATCTGAACCTCATAGAAATCTGTCAATTGTATGATTTTCAGCGCCCCCATAATGAGGATACATTGCACGGACAAAAGAAGAAACAACAATGCTCCGACTATAATACCTGACAATGTAAATTGTGCATCCTTGTACCAACCTTTGATGAGGAAAGTGAACAACCCCATAAAAAGGACTGCGATAAGAATACCCCAGAAGACACTGCTGATGGAATATCTGAAGAGATCTAATAGTGCCGACATATTAAGTGTTTAATGATGGTAACTAATTTGTACTAAGTGTTTTTTCTTTCGGACACAATAGGAAGTGTGAGCCTCTCAGCTAATCCGCTGGAAGGCCTTCGACTGCCCGAAAGAAGATTAGAAGAAACAGCTCACACCTATGCATTATTATAGGGAACTTCTAAGAAGCCCATACAATACATACACAGGAAGAACGTTCTTGTCATTCCATCTTTCACGGGTAAGTTGTCGAAGTTTACCAGCTGGAAAAACCAAACGTTTCCTTTTATTGCATTTACCGCAGCATCAACTGCGATAGTGCAAAGATAAGAATTATTCAGTATAAAACGTCATTTGTGAGCTGTTTTTTTTCGTTTTAATCCATTTTTTTGTCATCTGCATATTGTATGCTGATGTTTTCGACTGCAAAAATACGCTTTTTTCTTGAAATTGCAGCCTTCTTGTTGTTGTCCATTTCATCCAAAGAAGAAAATTCATCCTCAACAACAATTATTGCGGTCTTTGTCACTTTTTCCAATACCGCATACAGACATACTTGCTCTCGGAAATGGCAACAAAGACCGTAACATCGTGTCGATAAACAGCGAGCATATCAGTGTACCCCCCCCTCAAGCAGTAGATTGGCGTCCTTTCATTCCAGGCGAGCGGATGGACATAAAGTCCACCCCTACAGTTTCACCAGGATCTTGGAACAGCTTATTAAAATTATGAATATAAATAAATAATGTGAACACTCATATTTTTGAATGAAAGAATTGCAACGAACTATGAAATGGACGAAATGGATGATTGTCCATCGATCATAATTATCTATTTTTGCTGCGAAAATAATTATTAACTATAAAAAAGCATTTTATGAAAAAGATTCCGAGTTTTTTAGCATTTGCTATGATGGTTGTATTCAGCATTGCTTTCACTTCATGTGGTAATGATGATGAAGACGATGATTTTGTAAAAAATGGAAGTCAGATTGAGATTAATGGCAAAAAACATAATGTGTTTGACACAAGTCTGTTATGGTGTGACATGGTTGCTTTATATGGTGAAACAATGATGAAAGGTCTTTATGGAGACAACTATTTGGAGCAAAATACTGCTATGTGCTCTATTGACACATCGAATGGTGATTCTTATTTATTCTCGTGGGTATCCCCTTATGAGCCGAAGAAAGGTGATGTTATCTCAAAAATGAAGGACTTTGTCATGGAGCCTGATATAATAGGACAGAAAAAAGACATTGAATATTCTTATGGTGGCGGTACTGCAAAAATCATTGACACAAATGTTTCCAAAGAAGAAATGACAATTCAATTTGACAATTTGAAAATGGTGAAAGGCAGCGATTCCTTCTCCTTTACAGGTCAACTAACATTCCCTTTTGATTATAGTGAACTACACTAATAAAAAAGAATAAGAATTAGCTTACACTACAAAAGCAGGGAACTGGCTTTATGTCATCCTAACACCTCATCATTGTGTGATGGACGACACGTTAGGTTTTTACTATTGACATCATAACATCCCGGGGTGTTAGCTGCGCTCGTAGAGTTCTGAACGGAGACCGCATCGCGGTCTTTGTTCAGGTTTGTCGTTACCACCGACAGGCAAGCTTGCTCTCGAGAATATGAACAAAAACCGTATTTCCCTCCATGGAACGATAGATTTTTCACCCGACAGGCAGAAAAATGAAATGTTTTACCTAAATTTGCACGAAATTCCTAATATCAACGGCTTATGACACTTTCCTTCAAACTCACCGAATTGTTGAAAAAGAAGTGTGGCAGAGACATCAGTACGCCATCCGGAGTGGAAACGCTGGCTCTTGACATCGAGTCGAAAACCGACGAGCACATCGGCGTCAACACCCTCAAGCGGCTGTTGGGCATTATCAATGACGAGCGCATGCCACGCACCTCCACCCTCGACATTATCGCCCGCTATTTGGGATATGGCAACTGGAGCACCCTACAGCAGCTCGACTCGGGCAGCAATTCCGACTTTGGCCCGATGGACAACACCATCCAAACCTCCCAACTTCCCGTGGGTCAGAAGATTGTCATCACCTACCACCCCGACCGAACCGTCACCGTCCAGCATCATGGCAATGGTCATTTCGCCGTCTTGTCGTCTGTCAACAGCAAGTTGCATGTCGGTGATGAGCTACAAATATCACATCTCGTAAAATCCTTCCCCCTGCTGGTCTCTCGCGTGATAAGAGACGGCAAAGACTTGGGGGCATTCACAGCCGGCAAGGCACAAGGCATCCATTTCTCGCTGCTGACATAACGCTCCCTCCATCCCATGAGTTCATCGTCATTCTCCGACCAACAATACGACTTTTCCAGTGCCAAGAGCCTGCCTGTTTCTGGATCCACTTGCGATTGCTATCAAGTGAAGCTATACGGGAAACTGCATTTCCTAAAGCGTTTGAAAGAGGAAATGCGCACCGACCCACGCTTTTTGGCGGCACTTCGGAAGGAGTTTGAGACGGGATACCAACTCGAACACCCCCATTTAGTGAGATACCTGAACAGGGGCGATGATTACATCCTCACAGAGTATGTCGATGGCGAAACACTCGACCACTTCGTCGTCAGCCACCCCGACTATTTCAACCACCGCGACAACGCCGACCGCTTTTTGCAGCAACTGCTAAGCGTCATCGACTATCTCCACCAGCACCAAGTGGTGCATCTCGACCTGAAACCCGCCAACATCATGGTCACCCACGTAGGGCATGAGGTAAAACTGATAGATTTGGGCTACTGCTACACAGACTGCTATACCGACACCATGGGACACACCGCAAAATATGCTGCTCCAGAACAACTTGACGGCAACAAAAAGGTGGACGCCCGTACAGACATCTATGCCATAGGACGCATCCTGCAGTCATTGCCCTGCGCACATTTTTACAAAAAGACAATCGACAAATGCACTGCCTCGCAACCTGCCGACCGATACCAAGAGGTTACCGAAATCGCTCGCGACATAAGGCGGAGAGCCATTCCCAAATGGGCTATCGCCATAATTCCAATCTTGGCAATAGTGGCGTTCATAGCATATCATTCTGCCACAGAAAAGGGGACTGACACCACCAAATTGCCTCATCCCGCCGACACCACAAAGCAAGCCCATTCTTCTACCACAGCATCCACTCCGACATCGACAGCATCTACTCCAACTTCGGCAAACACCTCTCTTCCAAAGACAACAACGACATCTAAAGAGCCAACAAGCCAACAAGCAATCCCCCCCATACTTTCGTCTGACATTAGTCAAGAAACCACGCCTGTCATTGCACAACAGGAAAAGGTCGTAGAGCAGGAAAAAGTCATGGGACAGGAAAAGGTAGCCGTGCAAGAAAAAGCAGTTGTTCAAGAAAAAGTAGTTGTTCAAGAAAAAGTCTCTGAACAGGAAAAGGTCTCAGAGCCGGGAAAGGTCGCTGGTCGTAAAAAAAGGGAAAACGCCAATGCTGAAGACACGCTTAAACTTAGGCAGTTGCTGAAGGAGGCATTACGCCCTTTGTATCAGAAGCATCTCGCCAAATATGAGCGTATCGCTTACGACGAGATGACCATGGAACAGACAAATCAATATGGGGAGAGTAGTGCCAATTTCGAGATAGAGGCATACAACAATAGGCAACAAATATTCACTTCCTGCAAAAAGCATTATTCAGGTCGTCTTTTAGAGGCCGAATGGAAACAAGCACTTCTCTACTACAAACTCACGCTTTACTGGAAAATGAAACAAAACAGCCCCAATCACGAACCTTTCTACGACAACAAGAAATTCCGTTATTACGAATACGGAAACAACTGATTAGCCCCCAAAAGGACAACTGATTTAATAGATTTGAACTGACAGTCTTGACTCTGTGAGATACACCTAACCATGGGCGTTTTTTATAGGAAGATTGAATTTGCCGACACATATTTGGTAATTTTCACATTTCTTCATACCTTTGTAACGACATTCAATCAAGTGTCTCGCACCTCCCGACATGACGGTCTTATCATCCGTCATATTCCAAGGGATAGCGTGCATCTTTGCAGGAAACCATCCTACGCCCACTCCGGCAACTATTGTTAATTGAAAAAACTCAGTCTTATGAATAAGAATAGAATTACAGAATTATTTGGGATCAAATACCCCATCATCCAAGGTGGTATGGTATGGATAAGCGGTTGGCGGCTGGCCTCCGCAGTGAGCAATGCCGGTGGCTTAGGTCTGCTGGGAGCCGGTTCGATGCACCCCGAGACGCTATTGGAGCACATCCACAAGATGCGCGAAGCGACCGACAAGCCCTGGGGGGTCAACGTTCCGTTGATGTACCCTGAAATAGACCGTTTGGTGGACCTTCTCATCAGCGAGGGCGTAGGCATCGTCTTTACCTCCGCCGGGAGTCCGAAAAAATACACCCAGCGATTCCACGATGCCGGCATGAAGGTGGCCCACGTGGTGTCGAGCGCCAAGTTCGCCCGCAAATGCGAGGAGGCGGGGGTCGATGCCGTCGTGGCCGAGGGTTTCGAGGCCGGTGGGCACAACGGTCGTGAGGAGACGACAACGCTGACGCTCATCCCGCAGGTGAGACAAGCCACCACCCTCCCCTTGCTTGCAGCCGGTGGCATCGCCTCCGGCGAGGCGATGGCAGCCGTGATGTGCCTTGGAGCCGAAGGAGTACAAGTAGGTACGCTCTTCGCCCTCACGGAGGAGAGCAGTGCATCAGAGGCCTTCAAGCGTCGCTGCCTCTCGTTGGAAGACGGCGGCACCATGCTCACTTTGAAATCCATCTCCCCCACCCGCTTGGTGAAAAACGCACTCTACCACCGCCTCGTAGCCGCAGAGCAGGCCGGCGCGACACCTGAAGAACTACGCGCCATCCTCGGCCCGGCAGCCACGAAACGCGGCATCTTCGAGGGAGACGTGGAGAATGGTGAGTTGGAAATTGGACAGGCGGCCTCCTCTGTCAAAGAGATTTTGCCTGTGGCGACGGTGATGACCAACATGATGCAGGGCTACCAAGAAGCACGGGAACGCCTCATGTCACTTTAGTGGTATTCATCCACTTTCCTCGGAAAAGGCGCACGGTGAGCATCACCCCTCGGAAAGTGAGTTCGATGGCCATCGCCGTCCACACCCCCACCAAGCCATACTCGATGGACAAGAAGTAGGCAAGGGTCAGCCTGATGAACCACATGCTGCTCAAACTGATGATGGCCGGCTTGAGGGTGTCGCCAGCCCCCACACATACGCATACGGCGATGATGGATGCAGCAAACATCGGTTCTGCAAAGGCCTCGATGCGAAGACACCGACTTCCCAAGTCGATGATTTCCTCCACCGGCGTCATCAGACCCATCATCTCCGGCGCGAAGACAAACATCACCGCACCCATGACGGCCATCACCGCCATTCCGGAGAAGAGTGTCATACGGGCAAAACTTTTACAAAGGTCTCCCCTTCCCGCACCCAAACTCTGGCCTATGAGGGTGGTGGCCGCTTCTCCTATGCCGAATCCAGGCATGTAGCAAAGGCTCTCCGCCGTGATTCCCAAGGTGTTGGCGGCGATGGCGATGTTACCCAACGGAGCCACAATCATGGTCCCCACGATTTGCGCACCACTCATCAACACCGACTGCGCCGCCATGGGGAGACCTATCTTCACAGCGTTGACCAAGTAGTCACCCACCCAGTGGAAACGCTCGCCCACCCTTCTCAGCGAAAGCATCTCATTGCGGAAGATGGCTATCCATGCCTGCGCGGAACCGCAGATGACGATGGCGAGCGACGTGCCAATGGCCGCGCCCATCACCCCAAGATGTGCCTTGTAGATGAGGAGGTAGTTGAACACCACGTCAAGTAGACACATGACAATGCTCACCATGCTGGGTATGCGCATATTGCCCGAGCACTTGAGCATGGCACTGGAGAGGCTGTTGAGCTGAAAAAACGGCCCAGAGAGAGCAAAAATGAGGAAATAAATCGAAGCGTCGCGAGCGATGTCGGCACCGCCACCGAGCCAGAATGGAAGGGGCCTGGCAATGGCCACCGCCACGAGCATCATCACCAAACTAAGCAACGTGGTGACGATGAGTGCATGTCGGAACACCTGCCTTGCCTTGACGAAGTCGTTTGCCCCGATGAAATGCGCCACTTGTACAGAGAAGCCCATGGAAGCCGCACCCGTGAGGCTTCCGAACAGCCAGGTCGAGGTCTCCACGATGCCACAGGCGGCAGAAGCTTTCTCGCCGAGATGCCCCACCATGGCCTGGTCGATGAAAAACATCACCACACTGGTAATCTGAGCCAAGATGGAGGGTATGCTCAACTGTATGATCAAGTTGAGTTTGTCGCCTGCTGTCAACGCCTTTCCATCGCGTATGTACCCTAACAGTTCGTCGCTTTTTCCCTTGAACACGCTCATGGTGTGCAAATATAGTTGAAAAAGTACACATCACAAAATTTGTCGCCATTTTTGGCTTCCTCCTTGCCCAAAAAAAGCGGGCAGAGCCGTCAATCGGCTCCGCCCGCTTGTTATGTAATGTTGTCTTATTCAAATGTGTCGTCCGAGTGTTATTTCTTTTCTATGGTGTTCTCGAACATGAATCCTGAAGCAATCAATGCTGCGAATACTAAAACGATAGTTGTGTTCATCTTTTTACCCTTTCTTACTTTAAATTAAACATTTCGCATGCTGCCTCACGGCATGAGCGGTTACCTGAAACTCTCTTTTTTTTACAATCTTAACCTTTATTCAATGCAATCTCTATACATTATGTTACCCTGTCACATCTCTTTTCACCTTAATAATATACTTTATCTGATGATATCCTTTTCAATGCTTTCTCTTTATAATTCCTAACAATCTCTTTTACCTTAAACCAACACCTTGGCTGACCTTTTATCCTTTTGACGATGCAAAGGTACGACTGTTTGCGCACACAGCCAACATTTTTGCCCATTTTATGGTGAAATGTGCAATATTTTTGACTTGCATCAAGAAAGCGGGGGAATGATTTCCGTGATATGGCAACAAACGAAAAAAAACGAATGTCGTGTGTGTTGTTTGGACAAAGTATGTAAAAAAGGCGATGCTGTTACCCATTCAGTCGTCATAGAGACGCCCAGGGGCAACAGCATCAATGAGAGGTTTTCTTATCCATTGAGAATGGTTATTCCTTCAAGACGAATTTTCTGCCGTTGCGAATGTATATGACATTCGGTCGTGGTGTCATCACACGTCGGCCTTGCAAGTCATAAATGACCCCATCGCCTTCGTTTCGACCAGCCTTGATCTCAGCAATATCATCGATAGCCTCTGTCTGATACCCCCATACAGTAACACCGGTAGTGGCTGCAAAGGCTGTGAATGCGGGAGCCTTGGTGTTGGTGGGTTCCAAGGTCTGCTCTATCATCACGCCATGGTAATAGGTGCTGCCTATCTTGAGCGTGACATAGGAAGTGCCTTCTTCAATCGTCCACGTTCCAGTGGCATCCCCGGTAATATTTCCATCACTTGAAAGCTCGATGTCGATAGGAGATGCAGCCTCTTTCTTGGTGTGGTCCAATTTGTAATTATGGACAAGCAGTTTGTATTTTCCTGGGATAAGATTAGTGGCTATCTGTTGGGTTGTGGCAATGTCGGCACTCTTTACCTGCTCACCAGTATATTCAAACGGGGCGGCTACCAGCCAACCGTTCTTATTTTGGAAAACCTGGTGCACACGGACCTGATGGCTCTCTCCCCAATTCTGAAAACGAGTATGATAAACCAGATAAGTCCGTCCGTCTTCAGCAGCAAGGATGGAGTTGTGACCTTGCGAGCGTTCGCCATTATTACCCTTGGTTTGATTGCCCCAAGAGGTGTAGGCTCCGAAAATGTTGACACCTCGGTTGTTGTCGTTTTCCTTAGGACCGAAATTCACCAGGTAGGATGTGAATATTGCCCTGTTGCTGCGTGAGTCGAGATAGGGTCCGTCGGGCTTTGTTGACCGGAACACCCGCATCTGGTAACCGCCGTTGTTATAGTCGGAAGCCACACCACCGGCAGCCAGTCCTCCATAGGTTACAAACAGATAATAATAGCCACCTATGTACTCGATATAACTGGCCTCACCCGACACGTAGAATCCGCCAGCTATCTTCTTGCCGAAATATGGGTCGATGGTGACACCGTCGCCCGACCCTGCCAGCGTATAAGTGACATCATAATCGCGCAGACCCGTGTTCTCGTCGAGTTCGAGCATCCAGATGCCGCCGCTCCATGAACCGTAAGTCATCCACAACTTGCCCTCCTCGTCATAGAACACGCATGGGTCTATGCTGTTGGGATAACGCCTTCCCCAATTGTTGCCTACTGCATAACGGCCAGGCAGAGACGCTTGCGTACCGATGACGAGTTCCAAATCGGTGTCCTTATAGGACGTACCGGTGTGGAAGCCGCTCGTCACCACCGGGGCTTGGTAACGGTAGGGACCCTCAATCTTGTCCGATGTCAACAATATGATGCTCGAATACCAGTTGTCGCCGTTGATGCTCAGGTACATGCACCATTTTTCCATGGCTTTGTTCCAGATGACATCGGGCGCCCACATGTTACCGTCAATGTTGTAATTGGAACTTCCACGCTTGGCCCATGCCATCGCATTGAAATTTGGCAACAACACATCAACACCACCCTTCTTGACAGTTGTTACGGCGGGGGTGGTAAAGGCTACGCTGTTGGAAGCATTCTTGTTGGTGGCAGTGGCCCATGGGGCTGTAAACGACGTCCAACTCATCAAGTCTTTAGACTTGGCTGAAGCACGGTGAGAGCCAAAAATATAGTACGTCTGGGACACTGGTTCCCAAACGACGCTGGGGTCATGCACGCTGACACGTTTCAGCGTGTATGCCGCAGCACTCATGGGAACCAGTGCAGACAGTAATATATACAGAATCTTCTTCATTTTCATCTATTCAAACACCAGATGGCATCCGTCAACAGTGAAACGGAAACGGAAGTTATCAGCCTCAATAGGACTGATGCCGTTGTAATCCTGATAGTAGGTGACTCCATCGTTGCCAACCATTACACACTTGACGTCAGCAGAAGAGCCATTGTTGGTGACAGACACGGTAACGGTGGCATCGTCCATGGCAGACAACCATGAGCCCCAGTCAAGCTGACCGCCGCTTGTTGCACATGCGCCATAACTGTCGCCCCAACCATAGTTGTCGGCACGCACCACGGCATATTCACTGTTGTCCTCACGGGTTAAGACTACAACAAAGTTGTTCCAGTTGTTGGCACCGTTGGTGTAATTCTTGAAACGAGTGGTGTAGGTCATACCTGCAGGAACCTTGATGTCCTGAGAGTGGGCTCCCCACCAGCCGGTGGAGTTGTCTTCCTCACCCAACACGTCGTCGAACTCAAGGTGACAATTATCGACGGTGAAGCGGAAGTAGAAGTTGTCTTTATCAACGGTGTTGATGCCGATGTAACTCTGTTCGTAGGTGACGCCGTCATTGCCAACCATCACTGCCTTTACGTCAGCAGTACCGTTTCCATTATTGGTAACATAGGTTGTCACCTTGGCACCGTCCATGGCCGACAGCCATACACCCCAGTCAGCCTGTCCGCCGCTCGTGGTGCAAGCGCCATAGCCGTCACCCCAACCGTAGTTGTCAGCACGGACAACGGCATACTCTGAATTGTCTTCCCTGCAAAGCACGATCACGAAGTTGTTCCAATTGTTGGCACCACTGGTGTAGTTGGTGAATGTTGAGACGAAAGTCTCCTCGGGGCCAACCTTGATGTTCTCTGAATGAGCGCCCCACCAGCCAGTGGAGTTGTCGGCGGCTCCGAGACAGGTGTACATCTTGTCAACAACCTCGAATTGGGCATAAGCTATCACAGGATTGCAACTTTCTCCCTTGTAGCTCTTGTTGTAAACGGCAACCAAAGTCTTGGTTCCAAGACTGTTCATGTCGGGAATGGTCTGGAATGTAAGTTCGGCCGCAGGCACGGTCTTTGATACAGCCTGTTCAAACGCAACGGTAGCGGTAACATTGGCAAAAGCATCAGCCATTTCCGTTCCCTGTAGCACTTTCTTGGGCACGCCATTCAAAGTCATGGACAGGGGCAGTTTATCCTCGGCAGAGGTGAAGCCTCCGATAGGCTCAATGGTGGAGCCAATGAAGTTGATGTAAGACCCCTCTGGCACTAAGAAAGCCCGGATGGTGGTGTTCGATGCGTCTGCATTCAGATTGACCAAAGGTGATTTCTGGGTATAGGTCTTTGTCACCTTGCCATTGGTCATCGTGACAATCATACCCCCCTGGGTGCGGTCGATGGTCAGTGTCACCTTGCCTCCGAGTTGGTCAACGCCGCTGTCGGTGTCGCTTCCAAACTCGAGGGTGCTTGTAGCAAGACTACGGTCGATATAGTCGCCCCATTCAGAGTTTCCACTGGGTTGATAGTCATAACGGATGGCTCCATACTCCTTGTAGTTTCCAGCACCGCGATTCTCGTCATTGGTGATGATCAAAGCGAAGTTCTTATAGGTGTTCGAAGCGTTGGGATTGATGTTCAGGTTGAACTGAGTAATCCATTTCTCCCCTTCGGGAATCTGATAATACTTGGAGAAAACCGCCCACCAGCCTGAACTGTAGTCGGTGGCTCCAACGGTATATACGTCCTCTTCCAAACCTTCAATGGTATCATCGCCCTGGTTCTTGTCTTTCTCTGCTGCAATGGAGTCAGCCTTCGATGACAGCCAGTCGGGGGAATCGATGCCGTACAAGTCACCTCCCTCACAACTTGTCAGACTCAGCATACCAAGGGTTGCTGCAAAGAAAGCAGTTGCAATAACATTGTAGTATTTCATAATCGTATTCTTTTTTCTATTATATCTTTTCTATTTTACCTATCTACCCTCATCAAAGGTTCACCACTGGATGAACCGGGCCATATAGCTTGTCGGCATTGCTCACGCTGTTGTTCGCGGAGTTACCTTCGAGGTTGGGATTGTCATTGAGCGTACCCTGATAGATGGGCAGGAATTCATGACCCTGAATCCAGTTGTCGTAGCTGCTCTTGAGTTCTGTGTCCACACCAACTTCAGAGTAACTGACAGCCTCCTTCACCCTGCTGCGGTCGTTGGTTCGACGGAAGGTCCCATGCTCCTTCAATTGCTGTAGGCGTCCGCTGTCGTAGAAGAATCCCCATCGGATGAGGTCGAAGCCACGACCGAACTCACATCCGAACTCCTTGGGACGCTCGACATTGGCAATCTGCTCAAACAACTTGTCTGCGCTTGTGAAATCAGCAAGTTTCAGACTGGCCAGACCGGCACGGTTGCGCACCTGGTTGATCCAGTCGATAGCCTGCTGGGTGGGACCGTTGACCTCGTTCTCGCACTCAGCGGCTCGCAACAACACGTCGGAGAAACGCATCATACGCAGATTGATACCGCAGTGGAGACCTGTCACCACTTTGTCATAGATGCCTGTACGCAGGTTGGTGAACTTGGCGATGGGAAGGCCGCCATTGTTGTTGTTGGTCACGAAAGGTGCATCGTCAGTGATAGGAAGCGTGTAGCAGACATTGCCATACTCGAAGCCCTCCCACTCCGGCTCGTAGGTGCCGATGGTCCAGTAAAGCCGTGGATCGAGCGAGCCGTTGGTGGTGCGCTCTGCCTTGAAAAGATTGTAGAGCCAGGGGGATGCGGAAAGGTCCGCCCAGCCACCACAGTCGCCAGGTCCGAAGTTGCTCTCGATGGCATGACCCTGTGTGGCGTTGGCACTGGTGTTCACAGGTGTCCACTCATCGTCGGTACCCTGAGAGCCGTAATCCAAGTACTGCACCTCAAAGAGGCTCTCATCGTTGTTCTCATAAGAAGGACCTTCACGGAAGTTGTCGCCGTAGTTGGCCATCAGTTTGTAAGTGCCATACTGGCCACCGATGATTGCCTTCAGCACGGCAAGAGCCTCGCTGTATTTGTGGCGCATCATCAAGGCACGTGCATAGTAACCGGCGGCGGCGCCGCATGTGGCACGACCTTTAGCCCACTCCCCGCCGGCATCGCGAGTAGGCAGCAGTATCATGGCCTCGGCGAAATCCTTCTCCACCTGATCCCACACCTCGTCGTATGAACTGTTGGTACCATAGAGTCCGTCAAGCGTTGAATAGGTGGCATAGTCGGTGATGAGAATGGGATTCTGATAGTATCCCACAAGGTTGTAATATGCCAGGCCCCGGAGGAACAACATCTGACCTTTGATATGCTTCATCTGCTCGTTCAAGGCACTGTTGTCCTCTCCACAACGGGAGAGTGTGAAGTTGGTCACGTTGATGGTGTAGTACCAGTCACGCCAAGACCACTGCCCGATTTCGTCCGTAAAGGGTACATTCAAGTCGTCGAATGGCATATACCATACTTGAGAAGAATTCCACACTTCATCACCACGACACACATCGATGGTATAGCCTACACGAGCGTAGGTTCCCTCCATGCGTATATGGTTGTAAGCAGCTATCACATTCTCCTCCAAGTCATCCGCCGAATAGCCGAAAGTGGCAGCTGTCTGCTGGTTGGGATTCGTCAATTCCAGCTTGTCCTCGCACGACGTGAGCATACCAAGGGCTAACACCAATGCGATAGAAATCTTATATATTTTCATAATCTTCTTCATTTTACGTTATGATGCATTAGAATGTAAAGTTAATACCAGCCATGAAACTACGTGCCGTTGGATACGAGCAGTAGTTGTAACCTGGTGTGAACGTGCCTCCGGCATAGTCAACGTTGTAACCCTTATAGCCTGTGAAGGTGTAGAGATTCTGTGCCGACACATAAATTCGGACACCAGTGACGTAATCGGCAAACCATTTGTTGGGCAGATTGCAGCCCAGTTCAATGTTGGCAATCTTCCAGTAAGCGGCATTCTGGATCTGACGCTCGCTGAACAGGTCGTTCCATGCAAGGGTGGCGCTATTGGAAAGGTAAGTGCGGGGGATATTGCTCACGTAGGTAGAGCCGTTCCACTTGTTGGCATCGAGCACGGCCACGTCCTTGTTTCCATAGCCATAGCTTGAATGAAGCGCATTGTACAGGTAATCGGTCACATGGTATCCAAGCGCACCAAACGTAGATATGCTCAGGTCAAAAATCTTGTACTCCAAGTGAGCGCTGAGACCGAAGCTCACCTTGGGAAGGCCGCCTTCGAGGACAGTCTGGTCATCGGCATTGATCTGACCGTCTCCATTCACATCTCGGTAGTAGCAGTCACCAACTTGTGCTCCTGGCTGATACTCATTGAGACCTTTTTCCTTTGCCTTGGCGTTCAGTTCGTCGAGCTGCTCCTGGGTCCGTATGATGCCCTGATAATCCCAGCCGTAGAACTTACCCACTTCCTGGCCTACCTCTGTAATATAAGCTCCTGTAATATACTTCTCCGTACCAAAGCCCAAAGAGGTCACCTTGTTGCTCAACGTACTCAAATTGGCACTGATTTCATGCCTTAAAGCATGGTCGTTGTTACGGTAGGTCAGCGAAAATTCCAAGCCGCTGTTTTCCATCGAGGCGGCATTCATGGTCACTGAAGTGTTGGCCACACCGGCACTGGCGGGAACGGGCACGCCATACAGCAAGTCCTGTGACTTGTTCTTGTACCACTCTGCGGTAAACTCTATGCGGTTTCTAAAGAAAGCTAAGTCAATACCAACGTTCATGGTCTTTCTCTTCTCCCAAGAGAGATTTTCGTTGACGAAGTTGGACACTGCCGAACCGGTGACGGGCTGGTTGCCAAAACTATAGGTCATGTTGTTGCGAGCCATTGTAGCCTGGATGGCATAGTCGCCCACGGCAGCCTCATAGCCAAGCTCACCATAACTGGCGCGAAGTTTGAACAAGTTGACGACGTTGAGGTCAAAGGGGAAGAATTCCTCCTTGTCAAAGCGCCATCCCAATGACACAGATGTGAAAGTGTCCCATCGTATGTCCTTTGACAAGCGTGAACTACCGTCACGGCGAACGATACCCGAAAGGAGATACTTGCCGTCGTAGTCGTAAATCAGACGGGCAAGATAGGAAGCCAAGGTGTGCTTGTATTCATAACTGTCAGCACTCCATGAACTGGCGTTCTGCAACTGCAGGAAGTAAGGCTCGGAAAGGTTGACACCTGTTGCAGACAGCGTGTTGGTGTTCTCCTGCTCGAAAGTCTGGCCCATCACGAGGTTGGCATGGTGCAGGCCGATGGTTCCATCGTAAGTCAGGGTGTTCTCCATCAAGGCATCAGTGTATTTGCGATGAGCCTTGGTCAGGCGCTCATTCTCCTTGGCAAGATACACACGGTTGCTCTGAATCCATGCGGGAATCCAAGTCTTGTCATTGCAACTCGTCGTGCTGTAAGAGAGGTTGATCTTGTAGTTCAACTTGTGGTTGTCGCTCTGGATGCCCAACATGTTGAGCAAGTCCACCTCGGCTGAAGCCGTACCTACGAAGCGGTCAACTATCGTGTTGCGGGTCAACATATTGTTCACCAACAGGGGGTTCATGGCAGAGATGTCACCATGGACAGTGTCGTAATACACGCCATAGCCGTATGCGTCATACCTGTAGCCACTGGCAGACCCCACCAAATCGTCGAGCACCCAGGTGCTTTCGTCGTAAGGCTTGATGGTGGGCTGCATATTGAGAACGGCACCAAGGACGTTGCCCAAGTTGCCATACAGTCCCTGCACGTACTCGTTGGCATTCGACACAGCCAAGTTGTCTTGATTGGAGTGTGAATACACAAGGCTTGTGCGGAATTTGATGAACTTGGTGTCCATTGTGTTGTTCACACGAGCAGAGTAACGCTCGAAATTCGGCCCGGCACCCTCAAGCGTACCTTTCTGATTATAATAGTCAAGACTGATGTTATAGGTGTTATTGATGCCACCACCGCTGAGGTTGACGCTGTGGTTTTGGCGGATACCGCTCTTGAAAGCCTCGTCTAACCAGTTGGTGTTCGTTTTGTCGCGGAAATGGTAGTAGCCGTCGCTGCCGAGGCTGTAACCACCCGGTACGGGAATACCAGCATTCTCAGCCGCGATACCGAGATAGCGGCTGTACTGTTCAGCATTCATCACGTCGTAAACATCTTTTCTGATTTGGTCCACACCGACATAACCTTTGTAGTCAACTTTCAGAGGCTGGTCCTTCCTACCACCCTTCGTAGTGATGATGACCACACCATTGGCAGCACGGGAACCGTAGATGGCACCGGCAGAAGCGTCTTTCAACACTTGGATGGTCTCGATGTCGTTGGGTGAGAAATCGCGGATGGTGGTACCAACAGGCACACCGTCGATGACATAAAGAGGAGACGTGCTGCCAAAACTACCAATACCACGGATGCGTACCGAGGGGTCGGCGCCTGGCTGACCATCAGAGGTAATAGAAACGCCAGCCACCTTGCCTTCGAGCATGGAAGAGATGTTGGAGTGAGACACTCGCTTCAATTCATCCGCATTCACAATAGAGACCGACCCTGTCAAGTCGGCTTTCTTTTGTGTACCATAGCCAATGACGACCACATGGTCTAGCGTCAGAGCGTCGGATTCGAGTTGAATCTGTCCAAGGTTCGAACGTCCGCTTACTGCAAACTCGCGGTCCTGATACCCCACATAGCTGACGATTAGCGTGGCATTGGCAGCCGCATCCAATTCGAAGTTACCATCCAAGTCGGTAACAACGCCTGTCTGAGCGCCTTTTACCCTGACGGTTGCACCAATGAGCGGTTCTCCGTCCTGGTCAACAACCTGGCCGTTTACCTTGATGGTCTGTTGAACAGCAGCCATCGCAGGAATCGGACATACTGTAAGGCCTCCAATAGCACCCATCAGAAGCATTACATACAATAAGAATTGTTTCCTCATGTTAAACGTTTTTAAGTTTGTTATATTATTAATAGTTAAATATTTTTATTTCATCCAACACTTCTTTCTGTTCATCCACGACCTCGTCAAGGTCCATATTGTCTCACGACAAATAATATGTTGCAAATTTATAAAAAAAATCGACTTGAAAGGTTGAAATAGCCAAAACCAATAGTTAAAAAATCAAAAATTGCATTTCTTCCTTCATGCCACGTTGGCACCTCCAAAGCCTCGCCCATGAAGCTTGTTGGCTGTTTCCGCACACACAACATTAAAAGATTAAAGATGAAAAATTAAAGATGAAAAATTAAAATTGGTGAAATAAGCTTCAAAGAAGACAGGGTGCTCAATATGTTTTTTTTCTATCAAGAATTTCGCCCATTGGGCGGTGATGAGAGATGAACCCTCAACCACGGCCGCAATGGGCGAAAAGTTTGGATGTGAGGTAAGTTGTAAAACTTAGTTGTTTTCGGGTCTCAGTTGCCTGACGACTTCTCCTGCCCTCCACATTTCCTTGTTGCGCATGGCCTCCAACTCCTTCTCTAATCCGGCGCGGTAGTCGGCCTTAGAGTTGGCGTCGATGGAGATTTGCGCTTCCTTGCCAGTCTGGACGGAGAGGTAAAGCCATTCCATGACAGGCTTGATGGCCTCCTTGAAACGCGGAGCCCAGTCAAGGGCACCCCTCTGTGCCGTGGTGGAACAGTTGGCATACATCCAATCCATTCCCTTTTGGCCAAAGAGCGGGCCAAGGCTCTGCGTGAGTTCTTCCACGGTCTCGTTGAAAGCCTCTGAGGGTGAGTGTCCATGCTCGCGTAGCACCTCGTATTGTGCCTCAAGCAATCCCTCGATGGCTCCCATGAGCGATCCTCTCTCACCGGTGAGGTCGGAAGTGGCCTCGCGCTCGAAGGTGGTTTTGAAGAGATAGCCGGCGCCGATGCCGATACCGAAGGCGATGGTGCGCTCCTCTGCCCTGCCCGTGGCGTCTTGATAGACGGCGTAAGAGCAGTTAAGGCCGCGTCCTTCAAGGAACATGGTTCTCAGCGAGGTGCCAGAGCCCTTGGGAGCAACGAGGATGACATCCACGTCCTCGGGTGGCACGACACCTGTACGATCGTTCCAGTTGATGGCGAAGCCATGGGAGTAATAGAGGGCCTTTCCCTTGGTGAGGCACGGTTTGATGCGGTCCCACACCTGTATCTGCCCAGCATCGGAAAGGAGCATGCAGACGATGGTGCCTCTCTGTGCCGCCTCCTCGATGGAGAAGAGCGTCTTTCCCGGCACCCATCCGTCGGCCACCGCCTTGTCGTAGGTCTTGCCCTCACGCTGCCCTACTATGACGTTAAAGCCATTGTCCCTAAGGTTGCATGCCTGTCCGGGGCCTTGGATGCCATATCCAATGACGGCGATGGTTTCATCTTTCAATACCTCACGAGCTTTCTCCAAAGAAAACTCCTTGCTGGTGACCACTGTCTCAATGACGCCACCAAAATTCATTTCAGCCATAATATACGTTTGTTGTTTAAGAAATTCTAAAAATGCGTGGCAAAGTTACGAATTAAAGGCGAGATGGCAAAATTTGCTTACAGTCTTATACAAATTTAACCAAACTTCTGCATATTTCCACCTCATGCTCCTCGCCATTCTCAGCCATTCTCTCCACCTTCACCATTCTGACGAACGTCTCCAGTCCGCCATCCACGTCCTGCCGATAGACCTTGATGGTGTCTCCGCAGTGTGCCTCCGCCACGTAGGCAATCTCTATCCGCTTGAGTTGGTGGGCACGGTACCAGTCGAGGTCGAAGAGGTCGAGCACGTGCTCGATGTATTTGACGCTGTTGAAATGCCCGTTGATGTCGATGTCGTTGTATCTTGTGACGAAGGCATGCGCCAGTTTGGCCTCCTCGCCCACGTTCACCCTGGAGCTTTTGGCGATGGGGCATGGTTTTTCCTTCAAGACATACTCCTTGATGGCTGCTTCGTTGACATCGAAGAGGTTGGCTGGCTGCCGGGTGACCGTATCGATCATGGCCCACACAGAGCGTCCGTAACCATACACCTTTCCGCTGTCGGTGTCCTGCACCATGAAATTCCTGTTGGTGAAAAACCGCATCGCGTTTTCCACCCATGTCTCCACGGCGAAGTGCGCATGCATGGGTGGCAGTTCCTCCATCTCAATGGCTAACCTGGAGAGCACCCAGGTCTTGTTGATGCCGTTGAGGTACGCCATTCCAAATCCCCGGTCGTGGGAGTAGAAGTCAGCCGCGTTGAGCAGGTGGTTTCCCAAATGCCCCATCATGAGGCGTTTGGAGAAGTCGCAGTGAAAAGGCTCCGCCCAGAACTCATATCTACCTACCTTGTCCATTGGCATTGTTGTGGTCCCTTTCTTGTTGTTCGAGGAAGGCGCTGACCTCCTCTTCGGTGCTTCGCGTGATGGCTATTCTCCCGCTTCGTGTATATTGCAACACACATCCAAATTCGTTGAGTGCCCTGAAGAGGGAAACGATGTCCTCCGTCAACCCGCTCTTCATCACCGCCACGTAGGTGGGGTTCACCTCCGTGATTTGCGCGTCGTACCGTCTGATGATGCGCGACACCTCTGGGTTGTCCAACACCACTTGTGTGGATAGTTTGTATAGTCCTGTCTCTCGTATGAATAATTGGTCGTCGGTGTAGAATTTCGCCTTCACCACGTCGATTTTCTTCTCTATCTGCTTGGTGATTTTCTCTATCTGATCGGGGTAGCTCCATGCCGTGATGGTGTATTTGTGCACGCCATCGATGCTCGATGCCGAGACGTTGAGGCTCTCGATGTTCACCTGTCTGCGTGTAAAGACTGCGGTGATTTGGTTGAGGATGCCGGCGATGTTCTCCGAATAGACGAGCAGTGTGTAAAAAGTCTTTTCCATTGTCTTGACAAGTATGGTTGTCCTTATATCTCAAGCATCATTTCATCCACGCTCATTCCCGGTGGTGTGATGGGCAGCACGTCGTCGTCCTCCTTGATGGCACATTCCAGCAGGAAGGCCCCCGGGGTGTTCAGCATCTCCTGCACGGCTGCTTGCAATTCACTCCTGTCGATGAGTGCCCGGTATCCTATGCCGTAAGCTTGTGCGATGTAGCGGAATTGGGGATTGAGCATGTATGTAAACGACTTTCTCTTGTTCCAAAACATGTCCTGCCACTGCCTGACGTTTCCCAAATAGTTGTTGTTGAGCATGATCATCTTCACTGGCGAGCGTTGCTCCATGATGGTGCCAAGTTCCTCGATGCACATCTGCAACCCTCCGTCGCCCATGAAACAACAAATGGTGCGCTCGGGGGCTCCGAAAGTGGCTCCGATGGCGGCCGGCAACCCATAACCCATAGTGCCAAGGCCTCCGCTGCTGACGACGGAGCGCTTTTTCTTGTACTTGAAATACCGGCACGAGAAGAGCTGGTTCTGCCCCACGTCGGTGACAAGTACCGCCTCTCCTTTGGTGGCCTCCGCCACGGCGTTGACAACCTCTCCCATGAGCAGCGGTCCCTCTATCGGATGAATGGCCGGCTCCACCACGGTCTCCCTCTCCTTCTGCTCAAGAGGTTTGAAGCTTTCCCTCCATTCACGGTGGTCGGCCTTCTTGAGCAATCGTGTGATGGCGGGCAGCGACACCTTGCAGTCGCCCACCACGGCCACGTCTGCCTTGACGTTCTTGTTGATTTCCGATTTGTCGATGTCCAAGTGAACCACTTTGGCCTGCTTGGCGTAGGTGTCAGTGCGTCCCGTGACCCTGTCGCTAAAACGCATGCCGATGGCTATCAACACGTCGCACTCCTGCTCCTTGAGGTTGGGGGCGTAATTCCCATGCATACCAAGCATTCCCACGTTGAGCGGGTGATCGGAGGGCAGTGCCGACAGTCCGAGCATGGTTCTTCCGGCGGGGATGTCGGCCTTCTCCAAGAATTCGAGCAACTCGTTGTGCGCGTTGCCCAGTTCCACCCCCTGCCCCACGAGTGCGAGGGGTTTCTTTGCTTGGTTGATGAGTTCCGCTGCCTGACGGACACACAACTCGTCAAGTTTGGGGTATGGCACGTAACTCCTGATGAAATTCACGTGTTGCGGCTCCCATTCCGTAGTGCCGGTCTGTGCATTTTTCAAGAAGTCGAGCACCACTGGTCCCGGCCTTCCGCTCTTGGCGATGAAGAAAGCCCTGCTCACTGCCCACGCCACATCCTTGGCGTGTCGTATCTGGTAACTCCATTTGGAGATGGGTTGGGAGACACCTACGAGGTCCACTTCCTGAAAGGCGTCGGTGCCAAGGGCGGCGACACCCACCTGCCCGGCGATGACTACGATGGGCGTAGAGTCCATCATGGCGTCAGCCACACCGGTGAGGGTGTTGGTGGCTCCCGGCCCACTGGTGACGAGGCAAACGCCCACTTCTCCGCTCACCCTGGCATATCCCTCTGCAGCGTGTGCCGCCGCTTGCTCATGCCTAACGAGGATGTGCTCAAAGGCCTTTTTCTCTCCTCGTGTGTAGTCGAAGAGTGCGTCATAGACTGGCATGATGGCCCCTCCCGGATATCCGAAGATGGTGGTGACACCCTCTTGCTGAAGCGACCTCATGAGAGCTTCCGAACCAGTGATAATCTCTTTCATGTCGATGGTGGTTGGTGTGTTAAAGTATGATTCTCACGCCGCCCTTGTCGGCTGAACTGACGCTTTGGGCGTAAGCCTTGAGGGCGCGGCTCACCACTCGTTTCCTTTCGAGAGGTCGTTGCTCCCTTGCTTCGAGTTCCTGGTCGGTGAGTGCCACGTTGATGGTGCGTCGTGGTATGTCGATTTCGATGATGTCGCCGTCGATGATCTTTCCGATGTTCCCGCCGGAGGCAGCCTCGGGTGAGATGTGCCCGATGCTGAGGCCGGAAGTGCCTCCGGAGAAACGTCCGTCGGTGATGAGGGCGCACTCCTTTCCCAGATGCATGCTCTTAATATAAGAGGTGGGATAGAGCATCTCCTGCATGCCAGGACCTCCCTTGGGCCCTTCGTGGGTGATGACGACACAGTCGCCGCTCTTCACCTTCCCGCCAAGAATTCCCTCGCAAGCGTCCTCCTGTGAGTCAAACACCTTTGCCGGTCCACGGAAGGTCCATAGTTCCTCGTCCACGCCGGCGGTCTTCACCACGCATCCGTCCTGTGCAATGTTGCCGAAGAGAACGGCGAGCCCGCCATCCTTGGTATAGGCGTGCTCGATGTCGCGGATGCAGCCATCAGCGCGGTCTTGATCAAATTCTTTCCACACCTTGTCCTGTGACCCCATCTTGGTGGAGAAGCATCCTCCGGGGGCGCTGCCATAGATACGTGCCGCCTCGTCGTCGATGCCGGCGGGGTCGGTAATGGAGTATTTCGACACGGCCTCCGCTGTGGTAAGACCATCTACGCGGATGGCGTCGAGCAAGAGACCTCCCTTCTCCAACTCGCCCATGATGCCGAGGATGCCTCCGGCCCTGCCACATTCCTGAACGCTGTATTTTTGTGTGTTGGGAGACAGTTTGCAAAGGCATGGCACCTTGCGGCTCAGTTCGTCGATGTCACGCATCTTAAAGTCCACGCCGGCCTCTTGTGCCACGGCGAGGAGGTGCAACACAGTGTTGGTGGAGCCGCCCATGGCGATGTCGAGCGTCATAGCGTTGAGGAAAGCATTGCGGGTGGCGATGCTTTTGGGCAGGACGCTCTCGTCACCGTCGCGGTAGTATTTGAAAGCGTTATCGACAATCAACCTTGCGGCGTCCTGGAAGAGGCGCACGCGGTTGACATGGGTGGCCACGATCGTGCCGTTGCCGGGCAAAGAGAGGCCGATGGCCTCGGTAAGTGAATTCATGGAGTTGGCGGTGAACATACCGGAGCAACTGCCGCAACCCGGGCAGGCGCACTGCTCAAGCTCAGCCACGTCGGCGTCGCTCATCTGCGGGTCGGCCCCCTTCACCATGGCAGTGATGAGGTCGGCATTCTCGCCACGCCATCTGCCGGCCTCCATAGGGCCTCCACTGACGAAGACGGCGGGGATGTTGAGGCGCATGGCGGCCATCAGCATGCCGGGCGTCACCTTGTCGCAGTTGGAAATGCACACCATAGCGTCGGCCTTGTGGGCGTTCACCATGTACTCCACGCTGTCGGCGATGATGTCACGCGAGGGCAGCGAGTAAAGCATGCCGTCATGCCCCATGGCGATGCCGTCGTCGATGGCGATGGTGTTGAACTCTGCAGCATAGCATCCGAGTTTCTCGATTTCGCGCTTCACCTCCTGCCCTATCTCATGCAAGTGCGTGTGCCCCGGCACAAACTGCGTGAAGGAGTTGACCACGGCGATGATGGGTTTTCCAAACTGCTCCCTCTTCATTCCTGCGGCCACCCACAAGGCTCTTGCTCCGGCCATCTTGCGACCCTCGGTGCAAACGGCACTTCTCAATTGATGTTTCCAGTCCATAATGCTTGTTATTTCTTTCTACCTTTCCTAACGCCTGACACTTGCAGCCAGGCGTTTGAAATGCAAAGGTAGTTAGTTTTTGCGTAACGACCAATCATTTACATACAAAAATTGCTTTTTGCCTACAAAACGCAAGTGAAATGGCGGCTCCTATTACATTGAAAGGCTCCTCATACCACCATTTCCCAGCAACATTGATGGACTGATGTCAAATTGAAAGATGACTGAGAGCACCCCGCTCCGAAAAGAGTTAATAAACTTTAAAAGGAAGGGGAGGCCATTAGACATCGCGGAAGAATTGACATCTAATTAATAATATAACATTTCCAAGATTAGGTTACCAAACGATTTTAAGTCACATCCTGAACAATACTATTATGGACAAAGATGGAATTTTGCGCGTTGGCGTCGTCGGCACCGGATGGATTGCCGAAAAAGCCGCCATCACCCTCAACGGTCTCTACACCTGCGAATGCCACGCCATCGCTTCACGGACGCTTGAAAAAGCAGAGGCTTTCGCCAAGAAATGGCACATTCCGAAAGCCTACGGTTCCTACAGCGAACTCTACGCCAACCCCGACATCGACCTGGTATATGTCGGCACACCCCACTCCCACCATTATGAGGTGACACGCGACGCCCTGCTCGCCGGCAAACCCTGTTTGGTGGAGAAAGCCTTCATGGCCAACCTCGCCCAGTCACGCGCCATTGTCACACTGGCCCGCGAACGAGGCCTTTTCCTCGCCGAGGCCATCTGGACCCGCTACCAACCCGCCGTG
The DNA here is from genome assembly GCA_017619755.1 of Prevotella sp. Classification (GTDB taxonomy): domain Bacteria; phylum Bacteroidota; class Bacteroidia; order Bacteroidales; family Bacteroidaceae; genus Prevotella. The sequence goes on from JAFZRU010000031.1 coordinate 64,512, forward strand.
AACATCATCAAACAACTCCTGAACAGCGGACGCATCGGCACGCCCCGCCTCCTCACCGCCACCCTCGGATACAGCATGGGCGACAAACCCCGCATTATGCGAGCCGACCTCTGCGGGGGAGCACTTCTCGACCTCGGCGTCTATGCCCTCAACTTCACACGGATGTTCTTCCCCGCAGACATCGAGAGCATCGACAGCCAATGCGTGAAAAGCACCACCGGCATGGACCTCACCAATGCCATCACCCTCGTCCTGGCCGACGGCATGCTCTGCAACCTGCAGTCGAGCGCCGCCTGCGTGGGCGACAACATCGGCGTCATCGCCGGCACCGACGGCAACCTCATCATCGACAACATCAACAACCCGCAGAAAATCACCGTCAACACACACGACCGCGAGTTTGTGGAAGACATACACGTACCCACACAAATCACAGGATACGAATACCAGTTCATCGCGTGCCGAAAAGCCCTCGCCGAAGGACTGCTCGAACCACGAGAGATGCCACACCAAGAAACCCTCTACATCATGGAACTGATGGACGGCCTCCGCAAAAAATGGGGCGTTCACTACCCCATGGACGACGAAGAGCCAGCCTTGTAAGCCACGCCGCCGCATCATCACAAAGCATCATACCTACCTAACAACCTACGACAAGCATGACAAGAATGAGAACATTAATTACTTTGGCTGGCCTGACAGCCGCCACCTTCCTACCCGCCCAAGACCTCCAACTCAACGACCTCGACTATTTCGAACGCCAAGGAGTCAACATCCTTGTGTTCAGCAACAGTTTCAACGGAGGCTTCAACGACGAGAAAAACTCCGGCATCGAGGTGGTGCACCACGGCGTGCGCACCATCCAAGGCGGTGCCATCAGACTGAACAACACCCCGGAGCAGTGGGACCTCGTGCCAAAGATGACCAACAGGCGCATCGACCACGAGGCCAAGAGCATCGAGGTGAGCATGCGCTACGACGACTATGACTTCGACAGTCGCGTGGTGGTCACCGCCAAAGGAAAGGCGGTGGAGATCGCCGTGTGGCTCGACAAACCCGTCCCGGAGGCCATCGCAGGAGAGGCAGGCCTCAACTTGGAGTTCCTGCCATCACAATACTGGCTCAAAACCTTCATCGTGGATGGACGCTTGGGACGACTGCCACGCTACGCCACCAGTGCCACCATCGCACGACCCAACAGCCAGAAACCCAGGCAGTTCAAGGGCTTCAAGACCTACGATGACCGAGGCACCGGACGCTTCATCGACCCTCTGCCCATCGAACAAGGGCACGCCTTCACCCTCGCCACCGACGACCCGGAGCGCATGGTGAGCATCAGCAGCAGCGATGCCGAATTATCCCTCTACGACGGACGGATGCTGGCACAAAACGGATGGTTTGTCATCCGCAGCATCCTGCCCAAAGGACGCACCGGAAAGGTGGTGACATGGACCGTCGAGCCTCACGCCATCAAGGGATGGATAAGACAACCCAACATCGGCTTCTCACAGGTGGGGTACATCCCCGACCAGCCAAAGATTGCCGTCGTAGAACTCGACAAGAAAGACACGCCACGCTCCACCGCCACGTTGATGCGCATCGACGGCGAAGGCAAGGCGAAGGAAGCCTTCACCGCCACGCTCAAGCCATGGGGAGACTATTTCAAATACAACTACGTGAAATTCGACTTCACCCAAGTCACCGAGCCCGGCGTCTATTACATCCAATATGGCAACACGCGCACCAACGACTTCCTCATCGACGAACATGTCTATGACAAAATCACCGACGCCACCACCGACGTGTGGGTGCCCATCCACATGAACCACATGTATGTGAACGAGGGCTACCGCACATGGCACGGCGAGCCATTCAAAGAAGGCTACCTGCAAGCCCCGCCCAGCGACCACTTCGACCTGCACTCCCAAGGCCCCACCACCGACACCAAATACAAACCCCTCGAACTCATCCCGGGACTGAACATCGGAGGTTTCTTCGATGCCGGAGACTTCGACATCGAGACGGGCTTCAACATCAACGTGGTGCACAACTTCATCCGCACATGGGAACTCTTCAAACCCATGCGCGACGAGACTTTTGTCAGTCAGGAGCAGCGATACGTGGACCTCCACCGACCCGACGGAATACCCGACATCCTGCAATTCATCGAGCACGGCACCCTCAACCTTGTGGCTCAGGCAGAGCAGATAGGGCACATGGCCTCCACCCTCTCCAACTCGATTCTCGACAACTACCACCACTTAGGCGATGCAGCCAGCATCACAGACGGCAAGCACTACGACCCCTCGCTGAAACCCTACGAGACATCGGCCGACGGCAAGCGGAGCGGTACGCCCGACGACCTGTGGGCCTTCACCACCCGCAACCCGTCGCTCGACCTGCAGGCCGCCACCATGTTCGCCGCCGCCAGCCGAGCACTCACCGGATACAACGACGCTCTGGCCGGGCGTGCCCTGACGCAGTCGAAGCGCCTCATGGAGGAAGCCACCGAACTGATGAAAGGACGGAACGAAAACAATGGCAACAACAGGAGAAACAGAGGCTCAGGAAACCTCTCCACCCAACTGCAGCTCTATGCCGCCACCAATGAAAAGCAATACCTCAACGCCTTCAACCAACAGATATGGAGCGCGCTTGACCGAGGCATGCTCCAAAATATGCAAACAGCACTCGACGCCATCCCATACATGGACGAAGGCTACCGCAAAAAACTGAAGCCATACGTGGTGAAATACTCACTATACATCGACAGCCTCAACAGCGACAACCCATACGGCGTACCCATAGGACTGGGCAACTGGGCGGGAGGAAATGCCACACTCAGTTTCGGCACCACCGTATGCTTCGCACACAGATACTACCCCGACGTCGTCAAGAGGGACGTCGTCTTCCGCACTGCCAACTGGCTCTACGGATGCCATCCCTACCACAACTACTCCTTTGTCGCAGCAGTGGGAGCCGCCAGACCCAAGGCCGTCTTCTACGGCAACAATCGCGCCGACTTCTCCTTCATCCCCGGCAACGTAGCTCCAGGTCTGCTCTTCAGGCATCCCGACCATTTCGAGAATTTCGACGACTGGCCTTTCCTCTGGGGACAGAACGAAGGCACCATCGCCGGAAACACACAATACATCATCTTTGGCTCCATCCTGAAAGACATCGTGGGAAAGAAATAAGGGAGAGATGAAAAAAATGCGCCAATCTTTGCCAATATGGCAGAAAAAGGTTATTTTTGCCGTCTAATTGCCTTTTTCCCATGAGAAGACGCACCACCACCCTGCTGATAGCCCTGACAGTGGCCGCCACCGGCCTTTTTGCGCAGAAGAAGTCGAAGAGAGAGCTCCATGTGCCGATGGACTACTCCACTTGCGGCTACCACGCCTCCGAACGCACCATCCCCATGGTGCCGGAGACCATCTTCCTCACGTGGCAGAGCGGCGACTGCTCCCCACTCATCCAAGCCGCCCTCGACCAAGTGGCATCGCAAAAGGCCGACAAACAAGGGCTGCGTGGTGCCGTGGTGCTTGGAGAAGGTTCCTGGCGGTTGGAGCGTCCGCTGCGCATCAACGCATCCGGCGTGACACTCTGCGGCATGGGGCGCGACAAGACCATTCTGACCCTGCATGGCCCGCAACGCGGTGCCATCGTGTATGTGGAGGGCAACGCCTCTCCCACCCTGGCAGGAGATACCATCCACGTGGTCGGCACGGTGAAAGCCGGTAGCACCACGCTCACGCTCGACCGTGCCACGTTACATATCGGCGACCGCGTCCTCATCACACGCCCTTGCACCCGCGAGTGGATTGACCACCTCGCCATGGGCGACTTTGGCGGCGGCCTCGATTACACTGGATGGAAACCTACCGACATTGACATCACCTGGAACCGCACCGTCGTCGCCATCTCGGGCAATGCCATCACCCTCGACGCCCCCGTCACTACCACCATCACCCCTGAATACGGCGGGGCTTTCATCCTGCGCCACAGCCCCTTAGGAGAGTTATCCGAATGTGGTGTGGAGGATTTGACTTTGGAGGCCGCCGTGAACGACTGGAACGCCAAAGACGAGGACCACTGCTGGGATGGCGTGTTCATGGAGCACGTGCGCGACAGCTGGGTGCGCCGCGTCGGTTTCCGTCACCTGGCAGGCAGTGCTGTCAACCTGCAAAAGCACACTATCCGCATCACGGTGGAGGACTGCATCGCCAAAGAACCCGTCTCAGAGGTGGGTGGCTGGCGCCGCAACGTCTTCCTCACCCGAGGGCAACAATGCCTCTTCCAACGCTGTGTTTCACGCCAAGGCATCCACGACTTCTCAGCCGGCTACTGCGCCGCCGGCCCCAACGCCTTCGTGCAGTGCGAGGGTGAGGAGGCCTTGGGTTTCAGCGGCAGCACCGGCTCCTGGGCGGCAGGACTGCTCTTCGACATCGTCAACATCGATGGCCACGACCTGCGTTTCGCCAATCTCGAACAATTCCAGTTCGGCACAGGGTGGAACACCGCCAACTCCATGTTCTGGCAATGCACCGCCTCCACCATCGAGTGCTACTCTCCCGACAGCGACAACCGATGCAGCGCCCACGGCTGCTGGGGCACGCTCACCGGCAACGGCGAGTGGACAAGCAGCAACGACCACGTCTCGCCACGCTCCCTCTACTACGACCAACTGCAACGCCGCCTCTCTACACTCCCGTCTCCTCCCGCCCACCTTGAAGCTTTCATCGACAGCTTGGCACACATCCTCCCACGCTCCACCAACGCCACCACCTCGCCCACCGTGGAGCAAGCCATGGAGATGGCACAAGAGTCGCTCCACTACCCACGCCTCACCATGGAGATGTGGATAGACAGCATCCATGCCATGAAGCCTGAGGTATCTAGAATATCTAGACCATCTAGAGTATCTAGAAAATCTAGAGAATCTAGACCTTCTATCAATCATCAATCCCATGATGAGGCTGGGCCGCGCATCGCCCTGACGGGCGGCGTGGTCACCTCCGATGGCCTCCTGCTCTCTGGCCGTGAATACGCCATCCCTTGGTGGAGCGGCCGCGTGAAGGATAATTTCGTGGAGCGTGAGGCGAAAGACGCCATCACCCGTTTCGTCCCGGGTCGCGAGGGCCGCGGCTGGACCGACTGCATGGACAGCGTGGTGAGCCACCTCAAGGAACAAGGCTTCACCTCCCTCCACCACCACTACGGGCTATGGTACGACCTGCGCCGCACCGACCATGAGCGCGTCAGACGAGCCGACGGCGATGTTTGGGCACCCTTCTACGAGCAGCCCTTCGCCCGCAGCGGACAAAGCGTGGCGTGGGACGGACTATCGCGTTACGACCTTTCTCGCCCCAACCAATGGTACTGGAGCCGACTGAGAGAATTCGCAGAAAAGGCTGTCAGCAGCGGCATCCTTCTCCTCCACGAGCATTACTTCCAGCACAACATCTTGGAGGCCGGAGCACACTGGGTGGACTGCCCCTGGCGCCCGGTGAACAACATCAATGGCACCGACTTCCCCGAACCAGTACCCTTCGCCGGAGACAAACGCATCTTCATCGCAGAGCAGTTTTACAACGAGCAGAGCGAGGTCCAGCGCCCCCTCCACCGCCAATACATCAGGATGTGCTTGGAGCAGCTGAAAGACCAACCCAACGTGGTACACCTACTTAGTGCAGAATACACCGGGCCGCTCCATTTCACACGCTTTTGGCTGCAGACCATCGCCGAGTGGGTGCAGGAGACTGGTCGCCACCCTCTCATTGCCCTCAGTTGCACCAAGGACGCTCAAGACAGTATCATGGCCGACCCGGAGTTGAGCAAAGTGGTGGATATCATTGACATACGCTACTGGCACTACAACACCGAAGGACTATGGGCACCGGAGGCTGGGCGAAACATGGCCCCCCGCCAGTGGATGCGCAAGATGAAGGTGGGCAAGACGGGCTTCGACGAGGTCTATCGCGCCGTCCGCGAGTGCCACGACCGCTTCCCTGGAAAGGCCATCACCTATTCCTCCCAAGGCGCAACGGAAAACGGGTGGGCCGTACTCTTCGCAGGAGGCTCGCTACCGGCACTGCCCTTCACCGCAGCCACCGCCACCCCGTTGCAGCTCCAACTGCTGAAGGCCATGGGAAGTATGCAGCCGATGACTTGCGACGGCGGACTCGCCATGGGCGACGGAACCTCCAATTTCCTCGTGATGGCCAACGGACAAGTTGTCATTGCTGCCCCCGCCGGCAATTACACCATCTACACCGTGGATACCAAGAGCGGAGAAATACAACAACAGGAAAAGGGGAGGAAAAGCACGGGAAGCATCACTCTGAAAGGGAAGGGTGGAAAGCAGGTGATTTGGCTCCTGAAATGACCAACATGGGTGGAAAAAACTCCATGAATAGTGGAAAAATGCATACATCTGCCAAAAATCACGAATCATAGATGTTGAAAAATCAAAAATTAATGCTACCTTTGCACCATTCCATGTAACTTTGCACCACCTAATTTCAACAACCGACTACTTACCCATGATCGACTTTGCACATCTTTACGACAAAAACATCGACAACCTGTTTGCCTTCGGTTCTCGTTTCACCACCGACCGAGAGCTGCTCAAGGACTGCATCCACGATGTATTCGTCAAACTGTACCTCAAACGGGAAAGCCTCGACAACGTGGACAACATCGAGAGCTACCTCTACATCTCGTTGAGAAACCGCATCAACGACGAGTACAGGAGAAACATACACCTTTGCGACAACGAAATCAACGACATCAGCATGCGCATCAAGGCTGAGAACGAGGAGTTTTACTCGCAAAGAATGGAATGGCAGACCACCCTGACTGCCAACGTAGAGAAATTCTTCGAAAAACTCTCTCCAAGACAAAGGCAAATCATCAACCTTTACTACGTGGAGGAAAGAAAATACGACGACATCTGTCGCATCATGGGCATCAACTACCAAAGCGTGCGCAACCTCATGCACCGAAGCATCAGCAGACTGAGGGAATGTGCAGCGGCCATGCCGGCGGCCATATAACCGCACACCGCACGAAAGTCGAAAAACAATGGGTACATGGGGGCTTTATGGTGGTCTATATAACAAAGCCCCTTTCATCATGAACGACAACAACACTTCCTTCCCCTCTTCCAAGCCCTTGCCCACCTTCGTGTGCAAAGTGGCTCCCTTGTCTGTCGAGGAGAAGGAGGAGTTGAAAACACGCATCATCACGGAAACCTCCACCCTGTCTGCCAACAAGGAATAGGGTGAAAACCATCACCAGACTTCTTCGCAAGGATGTCCTTTTCCGGGTTATCCCCACCTCCATATGTCCACCAAAAGAATACGATGTAGGTAGGAAAAGGGAGAAATGAAATACAAAAAAGAGAAAAAATAATGCAAAAATGATGGAGAAAAGAAAAAAAAGTGTAATTTTGCAACCAATTAGGCACTTGTTTTATTATACGAACCCATTTATTAATCTTAATGACGAATGGTTATGGTAAAAAAATACTCTCTTACTATCTTTTGGGCGTTGTTGGCATGCATTGGTGTCAACGCCCAGAGGTGTGATGATATTGACAGTTATTAACTCCATTAGATACAAACCAAAAAAAATTATAAAATATGAAAAAATTATTCTCATTTTTAGTGTTGCTCATAGCTATGAGTACAAACGTATGGGCCGAAGGATCACCCGTGATAACCTTATCCGGAGCCGTAGTGAAAAATGGAGAGGGATTTATTACTCTTTCCATTGAATGCAATGGAGTGGAAGTCAGAGATATGCAGTGCGACATCATCTTGCCGATAGGATACGAGTTCAGCGAAGATGCAAGGGGCAAAGTAAAATATCGTAAATACAACCACCAAGATAATGCATACAACCCTGCTATTAATGAAGATGACAACGCTACCGAAAAAAACTCAACTGGAAGGTCAAGACGTAGAGTGGTTTTCAATTCTACAACGGGAGCCCTTTTTAACGATGGTCCTTATCTTGATTTATATATCAAAATGACCAATGCAGCGACTCAAGATTTAGGTGAAACAGTTGATGGAACAGCGACGGGTAGTAATGAGTCCTCAGGTGACAAAAAAATCACCATCTCTTGTCAAGGTGGTGTGACAGCCCACCAGGACGACACCAACTTTCCCATCACCGTTGTTGCTTCCATTTTGGACGAGGACACTGAAGGATACGATAATGATGATAATATACCAGAGACTGCCGAAGGACCCGTTTACTTGAGACGCGTCATCAAAGCTGGAATGTGGAACACCATTTGTCTGCCATTTGATATGAGCAACGAATTATTGACTAAATATTTCGGCTCGGATATGAAGTTGGCAAATCTCGGTGGAATAACCTTTAAGAATAATAACCAGGATATGGAAGTGAAATTCAAAAGTATCAAGTCACCTGCCATTGAAGCCAACCATCCATATCTCATCAAACTGGGATCTGAATTTACTAAAACCACTTGGTCTTTTTCCATCATAGACGATGTAACCGTCAATGCTGTGGATTTACCACTATTCAAAGCTGGAGACGCCACCTTCTATGGCACCTATGTCCTGACATCAATGACGGGTAGAAAAGCCACATACTATCATCCCATTTATCTACAAGAAAACAATATCTATTGGCTCAAGAATGGTAAAACTTTAAACTTAAAAGGATTTAGAGGATGGATGGAAGTTAAGGATATATCAAACTTTATAGACAACAATTCCAATGTGAATTTCTTTGTTGACGACGATGAGATTGACGGCATCGATGGCATTACCATCAACAAGCCAGTCGAGGGTGTTTACGACCTTCAGGGCCGCAAGGTGAACGACGAGCACCTGAAGAAGAGTATCTATATCATCGACGGCAAGAAGGTGGTAGTGAAATAAAGAGAATTAAAGCGTTAGTATTATCAATAAAATACCAGAACAATGAAAAAAACGTATTACAGACCAGAAACGGAGATAGAATCCATGATTTTGGAAAGCAATTTCCTCGGCCTCATAATTGGAGGCTCTGACCCAGATGAGGAATGGCCTGGCAGCGGTGGCGGCGGCAGCGGAGGTTTTGGCGACGTCAACCTCAACATTTCCTTTGATGAAGACGAGGAAGTTGTTGACCCCAAGTGGGACTCCCTCTAAAATCATCCATATTTTTTCAGCCCTGCTCCATAATTGGAGCGGGGCTGATTGTTTGTAGGGGTGTCATATCCATCCGCTCGCCCGACAGGGCGAAATTCCACCATAGACAAACCCCTTGGCGTTAGGACAACATAAAGTCTATCTCTACAGTTGCACCGGCTTAACCACAAGGCCGGTGCGCAAAGACCGCGAAGCGGTCTCCTCTCAGTAACCGGGGGTACGAGCGAAGCGAGCACCCCCGGAGTCCGAAGTCCTTGAGAGATAGCACTCTGAAAGAGTGCCCCAATGCAACATTCGCTTATATGAACCGTTCGTCATACTCAACACCACACTCTTTCAGCAATGCGATGAGTTCCTCACGAACGGTGTTCTTTCGATGGTGCTCCTTTTGATTAATAATGTATTGAATAACGCGTTCCTTGTCTGTCTCCGAGCAAGACAAGGCGCAATAACCTTGCTCCCAACTAACGAAATTTGGAAAATAGTTGCGACAGGCTTTTATGAAATTGTTGGTTGCTATCTTGAGGTCGTGGACAAAGGAAGCCACGGCTATGGTGGGATGCAGACTGACAAGTAGGTGTATATGGTCGGGCATACCACCAATACGATAGAGTACACATTGGTGGTTCCTACAATAGCCAAATATGTACATATAGAGGTCTCGCTCGTGAATTTCAATAATAGGAGCCGTACCTTGACGAGTGCGCAGAACAATATGGTAAATGAGTTTGGTGTATGCCATATCATGTTGATAGATTATATGTTTATATGGGCGACCCTTTCAGGGTCGATGCCGAGAGGATGCCTACTCCGGGGGTGCTCGCTACGCTCGTACCCCCGGTTACTGAGCGGTGACGCTTTCAGCGTCATTTATATCTCACATCACGCATCACGGTCTCACCCTCCCTCTCACATCATATCACACAAGCCTCCCATCATATAACACGAGCCTCCCATCCATCATAGTCTGCCCCCCTCTCACCTCATGCTCTCATCCATAAAGCACAGGGGAAGCAGGTCGCGGACGGAGCGGACGGCATAGACCCCCTCCGTGCCGTAGAGGAGGATGCGAATGGGTTGTTGGTAACGTTCCTCCATTTCCAGAATCACTTGGCGGCAGGAGCCGCACGGCGAGACAGGCATTCTCACCAAGCCCTCCTTGTTGCGGGCGGCAATGGCGAGCATTTTCATCGACAGCTCCGGGTGCTGCGCCTGTGCAGCGAAGATGGCCGTGCGCTCCGCACAAAGTCCCACTGGGAAGACGGCATTCTCCTGGTTGGCACCGATGATGACAGAACCGTCGCTCATGAGCAAGGCGGCCCCTACATGGAAATGGGAGTATTTCGCGTAGGAATTGTTAGTGGCGGCAATGGCCGTCTCCACGAGGTGGCGCTCCTCTTCATTCAACTCATCCATGGAAAGGTGCTCCACAGTGATTTTAAGGTCGATATTTTTCATATTTTCAAGGTTTTTATAGGTCTTCTTTTACGAATTCATAGCATCCGAGGTCGGGAAGCGAGTCCCTCGGCACCCCCCTTCGGTCAAGTGGCAGCGTCTCGATGACCCTCGCCTTTCCAATGGCTGTGGAAAGAGAGTCGAGGCGGAAATCATATCTGAGCATGTCATGGTCGATTTTCTTGAAGTGCTTTGCCCCACATCCCACAGTGTCCTCCGGGAGTTCCCATACCACGTCGCGCACGTTGACCGTGTCGTCGATGGCCGGTGTTCGAAGCATACAGTGGTCGAAGGTGAACTTGTAGGTGGCGGTGCTGTCGGCCTCACCCATCACCACATCGTCGTATCGTCCAGTGACGAGGCTGTTGATGCAAGTGAAGTCGTATAGCGGATAGACATGCTCATTGCGGTAATTGGCGAAGCGCAGGGCAGCCCCGATGTTGGAATCGAAAGCATAGAACTGCGCGATGGTGCACTGCAGCACACGTGCCACCCCTCCGAAGACGGCCAAGCAGTCGCGCAAGGTGTTGGACAACTGGCAGTTGACAACATCCACCACACAGTGTGTGGAGAGGAGGCCATAGCCTTGGCAGTTGTGTATCACACTGTTGTAGAGACTCAGTTTCAACCTTGACACGTCGGAGGAGTCGCACACGATGGCGTCGTAAGTGGAGTGGATGTCGGCGAAATTCACCTCATTCTCGTATGAACTCTCGTGGAAATGTATGCCCCTCCACTGTCCGCTCACTCCGTCGTATGGCAGATAGTCAAACATACGGTCGAGGCGGTCGCCGCGCAACACGACGTTGTTTTCCGCCGTGCCTTCAATGAGCAGCCTGCCATGGACGTCGATGTCGGCATCCTCATGGAAATAGAGTGTCGTACCGGGACCGATGGTGAGCGTGGCCCCCTCCGCCACGGTGATGCCGCCATAGACGATGACGGGCCTCGTGGTGGCAAGTGTGCTGTCGGCGCTCACCACGAGATTGTTGCACCGCAAAGCATCCCACGTCCACGCCCGCAAGTGGACACGCTGCTCTTCGCCACTCTCAAGGAGAAACACCAAATCATCCTCCAAGAGGGTGGGATCCACCTGCCTGTTGAGAGGCGAAGTAAGCTCCACGAAGACGCGCAGACTGTCCTTGTCACGAACCTCCATGTCACTCACCTGATAGCCGGAAGTAGAGCCGAGGTAGCTGCCATCCACGTTGACCCGGAAGCCAGTCTGGTTGCCTTTCTCCAACCGGATGCTGGAGCACCGCAGACCGCTGCCGGAACGATTATAGACCCAGAAGGTCTTCGTCGGCGTGGGCACCTGCGAGAAAACAGTGTCAAGACTGAGGGTGTCGATGGAGAACGACAAGTGATTGCCCCGCGACGTGCTGAAAGTGTCATCGTCACAGGAGACAAGGGCGAGAAGAGCCAGCAAGGCCACCGAGACCTTGGCCAGCACCGCCCCACTTGTCATCCATTTCAAGTGCATGCTCCTTTTTGTTTATAAACGCTCAAAAGGATGATTTATTGTCTTAGGAAGTCATAGGAAATCATAGGATATCATAGGAAGCCATAGGAAATCCTAGGAAGTCCTATCTATCCTTGCATCTCATACACCATCTTCATGATGGTTTTGGCGAGTTCGTCAGCCTGTTCCATGGTGGGAGCCTCACTATAGACTCGTATGATGGGCTCGGTATTGGACTTGCGGAGATGTACCCACTTGTCGGGGAAGTCGATTTTCACGCCGTCGATGTCGTTGACACGCTGGTCGGCGAAGCGCTCCTTCACCTTGAGGAGGATGGCATCGACATCGGTCTCCGGTGTGAGGTCGATTCTGTTTTTGGCGATGGCATACTCCGGCATCTGCGCCCTGAGCTCACTCACCTTGCATCCCTTTTGCGCGAGTGATGAGAGGAAGAGGGCAATTCCCACGAGGGCGTCGCGGCCGTAATGGCTCTCTGGATAGATAACGCCGCCGTTTCCCTCGCCTCCGATGACCGCTCCCACCTCTTTCATCTTGGTGGTGACATTCACCTCGCCCACTGCCGCAGCGGCATATTGTCCGCCATGCTTCAGCGTGACGTCGCTCAACGCGCGCGTGGAAGAGAGGTTGGAGACGGTGTTTCCCGGGGTGTGGGACAGGACGTAGTCGGCCACGCTGACAAGGGTGTATTCCTCGCCAAACATCCTGCCGTCCTCGCAAATGAAGGCCAGTCGATCCACGTCAGGGTCCACCACGATGCCCAAGTCATATTTCCCGCTTTTCATCTCCTGCATGATGCCGGCAAGGTTTTTCTCCAACGGCTCCGGGTTGTGTGCGAAGTCGCCGGTAGGCTCCCCGTTGAGTACGGTGTACTCCACGCCGAGGCTTTTGAGGAGTTTTGGCAGGATGACTCCTCCCACGCTGTTGATGGCATCCACGCAGACACGGAAGCCTGCCTTTTGAATAGCCTCCCGGTCCACCAACTTGAGCGCCAGCACGTCGTCGATATGCCTCTGGTCGAAACTCTCATCATGGGTGTAACTCCCCAAGTGGTCCACGTCGGCAAAACAAAAGTCCTCCTTCTCGGCGATGGCAAGCACCTCGTTGCCGTCGTCCTTGGTGAGGAACTCCCCTTGGTTGTTGAGCAACTTGAGAGCGTTCCACTGCCTGGGGTTGTGGCTTGCAGTAATGATGATGCCTCCGTCGGCCCCGGCCATGGTCACAGCCAATTCGGTGGTGGGTGTCGTGGCCAAACCGATGTCGATGACATCGAAGCCCATCCCGATGAGTGTTCCGCAGACGACGTTGCGCACCATCTCCCCGGAGATACGTGCATCCCTGCCGACAACTATCTTGCCCGAAGGTTTCTCAGTACATTTCTTGATAAAGGTGGCATAAGCCGCCGTGAATTTCACGATGTCGAGTGGGTTGAGCGTATCGCCCGCCGGCCCTCCGATAGTTCCCCGGATGCCGGAAATAGATTTAATCAATGTCATTTTTCTTTCCTTTTTGAATGTTTATCCCCTCATAATCCCCCATTGTCACAATGTAACTCCAAAATGAAGCATCCCGTGCTCACGATGTATCCACTCCCCTCTCCCCTCGGAGAGGGGCTGGGGGTGAGGCTTCGTGAGGCTTGTTTAAAGTCCTCTCTGATACGTCAGTTCATAAAAGCACGGCTGCACGTTGGACAATGCGTAGCTGGTGCCTTGGCTGTGCGGGACGATGAGGTTCACCTTCGCCAACTCGTCATTCTCCTCAATCATCCTACCGACGTTGACGTACGACAGCGGTATGAGCCACCCTGCCGGCACGGAGGTGGTACTGTATGCCGTCATCATCGTCCCTGAGACGAAGGTGGCGGTGAAGGTGCCGAGCGTGTTGGTGACAGCCATCTTGTCCGGGTAGGACGAATAGGCGAGGATGTTGTTGGTGAGGAAGAGCGAGTCAGTGAGCAGGTTGTACTCATTGAAGCGGCAAAGCACGTTGGCTGTCTCCCCCTGCTTGATTTTCTCGCCGCAGCCTTTTCTGACAATCTGCATATAGACACCGGTGTTCTCAAAGAGCACAAATTCGTTCTTGCTCACGTTGGTGATGGTGTCCTTCAGAAACTCCTTCTCCGAGATGACGTTGATGCCTTGTTCTTCGATGAAAGCCCTGATGGCCGTCCTCTCCCTTTTCTTCTGGTCTGCGTATGTCTCCGAGTCATGGCAGGCGACCATGGAGGAGAGTATGATGGCTGCCAAGCAGCCCAATGCGATTTTTTTCATTTTCTTTATTTTTATAGGGGCTATAATCACTATAGATTCTATGGTGACTATGGATACTATCCCATCTTCCACTTTTCGGCGAAATAGAGTATGGCGCGGTGAGTGATTTGCACGGCGTCGTCGATGGAGCCGTTGACCCTTCCTCCTGCTGCGTTTTTATGTCCTCCTCCGTTGAAGAATTTCTCTGCTATGTCGTTGCAGTAGTATTGGTCGATGGAGCGGAGACTCACCCAGATGGTATTTTCGCGCTCCGTGTCCTCCCGCAGCGAGATGGAGAGGCGCATTCCTTTGATACGCAATGGCTCGTTGACAAGCCCCTCTGCATCCCCTCTCATGAAATGGTAATTCCTCATTTCCTCCTTGGTGAGTGCATAGTAGCAGGCGTGTGTGCCATCAATGACGACAAGTTTCTGGCTCATGACATACCCCCTCATCCTGACGCACCACTCGCTGTAGTTGTTATACACGTTCCTGTAGATTTTGTCGCGGTCGAAATGAGTCTTCTCCAGCATCATGGCGATGATGTGGAAGATTTCAGGACGGTTGGCGTTGTAGGTGAAGCCACCCGTGTCGGTCATCATACCAGCGTACAGCGGGAGGATGGCGTTTCGGGTGAGCAAATCATAGCCTCCGAGCTGATGAATGATGCGGAAGAGGAGTTCGCAGGTGCTGCTCATCTGTGGGAATGAGATGGCGAGGCAGGCATCGATGTCGGGAGCCTCGTGGTGGTCGATGAGAACCTTTGGCCCCTTGGCGTTCTCCAATGCCGGCTGCATGTCAAGCACACGCCGGGCACTGTTGAAATCGAGGCAGAAGATGAGGTCGGCCTTTTCGAGTGCCTCCTCAACGAGGTCCTTGTGCTTGTCGTGCCTGACGATGCGCTCTATGCCGGGCATCCACCGGAGGAAGTCCGGGCAAGCGTCGGGTGCCACTAACAAAGGGTTTTTGCCTTGCAAGCGCAGGAACTCCCCCCACCCCAAGAGTGAGCCTATGGCGTCACCATCGGGACTTTTGTGGCAGCATGCGACGATGCTCCGAGCTTCCTTGATGATAGTAGTGAGCGACTCCGCTTGTTGGTCGCTTAATACATGGAGGTTGGTCATCCTCTTTCAGAAGAGTTTCTGCGGATAAACACCCTCTTCGATGAGTTGCTGGATGCGCTCCACCACTCCGGGGCGGTCGGCGGCGTATGTCACGCCAAACCACTTCGACGTAGTGTCGAGCACGCGAACTGTGGAGGTTCCTTCGTTGATGAGTTTGTTGACCATCAGTGGGATGAAGAACTCTGCCTTGGGATTCTCCATATTCTTGGGATTGGAGAGGAACTCCTTGAAATACGCCTCCGAGTGCGCGAAATAGTCGGGAGTGAAGCCCCACATGTTCATACTCACCGGGGTGTTCTCCTCAACGGGGCACCAGGTGCCCTCCTCGTCCTTATAGCAGATGGGGCCGTTGACGCGCATGATCTCCGTCCGCTCCACAACGGTGGTGAGGTTCTCCTGCTCATCCTTCGAGCAGATACCACGAGCCACGGTGC
This sequence comes from Prevotella sp., assembly GCA_017619755.1. Taxonomy (GTDB): domain Bacteria; phylum Bacteroidota; class Bacteroidia; order Bacteroidales; family Bacteroidaceae; genus Prevotella. The sequence goes on from JAFZRU010000031.1 coordinate 80,427, forward strand.
CGTTTTCGGAGAGCGTGTTGCCTACCCTGAAGCCCACCATGGCGTATTTGTTGGCGCTGCCCTCTGGGAGGTCGGCAAGGAATTTCCCAATGACCATGAAGGCGTCGCGGTTGTAGAAGTCATCGCAGTTGATGACGCAGAACGGCTCCTTGATGACATCGGCGGCCATCATGACAGCATGGTTGGTGCCCCATGGCTTCACTCTTCCCTCGGGAACGGAGAAACCTTCCGGCAGTGCATCGAGGCTTTGGAAGACGAGTTCGGCGGGGATGTGCCCCTCGTATTTGCTGAGGACCTTTTCCTTGAAGTCCTGCTCGAAGTCTTTCCTGATGACGAAGACGATTTTTCCAAAACCGGCCTTGATGGCGTCATAGATGGAATAGTCCATGATGGTTTCACCATTGGGGCCCAGTCCGTCGAGCTGCTTCAGTCCGCCATAACGGCTTCCCATGCCAGCAGCGAGCAATAGCAATGTAGGTTTCATTTCGCTTGATTTATTGTTGTTGATATAATATTCTGCAAAAGTAAGAAAAAAAAACGAGGGAAAGGGGAGATAAGAAGATTATTATTATTATTTAACCTATCTTTTATAGGCTATAGTGGCTATCTCTTTTCCATCATATCCTGGTATAACCCCTGACACGCATCCTCGAGAAGCTGGATGACAAGCTCGAAACTATGGTCGGTGCCATAATAGGGGTCGGGAACGGTGTGGTGCATGGGATGATGTCTTAAGAAGGTGGCCATAAGGACGATTTTTTTCAAGTCGTAAGGACTCCTTGCCATAGAGCGCAAGGTGCTGGCATTTTCATCATCCATAGGGATGATGAGGTCGAAACGGTCGAAGTCGTCAGGGTGGAACAACCTCGCACGTGAATTGAAATCATACCCATGCCGCTGGCCATGCGCCCGCATCCTCTTGTCGGGCAGTTCGCCCACGTGCCATGGACCGAGACCAGCGGAGTCCACCTCGATGGCGTGTGACATTCCGTTGGTTTCGACGATGTGCTTCATGATGCCCTCTGCAGCCGGCGAGCGACAGATGTTGCCGAGGCACACGAAGAGTATTTTTCTGGTTCTTTTTGGATGATTGAATGTTGGTGACATGATGATATTTGTTGTGAAAAACGTTAATTGATGAAAAATATTTGCATATTAAATGAAAATTTTGTACTTTTGTATGATAATTTTTACTTACTTCTTTTATTTATACTCTAAAATTGAAAGACCACGATGTCGAACGAACCAAACAAAAATCTACAACCAAGCAACCCTTCATGGGAAGGACGTATAGCCTGCCAATACTTTGACCGTGACTTACGCTTAGACAAAAGTCAGGTGAAAACCGCTGTCAACAGCTATGTCTATGGGCTAATCGAGTGCGGATCGGCGGTGGTGGATTTCGACCAAAACGAAATAACCTTGCAAGCGGGCGATTTCATCATCTTCCCTCCACAAATTCCTCCCGTTGTTTTAAAAACGAGTGAGGACTACAAGGCCATCTGTCTGATTGTCAGTTCCAACTTTGTATATGACTGCCCCATTTCCCGCAACGTGTTCCAAACGTCCACTTTCTCTCTAATCAACACTACGCACCCCAACATACCTTTGAACAAGTTTGCCCATGCCTCCATCAAGATGGCAATGCTGTCGTTCATGGACCATCTGGAGCACCCTCATAGCCACACCTTGGAAGCCCTACAGTCTCTCTATGGCCTACTGCTCTCCGACGCGATAGCTGTGATAGAGAAACAAATCAACGACGATTTCACCTCTCAGCATGCCTACCAACTGTTCATCGAGTTCAGCAAAATCCTCCGCATTCATTTCCGCGAGCGCCACGACATCACCTTCTACGCCGAGAAACTGAACATCTCTCCCCGCTATCTCTCGATGGTGACAAAACAGATTACACACACCACTGTCGCCACATTCATCAACCGCCACCTGATGCTGGAAGCCTGCTGGCTGCTAAAGACAACAGATTACAGCATCCAGCGTATCAGCGAGATACTTCATTTCGCCGACCAGGCTTCCTTCTCCAAGTTCTTCAAGCGCATCAACGGGAAAAACCCCATGCAGTACCGGCGCGAGATGGAGTCCCGTACTTGACACGCATACTCCATAGGCCACACCTCAAACAAAGTCGGTGAAGTTGGCGAGCAACTCCTTAGTGGTGATGTTCATACCTAAGGACCGCATCCTACGGCAAAAGACATTGGCCTGCTTGATTGCCCCACGGCGAAAGTCGGCGGCCATGGCTACAAGTGCCTCTATCTCTGTGGCATAGACAGAATCCTCCGTGAAGGGTGTGCGCATGTTCTTGAGCTGGTATGAAACCTCCCAATAACCATTGAGTGTCTCTCCCAAATCTACCCATTCCGTCTCCACTTTTCTTACATATCCCACTCCCGGCACGCCGTTGATGGCGATGCGCTGCGTCACCCATACCCTGTCGCCCACGGCGAAGCGTGGCGTGGGTTTTTGGTCGGCACTCTCCATCCTTTTCTCTCGAACACCATAGACGCGCCAAAAGTCATCGAGAAAAGAGCTGCTGTCCTCCCCATGAGTTTCCAACACAGTACGCAACTGTTGCAGTTCCTCTTCGGAGAAATCTCTTCTTCTGAAACCGTGGAGCAGCAATTCCTTGTCGATGCTTGCCTCAAGGTTGAGGTTCATCACCACGTCCTCGTTCTTGTCATTTATCATAAGCAATGGTTTTATCTTCCAAATGATTCAATTGAAGATTTCACGCCGCTAAGATAGCAATTTTTCCCCTATCCTCAAAACAAACAACCTTTTTTTTCTGCGATTTCCCGCTTTCATCGAGATCATCCCCAACTCTCCACTGTTCCGTTTGTTGCTGTATGACAGCAACCCCTCCACACTGGCGCAGCATACATGTAGTAAAATGGTAGCAGGAAGTAGAAAAAGAGGATAAAAATTTGGTGAAAAGTAAGAAAAACATTAATTTTGCATGGTAGATAGGTAAGCATCTACAGCCACCTAAACTAAACAACCTATGGATCGTATCAGGAAATACTTGTCGAGCCGCAATCTGCAGGAGCGCGACCGCTGTCTGCTCTGGCTCACCTCTTTTGGCATTCAGTCTGTGGTGGAATTGACCCCGAGCGACGACCTTCTTCGTCTCATCGAACACCATATCAATGGCAATTGGAGCATGGAACGCACCTACGACGAGGTGCGAGCCTTCTACCATGCTCGCCATGAAAACGACCATGGCCATCACCACCGACATGAAGAGGCCGACAAGGTATCTGCCCGCATCGTGAAATATTTCTTGGAGGGCGACTTCTCCCTGTCGTTGGATTCGTTCTGCTCCACCCACCGCACCATGTTCCACAACCTCTACCGCCATTCCGGACAACTGCGGGAGGCTGCTTTCAGCAAGAAAGAGTGGGTGCTGGGCAGCGTGTCGGTGATTTACCCACGCCCCGATGAGGTGCGTGGCTTCTTGGAGTATCTTTTCGATGAGGAGCGCCACGTGGACTTGTCGAAGATGACGGAGCGACACCAGTTGCGGCATCTTTGCGAGTTCATCGCAAAGTTATTCAGAATCAATGCTTTCCAATATGCCAATAGTCGCACGACCTTTGTCTATGCGATGAAATATCTTATGAGTTTGGGGTATCGTTTCCAAAACGACACCTTTGCGCGTGAGGCATGGTATTTCCGCAATGCCATCATCCGTGCCTGCTATGCCAATATGCACCAAGGTGTTTATCCCACAACGGAATACATGGAGATGTTTTTGGGCAACCTCTTCCTTGACGAGGAGAATGAGTTGCGTAACCACCGAATGGTGATCAGGGGCGAGTAACCTTTCTCACCAACCCACTCTGCAACCACGCCAAGAGGAGTTGACCGCAGTCATCTTTGGCCGTCTGGCGGTCAACATCATAAAGGCTGACGATGACGTCCGTCAGGTCATCGAGCGTGAACTCACTCTTGTCCTTCACCTGCTCCCACAAATCCTTTGCCGTCTCATTGAATGTCAGCACATGCTGCATATCCACAAGGTGTTTTAGCGTATCGACCATGATGGCGGCCTGCCGAACGGTGTCGAGACGGATGCCCGGCATCCTCTGGTAGAGAGCCATGGTGTCCACCACACTCCGTTCCTCGCTAAGAGGCTCTTTCGCCCCATCCCCCACCACAAGCACCACCTTGGCCACAACATCCTTTCTTTGTGTCATTTCGGTGGTTTTGTTGTTGTCGCCCTTGAGAGTGAGAGTCTCCCCGTCGATTTTCACAATGCGATGCATCACGTAGTGGTCTTTTTCTATCTCTGCCAGCACAATGTCGCCCTTTTCCTGCCTGTCCACGGCTCTCAGCACCACGATGTCGGTGTTGTGGTGGATGGCAGGGAGCATACTGACCCCGGCAGGCACCATTTTCACATCGTACCCATTGCGGAGGTATGGTTTCATTGTTTGAAAAAACCTCGCATTGTCCACCTTCGCGGTCGTAATGTCTTCACTTTTGCCCCTCGACTGGCGACAAGCGGGAGCGAGAAACCCCAAAACGAAAAGCCCGGCAAAAAAAATAAAAATCTTCCTCATGGCACACCTTATTATATATAGTGACTATAGCCACCATTCTCATCTTTGAGCACTCTCAAAAAGAAAAAAGCCAGGCTTGGAGCCTGGCTTGTGTTCTCTCAACTGTGAATTAGAAGAGGGGAGCCTCGCCTGTGGGCTCACCAGCATTGTCAGATACGCTGATGGAGGGCTCGCAGATAGCGTTAACATTCACAGTGACGACCTTGGTCATCGGTTCTGAATAAATCTTCATAACTGTAAATTTTAATTGTTAAACAATAAATGATTAAAAACGATACAAAGATAGGTATTTTTTGCATACTGACAAAAGGAATCACGATTTTTTTTTAAAAATCCGTGTTTTTTGTCATAAAAAGGGGGTTTTCACTAAAAAACGTAAAAGAAAGAGAGTTATTTTGAAACTATAAAAACTATAGTCACTATATATAATATAGAAACTGGACACCATGCTTCCATAGACATTATAGCCAAAAAAAGCCAGGCATTTCTGCCTGGCTTGTTGTTCTCGTCTGTGAATTAGAAGAGGGGAGCTTCGCCAGTGGGCTCGCCAGCATTGTCAGAAACGCTGATAGAGGGCTCGCAGATAGCCTTAACATTCACATTCACAACCTTAGTTGCGGGCACGAAATAGTTCTTTTTCATAATGGTAAATTTTTAATGTATTAATACAGTTAAATAATATGAGTGTTAGAAACACGTTGCAAAGATATGTATTTTCCTTTTACCCACCAAGAAATCGACCCAATATTTTACAATATTTAACATTGTTTTTAAGGTTCTATGTTAACTTTCCCTTCTTGGAGATAGAAAAATGACAATCTAAGAGATGTACTACTGCGCTGTTAACGAAACATATCGGACACTATTTCAGTGTTTTAGCTTGTTCCAAAGCAAAAGGACGACGATGGCGCCAACGGCGGCGGTGCCGATTTGACCAATGGTGCCACCCCATGAGATTTTGAGGATGTCAAAGAGCCATCCTCCTACGAGGCCTCCCACAACACCCAAGAACAAGTCTATCAAGCATCCTTTTCCCTCTCCTGAGGTGAGGCGCGATGCGATGTAACCGGCTAAAATGCCTACAATGATGGAATAAATCATGACATTGATGGTTTTTGGTGAATATTATATGATAAGGGCTAAGATTTCTATAGTTTCTATAGTGGCTATAGTTTCATAGAGACTATTCTTTTGAGAGTTCTTCGGCGGCGATGGCAACCTGTGTGTCCTGTCCTTCCTCCTGCAAGATGGCGTAGGCCTTGTGGGCTATCGGCTTGATGGTGGCCTTTTCCATTCCGTCGGCGTTGTTTGCGGCGGGCTTTGCATGGTCCTGCAGGAAGATGCTGTTGAGGGTGTATTCGAGAGCTGTGAGCGTCTGCTGCCTCACGGAGGGCTTCAGTTGGCATTCCCAAATGGTGATGCAGTGCCACCCCATTTTGGCGAGCTGTTGTTGGTCGGATTTGTCCCTCAACTTGTTGCGTGATATTTTGTTTTGCCAGAATTCCGTATTGGTTTTGGGCATTTTGAAAGCCTTGCAGTTGTCATGCCCATGCCAGAAGCAGCCGTTGACGAAGATGCACGTGCGGTATTTCCTCATCACCAGGTCGGGATGCCCTGGCAACCGCTTGTGGAAGAGGCGGTATCTGAATCCCCTGCTGAAGAGGTATTTCCTCACGATGATTTCAGGCTTGGTGTCCTTCGACCTGATGGCGGACATCACCTTGTGCCTCTTCTCCTTGTCGAATACGTCCATAGCTGCAAAAAGTGGATGAGACAATGCTCCTTAAATGCCCAGCCCCCCAGAGAAGGAGACATCAACGGCCTTGCTTTGCAGGATGCGCGAACCAGCTGGTACGCTGTGTGTAAGCCAGATGTTACCTCCAATGACGGTGTTCTCCCCGATGGTGATGCGCCCCAAGATGGTGGAATTGGCATAGATGGTGACATGGTTGCCGATGATGGGATGCCTTGGCACGTTGACCGGCCTTCCGTTGTCATCTATTTGGAAGTTTTTCGCTCCGAGCGTGACACCCTGGTAGATGGTGACATGGTCGCCGATGATGCAGGTCTCACCAATAACAACACCGGTGCCGTGGTCGATGGCGAAATACTCTCCTATTTGCGCACCTGGGTGAATGTCTATTCCCGTGGCAGAATGGGCCTGCTCGGTGAGGATGCGCGGCAGTATCGGCACACCCATGATGTGCAGTTGGTGTGCCACCCTGTAGTGCAGCATGGTCTTCACGACGGGATAGCAGAAAATCACCTCGGAATAGTTTTTTACTGCCGGGTCGTTGTCGAAGATGGCTTGCACGTCAGTGTAGAGCAACCGTTTCAGCTCGGGGAGTGCCTCCATGAAATCGGTCATCATCTTGTTGGCGGTGTCGCGCAAGTCATCATCGCAGTTGCGCTCAAACCGCAGCGCCAAGGCGATTTGCTCCTTCAGCAAGATGCTGAGGCGCTCGATATTGACACCTATGTGGTAGTTCCTGAAATCGGGGTCGCCTTGTTTGTCGTTGAAATAGGCGGGGAAGACGATGTCGCTCACCAACGAGACGACTTGACGCAGGACATCCACCGATGGCAGTTGCTTGATGTCGCAGGGGATGACGGTTTTCTCTTCCACTGACATGGTGGAGAGTTGCTGGATGACGTTTTTAAATTTTTCTCCTGTCATATCTTTTTTTGCTTTTCTTTGTTTTCTTAGTGGGTGCAGGGGGTGTGGAGCGGATGGCCTCCTCAGCCTTCTTGGCCATGAGGGCGGCTCCCTTGTCATTGGGGTGTATGCCGTCGCTGACCATCATGGCCGTTTCGGTGATGGTATTATGAAAATCAATCACCTCAAGTTGGTTGTCCGCTGCCACCTTATATATAATAGGCGCCACCTCCTCGGTGATGACTTTGTCGGTGATGGTCCACCGGTCTTGGAAAGCCTTGATGGGGCACGCGAGGAAGATGCGCGGCTTGGCAGGGAGAGCCTTGAGACTGTCTATCATCATCTGGTAGTCGGAGGCGAAATCCTCCTTGTATTTCCAATTGTCGGTCTTGCTGTCGTTGGTGCCTAACTTGATAATCACCACGTTGGGATTGAAAGCCAAGGCATCCCTCCAAGCGAGTTCCTGCATATAGGGATGGTCGCCCTTGTTGAGCAGCGTGCGCGCCCCGACGCCAAAATTTTTCACGTGGTACCCATCACCGAGAAGGCGTTGCAGTTGAGCCGGATATCCCCGGGTCTCAGCCATGTCGATGCCCGAACCGTCGGTGATGCTGTTTCCTATACAAGCCACGCGGACGGCCTCCTGCTTGAGAGCCTTGAGTTGGTCGAGCCAAGTGGAGAGGTCGGTCATCATTTGCTGGTGATAGGGGAAAGACTTCTTGATACCAAAGCCGTGGCCGCCCTTGGGATAAACATAGAGTGCACAGGGGTTGTCGGCATTTCGCATGGCGGTGTAGTAGGCGATGCCGTTGGCGACGGGTGGCACTCCTGTATCGTCGTTGGCAAGGAGGATGATGGCCTGCGGGGTGAGGTGCCGCCGCACCTGACGATGGGTGCTGAAGGTCTTGATCAGTTCCTCGTTATCACGCTGCTTGCCAAGGAGGTTTCGGCAAGAGCCTTCATGCTGCCCCTTCTTCTCCATCGTGATGACGGGATAGAAGAGGATGGAAAAATTGGGTCGGACGTCCCATTCTGCAAGAGTGGAGAGGGTGGAGGCCAAATGCCCGCCGGCGGAGAAGCCCATAACACCGATGTCGTAGGGATTGATTCCCCATTGGGCCGCACTGTCGCGGAGGATGCGCATGGCATCCTTGGCATCGCTCAGTGGCACGTCATGGTCGCCCTTGGGCATGCGGTATTGAAGCACAGCGAGAACGTCTCCTCTCTGACAAAAGAACTCAGCCCAGTCGGTGCCCTCGTTTTGCATGGAGAGGTGGGAATATCCTCCTCCGGGGCAGTCGAGCACAGCCCTTCCAGTGGCCTTTACCCTTTCGGGGAGGAAAACGTGCAGCTTGGCAGTGTCGGTGGCATGGGGAAGAGTGATGACAAACTGCCTTGCCACGCTTTGGGCAACAACGATGGTTGCTGCCATCAGCAGTGCAACGAGCATAAAAGATTTGAAATAGTAGGTTTTCATAAGCAGATGGTTGGTAGTTTCTATCCGATGATGTTGAACTTGGCGAATTTGGCCAACAGGATTTTCTGGCCGGCATGTCGGAAATTGACAGTAATCTTGAGATTCTCTCCCCTACCCTCCAATTTCACCACCTCGCCAATGCCGAAGCGTTGGTGTTCAATGACAGCCCCATCGCGGAGGCCGGAGGGTGGCGGAGCGGTCTCTTCTTTTTCAACTTTGCCGATTCGAGAAGGTTTAGTCGGTGATGAAGAAACAACGGTTGGCGCCGGTTTTCGCTCATCATCGTTGTCTCTTGAGAAGATGGACTTCCAATTGCGTGGCTCCTGACGCGGGGTCCAAGAGCGGGCGTTCTCCACCCCCGTGCCACCTACGACCTCCATATAACGCCGGTCGATGTCGTTGATGAAACGGCTCCGGGGGTTGAATTCCGAACGTCCGTACCGGAGGCGGTGCTGTGCGGAGGTGATGATGCAGTGCTTCTCGGCCCTGGTGATGGCAACATAGAAGAGGCGACGCTCCTCCTCAAGCTCCTTCATGGTGTTGGAAGCCATCTGGCTTGGGAAGATATTCTCCTCCATACCGACGATGAAGACGGTGGGGAATTCGAGTCCCTTGGCACTGTGGACGGTCATGAGGGCCACCCTGCCCTTTTCGTCGTCGTCATCTCCTCCGTCGAGGTCGGTGAGCAGCGACACCTCCTGCAGGAAGTCAGACAGATAGACGCCGTTGGTGTTTCCCTCCTCGCGCTGTGTGTCCACGAAGTCCTTCATATAGTTGAGCAGTTCGTCGATGTTCTCCTTTCGCGACATTCCCTCCGGCGAGGTGTCGAGTGCGATATCGTTGGCGATGCCGGTCTGCTTGATGACATCGGTTCCAAGGGTAAAGACATCGTCAGTGGCCTGACGGGCAGCCAATTGTTCCATCAAGGTGCGGAAATTGGTGACTTTCAATGCCGTCCCCTTGCTGAGACCTGCCATCTCTGGGTTGGCCAACACCTGCCACAGGCTGATGGTCTTCGACCTTGCGGCCTCGACGATTTTGTTGAAGGTGACACTTCCGATACCTCTTGCGGGGTAGTTGATGACCCTTCTGAGTGCCTCCTCGTCGTCAGGGTTGACCAGGAGTCTGAAATAGGCGATGATGTCCTTGATTTCCTTTCGCTGATAAAAGCTGAGCCCTCCGAAGATGCGGTAAGGGATGCCCTCTTTGCGCAACTGTTCCTCGAAAGCCCGGCTCTGGGCGTTGGTGCGGTAGAGGATGGCGAAGTCGTCGTAGTTGCACTTCTCCTTTTTCATAATGGTGCGTATGTGCTTGGCCACGACGACGACCTCCTCCTTGTCGCTAAAGAGGGGTTGGTAGGAGACGGCGTCGCCCACCTCGTTCTTGCTATATACGTCTTTTTTTATCTGCCTCTCATTGTGCTTGATGAGACTGTTGGCAGCATTGACAATCTGTTGCGTGGAGCGGTAGTTGCGCTCAAGTTTGAAGAGGCGCGTGTCTTCGTAGAGTTTTTGGAAGCCGAGGATGTTCTCGATGTTCGCACCACGGAAAGAGTAGATGCTTTGCGCATCGTCGCCCACGACACATACACGTTGCCGCTCCTTGGTGAGCTGGTAAACAATCTGCTGTTGGGCGAGGTTGGTGTCCTGGTACTCGTCCACGAGGATGTACTCGAATTGGTCCACATATCGTCTTCTCACTTCCTCGTTGCCTTGGAAGAGGAGAAAGGTGTTAAGCAGGAGGTCGTCGAAGTCCATGGCGTTGGCCTGACGACACCTTTGGGCATATTCGAGATAAACCTGGTAAAGAAGGGGGCGGTTTTCAGAGTTGTCACGATCGCGAGCCGCCCTGTCGTTGGCATAGAGCTGCGCGGTGATGAGATAATTTTTGGCTAAGGAAATGTTGTTGTGTACAACGGCTGGCTTGTATTTGGTGTCATCAAGCTTGAGTTCCTTGATGATGTTTTTCAGCAGGGTGCGGGAGTCAGACTCGTCGTAGATGGTGTAGTTGCTGCCATAGCCTATATGGCGGGCCTCCCGGCGCAGGATTCTGGCGAAGATGCTGTGGAAGGTGCCCATATTGAGATAGGCGGCGTCCTTCTCACCCACCAAGGAGGCGATGCGCTGCTTCATCTCCCCGGCGGCCTTGTTGGTGAAGGTGAGGGCAAGAATGGTCCATGGCTTGTAACCCAACGTCAGGAGGTGTGCCACCTTGTAAGTGAGCACGCGGGTCTTGCCGGAACCGGCTCCGGCGATGACAAGGGCCGGTCCGTCGCAATACTCCACCGCCTTGCGCTGACTTTCGTTGAGTTGGTCGAGAAAATGTTCGTTTGCCATGGTGAAATGGTTGCTGCTTATTTGCGATAGACCCCGCTTGCAGCTGTTCCGGGGTCGTAGTCCTCGCCCTCACGAGGGAAGGCAGGTATGAATTTCATATTAAGCTCCACCCTGCGCTGATGCCTTCGCAGGTATTTGTCGGGAGTGTTTTTCGTATTGTGTACGATGGGGTTGGGCAAAGAGGCGGCGATGAGTGCGCACTCCGAACGGGTAAGGTCTGAGACATCCTTGTTGAAATGCTCACGGGCGACGGCTTGCGCCCCGAAGGTGTGAGGCCCCATCTCAATGGAGTTGAGATAGACCTCCATGATGCGGTGCTTGCTCCAGAAGAACTCTATGAGGGTGGTGAAATAGGCCTCAAGCCCTTTCCTCACCCAGGTTCTGCTGGGCCACAGGAAGACGTTCTTCGCTGTCTGCTGAGAGATGGTGCTGCCACCAATTTTCTTTCGGTGAGTGCGGTTGTGCTTGGCGGCGTTCTTGATGGCTTCCTTGTCAAAACCGTGATGGAGGAGGAAACGGGCATCCTCGCCGGCCATGGCGGCCACGGGAAGGTGCTTCGACATCTCATCAAGCGGCACCCACGTGTGGTGCATCCAGGGAGAACCACCCTGCTTCACACTCTCCACGGCACGGATGGCCATGAGCGGGGTGTAAGGAACGGGGATGAAGCGATAGGCCACCACCGCAAGGATGGTGGAGACAAAGAAAAATACGATTACCTTCTTGACAAGGCGAAAAAGCCATTTTATTATAAACATCCTTTCTTTTCCTTTTTTCCAGTCTAAATATTTTCACTCATCATCCTATCCCCTCCTATCGTCTCCTATTATCTCCTATCATCTCCCATCATCTCCCATCCCCTCCTATAATAACTTTGAGGGCGGATGAATCATCCGCCCTCCTCAAGTTATTTTCTTTTGAAAAGCGTGCAAATGATTACTGGAGCGTGCCGGCATTGGCGGCGTCAATCATAGCCTGGCTGGCATACATGTAAATCTCCACGCGGCGGTTCTGGGCACGGCCGGTAGCGGTGCTGTTGTCAGCGATGGGGTTGTGTGAGCCGAAACCAGAGACATTCTTGAACTGTGCTTGGGAGACACCCTGGCTGACAAGATATTGAGCCACGGCCTGTGCACGGTTCTGGGAAAGCGGGTCGTTCACCTTGTCGGAGCCGGTGCTGTCGGTGTGGCCCTGGATGTCGATGAGGACGTTGGGCTCGCAGAGCAGGAGGCTGGCGAGTTGGTTGAGCGAGTTCTTGGCGTTGGCCTTGAGGTTGTACTTGGCGGTGTCGAAGAGGATGTCGCCGAAGGAAACCTTCACACCCTGCAGACCGTTGGCATCGGTGATTTCAGTCACCTGGGCATTGTCCACAGCAGCGGCCTTTGCCTTCACCTTGTCCATGTGCTTGCCAATGAGGGCACCTGCGCCAGTACCTACGGCGGTACCGATGGCGGCACCGATGACGGTGCTCTTGGTGTCCTTGCCAATGATTTGTCCGAGGAGAGCGCCAAGACCTGCTCCACCTGCACCACCGAGGATGCTACCGGTGCCGGCGCTGGTGCTACATCCCACTACCATCAATGCACACATAACGTATGCAATAAAATTAGTCTTTTTCATCTTTTTAAATTTTTTATGTTAGTAAAAATAGTTTTCCCCACTGTCGCAGTGGCATCTTGCCACTAAGGGCATAAAGATGTTGCAAAGATAGCATAAATTCATTGGGGTAGCAAAAGAAAAGTGTTATTTTTTGAAAAAAATGTTCATATTTGTTCTTTTAATGCATACAAGACGCATGAAAATTGGCATGATGAGACATGAAAACACCATCATATTGAAAAAACACGTCTTGTGGTGGGTGTTTTGAAATATTATCACTAATTTTGCAAGCAAAATCCAAATAAAAGAAAATCAATGGCAAAAGAACTAAAAGAAATGACCAAGCGTGCGGAGAACTACAGCCAGTGGTACAACGACTTGGTGATGAAAGCCGACATGGCGGAGCAGTCCGCCGTGCGCGGATGTATGGTGATCAAGCCCTACGGCTACGCCATCTGGGAGAAGATGCAACAGCAGTTGGACAAGATGTTCAAGGAGACAGGTGCTCAGAACGCCTATTTCCCCTTGCTGATTCCCAAGTCTTTCCTTTCCCGCGAGGCGGAGCATGTGGAGGGGTTCGCCAAGGAGTGCGCCGTGGTGACACACTACCGCCTTCGTGCAAAAGATGACAAAAGCGGCGTGGAAGTGGACCCGACAGCAAAACTGGAGGAGGAACTCATCGTCAGACCCACCTCTGAGACCATCATTTGGAATACCTACAAAAACTGGATACATTCCTGGCGCGACCTGCCACTGATGTGCAACCAATGGTGCAATGTGATGCGCTGGGAGATGCGCACACGACCTTTCCTGCGCACCTCGGAATTTCTCTGGCAAGAGGGACACACCGCACACGCCACACGCGAAGAGGCGGAGGAAGAGGCAAAGAAGATGCTCGACGTCTATGCCAAATTCGCCGAAGAATGGATGGCCATGCCGGTGGTGCAGGGAGTGAAGAGCGAAACGGAGCGCTTCGCCGGAGCCCTCGACACCTACACCATCGAGGCGATTATGCAAGACGGCAAGGCCCTCCAAAGCGGCACGTCGCACTTCCTCGGACAGAATTTCGCCAAGGCTTTCGACGTCACATACCTCAACAAGGAAAACAAGCCGGAGTATGTGTGGGCTACCTCATGGGGTGTTTCCACACGCCTCATCGGCGCACTCATCATGACTCACTCTGATGACAACGGCCTCGTCCTTCCACCGAAACTCGCACCCATTCAAGTGGTTATCGTACCCATCACAAAGGGCAGCGAGCAACTGGCGGCCATCAGCGAGAGACTGAAACCGGTCATCGAAGCGTTATGCGCCGCCGGTATCTCCGTGAAATACGATGACGCCGACAACAAACGACCTGGTTTCAAGTTCGCCGACTATGAACTCAAGGGCGTGCCAGTGCGCCTCGTGATGGGAGGCCGTGACCTGGAAAACGGCACCGTGGAGGTGATGCGACGCGACACGTTGGAGAAGGAGACACGCCCCATCGACGGCATCGTGGAACATGTGGAGCAACTGCTCAAGGACATCCAAGACAACCTCCTGACAAAGGCTCGCCAATGGCGCGACGAACGCATCTACGAGTGCGACAACTACGAGGAGTTCAAGGAACGCGTGAAAGACGGTGGCTTCTTCCTTTGCCACTGGGACGGCACGGCAGAAACAGAGGCCCGCATCAAGGAGGAGACACAAGCCACCATCCGCTGCGTGCCTTACGGAGTGGAGCAAACACCCGGAGTGGACATGGTGAGCGGCAAGCCCGCCGTGGCAAGAGTTATCATAGCAAGAAGTTACTAAACAACAAAACTATAAGAAATATGAAAAAGATTTATGCCCTGACGGCTTTGATGATGACATCGCTTTGCATAATGGGCCAGTCGATGAAAGTGCAAGCGAATTTCGCTAAAGGTGAATATGCCATTTATGAGTCAACATCAAAAGCACAAATGGCATCCCCCCAAGGGGAGGAAGAGGCCATGAATGCCACTGGAGAGATAAAATACGAAGTGACCGAAGCCAATAAAGACGGATACACCATTGCCATCACCACACAAAAATGGGACAACGGTGAAGAAGACACTTCCGATGCCGGATTATTGAATAATTTCTCCAACTTGTTTGAGGAGTTTGTCGTAGGACAAACCACCATCCTGTCAACCAACAAGGACGGAAAGGTTTTGGGCATCAAAAATTACGAGGAGATGAAAAAATACTTGGAGACCTTGACAGACAGCGTCTTGGACAAAATCTTCGGCGCAGCGGAAGCCAGCTCACTTCCCTTGAAAAAGGAGAACTTCAAGGACATGATGATGGATCAATTAACAGAGGAGAACATACTACAAAGCGTACTACATAGCAGCAACCAGTTCTCACTCTATGGAAAGACCATCGCCACAGGAGTCACAGAGGACGAAATGATGAATGGGATGAAAATGAAAACCACCTATTTCGTGATGCCGCAGAAGAGCGCAGACCACTACACCATCAAGTCGTCGTCGGTCATCAACATGGAAAAGGAAGACATCAAGAAACTCGTCATCGACAATGTTAAAAAAATCATGCCCGAACAGGCTGACATGGTGGTCCAAAATATCGACATGCTTCTCGACAGTGGAATGTTGAAATTCGAAGGCTCACGCACATGCACCTACACCTTCCTACCCAACGGATGGCTGCAAGAGGCGGAAATGACACAGAAAACCAACTCCATGGGGTCTGAGAGCACTGTCACCAACACCTGGAAAATCAAAGAGTGCAGTTGGAAATAAACTAATGGTGGCTGTGACACCAACCACATACAGAACTGAACACCAAAACAAAGCGGCGACCTTTCGAGGCCGCCGCTTTGTTCTTCGTATGAATTTAGTTGAGATAACTCATGACTTTCTCAAAATACCGCTGGGTCTTTCCCACCTTGTACCTGATGCCGCCCTGCCACATGCGAATGGCGCGCTCAACATTGTTGGAGGGGTTGTAATAAGACTGGATGATGACAAACATCTCCTTTGACTTCTGCTTGCTGAAGCGGTCGTTGAGAGTGTATCTTTGTGGGCTGTTCCTGCGCTTGAGGATGTTGTTCACCTCATTCACCAAACAAGGGGCGATTTGCAGTGGGCCACAATAGATACCGTTGCGAGCGTTGCAGTTTCCACGGCTTTCAACCATCATAATGGCATCCACCACCGAACTCCAATCATAATTGGATTTCTGAGCGGAAAGATTCGTTGAAAACGCAAGAAACGCAATCACTACAGAAACATACTTCAATGCTATCTTCATTATTACAAAATTTATGGAGCCATATAGAATAATCCCTGAAATACATGATGGAAACAACCATCGAAAGGCTCCTGTTAATACTTATGAGTACCCCTTCATGAAACGTGAAGAAAGCACTCTTTCATAAACACGATGCAAAGGTACGAAAAAAGGGGCAAAAACTATCAATAAGTAGGAAAAATTGAACAATTTTAAGATTTGATAAGACTTATATAGAGATTTTTTGATAAAAAAAAGCCGCTCCTTGGAGCGGCTTGTCATAAAAAGGAGGCGGCGACCTACTCTCCCGCATTGCATTGCAGTACCATCGGCGCGGGCGGGCTTAACTTCTCTGTTCGGGATGGGAAGAGGTGGGACCCCGCCGCCATAACCACCTGATTGTCTCTTCCGGGACGCTACCGAGAGCGCCGCCGTGTGGGATGACATGGATGGAGGCAAGAACTGCGACTTCGGAAGAACGCGACTCCCGGAGGACGGCTGCAGGCACGGCCGGCGGGAAAGCTTTCGGGCAATTAGTA
>JAFZRU010000032.1 GCA_017619755.1 Prevotella sp.
GTCAAACATTCGCTCTTCCGGGCAAGCGGATGGACATAAAGTCCACCCCTACAGCAACTCCGCCCTACGTGTGGTGGATTTCGCCCTGGCGGGCGAAGCCCAGAGGAAATCGCAACTCTGTTGCGTAAACAATGATGCCGCACCTTTGATGGTGCGAGCATACCTTAATGTAAGAGCGCCGAGTAGGCGCGGTTGAGCCCCCTCCCGATGTCGGGAGGGGGACGGGGGGTGGGTAGGTACCCCTCCTTAGGAAAAGGAGGGGGCGGGGTGGTTGTGACCATCCAAGCCGAAGGCTTGGAAAAATGTTATTCGAGATTTTATTTTGTGTGTAGCACAATTCGTTACTCAACAAAAAATGGATTTATTTTTTGTTTTGCGCTCGGCTTGCACTACCTCTGGCTATCGCCGAAGGTAGGCTGCACCTCAACAATGAAAATAAAATTTTTCATTTTATTTTGCATTGTCTTCGGTTTTCACTACCTCTGGCTATCGCCCAAGGTAGGATGCGCCTCGGGAATGAAAACAAAAATTCTTGTTTTTGTTTTGCATTCCGCTCGGCTTTCACTACCTTTGGCTATCGCCCAAGGTAGGCGTCGCCTCAACAAAAAAAATAAAAATTGTGTTTTTATTTTGTTTTGTGTTCGGCTTGCACTACCTTTGCAACCAAAAAGAGAATCACATGCGCAAAGTAATAGGTATAGGAGAGACAGTACTCGACATCATCTTCAAGAACGAGCAGCCGATCGGGGCTGTTCCGGGAGGCTCAGTGTTCAATGGCATCATTTCGCTCGGTCGCGCCGGCGTGAACACCTCCTTCATCAGCGAGGCGGGCAACGACCGTGTAGGCAAGAACATCATCCAGTTTCTCAAAGACAACCATGTCAACACCGATGAGATGCACGTCTATCCCGAGAGCAAGTCGCCCATCTCCTTGGCATTCCTTGACAAGAACAACGAGGCGGAATATCTCTTTTACAAAGACCACAGCCACGACCAGTTGGAGTTTGTATGCCCGGAGGTGAACCGCGACGACATTGTCATGTTCGGCTCCTTCTACGCCGTCAACCCCGTCATTCGTCCCCAAGTGCTCGGCTTCCTCGACTATGCTCGAAGCCACGGCGCCATCCTCTACTACGATGTCAATTTCCGTTCCTCACACAAGAACGAGGTGATGAAAATCACCCCCAACCTGCTTGAGAACCTGGAGTATGCCGACTTCGTCCGAGGGAGCGTCGATGACTTCCGCGTCCTCTACAACAAGGAAGACCCCGACAAGATCTACAGTGCCGAGGTGTCGTTCTACTGCAAGAACTTCATCTGCACCAACGGCACAAAAAACGTGGAACTGCGAGCCACGAGGAACATCAAGAAAAGCTTCCCCATCATTCAGACCAACACGGTGAGCACCATCGGCGCTGGAGACAACTTCAACGCCGGCTTCATCTACGGCCTCATGCGCTATGGCATCACCCGCGAGGCTTTGGAGAGAGGGCTGCCCGCCCGCATCTGGGACAAAATCATCCACTGGGCGCAGATGTTCGCGGCCAACTGCTGCCAAAGCATCTCCAACTCCATCTCGCCGGAGTTCGGTGCCGAGATGGCGCAGGACGCCAAGGACGAGAAAGACACCTACTTGGAATGGTAACAACATCAAACACCATAACACACAACACCCAATGAAAGCAATCACCAACAACATCTATTACGTCGGCGTCAACGACCGCAACAAGTTCCTCTTCGAGGGATTGTGGCCCTTGCCCAACGGCGTGTCCTATAACTCTTACCTCATCGTGGATGAGAAAATCTGTCTCATCGACACCGTGGAGGTGGACTTCTTCACACAATATTTGGAAAACATTCGCGAGGTGATAGGCGACCGCCCCATCGACTATTTGGTGGTCAACCACATGGAGCCCGACCACAGCGGCTCCATCGCCCTCATCAAGAAATACTACCCCGACATCCGCGTGGTGGGCAACAAGAAGACCTTCGGCATGATGCAAGGCTTCTATGGCGTGTCCTCGCCAAGCGACGTGGAGGTGAAAAACGGCGACAAACTCAACCTCGGAGGTCGTGAGCTCACCTTCGTGCTCACCCCCATGGTGCACTGGCCGGAGACGATGGTTACACTCGACGCTGCCAACCGCGTGCTGTTCGCAGGCGACGCCTTCGGGTGCTTCGGGGCCTTGAACGGCGGCATCATCGACAGTGAGATGAACTGCGACACGTTCTGGTTGGAGATGGTGCGCTACTACTCCAACATCGTGGGGAAGTATGGCACGCCGGTGCAAAACGCATTGAAGAAGCTCGCAGGAGTGCCACTCGACTACATCTGCTCCACGCACGGCCCGGTGTGGCACGACTACGTGGAGAAGGTGGTGGGTATCTACGACCGCCTCAGCCGCTATGAGAGCGAGGAAGGCATCGTCATCTGCTACGGCACCATGTATGGCAACACCGAGCGCATGGCGGAGGTCATTGCCAGCGCGGCAAGCCAGGCAGGGGTGAAGAACATCGTGGTATATAACGTGTCGAAGACGCACCACTCCTACATCCTGCGCGACATCTTCCGCTACAAGGGGCTTATCGTGGGTGCTCCCACCTACAACACCAGCCTCTACCATGAGATGGACGTGCTGCTCTCCGAACTGGCTCACAAGGATATGAAAAACCGCCTCATCGGGTGGTTTGGAAGTTACGGATGGGCCAGCAAGGCCGTTGCCAAAATCCAGGAATGGAACGACACCGCCCTGCATTTCGAGGCGGTGGGCGAGCCGGTGGAGATGAAGCAGGCCATGGACGCCGACACACGCTCACGCTGCGAGGCATTGGGAAAGGCCATGGCGGAGCGGCTCATCGCAGAGAGGGGGTAGCGGCATGAGACCCACCGACCTGCAGTCGAAAGTCATCGCTTTCCTCCGCTTCCCGCTCATCGTCTTGGTGATTTTTGCTCATTGCAATCTCACCACGCTGGGCGGGGAGTGGGGGACGTTGCCTTTTGCCGGTCGGTTCATCGACATCTTCTCCCGAAGAGTGGCCCTCTTCGCCATCCCCTTCTTCTTCTTCATCTCAGGATACCTCTTCTTCAAAACCGGGAAGTTCTCCCTCGACATCTACTTGGGCAAACTGGGAAGGAGGTTGCAGTCGCTTTTCGTGCCATATATCTTGTGGAACCTGCTCTTTCTCCTCGTGGCCATCATTGTGGGACTCTTCACCAACCGCGTACCCATCATTGGCGTGGAGATGAGCAAACTGACGTTCCTCGACACGCTGAAAGCTTTCTGGGACATCTCCTTGTCCGGGGTGTCCACCATCGCCGCCCCCATCAACGTGCCTTTCTGGTTCCTGCGCGACCTCATGGTGGTGATGGTATGCTCGCCTGTCGTCTTTTTCGCCGTGAAATGGTTCATCCTCCTCGCCGGCAAGCGACCCATCGTGCGATATGCGCTCTTCTTGGTGGTCATCTTCGCCATGGGATACTGGCCCAAGGTCACCGGCTTCAATGCCGACTGCTGGCTGTTCTTCGGCTACGGTGCCTATTACGGCATCAGGAAGAAGGAGTTCATCGTGGCTATGCTGCCCTACGCACTGCCGGCATTCATCCTCCTCTTGGTGCTCATAGTCATTGAACAGTGGTTCCCCGGGGAGTTCCTCTACCGTCTGCAACATGTCGTGGCGATCGTCTTCGGCATGTCGTTCACCACCATCATGGTGAGGGCCGGCACATGGTACGTGCAGGATATGTCTCTCTCCAACGCCAGTTTCTTTGTCTATGCCTTCCACTATTTGGTGCTGGGTGGTCTCATCGCCTTGCTTGGCAGTGGCCTCTTTGGGCCTCACGCCTGGTGGCTCGAACTTATCATCTACCTGCTCGCCGTCGCCATCGCCGTGGGGGTGAGCCTCCTCTTCTACTGGCTCTTGCGCACCAAACTCCCCTTCACCACTTACATCCTCATGGGTGGGCGGCGGTAGCTTCCAATGCCGTCACCACTTCCTCCCACGTGTCGGCGAAGGTGATAAGACGGCGGTAGTCGCCACGCATCAGTCCGCGCTCTTCCAATTGGTCGAGCAAGGCCCGCAAACCATTCCAGAAACCTCCCATGTTGTAAACCACCACGCGCTTGCCGTGGTAGCCCAACGTGCCTTCGGCGGCCATGGAGAACACCTCGTCGAGCGTGCCTAAGCCGCCCGGGAGGGCCACCGCCACGTCGCTGTAGGTAAGCATCAGGTCCTTGCGCTCCGACAACGTCTCGCAGAGGATGCGGTTGTGTACATAGTCGGAGACATGGCCGCCACGCTCCAAACGGATGGGGATGACGCCGGTGACCTGGCCATCGGCCTCGCTCACCGCCTGGGCCACGCACTCCATCAGGCCCAAGTCGCAGCCGCCATACACCAAGGTATGTCCGTTCTCACCTATCCACCGACCCAGTTGGCGTGTAAGCTCGAAAAACGACGGGTCGATGGTTTCGTTGGCCGAGCAGAAAACACATATTCTCATTGCTTTAAATCGACTTCTATGTTACTACATTATACAGAAAAAAATGTGCTGTGCGGTTGAAAACGGCCTGAAAGGCCAAAAGCAATCAGCCCAGGGCAACGCCCTGGGGAAGAGAGTGGGTCAATTATCGCCCTGAAAGGGCAAAAGAATGATAGATGTCATAATGCTTTTGCCCTTTCAGGGCGCAATCTACTCCGTTATTTACCCGGGGCGTTGCCCCGGGCTGGTATCTCTTTGGCCTTTCAGGCCGTCTTTGCACAAAATCCATCCGTACAGCACGTAAAATAATGTTGCAAAAGTAGGAAAAATATGTCAAACAACTGCATGGGCCGCCTAAAATCTTCCATTTTACCTTGCGAAATCAGATTTTTGCACTACCTTTGCATGCCGAAAGTCAAAGTCAGCTACCACCATGGATAAATATATCATTATCGCCCCGAAGGGAAGGGGGCGGTTTTCCAACCGCTTAGATGAGTTACGCCTCACCTTGGGCGACTACCTCGC
The DNA here is from genome assembly GCA_017619755.1 of Prevotella sp. GTDB lineage: Bacteria > Bacteroidota > Bacteroidia > Bacteroidales > Bacteroidaceae > Prevotella. Next base: position 5,006 of record JAFZRU010000032.1, read on the forward strand.
CGCCGAGCGTGCTGAGGGCCGCCGCCTGCAGTTGAGCAAGGTGTTCCTTAGTGACGCACAGAACCAGTATGCCGAACTCATCGCCTCCTCCCTCCACCGCGACATCCTCTCCACCGCCGCCTGCTCCGTCGTCGAGCAGCCACCCCTTGATGACTCCAAGGCCACCCTCTTGGTGAAGACCACCGACCGTCCCGACGACTTCATCCTTCACAGCATCAGGTTGAGCGAAGAGGAGACCCGAGGCGCCAACTCCTACATCCAGACGATGCTCATCTTCAACAAATACCTCGATAGCATCCACCAGATGGGGCTGACGCTGCGTGAGCATTGCGTTCGCACATGGATCTATGTGGCAGACATCGACGTGAACTACGAGGGGATGGTGCGGGCCAGAAACGACATCTTCCGCAACCAGGGCCTCACCCCCGAGACGCATTTCATCGCCAGCACCGGCATCGGGGGCTTCTCACAGACCCGCAGTGCTTCCGTGGCCATCGACTTCCTTACCTTCCCCGGCGTGAAAGAGAGCGACAAGAAATACCTCCAGGCCCTCGACCATCTCAACCACACCCATGAGTATGGTGTGTCGTTCGAGCGTGGCACACGCCTTGACCAAGGTGACCAGCAGACTTTCTTCATCTCCGGCACCGCCAGCATCGACAAGCACGGCAAGGCCATGTATGTGGGTGACATCGAGCGGCAGACGGCCCGCCTCTTGGAGAACATCGGGGCGTTGCTCAAAGACGGAGGGGCCACGATGAACGACGTCCGCTATTTTTACGTCTATCTGCGCGACCCTTCCGACCGCGACATCGTGGAGGCCTTCCTTTCCAAGGCATACCCCGACATCCCGCACGTCTTGCTGCAAGGCAAGGTGTGCCGCCCCGAATGGCTCGTGGAAATGGAATGTGTGGCACAGAAAAGCAAGTGAGCGGACGGACATGAAGTCCGCCCGCTACAGTTGCAACGCCCTCTTTTGTGTTATTTGTATTTCTTCACCCGGGAGTCTTTAATCACCCCTTTCCAGTTGAGGCCGAAGGCGAAGTCGTAAACATTGCCGTCGGCATCTTGGTAGCAGCGCATGTCGCGAGGCACATCCTCCAATTGCTCCTCCACCGTCTTCATGTCGGCTGGCATCTGCATGGGCAGCAGGGCGGAGGGCTCTGATTGACCACTGATGATGTCGAGCAACGCCTGATGCTGTACGTTGAAGGAGACAAGGATGGCATCGGCAAAGGGTTCTATTTCAGACAGCACCACCGGTCTGCCCGTCTCTAAGATGACCACGACAGGTTTCTCCCCCATCGCCTTTTTTGTTTCAGCCACCAACAGCATGTCGTCACGGTTGTATGCCTTGACGGTCTTGCCCCTGAAGCTGCGGTTGAGGGTTTTCTCCATCGGGTCGCCGCCAGCCACGCTTACCGCCCTGGCATCGGTGGCCGTGTAGTCGTCGTACTGCAAGCTGAAGGGGAGATAACCATTGCCACCTTTCTTCACATCGTCGTAGCTGAAGCCAAAACCAGTGCTGGGCTCCTGGATCAGGCAGATGGCGAAGTCGGCCTCTGAGGGTTGCTCCACTACGTCGAAGTATTTTTTGACGAGAGCGAGGTCTATCGGCTCCACGGTTTTCTCCTCGGAAATTCCTCCCCATGCACCAGGGATGGCGGGGAAGTGGCGCTTGGGCACATATACTTTCTTCTTGCCCTTCATCGGCAACACTTGGTTGGCGTGGTTCTTCAGCATCACAATCGACTTGAGTTGAGCCTCATAACCCGCTTGCATATACTCGGGCTTGCCAACAATCTTCGTTGTTTCAACCGGGTCGAGGTAAGGATTCTCAAACAATCCCACACGGAAAACGTTGAGCAGCAATCTGCGGGCAGACTGCTCGAAACGCTCACGGGCGCTCTCCTCGCCATGTTCCTTCACCCACATCTCGTAAGCCTCCAACACAGGCCCTATCTCGTTGTTGCCGCCAAACTGGTCCACACCGGCTTGCAATATCTTATAGTGACGCTCTGCCTCGTTGTATGCTTCCATGCCCCAGGGCTTCCCGCCTCGTGGACTGTCAAGCACTTTCATGTCCTTGGTGATGCCCCAGTCGGTGCAGACGACACCCTCGAACTTTGCCTCGTCGCGCAGTTCCTGTTGAATGAGCCACTTGCTATAGCTGCCGCCTACGTTCTCCCCGGAAGGGTCTTGATTCCAAAGGATGCTGTAGATAGGCATCACCGCCGAGGCCATCTCCGTGCCACCCTTCAAATGGAAAGCGCCTTCCACAAACGAACGCTTGTGTGCCAGCCTGTTGTCACCGGGATAAACGGCGTATTTTCCAGAGGCGTAATGAGAGTCGCGGCCACCTTCCTGGGCACCATAGCCATACCAATGTTTCACCATGGCATTGACGCTCTTCATTCCCCATCCCTTGACGTCTAACGTGGTCTGGAAGGCATCGCAGTAAGCCCGCGCCATGTCCGTGGATAATTGCGGGTCCTCGCCAAAAGTACCGCTGAAACGCGACCAGCGAGGCTCGGTGGCAATGTCGATTTGAGGCGACAATGCCGTGGCAATGCCCAAGGCACGATATTCCTCGGAGGCAATCTCGCCAAAGCGATATACCAACTGTGGGTCGAAAGTGGCAGCCAAGCCGAGCGAGGTGGGCCATAAGGAAATCTGTCCTCCCGCCCCGGCGTTGTATTCCGTGGTGGCTTTTGCCTCGTGACGGGGGTCGGAACTCGTATTAGCCGGGATGCCGTGGTCGAGCCCTTCCACGAAAGCCTGCATGTTGTTGTTCCATTCCGCTGCGATAGCAGGACTTTCCACGCCCGTCATCAGTACGGCACGCAGATGGTCGTCGCGCAGGAATTTCTTTTGGTCGTCAGACAAGTCGGAAGCCTTCGCACCACTCTCCTCAAACGATTTCCCATCGTATGTGGAAGCCCCGAAGCCCATGTGTGACACCATGGGCACCGACTGATGACTGCTGTAGAGCATCAGGCCGGCAATCTCCTCTATCAACAGCTGCGAAGCCAAGTCGGCAGCCCTTTCCTGAGGGGTCAGTCGCCAGTCCTCGTAAGCGTCGAGCGAATCGTTACGGTTCAGGTCCATGAAGGCGAAGCCGTCCACCGTCAGCAGTTTCACTCCCGACAGTGGGGAATAGCCAAGCGTGGGGCCGCCCCTCTGGCTGACCATCATGAATGAACCAACTTGTTGTTCCGACCATTTTTGGCCGTCACATCCCGTTAGGCTGATCAGCAACCCGATTATTACCACGCTCAACAGCGATTTTGACATTTCTTTTTTCTTCATACTGTGTTATTAAGGGTTGATCATAGTCACAACAAAAGTCACTTGCCTTGATGGCGCCTTCTAAATCAGCAAAAATTTGAATGACGTGACAAAAGTACATAAAAATTTTTGGATTTTTACGTCTGGTGAATAAAAAAGTCAAGACCATGCTTATCTTTACGGGCAGAAACGAGGTTTGTGCAATTTTGCCCCCTCAAGTTACTTTATGTTTAACGGGCTTGGTGTCCCAA
>JAFZRU010000033.1 GCA_017619755.1 Prevotella sp.
GAGCGACGAGTAGGAGCGGTTGAGCCCCCTCCCGATGTCGGGAGGGGGACGGGGGGAGGGTAGGTACCCCTCCTTAGGACCAGGAGGGGGCGGGGTGGTTGTGAAAAATCCTTAGGACAAGGAGGAAACGGGGTGGTTGTGACCATCCAAGCCATAGGCTTGGAAAAACGTTATTCGTCACTCAACTACAAAATAAAAACATATTTTTATTTTGTAGTATCTTCGGTTTGCATTACCTTTGCAAATTCAAGGCATGTGTGGAAAAAGAGAATGTCCGACGATAGAAACAGCACATCCACATGCTCTTTGAAGTATAAACAGAATAGTAATATGAAAAGGCTGATAATCTTGCTGGTAGCCATGGTTGTGACTGCCGGTGCCTTCGCCCAAAAGGAAAAGGCGAAGAAGTATGAGACTTACAATTATCTACGTGGCATGGAGAGTGTGGAGGAGGAGGACTATTCCACCGCCCTCTCGTTCTTCCAAAAAGACGTGGAGCAAAACCCCAAGAGCGGACACGCACATTTGATGATCGCCATTTCGCAAGCCGCTCTCGGTGAGAGTGGCGAGGCCATGGGGGCGGTGGAAAAGGCCATTGCCCTGTTGCCGAAGAAAGACGAGCATCTCGCTGATGCTTACGAACTCAAGGCACACGTACACTTGGAGATGGAGGATACCATTAGCGCCCTTGACGACCTGGCCCAAGCCATCAAATGCAATCCCAAGGATGTGGAACTCTACCAAAACCGTGGGCAAATCTACTACGAGCAGAAGAAATACGACCTCTCCAACGCCGAATATCAAAAATGCATCGACATGGAGCCTGGCGACGTGGTGGGTTACATGGGTTTGGGACGCAACGCCAATATGCAGGAGAAATGGGAAGAGGCCATTCCCTATTTCGACAAGGTGGAAAAACTCTCCAATGATTACAACAAGCAGTTCGTCTTCAGGGCTCAGAGCTACATCGGACTGAAGAAATTCAACGAAGCGGTGGACGACCTCATCAAATTTGAGCAACAAGAGCAGGACTACAGCATCGTGCCCCTCCTGCGCGACTTGCCTTCCGAGGGGTGGGCCGTTGCAAGAACAAAGCTCAAACTCAAGATGCTGCAAAATCCCACCGAGGCTTGTTGGCCGTTTTTCCTCGCTGTGATTGAGGAGAAAATGGAAAACTACAAGACCGCCATTGACTATTATTCCAAGTCCGATGAACTGGATGGAACCAATGGTTCGCTCACCAACATCGTGGATTGCTGTAAGGAAATGGGAGATTACAAAAGGGCAATGAACCTTGTGGAAAAGGCTCTCGAAGAGGACTCCACCAACTACTCTTTGATTGTTAGTAAGTTGATCATCCTTGAAGAATTGGGAAGGTATGAAGAGGCTGCCCAGGAGGCGGAGAAAATCTTTGATGACGGCGACTCCTACAATGCCACCAATTTCTTCATCAGGGGCAGTGCTCGTTACAGGGCGGACAAGTTGGAAGATGCACTCGACGACCTCACCATGGCCATTACCGATATGGATGGTGTGCCGGAAATGTATTACGTCAGGGCACGCATACACGAAGCCATGGGCAACGACGACCTTGCCAAAGTTGATTACACAAAGGTGCTTGAATTGTTGGAGGATACCACAGTTGTCGAAATCGCATACGCACAACTCAAACTGGGCGAAAAGGACAAGGCTGTAGAAATGATGGAGGCCGTCCTCAAGGCCGACGAATCGAAGGGAAACCTCTACGATGCCTGCTGCATCCATTCGCTTCTTGGGGAAAAGGAGAAAGCGCTCGAATACTTGGAAAAAGCTTTGGAGAAAGGATGGAGGTCCTTTGAACACATGGAGCACGACACCGACTTGGACAACATCCGCGACATGCAGCAATACAAGGACCTCGTGGAGAAATACAAGGCACTGCTCGAAAAGGAACTGTCGGATAATGCCAACCAAGGAGCAAACACCGACAACAACACTGAAAAAACAGTGGCGGAGGTGCCTTTCACCAAGGAGGGAGGCGTGTGCAAGGTGAAATGCCAGGTCAACGGACTTCCGCTCCACTTCGTTTTCGACACGGGGGCAAGCGATGTCTCCATTTCATTGGTGGAGGCAAACTTTATGTTCAAGAATGGGTATCTCTCCGCTAACGATGTCGTAGGGAGACAGCACTATCTCGATGCCAACGGAAATGTCACGGAGGGTACCATCGTCAACATCAAGAAGGTCAATTTCGGCGGCCTCGATCTCACCAACGTCCGCGCTTCCGTGGTGGGCAACCAGAAAGCACCGCTCCTCCTCGGACAGAGCGTGTTGGGGAAACTTGGGAAAATTGAAATCGACAACGCGAAGAAAGTGCTTAGAATCACTCATTGACAAACGCAAAACAACAGAACCATGCCGACAAGCAAGACGGAACCCAAGACGAAAAAAATATATTATTCCATCAAGGAGGTGGCGGAGATGTTCTCCGTCAACGAGAGCCTGTTGAGGTATTGGGAGAAAGCCTTCCCGCACATTCGACCCCATGTGGGTTCCAACAATGTGAGGCAATACACCCAGAAGGACATCGACAAGGTGGCTACGGTCTATAACCTTGTCAAGGTGAGGGGCTTCAAACTTGAGGCCGCCCGGAAAATGTTCAACGAGAACCGCGAGGGCGTGGAGAAGACCGCCGCTTTGCTCGACACCCTTATTGCCGTACGCGAAGAATTGACCATCCTGCGCCAACAACTCGACAGATTGTCATAGGGATTGTTGAGGAAAGGATTTTGTAAAATACAAGGCCGGCGTCATCATCGTGACGCCGGCCTTGACGTAGGTTCTGGAGGGTTTATTCCTTCTTGCTTGGCTTTGTGGCTTGGATGAAGTAGGCGATAAGTAGAATGTAAGCCACTAAGGAGAGTACCTCGGAGAGGTGGTTGGCCAACCAACCCTCGTCGATGGGGTTGTAGCCGAAGAAGCGCAGCAAGGCGCTCACCACGCCCATCAAGGCACCTCCGGCGATGAAGCCGCTGGCTATCAACGTGCCTTTCTCGCCACGAGCCTCGTTCACAGCCTTGTCCTTGCTACGGGTGGTGACATACCAGTTGATGGCGCCGCCGACGAGCAGGGGGGTGTTGAGTTCCAAGGGGATGAACATGCCAAGGGCGAAAGCTAAAGCCGGAACCTTGAGGAAGGTAAGCACGATGGCAATGGCTGCACCGATGGCGTAGAGCAGCCAGGGAGCACCCACGCCGTTCATCAGCGGGTCGATGACAGCGGCCATCGCATTGGCCTGGGGAGCCGCCAACTGCCCGCTGGCGAAGCCGTAGGTTTCGTTGAGCAGAATCATCACGCCACCCACCGTGGCGGCTGACACCAAGGTGCCAAGGAATTTCCATGACTCTTGCTTGCGGGGAGTGGTGCCAAGCCAGTAACCCACCTTCAAGTCGGTGATGAACGCACCGGCCATGGAGAGGGCGGTGCACACCACGCCGCCCATGATGAGGGCGGCCACCATGCCGGCGGTGCCTTTCAAACCCACTGCCACCATCACGACGGAGGCGAGGATGAGCGTCATCAGCGTCATACCGGAGACAGGGTTGCTGCCCACAATGGCGATGGCGTTGGCTGCCACCGTGGTGAAGAGGAAGGCGATGACTGCCACCAAGAGGATGGCCATCGTGGCAAACAGCAGGTTGCCCTTCATCACGCCCAACCAGAAGAAGAGGTAGGTGACCAAGATGGTGACGATGCTGCCAATGGCGATGACGCGGAAGGAGAGGTCGCGGCTGGTGCGCTCCACTTCGCCTGCTTCGGCTCCTTTGCCCTTCATTTCCTTAGCGGCCAAGGAAACGGCGCTCTTGATGATGCCCCACGACTTGATGATGCCGATGATGCCGGCCATGGCAATGCCGCCGATGCCGATGCTCTTGCCGTAGCTGCGGAAAATTTGTTCAGGACTCATCTCGCCCACGGTGCTGGTGATGGACGGATCCCAGGCGTTGAGCACCTGGTCGCCGAAGAGCAATGCCATGCCGGGAACGATGAGCCACCACACGCAGAGCGAGCCAAGGCAGATGATGAAGGCGTATTTCAATCCCACGATGTAGCCCAAGCCCACAACGGCGGCGCCCGTGTTCACCTTGAAAACAAGTTTGCCCTTGTCGGCCAACTGTTCGCCAAACGACACCACGCGGGTGGTGAAATTCTCGTTCCACCATCCAAAGGTGGCTACGATGAAGTCGTAGAGACCGCCCACGATGCCGGCGATGAGCAGCGGCTTGGCTTGGTTGCCGCCCTTCGCACCGCTCACCAACACCTGCGTGGTGGCGGTGGCCTCCGGGAAGGGGTATTTGCCGTGCATCTCCTTGACGAAATACTTCCGGAAGGGAATGAGGAAGAGGATGCCTATGATGCCACCCAAGAGGGAGGAGAGAAACACCTTGAGGAAGGAGGCGGTCATCTCCGGGTCGTTGGGGTACTTGGCTTGGAGGATGTAGATGGCCGGGAGGGTGAAGATGGCGCCGGCCACCACGGCACCGGAACAGGCGCCGATGCTCTGGATGATGACATTCTCACCCAAGGCGTTCTTGCGACGGACGGCGGTGGAGGCTCCCACGGCGATGATGGCGATGGGGATGGCGGCTTCGAACACCTGGCCGACCTTCAAACCCAAGTAGGCGGCTGCGGCGGAGAAGAGTATGGCCATCACCACGCCCCACGTCACCGACCAGGCGTTTACCTCGGCGTACTCGCGCTCAGGTCGCATGATGGGATGGTAGCTCTCGTTTGGAGCCAACTCGCGGAAGGCGTTCTCCGGGAGTTGCAATTGTTCGTTCTCTTTCTCTATTTCTCTCATTGCTTGATATGTTTTGATGGTTGATGTCGTTTTCTTTTCAACGGGAGGCCGTCATGTCTTTGGTGTATTTCCACCAGGCGTAGTGCTTTCTTTGTTCGAGGTATTTCCTGTTGTATTCGTTGCGGTATGCCTCTCTTTCAAAGGAGATGTTGAAATAGGCGTTGCCGCGGCATGCCAAGCGCACGGTCCATTCCACAAGATACCAGATGTAGAAGAAGATGAAGCCCATCTCCACCATTTGCGCCGTATGGATGCGCTCGTGGTTGATGAGCCTCGGGGTGAGCCTCGTGCCGGGGCGGCAGAAGAGTACGCCGAAGAGGTTGACGGCAGAGAAGCCGGGGAAGGGCAGGTATTTGTTGCGAATGATGATCATGTAAAGGCCGTTTGGGAGACCGTTTGGCATGCAAAGGTAATCAATAATTGGTAAAAAGCGGAATGGTGATGTGCTTTTTGTCATTCTCCCTTAAAAATCACAGCTCTTCCAAATGCGCCCTCATCCAGTCCATCCTATGGATGAGCCATTCCTTGAGCTTTTCCACTTCCTCGCGATAGGCGGTCTCCGTCTGTTCCATGGTGGCCGATTTTTGTCCAAGACGCCCCCAAAGGCAGTTGTCGAGAAACACTTTCGACTCCAAGAGTGCGGCGGTGGAGTCGATATGGGCGAGCAACTCCTCGCGGTGGCCATCATAGTGGAGGAAACGCTCCTTCACAAGGGCCTTGAAGGAGGGGTCTTCAAAAAGACGCTCATACCACTGGACATGGCGAAGGTAGAAACCCTCCGGGTCGTTGACAATCTTCCTTCGGTTCTTGTAACGGTAATCGCCGAAGGACAAGTCGAAGTCCCATGGGGGACCCATCCGCAACTTGCCACCCCAGGCGAAATGCAGGAAACAACTGGTGTAGAAAGCGGCGTCGTTGTTCTTCGCTATCTCGTTCACCAAGTACCATTCCACGAAAGAACCTACATCGAGGTATGAGCGGTAACCCTCCACGGCATCGGTGAAATGCTCGCTGAATAAGGCGTCTTCCGCACGTTGAACGTAGGAAGTGATGGCTTGGAAAGTGGCATCATCGGGCGACACCTCTGGGAGATGGATGGTGAGGGGGTGGTAGAGATGGGAAGTATGAAACGTCGTCTCATGGTAGCGGGCCTTGCCATCTACCTCCAATATCACGTCGGCACCCATGCGTGAGCAGACACCTTCCACGCTCTCGCCCCATTGGTAAATGCCACGGTAGAGGTTGTTGACGAAAAGGTCCACGAAGCAGGTCTGGGGAACGTCGGAATTGCCACCTGCCACGCTACCAAGGTAAAAGGCAAGGCTGTTACGCAACTGGGCGGGGTCGTGGTAGTTGGCCAAGAGAACCCACGAACGGCCTGAAGGGAGGTTGAAAGGCGAACGTGGTTCGTCAAAGGTGATGGAGTAAGGCTTTTTGGGGGCGATCCAACTCGTGTTGCCGCGACCCTTCACTGTGGCACTGAAGGAGTGCGACATGTCGCTTCCCGGCTCCATCAACTCCAACATGGCATCCATGTCGTTGCGCGTGATGTCGGCGCCATCGGGAGTGTTGAGGCAGACGAAGGGAAGGCCAGTGTGAGGCACGTCGGAGGGTGTGCCTTCGTAAGGCTCGTCGGCGCACGACAAAAAGAGGAACAGCAGCATGGCGGTCAACCAACTGCCGGCATCCCATGCGCCGTGTGCCATTCTCCTTGTCCATCCCTCCATGCTCATATCTTTACTTGCCATGAAACACCCACCACATGGCGGTGGGGGTTGTCGTCTTCCACATCGGCCTCGTGCTGATAGTGGTAGCTGACGTCCACCACGTGGTGCTTGTTGATTTTCCACTCCACGCCAGTCGTGTAGCGCGTCTGTTCCAAAGACCATGCGTGCCACGTCTCCACGCTGACGAAGGGCGTTAGAGGACAGTGACGGATGTCGTATTCAGCCGACAGGCGGCTGCGCAGCGTGTTTTTCGCTTGGCCATGGTAGAGGTGGGGGACATTGTCGCTTTTCCGATAGACATAGTTGTAACGGCCATCTACAATTTGTTCGGGACGGTAGGTGTATTGCCAACGCTCACGAAGGGACATGCGCCAACGGCCAAAGCGCCATTTCGCCGTGGCGGAGGCGTGAAGACGGTGGCGAATGCCCCAATATTCGCGCAGGTTCTTGCGGTCGCCGGGGGAGGCCATGCCCCTTGTCACCTCGCGGTCGCCTGCCTCGTAGTGAGAGATGCGCTTGTTGTGGTCGCCTAAAAACACATAACCACCCGCCAACTTCAACCACGGCAACACCTTGTAGTCGGCATATACTTCGGCGGAAAGGCGGTCGATGGAGGATAAGTCGTCCCGTGTGCGCATCTCCAACTCAATGCCACACTGCCAACGCTCGTCAAGGGATTTCTGCAACTCCACACTTGTCTCGCTGCGGAAGTCGCTCTGGCTGAAAGCCACGCATGGAAGCAGAACAGCCAATGCCCATATCTTGCACCTCTTTCCCATTTCGATTGCAAAGATAAAAAAAACGAGAGAAAAGTGAAAAGAAAGTTTGCTTTTCTTTCCTTAAGCGCCACCTATGTCCTCACGGAGATAGGTGGCGCCCTCGCGATTCCATCGCGCTTTTGTGGTACCTTAAAAAATTAAACCTAAAATCATTCTAATAACTATAATGCAAAGATAACCCCTTTTTCCAACAGCGAGGTGGAAAAACTAACCAGATGGGTGAAAAAATTGTCCAAAAGAGGGAAAAATGGTTCATAAAACAACTTTTTTCCCCCATTTAGCATTTTTTACACATTTTTTGATGGAAATTTCTACCTCTAAATTGCAAATAATTGCTAATTTTGCAAAGAATATTTAAACAATCGGCAGAAAAGGCAGGTCCCGCTGCCTCGATGACCTCAAAAACAACTACTCGAAATTAATTTTTCATCAATCAATATTAATTAAAAACCTAACATGTATGAATCACGCAATGAGACTATTATGTAAGATTTGCATCTTAGCCGCATTCTTTGTGCTCGCACCACCAGAGGCGCTGGCACAGACTGTTGCGAAAGGGCAAGTCGTTGATTCAAGTGGTGAGCCGATTATCGGAGCTACTGTGGCGGAGAAAAACGCGCCAGGAAATGCTACTGTCACCGACATTGACGGCAACTTCTCGTTAACGCTTCACAAGGCAAAACAAGTTGTCATCACCTACATCGGCATGGTAACGGAGGAGGTGGACGCATCCTCGGCCATGAACGTTGTGCTAAAGGATGACGTCGCTTCCATGGAGGAGGTCGTCGTCGTCGGTTACACCAGCAGGGCAAGAAAGGACCTCACAGGTTCCGTCGGCTCCGTCTCGGGACAGAAACTCGCCATCGTGCCGGTGTCCTCAGCAGCCGAGGCTCTCCAAGGAAAAATCGCCGGTGTGCAGATCACCACCGTGGACGGACAGCCGGGTGCCGACATCAACATCCGTGTTCGTGGCGCCACGTCCGTCACATCGGAGAACAGACCCCTTTACATCATCGACGGCTTCGAGGCCGACAACATCAATGACATCCCGCCCAGCGACATCGCTTCCATCGACGTCCTCAAGGATGCCTCCCTCACCGCTATATATGGTGCACGCGGTGGCAATGGCGTTATTGTTGTCACCACCAAGTCGGCACAGGCCGGAAAGGTGCAGGTGAGCTTCAACGGACGTCTCTCCGTCAGCCACCTTTCCAAGACGCTCGACCTGATGAACACATCGGAGTTCGTGCGCTACCAGTGGGACCGCGCTGCCGCCGGCTCCACTCGAAGCAATGCCGCCAAGTATTTCCGTGGCAATTTCGGCAACCGCGACGATATGGATGTCTATGACCGAGCCGTCACACACGACTGGCAGGACGAGGTGATGGGCGAGACACCGCTTAATTATATGGCCAACGTCACCATCGGTGGTGGTAACGAAAAGGTGAAATTCAACGTCTCCTTCACACAGACCGACGACAAGGGTATCATCCTTAGTTCGGGTGTGAGAAGAACGAACATCAACACCAAGTTGATGGTCAACATCACCGACAACCTCTCCTTCACCTACAATCCCAAGTTCACCTACCGTCGTGACATCGGAGCCGGTGGTGACGGCGTGGGCTCAGGAGGTATCATCGACGTGCTGCGCTACCGTCCCACCAATGGATTGAGGGAGTTTGCTTTCTGGGACCCCAAAACGGTGGACCCCGACGACGAGGCCATCTTTGCTTACACCAACCCCAAGAGCGACATCGGACAAAACCAGCGCAAGCAGCACCAATACACCTACGTCAACCAAATCTCACTCAACTGGCAACCCATCGCAGGTCTGAGACTGAAGACCGACTTCGCTCACTCCATGTCATTCCGCGACAAAAACGAGTTCTGGGGATTTATGACAAAAAATGGGCAAGCCAATAACAACCTCGGCGTGGCTGCCATCACCGACAGCCGCTCCACTTCTTATACGTGGACCAACACCGCCGCTTATGACTTCACCGTGGCCGACGACCACAACCTCTCCTTCCTCCTCGGACAGGAAATCCATGACAGCCAGTACAAGCAGGAGTACATGCGCAACCGCTATTTCGGACGCGACATCGACGCTGCAAGTGCATGGGCCAACATGACCCTTGGCTCCGCATGGAACGCCGAAAGCACCCTCAGCACGGCGGACAGGATGGCTTCCTTCTTCGGACAGGCAGCATACAACTACATGCACAAGTACCTCCTCTCCGTCACCATGCGTGCCGACGGCAGCTCCAAGTTTGCACCGGGACACCAGTGGGGCTACTTCCCCTCCGTATCGGCTGGTTGGGTCGTCTCTCAGGAGAAATTCCTCAAAGACGTGGATTGGATCACACAACTCAAGGTGCGCTTCGCCATCGGCCTCTCCGGTAACAACCGTATCGGAGACGACCTCTGGAGATACCTCTACACCATCAATGCCACCGGCGGTCCGGGCTTCGGAGAGAGCACGGCACTTGGAGAGCCGTATTACAGCGTGGGCAACACACTGCCCAACGAGGCCATCAAATGGGAGACGACACTCACCCGCAACCTCGCCTTGGACATCAGCCTCTTCAACGGAAGACTCACGCTCACACCGGAAATCTACTGGAACAACACGCGCGACCTCCTCTATTCGTCGCCTCTGCCCACCACCAGCGGATACACCCAGCAGACCCAGAATATCGGCGAGGTCTCCAACAAGGGATACGAACTCACCCTCAACGCCGACCTGCTCCGTGGAAAGGACTATGTGCTTAGTGCCAACCTCACCTTCGGACACAACAAGATGGTCGTCGAGAAACTCAACAACACCGACAACATCCTCTGGAACCAGAATAGCAGGTGGAAGTCAAGTTATAACGACTACTGCCTGAAAGTGGGTGACGAGGTGGGTCTCATCTACGGCTTCGTCTATGATGGACTTTACTCACCCGACGAGTTTGACTTCGACCCCAACCAGAACTTCCTCGCCGTGCCAAAGGCTGGTACCGTCATCAACAACGTCTTTGACGACTCCAACTCCGGCGTGGCTACACTCCCCGGCAAAATCAAGTTCAAGGACCTCAACGGTGACGGACAAATCACTGCCTCCGACGACCCCAACATCACTGACGACCGCAAGGTCATAGGCAACACCAACCCCAAATACCAAGGCGGTTTCGGACTTAGCGGACAGTGGAAGGATTTTGACTTCGCATGCAACTTCACTTACATGCTCGACTTCGACATCAACAACGCCACCGCATACGCCCTCTCATCCGTCTCTGGCGCCAAGGGAAGCACATCCTTCACCAACGTGCTCTCCAAGTTCACCAACGGATGGAGATACACCCGTGACAGCGACTATGAGAACGTCTATAAGAACTACTACGACGACGGGGCTACGGACGAGTACATCGCCATGAATGCAGGAAAGACACTCTGGAACCCCTCCGATGTCACCAACAACGTCACACACTCCTATTTCATCGAGGACGGTTCCTTCCTCCGTCTCTCCGACGTCACCATCGGATACACGCTGCCCGCAAAGGTCGTCAAGAAAATCGGCCTCTCAAAGGCAAGGTTCTACCTCAGCGCATCCAACCTCTTCATCATTACCGACTATTCCGGATATGACCCCGAGGTGGACATCCAGACAGGACTTACACCGGGTATGGACTACAACCGCTACCCGCGTAGCCGCCAATTCGTATTCGGTACTAACATCACCTTCTAATCCTAACACAACGGAAATATGAAACTTAGAAATATATTGCTCACCGGTGTCGCCCTGGTCTCGCTCACTGCTTGCAACGACTACCTCGAAGTGGATGCGCCTTCCCGGCAGACCAACGAGTACATCTTCACCAAAGAGTCGGAAATCAAAACTGCGCTGAACAACGTCTATGTACAGATGTTCAACAACGACACCTACGGACAGACCTTCTGGGTGGGGCTGTGTATGAACAATGACGTGGAGTTCGCTGCCAACTCCAGCGATGTGGCCACCGAAACAGGATACCAACGCTTCGAATGTACCAGTCAAGGTGGTGCCATCAACAAGGCATGGACTGCACTCTACAAGGGAATTGAGACTGCCAACAACTTCATCTACAACCTCGAAAAGAGCGACCTCTACAAAGAGGGCAATGAAGAGGTGGTGCAGATGATGGGAGAGGCCAAGTGCATCAGGGCCATCTTCACCTCTGACCTCGTGTGGTACTTCGGAGACGTGCCTTTCTCTCTCGAACCCACTTACTACCGTGAGGGCGACTTCGTCCTTCCCGTGGTGGAGCGCAACAACGTGCTCGACCAAGTGCTGGCCGACCTCAAGGAAATCGCACCTCGTATGCAATCCTCCAAGGAGAGCACCGTGGAGCGCTGCTCACAGGAACTCGCCAACGCCCTCATCGCCCGCATCGCTCTTCAGGCTGGTGGATACACCCTCAGGCCCAACACGAGCGACCCCGCGTTCAGAGGCTCCATGGAGCGACCCGCCAACTACAAGGAATACTACCAGACGGCCATGGAATATGCCAAGAAGGTCATCGATGCAGGAACACACAAGTTGGAGAAATCCTACCGCCAGGTGTTCATCGACGAATGTAACTATGTTGTTGACAACGGCGACGACCCCATCTTCGAGATTCCTTTTGCCTACAAAGCTTCCGGCAACGTCGGCTACAACCAAGGACCCAGCTGCTCCCTGTACGAAGGAACAACCACAGGTGCCAACATCTGGGGCGGATCCAGCGGAAACGCACGCCTCAACGCCTTCTACCGCTTCACCTTCGACACCCTCGACCTCAGACGCGACTATGTCAACGGTCTCTGGTACTACCAATATGACGGTACGCCCATCATCCGTGCTGACTACACCGTACACAACAACAAATGGTCGAAGTTCTGGTCCAACACCAACACCGACCCCACCAGCGAGGGTGCCACGGGCATCAACTTCCCCTACATGCGCTACGCCGACGTGCTGCTGATGTATGCAGAGGCGGCCAACGAAATCAACGGTGGACCCACAGCCCAAGCCAGGGACGCCGTCAAGGAAGTACGCAAACGTGCATTCCCCGCCGAAGCATGGGCTGACAAGGTTGAGACCTATGTGGATAACGCCAACAGCAAGGAGGCTTTCCTCAACCTCGTGCTGAACGAGCGCAAGTGGGAACTGGCCGGCGAGAACTCCAGATGGCGCGACCTCGTACGCAACAACAAATATGCAGAGGTGGTTTACTGGACTTACCTCCGCTACCTTGCAGTGGCTGAGGAGGCTGGTGGCTCGTCCGACTATATGGATGCGGTCATCGCCTACGACGGAGTGCCGGGGTCCATGGAACTGCCCTCCTACATGTATTACAACGTTGTGGCTAATCCCAAAAACACCAGCTTCTATCCCAACACCCAACTCCAAGTGCTCGACATTCTCAACCCATACGAGAATGTGCGCTCACACACCGGTTACGACAGCTATGCCAACTTCTACGCTTGGTGGAACGACGGAGTGGGTGCTCCAAGGGCACAGTGCCTCTACTCTCTCTATGGCTTCGCAAGGGGTGATGAGACCGGAAGGTCATACATCGTCAACAACTACGGACAACTCGAGTCCCTGCCGTTCCCGCTTGCCAGCGCAAGCCAGCTGCCTGTCGTCAGATACATCCTGCCTTATCCCAATGCTGCCATCCAGCGCTCGGCAGGTGCCTACAAGAACTACTATGGCTATGCCAACTAATCATCAAACAGGAATACAGATATGAAGAAAACATTTTTATATGCGTTGATGATCCTCATGAGCGTGCCTGCACTCAACTCATGCAAGGATGACGACGATGATGTAAGCGCAGCATCCGAGCGCGAATTCATGACCATGTTCCGACTCAACGAGAACACGGGAAAGGGCGAGTATCCCAACGACCCCTACGCTTGTCACGTGGAAGACCTCAACACCATCAAACTCTACTGGTATGGTGTGGATGGGTGCGCCGGATATGAGATCAAAATGTCCATTCCCGCATACGTCGCCAGCGGTGAGCCGGTCGATTGGGAGGACCCGAATAAAATATTGTGGGACACCATCGTAGGCCCGGACGTGCTGGAACTTTCCATCAAGAACCTCGAATATGCCAACGACTACCGCTTCGCCATTCGCACGCTCTCCAAGAAGGGCGAGGCTTACCACTCACACTGGTATGGTTACGGAGCTGGAAGACGCTGGGCAGAGTACTGCGGCATCACCACCGACGAGCGCTATCCCGTACCGGCCATCCTCTCGCAGTCGGAAATCACCAAGACTTCCTTCCGCATCAACATCGATCCCACATACGATGCCAATGAGGATGCCACAGAGGGATACACCGAGCACTTCAACCTCACCGAAGATGGAACAAAGTACAAAATCGACATCCTCAGAATAGTGCCTTCCGCAGCCAACCCCAATGCCGCCATACCGGCAGGATGGGACCGCCATGTGCTCACTCCGCAGGAACTTGAGGATGGATACGTGGTCATCACTGGCCTCGACGAGAACTCTGTGTATAATGTCAACGTGGAGGACTCCAGCAATCCCGTGGCCCAGGTGGACAAGTATTACAACACGCTCTCCGTCCGTACCGACGGCACACCGGGTGAGCCTATCCTCATCGAGCATTCTGTCAACGGTGCCACCATCACACGCAGTGCCGCCACCATCACCGATGAGGAGAAGGCCGCCGCTGCTCAGTGGAACGCATGCCGCATCGACGATGTCATCAACGACTTCATCAACGACCCGACCATGGCTGAGGGTACCATCTTTGAACTTGAGGGTGGCAAGGTGTATTATTTCGCCACCAACGTCAGCCTCTCCAAGGGATTCACACTGCGCACAAGGCCGGAGGACTTGGCTGCCGGAAAGCCCAAGGCCAAGGTTTACATGAACGGCATCGTACCCAACGGAAATGCTTACTCTTCCTGCAACTTCATGTTCGGACGTCAGCCGCTGAGCGGAGAAAGCCCCTCCATCATCATTTATGTCAAGTCGCTCATCTTCGAGGACATCGAATTCGACGCACCGAAGGCTGTCTTCTTCAACGGAGCATCTAATGGTACAGGTAACTATTTCATCAACATGTACTCCAACGGCATGGGTGTCACTCTCCAGTCGTTCGAGATGCGTCGCTGCACGCTGCAGCGCATGGTGCGTGGTTACATCCGTGTGCAAGGCTCCAGAATCAAGACTTTCGAGAATGTGATCATCGAGGACAATGAGTTCTACAACTGCGGCTTCTATGACAACAACGGACGTGGTTACGCATGGATTGCAGGTGATGGCAACTCTGCCAAGTCCAACATCTACAAGAACATGGTGGTGCGCAACAACACCTTCTACGACAGTCCGAGAACCTGTATGTTCACCGACAATGGTAAGAACCTTGACTGGAAGCCCAACATCCAGTACAAGATCACCTTGGAGAACAACACCTTCGTCAATTTCTCTACTCGTACCAGCGGGCGACAGATCTTCGACATCAGGTACATCCCCACAGGGAGCAGCATCACCTGCAAGAAGAACCTCTTCATCCTCACCAAGAAGCCGAATGACACCAGGCCGCTCTTCCAGCAGGGTGCCGACATCCGACAAATCAATGGCGAGCCGGGAGAAATCGAACTGCACTTCGCTGACAATTACTCCACCAACACCAACCTCACCGGCAACAGCATCTTCTCAGGTACGGCATTCGAGGCCACTGGAAATGCCTTGGGCAAGTGGAGCTATTGGAACACCATCGACGGAGTGGAGTATCCCGAGGGTCTGGTCACCATCGTTGACGACATCTCACCGGAGGAACTCATGCACCAACCCAACCCCGTGCATGTCACCACCAATGCCGCAGGTGACGGCACCGACGTGCTCGACGAGAGCCTCGGTTACATCACCATGCACAGCACAAGTGGCATAGAGGGCAACGCCGGAGACGACAACAACCTCTACTACCGCAACACTGACAAGGTCCGCAACAGTGCCATCTACCAGAAGGGCATCGGCGCCTCCAAGTGGCGCGAGGGCATCAGGTAATTGTTGTATCGCTCAATTTGACAATAAAAGGAGGTGTGACTTTTCACACCTCCTTTGCATGTTACACCCAAGATGCCGGTGCAGCTGTAGGGGTGGACTTTATGTCCATCCGCTCGCCCGATAGGGCGAATGTTTGACACATGGCCTCTTGGCGTAAAGAAGGAAAAACCAATTGAACACCCTACTTTCGACATAGGGTGTCCCATATTATGTGATCCTTTTTAAAACTCTTATGAAGCGATTCTGACGTTATCCAATAGCACCAAATAAGCAGAACGAGAGTCAAAATGATTCTGCCATTAAGTCTTTTCGACCAATGAGGCTGAAGATGGTGATTTCGTTGTCTTCGTTGAGAATACGGAGCGTGCGGAGGACCTCATTCAATGTCGAGCCGCTGGTGGTAACATCATCGATAACCAGAACGTTTTGCTGTCGAATCATTGAACAAAGCTCCCGCTCTTCCTCTGATTCAAATCTCAGGAAGTTCATAATGTACGGACGAAGTCTACTCTTCTTCACGTCCTTGGCAATGGTGAAATAATCCTTCTGATGAATCATCTCAAGCATGGCATTGATGGAACTCTTTGCCTGTTCTTTCGCTGCTGGGCTATAACGAGGCATCCCGTTCTCCAGAATATCGTCAAGATATTGCTTCTCATAGGCTTTCATATCGAATGAGATGTTTGAAGGGAGAGCCTTGACAAGAGTCATCTTATATAACGTGGGCTGCGCAAATCGGTAGATATAGCGCAGCATATATTTGTTCACCTCACTCTTCGATTCTGGCATCACCACTAAGTCATAGTTATAAAGATTAATCTTCTTATGAAGATTATCTACCGCTTTCTTAATAAAATTGGTCAAATCAGGGGTATCCTGCAATGCTTCTGTGAATTTCACATACTTAATGAAAGCGGTACGTACAGAACTTTCCACCTGTTCAGAGAACTCATAACCATAATAGAAGCATTTGCCAAATGCTTCAACTTGATAGCCATTACCTGTAAGGCTGACAATATCTTCAGCACCATCATGCTCGAAATCGAACACAAATTTCTTCTCTGTATCGTCAAATGTTACGCCCATATCACTAATATTTGAATGACTTGGCAAAGATAGCAATAAAATGAGAAAATAACCGCATTTGGCGGAATAAATTCGACCTTTACGAATGAAAATTTCGAGCTGTAAGAATGGATTTTGTGCATAGACGGCCTGAAGAGCCAACGAGATACCAGCCCAGGGCAACGCCTTGGGTAAATGACAGAGTAGATTGCGCCGACAGGTTTTTGTGCAAAGACAGCAGAAGGGCCAAGAGGCCGGTGCAGCTGTAGGGGTGGACTTTATGTCCA
Source organism: Prevotella sp. (assembly GCA_017619755.1). Taxonomy (GTDB): domain Bacteria; phylum Bacteroidota; class Bacteroidia; order Bacteroidales; family Bacteroidaceae; genus Prevotella. The sequence goes on from JAFZRU010000033.1 coordinate 16,752, forward strand.
TCCGCTCGCCCGTCAGGGCGAATGTTGTTTGACACATGGCCTCGTTAAGATTGAACATAATAATATAATTTCGTCCTGTTCGGATGGCTTTTGTGCAAAGACGGCCTGTAAGGCCAGCGAGATACCAGCCCAGGGCAACGCCCTGGGTCAATAGCGGAGTAGTAAATTGCGCCCTGCAAGGGCAAAAGCATTATGACATTATAACACGAACCGCTTAGCAGGCGGACGCTATCACCAATCAAGCATTACTCTCCATAAGAGTGGCTTCGAGCGGTTTTATCTCTACTTTATAATGCTCACATATTGCATCTGACTGCCCCAGTTATTGCACTATCCCGGTATCAAGCTTCACTCTTCTTTTATATGTCTTGTTCTCTAACGCATTTGGCAAGATAATCTATATCGAAATTGTCTGAATAGATGTCGATGTTATTTCGCTCGAAGAAATTAAAGACTCTTTTACATACATCTTTATACTTAAGAAGTCGATGTTGCTCTTCTGTGGTATATCTTCCACTATGAAGATGAAACATAATAGCTCTATATATCATGTCCCATTTTAAATCAAGAATATTATTAGTAGAATCTTTCCTACATTCCATACCTCCATATTTAAGTATTGTATGCGAATTTTCTTCTGCAATACGACGACTCTCTATAGATTCACTAAATGAACCTGGATGTAATAACTCTAATATTGCTCCAAATGCTAAAAGAAGCATCGCACCTAAAAAACATGTTACTTTTCCGAATGTTGTATGGTCTACAATGTAATCAAATATTCTCTCAGACTTTGTAGGAGGGCCTAATAATTCTAAATTTTTCATTGTGGTTATTCCATTAAAGTTTGACCTAACCCGTATTTTTCTGCATGAGCAGGATCATAAAATAGTCGCCAATTACTATTTTTATCGAGAAGAATACCCTATCTATATGTAAAGGGCTTGTATCCAAGAAGCCAACATAAATTGGCTCCTCCAAATTTATCTAACCAAGGAACTTTTGTTTCAGAAGAAACATGTAATATGTGTTTTTTTATCCAGTCTGCTACCTAATATTGTGGATTTAACTTTTGTTCATCACGAAATTCCCATACTAATGAACGGGGATTATTTTGTCGAAGTATATAATCACTATGCTCTCCACCCACAGAAGTAAGCCAATCTTGTTCATTTATACTCTATCCTTCACTTATTCTACTTAAAACGTCCTTATCTTTCAAACCTGCCATTTCTTCAAAAGGAATCTTGGTACTTTGTTCAGCATTTTCAATAGCCCCTCTTGTAAATCGATATGTTCCATCAACATTCTTCTAAATAAGAGTTCGAGGAACTTCATTTTCTGGAATACCTGCCCAAATTGCTCCATTTTGAAAACGTATTTCGTCGTCATTAAAAAATCCTTGATTTCCATACCATTGTGGTTTTCTTCCATTAAAGAAAGTTGGAGGTTTAGTATAAAAGGGTTTAGTAAATACATCTTTTAATCTAGCAAAATAGTTGCCATATCCTCTTGGATCAAGATAATTTAACGTATATCTGCCAAGATGTCCGAAATTGTTGCCTACCCATCCTCCATAGAACATTCCTGGATTTGTCCATACTGACAATTCTGTTGGTAATCCTGTCCAATCTGACACATTGTCAGCCCATGATTTACCTGTGAATAACCTTGAACCTGTGTTTACAGCTGCGTCGCCTAATGCACCTCCAACAAGACCTGTTCCTAAAACGATAGGTTGAGTGAGTCCTGCTCCAAGTCCTAATGCTGTTGCTCCAGTTAATCCTACTCTTACATTATCTGCTGCTGTAGGTTTTAATTCATAAGGCATATCTTCTCCAGTCTAATCTTTCCAAAACTATTCGGGACCATAAGCGTGGTATCCACCAAAAGGATCGACTGCATAATTTAATGGAATTCTCATATACCAAGGATTCCCCTACTTCTTTTCTTCTTCTTCTCTTTCCTATTTAGCTTTATCTAATTCTACTCTTAAAACATAGTCTTCTATACCTTCTGCGTTTCTATCTAATTCGTCTAATATTCTTCTTTGTTGCTCTATGCTTTGAGCAGCATTTCCGACTACATCTCTTGGAATTTCCTAATATGGACTTCTTCTTGTAGTTGTTTGAACTGGTTTATTTCTTGTAGGCATTTCATAAGGGAAAAACATTATTTTACCAGAATCAGTATCAACGGTTGTTATTTTTCCTCTTCCCTATTTTTATTGTTGATGTTTTTCAATTAGTTTTTTCATAACGTTACCATTATTATTTCTTTCTCTTTTCTTTTGGTACTTTTCTTTTCTCTTTCTTTTTTGGCAAGCTGTTAAAAGAAGAGTGGCTTCGAGCGGTTTTACCTCTACTTCACAGTCTTGGTTTACTGGCTAAGCTCAAGTTAAACTAGTACTTACGTCCCGGTATCAAGCTTCACTCTTTTTTAGATAATTGATTTTTTACTAATAAGTTTCCCTCCTCTTCTATTTTTAGGAATAGATAAAGATGTTATTCCTAAATTGTATTTTGTTCCAATTAAATCAGAAAGAGGATCTTCCATTATATCTCCATGAAAGTTATGTCTTACTACCCATTTATTTCCATTATATACAAGTAGTCCTGTATGAGTTCCTTCGGACCATGAATTTCCTTTTGACCTAGATTTGTAATCCCAAGGACTTCCAGCATAGTACATGTTTACTACATAAGTTTGTGATTTGTCTAATTGATTGACATTGAACTTTCTTTTAAAGTTATCAGCAGCATCAAGATTGTAAGAAAAATGGTTTTGATAGTTACTTCCATTTCGATTAGTTTTTGATATTCCTTTATAACCATCAATATAAGGAGTTGTATAAGTATGATTCCACGCACTTCCTCCTGGAATTTGATTTAATAATCTATTTACATAAACAGCACATTCTGGACTAAAAAATGTTCCTATTTTATGCATTTTATATATTTCTTTTCCTCTTCTTTCAGAGTACGAATTATTATTAAACATTGATGTTCTCGGATCTGTTCCAGGATTTGACGGAGCTATCATATCTAATACTCCTAATACTTTTTTACCAGTTTCTATAACAGATCTTCCAATATTTCTAATTGTCTTTCCTATTTGGTGTTTTTGTATTAACTATTTATTCTTCATAATATGCAATTAATTTAGTTTTATCAGAATCGTCTAACATATAATATTTAATTACTTCAAATGTATGATAACTAACAGCAAAACATCCGTTGCTAGTATTGTTTAATGGGAAATTCACTTTGGGCAGATTGAATGGCAACAGTGTCGCCATTATGCAAGGATGAATGTATATTCCTCTTATTTCGGCATTGGAATTGGTATCGCTCCATCCCTTGAGTTTGATAGCTTCCATTCCGTTTTTCATCCTTACAAGTCCCTCCAAAGTGAACACACCGAGTGAAGAGCAGTTGCTGCCAATCTCATTGCTGAACTCTGGCTTTGAGGGCGTGCTGTTTCCACCCTGTCCATGAAGAACAACTCCAGAATAGACTAAATCTGCATCAAAGTCCAATTTATAAATGAAAAGTCTATCTTCACAAGATGGTTTTGAGAAGTCAACTGCTATCTCATAAGTATTTTTACTTATATTCTCTTTGATGTATTTTGATCTTTTATGAATCCAAATCGGCCCCCCTTTGGGAATGCAGTAAGAGAGAACAACACATACCATGAAAAGATAGCCTATACGTTTTATTATTTTTTTCATTGTTGATTATTTTTGTTGGCACAAAGGTATTTCATTTTAGCTCCTTTTCCAAGAAAAAGCAATGACTTTGTATCAAACCTCCTATTTAGTGTATGAGAAGAGTGGCTTCGAGCGGTTTTATCTCTACCTCAAAGTCTTGGTTTACTACTCAAGTTAAACTAGTACTTACGTCCCGGTATCAAGCTTCACTCTTTATATTGGTTGATTAATTGGCTCAACCGTAAGCCTCGATAGATATAAACCTGGTTGCAACTAACTACTTTATTGGCTTCATAGGATTCGAACCTAAATCTACCAGCTACCCAGTAGGATTAACCATTTATACATCAGCTACTAATTTCGTCAGGTTTATATTTGGGTGTACGACAGATTATCTTGGTATCATGCTTCACTTCATTTATATAAGGAACAGAAGCACTGCATATATAAGCAATGGCAATGCGACGCAGATGATGACAGATGCTTTCCAGTAGTCCCATCCTATTCTCTTAAAGGAGAAAAGGTATTCCTGAGACAGCCTGAACGCCTTATCGCACCATTGCCTGAAGAATTTCCGCTTTGTCCAAAATATGTATATCCACAGAATACTCCATAATGGAGTAAAGACTGGGAATCGGACAATGATGTCGAGCATGACACACCATGACATAGGAATAATGAGATAATAGACAATGATATTGACCTCATTGTATGTCAGGTGTGTCCATTTGGCTACTTTGAGAAGTGCCGTAGCTACTGAATTAAAGATGGAATTGATCATAGGATGAAGTCAGGGTCGGACAACAATATATGATCAGCCATTTCTTCTGACATTCCTGCTTCCATCTGTTCTTTCTTCCATCGTTCGCATCTCTCAATATGTGCTTCTTCAAGTAATTGAGCAAAATAACGAATAGCTAATACAATAAGCAAAACTATTCCACAAATAGTTACAAATCCTTCGATAATTATAGAGTCTGTCATTTGTAAAGATTTTATTATTTGTTATTAATTTTGGGATTATCGATTGTTGTTTTAACAGTAGGAATTTCTCCTCCAAACGATGTCATCATTTCCAATTTTCTTAAAAATGGTAAATGTTCAGTTGGTTTTGGATTTTTAGGGCTTGCGTAAGAATACTTTGTACCATCGTAATCTTTTCCTCCCCACTGCCTTCGTATGGCATTAACTTTGTCCATATCTACTCCTACTGTTCCATCTCCATTTCCACAAAAATTGTGCCATTCTTATTTTGCGGTAATCTCATAGCTTTTTTAAATTACCATATCTCGAAATTCAGCAGCTAATCCGATTTAATTCGTCCTGCGGATGGTTTTTGTGCAAAGACGGCCTGCAAGGCCAACGAGATACTAGCCCAGGGCAACGCCTTGGGTAAATAACGGAGTAGATTGCGCCTACAGGATTCTGTGCAAAGACGGCCTGCAAGGCCTACGAGATGCCAGCCCAGGGCAACGCCTTGGGAAAATAGCGGAGTAGTGCGCCGACAGGATTTTGTGCAAAGACGGCCTGCAAGGCCAACGAGATACCAGCCCAGGGCAACGCCTTGGGTAAATGATGGAGTTGATTACGCCCTGCAAGGGCAAAAGCATTATGACATCTATCACACGAACCGCTTAGCAGGCTGACGCTATCACCAATCAAGCATTACTCTCCCTACGCATAGCTCGATATATGTCAAGATACACCGAGCTATGAAACTCAATCTATTTATAGATGAGCAAAAGAGTGGCTTCGAGCGGTTTTATCTCTACTTTATAATGCTCACATATTGCATCTGACTGCCCCAGTTATTGTATTATCCCGGTTTCAAGCTTCACTCTTTTATCATTTGTTTCTAAGACCTTTAACAAGATAAGCCATTGATATGGCTTCTTCCTTTAAGATAGGATTAGTCTTACATTCTTGAAGGAAGTTTTGTTCTTCCTCCGATGACATTCTTCCAAGAAGATAGTCGTCGATGATGTCTTCGTATTGCATTATTCTATTGGTGTCCATAATATATTTCGTGAAAAATCAAAAAGTGTATTAAAATTATCATCATCTTCAGGAAAATTTCCTAAGTAACAATGATAATACTTGTCTATAATATCAATAGATTCTCCAGGATCACCTTTTGAATTGTAAAGCATAACTAATGTTTCAGTTACAGCTTCTTCTGCACTTAATATATAATAATAATCTTGATGAAGTTCTGGATGTTTTGCAAGTTCTTCCATTATCTTTAGAGGATTTGCAATTATTATATCTGAACGTCCATCTTTTTTAAAAAAACTCTTACAAACTTCATATTCCCATTTTTAATTTATTATATCATTAATTGCCCAAAATACAAAAAAGTAATCAGTTTATTTGTTTTTTATCAATCTTTTTAACATTTTTCCTCCTTTTTTCAAAACTGGCCTAACTCCATTTGCTTGAAAAGTAACCATTCTATCAAATGGATTTGGTCCAACGCTACTTATACTGCAAACATTTTTAAAAGTTGAAGACGAATATCAAGCTTTACAAAAGACCAAGCTTATCGCTTTCCTTGTAGTGGTGCTTTCCGTATTCGCCACACATCGGCAAAATTACAAATATTTTTGATACAACAATCTATCATCCCCACCTTTTATTTATTATTATCTAATGCAACCCATGAACAGCCAATTATGACATCCATGAGGTGGCACGGGATTATCACACCAACCAAAGCCCAATGAATCAACATCCCCAGAACTTCCCGGGTAAGTACCATTACTGAATTCTCTGCCACATTATGGAAAAATAGCCATATCGCATACTCCCGAAGTTCCAGTGGATTTCAATCGGTCGAAAGCTGAAATGTCTTGGCCGGTTGCGCTGTAGTGGTATCTTGGTTAGTAGAGTCAACAGCCAAAGATGTTCCGTGATCACAGGCGGCGCAGGTGCCGGCACAATCGCCCTCGTAATGGCATTCATTCGGACTGTAATTGATGTCGTTGGCCTGCGCTATCTTGCGACGCACTTCCTTCAACGCTTCGCAAACGGCTTTTCCTCTTTTCATTGCTGTGCTTTTATGTTCTTTTATCTGCTAATACATACAAAATCCTTTCTCCTTGTCGCATAGGTTGACAAGACCCTTCACCTGGCAAACGACCTCCACGAAATCCTGAGCCGATAGGACGGTGAACCGAACGAGAAAAACAAGAGACATGAAGATTCTTGCCTATTCTATCCATGTGAGTTTGCCTGAGACAATGGTCCATTCGCCATTCTGTTTTTCCAAGATTACTTCACCACCCTCGTAGACGAATCGAAAGAAAACGACAGCACGTTGCATTTGGGAATCAATAACGATGAATGAGGCTCTGGGATAGGTTTCATATTGCCAATAGCCTCCCCAGTGTCCGTAGAATATCCTGGCGGCAGTGTTGACAAAATCCATCTTTTCCCGGCTTTCACCTTTTGAATAGGCGACTTGCATGATGCTCTTTTTTGCAAAACCGACATGCTTGTCACCCAAAAAGCCGTTGAGCAACCGTTTGTACTTTTCGGTCAGATAGACAATTTTCCTGTTGGGGAAGTGCACGGGAGGGCGAAAAGTAATTTTTGAACCCACCTTGGTGGTAGGGATTTTTGTCCAAGAATCGCCCTCCCATTCAAAATCAAAATCAGGGTCCGAATCTCCTCTTTCCATTACTTTCCGAAGATAACCCAGATTTTTATTGCGAATGCTGTCTTCCAGGTACATCTGGTTGATACGATTTGTGAAATAGGCTTCATACTCAACAGGGCCATGCGGTATGGCATCCGCCACGTAAATCGCATCCAATGTGCCTTGCAAAATAAAATACGGCATATCTTCATACAGGTCTTTGTCCTCGCTTCTACAACCGATTTTCTCTAATTTGAGAGGCTGATAGAAAGCAGCAAAAACCTTATGGGCCTCGGCCACCCATTTGTTTTTTGCCTCGTTCTCATTAGATGAAACATCATTAGACCAATTGTCAAAAAACTGATACAACAACGATGTCGAGTTTTTCTTATAGGCCTTTCTCAACAAGGTTGCCTGTGACCGGTATTGTCCCTGGATGGTGGTGCACAAAACTAGAAAGATGCATAGAAGACTGACTTTTTTTGGCATGGTATTAAGTAGGAAATTTCACTGCAAATATACAAAAAATAATATTTGCTGCAAAATAAAACGCATTTTTATGAGCACAATTGTTGGAAATTTCAACCCTATTTTCCTCACTTGATGAATGAAAAGTAAAATAAGGTTTAATGAGATGAGTGCGCTCATGAATAATTGGGTAAGCTTATGTCAAGAAAGCGTAAGTCTAAAGAGCAAAAGCCGAAACAATAAAGGATATGTGCCATACTGGGTTAAGTGTATGTAACTGGTATGTAACTGGAGGAATGTTTTTATATTTGGCAGAGAATGAAAGTATCCATAAATAAAGGTTTTCCCATATGTTGTCAGTATGTAACTGGTATGTAACTCATATTATCGTCAATTGGCTTTTGGGTGAAGACCCGCCAATTTTCATTAGGGAGGCAGCAGATTACAATAAAGATGGTAAAATCACCATTACCGATGCTACGGCATTGATAGAATACTTGTTGAATGGATCATCTTCTGTCAACCTGCATCAGTTCATAGACCATGAAATAATGGGAATTGATTGGGTACAGTAGTAAATGGATAATAGTAATGATAATTGGAATGAGTGTGTGTCAATATCTTTTTGGCACACACTTTTTGGTAGTACAGTATGAATAATGCAGGCAATCGCGAGGTGGTGGGCGAAGCCCATAGGAAATCGTAACTCTGTTGCGTAACAATCACCCCGACCCTTTGATGGGTCGAGGGTACCTTAGTGTATGAGCGACGAGTAGGAGCGGTTGAGCCCCCTCCCGATGTCGGGAGGGGGACGGGGGGTGGGTAGGTACCCTTCCTTAGGATAAGGAGGGGGCGGGGTGGTTGTGAAAACTCCTTAGGATAAGGAGGATACAGGTGGTTGTGATATTATTTCACCACCACCTTCTTGTTATTAATGATATATATTCCTTTTCCTGTGCGGTTCACCCTTTGCCCTTGCAGGTTGTAGGTGGCGTTGTCCAAACGAGTGGAGATGGTTTCAATTTCTGCAATCCCTGTGGTGAGTTTCTTCACCTCGCCGGTGACGCAGACGTTGGCGAGACCCACTTGCTTGCTGCTGCCCAACTTGTAGATGCAGAGTTTCAGGCAGCTTGTGCCGGTGGTGGAACTGATGTCGGAGATGTCCTTGCTATAACTTGTGAAGCCCTTGTTGTTGCGCTCCGGGGAGAGGGCGGCATCGATGTCGTGCTGTCCGTTGGCGTCCTTCCAGAAGATATCTACAAGGCCACCATCGGTGCCTATGCGCGTGGTGTTGAAGGAAATTTTGGTGGGGCGGAAATAGCAACCATCCTGTGGTGTGATGCAGAACGACACGGCATTGTCGTCGTTGGAAGAGGCTTCGTTGTTTGCGCTCGGTTGAAACAGGGTGAATGTCACGTCCTGGATGGTGCGGGTGCCTTGGTAAGCCAACGTACTGCCCTTGAGCACCTCGTTGTTGGCGATGAGATTGCCCATGTCACCTACGATGGTGGCAGTTTGGCCAGCCTCGCCGCTGTTGAAGGGCCAGAGGATGTCGCCGTCGGTCAGTTTGGAAAGACCCTCTTCGTCGCCGTCGCTGTTGGGAGCTTTCTCGATGTAGCCTTGTGCCTCACCACCGGCATATTGGTCGGCAGTGATGTGCGCCACGAGCGAGTTGAGATACACCTCCAAGTTGGTGTAGCCCTCCCTGTTCACGATGTTGCCGTCGTTGGCATCGTTGGGGTTCAAGCCATTGGCCGTCTCCCACTCGTCGGGCATGCCATCACCGTCGCTGTCGGCTGGAGCGGTGGTGCTGTTGAGCGTGGGCCAGGCGCTCCAGTCGTCACCGGCGTTGGTGGGCTTGTTGTCATCTTGGGAATTGATGAAACCACTGCTAAGACCCTTGCCGGTGAAGGAGGCGCGGGTGTTGCGCGTGTCGTCCACCATCAAGGCGTCATGGCTGTCACGGGAGAGCGATGCGCCGGCATAGAGCAGCACCTTCTCGTAAGCCTGCTCCGCACTGTGCGTCGTGGTGTAAACGAAAGGAATGGGCTCGGCGAGTTTCATGGTGTCCTTCGTCGTGGCGGTGAAAAGGTTGTCGTTGTCAGACGAGTTGATTTGCGTGTAGATGCCGTAGGTCCAGTTGTCGTTGCTCACGTCGGTGTATTTCGAGTTCTTGTTGCCCTCCACGAAATATTTCCCCCAGATGTGCAGGGCCGGGGCGTAGGAGGGGTTGTTGGCGACATACTCGTTGGTGCGTATGCCGATGGCGGCGATGCGCTTGCCCTTGTAGTTGGTGGGAGAGCCGGGGCCGGGCTTGTAGTAGTTGTTCACGATGTTCACCTTCATCGCCTCGCCACCGTAGCAACCGTTGCCGCCGAAATTGTAGATGACGTTGTTGCGGTAGTCCATCCGCTCGTCCAACTGCGTGGTGGGGCGCGGGCCAAGGCGCGGCGTGCGCGAGGTGTGGTGAGCCAACAGGTTGTGGTGGAACGAGGCTCCGCTGCCGCCCCAGTTGCCGCCGTAGCCGTGGGCGCCCTTCGAGTGGCCGGAGTTCACCAAACTCTGCGAGACAAGGCACCACTGAACGGTGGTGTTGTGGTTGCCCAAGACGGAGAGACACTCGTCGATGGACCAGCTCACGGAGCAGTGGTCGATCATCCAGTCTTTCTGGTCGAAGCCGCCGAAGCCATCCCAACCGTCGGCGCCGTCCTTCGTCACGTTCTTGTTGCCTAAACGGAAGCGTATGTAGCGCACGATGACGTTGTTGCCCTTGATGGAACAGGGGTAGTCGGCCACGCAGATGCCGTCGCCGGGGGCTGTCTGCCCGGCCACGGTGGTGTTCGACGGGATGGTCAGGGCGGAGGTGAGGTGGATGGTGCCGGAGACGTCGAAGACGATGGTCTTCGCACCACTTCTGCCCAAGGCCCAGCGCAGGGAGCCTGTGCCGGAGTCGTTGAGGTTGGTCACATGATAGACGGCCCCGCCGCGACCGCCGGTGGTGTAGCGGCCAAAGCCCTCGGCACCGGGGAAGGCGGGGGTCTTTTCCTGCCCGTAGGCAGCCGGAGCTATGAGCAGGACGGCTGCCAGGGCGAGTGAATGGATGTTTGTTTTCATAAAATTGTTTTTGTTGTAGTTTGGTTTTTAAGAGTTATCTCACTACCACTTTCCTTCCGCGCACGATGTAGATGCCGGCGGGCAGGCCTTCCATGGAGGTGGCGTGCTTGCGGATGAGGCGACCATTCAGGTCGTGGATGTCGGCGGGCTGTTGCGGAGAGACGGTGACATGGGTGATGCCATCGGAGACGGAGACGACGAAGAGGAGACCCTCGCTGATGCGGCTGGTGTCCCATTCCACGCCAGAGGGGAGGTCCAACTTGGGCGTGCCGGAAAGGCTGTTGGCTCTCCACAGGCGGAGGGAGTCGCCAGTCTGCAATGTGTGGTTGTTGATGAGGCTGACGCGGATGGTGCCGTTCATCGTCAGGCGGTTGATGTCGGCGATGGTCGTGTTGCCGATGCTGGTGGCAGTGGCGCACGAGCGGGCGGTCACTTCATAGACGCCGTTCTCGGAGAACGTGACGTTCTTCCCACCGAAATAGAGCGCGCCGGTGTAGGAGGTGGCGGTGGCTCCGGGGCGCAGGGTGCCGTGGATGGTGACGGTGGGGTTGGTCAGCGGCTTCGTGTCCTTGTTGGTGCCGGAGAGGATGGCCCCTTGGCTCACGGTGAGGTTGCCGGTGCCTAATACGCCGGAAGAGATGAGCAACTCACCTTGGCTGATGATGTTGGTACCGGTGTTGTCGCTCGTGCCGCTGAAGGTGATGCGACCTTCACCCATCTTGGTGAAGTTGGCGTTGGAGGTCACTTTCCCTGCCCATGTGAAATTGGTCTCGTTGCCCACCTGCCACGTGTTGGCGCCGACTGACGCACCATTGCTGAAGGTGCAGGAGCCGCCAAGGCTGCCGGTGCCGGTCACGCGGCCGATGCGATAGACACGACCGCTGTTCTGAACTTCCACGCCGGCGGGGATTTCCATCACGCCTTTGGGAAGGCCGTAGCTGTTGTCAAGAGTGAAGCGGGTATCGCTGCTGTGCACCTTGCAACTGATGGTGCCTTCAAATTCCGACCAGTTGCCGGTGATTTGCGTGCGTGTGGCGTTCCAGGTGCTGCCCACGACGATGGGGCAATACACGGTGAGCGTGCCTTTGCCGGTGAGCTTGTTGCCGTAGGAGCCGCGGTCCACCAAGTTCCAGGTGCCGCGTTTCCCTTGTGGCACGTCAATGGCATAGCTCGAACCGGTGTTTTCTGACAGTGTGCCGTTTTGGAACTCCACGGTCTGGGCCGGGATGTTGCAGTTGACGCACTGCACCGTGCCGCCGGCGATGACAAGGCGTTGCAGACCGCTGTTGTTCACGTTGAGCTTCATCCAGCCGGAGCCTTTCTTCGTCACCTTCGTACCGAGCATCGGACGGTCCACGACGAAATCACCCAAGTTGTTGATCTGGCCGCCCTCTTCGCCGACAAAGGTGATGTTGGAGCCGTTGGTCACGGCAGCTGTGGTGCGAAGTTCGGCGCCGTTCTCAATGATGAACTTGTTGGTGCCGAGGGCGAGGGCGCCGAGGTGTCCCTTCGCCTGGTTTGCATTCGACAGGGAGGTGACGGCCACCGTGCCGCCGGAGATGCGTGTGCCGCCGGTGTAGGTGTTGTCGGTCATGATGGTGAGGGAACCGCCACCGCGTTTCACCAAGGTGGTGTTGCCCACCAAGGAACCGCTGCCCTTGAAGATGTAGGTGCCGTTGCTGTTGTCAACGATGACGCTGTCGGCCTCGATCTCGCCGGAGAGGTTGATGGTGTAGTAATTTGCTCCATCGCCGAAGGTGACGACGTCGCCGCTCACGAAAACGTCCTTCTCACCGGAGGCGTTGACGAAGTTCTCCGTACCGCTCACATCCCATGTGTCGCTCTCAGAGCCGCTCCACACGATCTCGCCGTTGGCGCGCATGGTGGAGATGTCGAGGTATAGTTTCCCGTTCTCTATGACGAGCGTGCACTTGTGTTTCGTGCCAAGGCCTTCGAGGCGGATGTCTGAGAGGTCGCCCTCGATGCTTGCGGCCTCGCCGAGGAGGTAACGACCGGGGGTGGCATCGCTCTCCCCATGGTTGACAAATTCAAAGACGGGGGTGAGGTATTCAGGGCCGTATTTCCAATCTTTTGTCTCAATGGTGAGGAGGCGGGTGGACACCTGGTCGGCGCTGAAGTCGTTGTAGATGTCGAACACCACGCGGGCGCCGAAGCCAAGGAGCAGGGAGTCGGTGCTCACCACGCCCTTGTGGTCGGCGCGACCGGGGCGAAGGATGGAGGCGTAGTCCATCTTGATGCTGCGGAACTGCCCGCCATCGCTGTTGAGTTCGGCGAAGCGGTTGAGCCACAATGGGGATTGCAGCATCGTGCCGTCGAAATTCACCACGCCGGCCCAGATGTCGGTGTTCCCTGTATGCTGCTCTGCCACCTTGGGAAGGTTGAGCGTTCCGTCGCCTTGCTTCACCAAACGGGTGGAACCGCTGAAGGCCCCGCCCTCCACCTCGCAGGTGTAGTATTGTCGCTTGATGGATGGATTGCCGCTGGTGTTGGAGCTGTTGGTGCCTTGAATCCAAGAGGGGATGTTGAACGTGGCGACCCAGGGACTGGCGCCGTCGCTAACACTCACTTTCGTATCGTTTGTCTCGCATACGATGACGTGCTGACCGTCGAGAGAGGAACTGATGGTGCCGCCGTTGGCCACTTCCGTACGACCGGTTATGGTGAGGGGCGGGGGGGCGACGGTGATGCCTTCCAACTCGCCGAGGAAATAGCTGGCGTGGGGAGGCTGGTTGTAGCCCATCGATTCCCACACCATACCCTGGCGGTACTGGTGGTCGTGCCAGAGCGTGTAGTTGCGCCAGGGGGTGGCGATGTCGGTGGTATAGACGCGGATGTATTTGTTGTCACTGGTGCGCACGATGATCTCCTCGCGCCAGTCGCCGATGATGTCGCCGGTGGCGGAGGGGGTGTTCTTCGTCCAGTTGCAGTTGGCGGTGCCGGAGGCGGTGAACACCGTCGTACCGTCGGCCTTGAATACGCGGCTGGCTCCCTCGCGGCTGCTGGCACCGTCGAGGGCTTCTTCCAAGAGGTCGCCGTCCCAATAGATGCGGAAATTCATGGCGAAACCGTTCGGGCCGTTGGTGATGACCTTGTCAGAAACGCAGGAAACAACGCCGGACTGTGAGGAGTGGCCGATGCACCCGGGGTAGTCGTTGGAGAAGTTGCCGCAGACGGCACGGCCATCGTCACCGGTGGACTGCAGACGGTAGTAGATTTTCGAGGTGGTGGCGTTGCGGTAGTTCATCGCCGGATGGTCTTCGTTGCAGGCGAAGATCTCCTGTCCGTGGCGGTAGGGGTCGAAATCGCTGCAATGCTGCGCGTCGCCGTGTCCCAGACCGGTGGTGGAGAGGCCCTTGCCGTTATCGTCGATGACCATCGAACCAAAGACGATTTCGTCACGTCCGTCCCAATCTACATCGGCGATGCCGAAATTGTGGTAGCCCTGGCCGAACCAGGGGCCTGAGTTGCCACTGTTCCACTCCCAGTAGAGGGTGAGCAGATGGCTGGCCGGATCCACACTGAATGCTTTCATGTGGTGCTTGGTGTAGCAGCCGCGTCCGAGGAAGATGAAAGGGTGGCGGCCATCGAGGAAGGGGGCGCCGAAATAGTGCTTCGTGCTGCGGTGGCCGTAGCCGTCGCCCCAGTCGTTGGCGTCGCCACGGGGGAGGGGATAGGCCATCCATTTCGCACCGCTCGGACCAATGGCGTAGGGCTTGGCAGTGGCGCCTTCCATATAGAGCAGGTATTCGGCACCGCTGTTGGTGTAGTTCATGTTGGCGCTGTGCAGCACCGTGTTGCGGGTGTTCACCTTCATGTTGCCTATCTCGGTCTTCGTGCCGTCGCCATGGTGGATGATCATGTTGTCGGCGCCGCGCATGAGCACCTCGGCCTTGCCATCGCCGTCCCAGTCATAGCCCACGATGTCGTATTGCTCGTCGGGACCGCTGCACATGTTGGGGCCAAGGTCGATGTACCACAGACGCTCGCCGGAGAGGGTGTAGCACTCCAGGAAGTTGTAGGCGGAATCGTTGGCCAAGGGACTGGGGCCTGAGTCATCGCTGTCAAGGTTGTAGTTGCGTTTCACCAAGAACTCCGACACGCCGTCGCCGGTCACGTCGGCCAAGGCGATGTCGTTGATGCTGTAGTCATTGGTGATGTTGGTGCCGCGACGCGAATAGATGGGCTTGACGGCAAACTGGAGATATTGTTGCGACTGCCGCATCACGGCGGGGCATCTTTCCTGCTCCACGCCGCGAACAACGGGGGCCACTTCATATTGGCTGCCGGGGCGACCATAGGGGTCGCTGATGTTGGAGACGTTCAGAGGGGTGTCGTTCACCTTTACGCCGTTGCGGTAGAGGTTGTACTGGGTGTCGTAGTATTCCTCGGCGAAAATGCGCCAACTCACTAAAGTGGAGGAGCCGGAAGGCACGGCTACAAGGCCGCGGTCGAGCTTGTCCGTGGTGCGTTGGGCAGTAGAGGACAGGGCACACAGCACCAGCAGCATCGCCAATAGTAGTAATTTCCTTATCATCTTGATTTCGTTTTAGGTTCTATCGTGCAAAGATACGAATAAACCGCTGAAAGGCCAAAATTTCTCCCATTTTTCATAGTGCAACACGCATTCTTTAAAGTCTTTAAAGACCTTAATGACCTTAAAGTCCCTAAAGACCTTAGCGACCTTAAACCCTTAAACTCCTTAAACCTTTAAACCCTTAACCCCTTCAATTGAAAAAATTCCACGACAGTCCGAAGCGGAAGATGCGCTCGTTGATGGGATAGTGAGGAGTGATGAAATAGTTGCCACCTTCGGCTGAGTGGTTGACATGGCTGAGCATGACGAAGAAGCGGGTGTGCTTGAGGAAGAAATTGGCATAGAGATTGGCTACAGCAATGTTGCCGATATCTACACGGCTGTCGGCATTTTCCTGCACGGCATACTGACCAATGCCCGGCACGTAGTCGGGGGCGTGGTATTTGGTGAAATACCGCACGTCGGCTCCCAAGTCGCAGTCCAGCACGTGGGCGATTTTGAAGCGAAGGAAGGCGTTGACGTAGGCGTTGAAGTCCGGGACGGGGATGATGTCGTCCTTGCTCGACTTCTGATAGGTGAGTTGCGCGTCAAGGTTGACGAGCCCAAAGCGAAGCTGTTGGCCCAAGGTGGCGGTGAGCAAGCTGATGTTGTCGCCGCATTGACGGACTGATGCCTTGTTGCGCAGGCGGTAAACGTTGTCGCCGTTGACCTCCACGTCGTAGCTGGTGCCGAAATAGGTGTAGTTGCTCAGGTTGTCAAAGGCCACGCGCAGGCGTGTGCCGGTGCGCCGAAGGGAGAACGTGCCTTGAATCTTCGTGTGGGTGATTTTGTCTAAGTCGTCGTTGTCCCACCAGAAATGCTTGGAATGGTAATGTTCGTGATAGAACGTGGGGTCGTTGAGGTGGAAGAAACCGTTGGCGGCCAGTTGGATGGTGTCGCCCCACAGGCGGAAATTGAGGTCTGCCTCGCCGTCGATGTTCACATCGCCTATTCGGGCGCCGGCTACCTCCACCTCGCCGGTGACGTTGTAGTGAAGCGTCTCGCCCGCCGTCTTGCTGAGTTGGCCGCCGACGTAAAGGTCGTTCTCATTGTAAGAGCGCGAACGGGTGGTGGAGTCGGGCAGGGTGAAGTGCATGAAACTGTGGGTGAGGTAGGCTTTCAAGCCGGCCTTGGCGTATTTGTTGAAGCCTTCGAGCAGTGCTATGGCAAAGGTGTTGCGCAGTTCGTAATGCTCCGTACGGTCGTAGATGGAGTCGCCGGAGAAGCGCGAAAGGGTGTTGAAGGTCTCGCTATAGTAGTTCTCCGGGGTGTAGTAGGCTTGGTAAATGCGGGTGAATTTGTCAAGGCGGGCGGTGTGGATGAAACTGGTCACTGGCACGTATTCGTTCTTCGTCCATGTGGTGTCCTCCTGTGCGGAGTCGGCGTCGGCGTTGGGGGTGCTGGCGGCCAGTTTCAACTGCCGCTCGTACTCTTCCTCGTCAAAGATGCCACCGTCCTTCTCCGCCTCGCGACGGGCATCTTCCTTGGCACGCCTCGCGGCATTCTCCTTGCGCGACTCCATGGCGAATTTCTTTGCCTTGATTTCCTCCTCTGTCATCGGCACCTTGCGGTTGAAGCCCACGCTGTAGCGGTGGGTGAGGAAAAAGTGGAGGTTGTCGTTGCGATTCCAGTTGTTCGACAGCATGGTGGGCAGTTCGCTCTCCTGGTAGTCGTCGTTGAAACTCTCCGGGTGGGTGATGTAGTTGTCGTTGGTGATGCCGCCGTTCTCCGCCTGTTTCTGGTGGTTGGTGCTGGCTAAGAAATGGGCTTGGTAGCGGTCGCCAAGGTAGGAGCCATACATGGTGTAGTTGAAGAGTGCCGCACTGTTGTCAGAGTAGTAGCCGCGGCCATAGAGGTAGTCGAACTTGACCCCCAAGCCGAGGCGTTTGCCGGCATTGACGGCGAAGAGGGCCTTGAAATGGTCCTCGCCGTTGGTGCGGTTGCCGCAGGAGTTGAGGCTCAGGTTGGTGATGGGCGAGTAGGTGTTGGTGAAATGAAACTGCCCGGGGCTGGTGAGGAAATAGTCGAAGGGGTTGGCGAAGATGAATTCATGCCCTTCGTCGCGGTCGGTGAAGATGCGGTTTTGACGGGGGGCGCCCAAGTTGCCGGTGGTGTTGTATTCGCCGTGCATGCCGCTGGTGAAGATGGTGTTCATATACATGTAGGCCATCGTGTCGGGCTCCGCTGGCGTGATGTCGCCGAAGCGGTCATCTACCGTCCACACCTTCAGCCCTCGGGGTATTTCCGTATGGCTCTTCGTGCTGTCAGCTCGGTTTTTAGCGCGGCTGCCGGCGGGGCGGATGTTGCCGTCGGCGTCGATGGAGTTGTAATCCTGGGCGGAGAGAGTGGCCAGGAACATCGTGAGCAGCAGCAGGGCGGGCAGTCGTTTCATGGGGAACGTCTCGTTTGTCTAATTATCAATGGAGCATGCGGATGCAACATTCCACCATCTTGAACACCATGGCTGCCAAGATGATATACACGCCGATGGTGCTGTTGTCGGCGCAGAGGTAAACCACCACGCCCACCACGGCAAGGACCATGAAAATGATGTTGAGCGCGTTGCGTAAACCGAACATGGGGTCTTTCGGCTTGCGGTGGCGGCGGCGAGGGGTTGACGGGGCGGGATTGTTGGTTGTCTCCATGTCTTTCCCGCCTTAGTTTTGCTTGGCGTCGATGACGACGGCAATGTTGTCCAAAATCTCCTTCACGCGGTCAACTGTCTTCCTGCGGAATTTGCCAGAAATCTTGGCAAGGCGAGTGTGCTTCTTGTTCAAGGCAAACTCGTCGGTGATCCATTCCTCGGCTTTGTAGCGGAAACCGCCGTCGCGAAGTTCTTCATACCAGTAGTTGAGGCGGAATATCTTTATATACACCTGATGGTCACGGCACTCGGCTATCAGCGTGTAGATGAAGCGTGTGCGGTCAAGCGAGAGCAAGGCGTTGGTGAACACCATCCATTCCTCGAAATGGCACACGATCTTGTGCTCTGTTTTGTTGATTAAGGACACATTGCTATTTTCCAACTGGCCTTCTTCCTTGGTCATCGCCGTGAGGTAGTTGAGCATCGCGGCATAGTTCTCCTCCACCGTCTTGGTGTTGGTGTAAGTCTTCTCCCATACCACTTCGCCGTTCACTACCGGCACCACGTCGCCACAATAGTAGGCGTACTGGTATTCTTTCTCGCTGGCTTGCTTATTGGTGTTCCTGGAACTCTTGCTCTGGCTTTTCTTCTGTTCCTCGGGCTTCTCCCAAGTGTTCTGTGCCAAGACTGACAAGGGGAGCAGCAGCAGCATGGCCAGCATGGCTTTTCTCAGTATTTCCATAAAATGAGATGTTAAATTTGTGGCAAAAGTAATCATTTCCCATGAGATAATCGCATTATTTGCGAAGATTAACGCTTTTTTCTATTCATGATACTGTTCAACGTTTTTTTTGGGGATGCCCTAACGGGCAGAACCAACGGCCTGAAAGGCCAACGAGATATCAGCCCAGGGCAACGCCCTGGGTTGTAAGAACGGAGTAGATTGCGCCCTGAAAGGGCAAAAGCATTATGACATCTATAAAGCTTATGCCCTTCCAGGGCGATAATTAGCTCACTCTCTTCCCCAGGGCGTTGCCCTGGGCTAATTGCTTTTGGCCTTTCAGGCCGTTTTCAACCCCACGGCACGAAATAATATCAAGGCTGCACCTATCTTATTCTTTTTTGATTCTTTTTTTTTGAAAGATTTGAAAGATTTGGAAGATTTGTAAGATTTCTCGCCGAAGGCGACTACCTTCCGATTCTTTGCACAGATTTCTCGCCGTAGGCGACTACTTTCTAATTCTTCTGCTCCTGTAATGCCGTGAGGCGAAGCACCTCGTCGCGGTATTGGGCGGCCTGGAGGAAGTCGAGACGGCGGGCGGCCTCGTTCATCAATCGTGTGCTCTCGGCAATGGCGGCAGTCAATTCTTCGGCTGTCATGCGACTGACGATGGGGTCGGCGGCCATTCCCACACCCTCCGGCTCCACGTAGGCATCGCCGTAGCTCGGGGCTTGTCGTGGCGTCTCGGTGGATGCCGTGGAGGGACGAAGACCTCCGCCGATGGCCTTGACGATTTGTCGGGGTGTGATGTGGTGCTCCTCGTTGTATTTCATTTGCACCGAGCGGCGGCGCTCCGTCTCCTCGATGGTTTTCCGCATGCTGTCGGTGATGGTGTCGGCATACATGATGACTTTGCCGTTGACGTTGCGAGCGGCACGGCCGGCGGTCTGGGTGAGTGAACGGTGGCTGCGCAGGAACCCCTCCTTGTCGGCGTCGATGATGGCCACCAACGACACCTCCGGCAGGTCAAGGCCCTCGCGAAGGAGGTTGACGCCCACCAGGACGTCGAACACGCCGGCGCGGAAGTCGCTCATCACTTTCACACGGTCCAGTGTGGCCACATCGCTGTGGATGTAGTTGGCTCGCACGTCGTGGTTGAGAAGGTATTCCGTCAACTCCTCCGCCATGCGTTTTGTCAATGTCGTGACAAGCACGCGCTCGTTGCGGCTCACGCGGGTGACAATCTCCTCCATCAAGTCGTCTATCTGGTTCGCACTGGGGCGCACCTCGATGGCGGGGTCCAACAAACCGGTGGGGCGGATGAGCTGCTCCACCACCACGCCGTCGGCCTCTGCCAACTCGAAATCAGCTGGGGTGGCGGAGACGTAAATCACCTGGTGCACCATCTCCTGGAACTCCTCGAAGCGCAGCGGACGGTTGTCGAAGGCGGCGGGAAGACGGAAACCGTATTCCACCAAATTGGTCTTCCGGGCACGGTCGCCGCCGTACATCGCGTTGAGCTGCGGTACGCTCACATGGCTCTCGTCCACCACCATGAGGTAATCGTCGGGGAAGAAGTCGAGGAGGCAGTAGGGGCGCTGACCCGCCTGACGACCGTCGAAATAGCGGGAATAGTTCTCGATGCCGGAACAATGGCCCAACTCCTTGATCATCTCCATGTCATATTCCACACGCTCCTTGATGCGCTGCGCCTTCACCTCGTCGCCTTGTTCCTTGAAGAAGTCTATCTGCTTGAGAAGGTCGTCCTGGATTTGGCGGATGCCGATGAGTTGCTGCTCCTTGGTGGTGACGAAGAGATTGGCTGGATAGATTTGGTATTCCTCGAATTGCGCAAGGCGGTGGTAGTCCAAGGCGTCCACCTCCTCGATGCCGTCCACCTCGTCATCCCAGAAGGTGACGCGAAGCACATAGTCGCTGTAGGCCATGAAGATGTCCACCGTGTCGCCCCGGACGCGGAAATTGCCGCGCTGAAGGTCGATGTCGTTGCGGACGTAGAGGGCATCGACAAGACGGCGAAGCAACTGGTTGCGGTCGAGGATTTGACCGCGTCGAAGGGTGATGACGCTCTCGGACATCGCCGTGGGGCCGCCCATGCCGTAGATGCACGACACGGATGACACCACCACCACGTCGCGGCGCCCACTGAGCAGGGCGGACACGGCGGAAAGGCGCAAACGGTCGATTTCCTCGTTGATGGCCAGGTCTTTCTCTATGTACGTGTCGGTGTGGGGCAGGTAGGCTTCGGGTTGGTAGTAGTCATAATAGGACACGTAATATTCCACGGCATTGTCCGGGAAAAAGCCGCGCATCTCTTCGTAGAGCTGGGCGGCGAGGGTCTTGTTGTGACTCAGGATGAGCGTGGGGCGGTTCACTTTGGCTATCACGTTGGCAACGGTGAAGGTCTTCCCGGATCCGGTGACGCCAAGCAGCACTTGGGAGCGGTCGCCACGCTCCAAACCCTCCACCAACTGGCGGATGGCCTCCGGCTGGTCGCCTGTGGGGCGGTATTTCGAGGTTAGTTTGAATTCCATGTTTCAAAAGGGTTGGATTTGCAAAAATAACAAAAAAACCATCATCTCCACACCTTTGAATGCAATTTTTTGCTAAATTTCCACGTTTGTCTTTGCAGATAATGGAATAATGTGTAATTTTGCAAGTCAAAGCAAAAAATATGAAGAAATCTCTCGTCGTTGCCGCTGCTTTCCTGATGCTTCTCACAGGATGCGCCAACGAGTTCAACAGGGTGTACAAAACCACCGATGTAGAGTACAAATACGAGTATGCAAAGGAGTGCTTCGCCATGGGCAAGTACACCAGGGCTGTGCTGCTGCTGCAGGACATTGTCACCATGATGAAGGGGCGTGAGAATGGACAGGAATGTCTCTACATGCTGGCCATGGCCTCTTACTGCGGAAAGGACTACGAGACGGCGGCACAGTATTTCAAAAGGTACTACACTTCATACCCCAAGGGGACATACGCAGAAATGGCCTCCTTCTACGTCGGACAGAGCCTCTATATGAGCACGCCCGAACCCAGGCTCGACCAGTCGCCTACCATGCAGGCCATCGCCGCTTATCAGGAGTACCTCGACCTCTTTCCCAATGCGATCATGAAGGATGAGGCGCATGAGAGGCTCTACGAACTGCAGGACAAACTGGTGGACAAGGAGCTTTACTCTGCTAAGTTGTATTACGACTTAGGTTCCTATTTCGGAAACTGCACCAGCGGCGGCTCCAACTACGAAGCGTGCATCATCACCGCACAGAACGCTATCAAGGACTTCCCCTTCAGCAGAAAGAGGGAGGAGTTTGCCGTGCTGGTGATGAAGAGCAAGTATGAACTGGCGCAGCGAAGCGTGGAGGAACGCAGACTCGACCGTTTCCGCGACGCGGAAGACGAGTGCTACGGCTTCATCAACGAATATCCCGACTCGGAGTACCGGAAGACGGCGGAGAAATACATCGAGGTGTGCAAGAAATACACCAAGGGATTCGAGGACTGACAACAACAATGTAACAGCGATAACAACAAAGAAAATGGACTACAAGAAATCAAAAGCACCGGTTGACACCGTCACACGCAACATCATGGACCTTTGCCAAGATACCGGCAACATCTATGAGAGCGTTGCCATCATCTCGAAAAGAGCCAACCAAATCTCTACCGAAATCAAGCAGGACCTCAGCAAGAAGCTGCAGGAGTTCGCCTCATACAACGACACGCTCGAGGAAGTGTTCGAGAACCGTGAGCAAATAGAAATCTCACGCTATTACGAGAAACTGCCGAAACCGACACTCCTCGCCACACAGGAGTTCATCGAGGGCAACGTATTCTGGCGTGACCCCTCCAAGGACCCGCAGCCATGATACAGCGCATACAGACCCTCTATCTGCTCGTGGCATTGCTTCTCACCGTCCTTTGCCTTTGCCTGCCCGTGGCGGCATTCGAACCGGTGGGAATGGGGGGCGAGACATTGATGCTCAACCTGTGGGAGGTGGATCCCGATGGCTTGCGTACCTGGGATTCATGGCCGTTGTTCGCCATCCTTCTCCTCTCTTGCCCGTTGTGCATCTTCGCCATCTGCTCATATAAGAACCGCAAGCGCCAGGCGGCGTTGTGTACGTTATGCTTGTTGCTCAACGTGGCATGGGTGGTCGTCTATGCCGCTCTTTTCTATCTCAGAGCGGGTTACGAAGATACGGAAAGCTCCACCATTCGCTTTGCTGCTTGCCTCCCCGTCATCTCCATCATCCTTTATTATATGGCAAGAAGGGGCGTCAAGCACGACGACAAACTTATCAGAGACATGGACCGCATCAGGTGAAACCTTCCATCTGAAGCCATCTTCTATCAACCATAAAAGTCCGGCCACATCCATAGAGGTGTGGCCGGACTTGGTTTTGTGTAATCCCCAAAAACGCCATGAGGGCGGGGTTGCTGTAGGGGTGGACTTTATGTCCATCCGCTCGCCCGTCAGGGCGAATACATGTTTTACTTCCTCAACATCTTCCTTCCGTTCTGGATGATGACACCCTTGAAGGTGGCATCCACGCGCTGACCGGCGAGGTTGTAGGCCGGGGCGTCGGTGGAGGTCTCAACGGTTGTCATGCTGATGCCGTTGGTGGTGTCGATGGCAATGGGGTAGAGCTGGTAGGCTTCCTTGTACATGACGAGAAGGGCGATGACGTCGCCCACGGCGTTCTCTTCGGGCATTTCAATCTTGAACTTGTTGAAGATGGCAAGTGAGCCGGTGGCGTCGCTGATGGCATCGCTGCCAATGGTCACGTTGGAGAATTTCAGCAGGTCGCAGAGGTATTTAGCATCCTGTGCCTCGGTGACGTTCAAAGCCACTGGTTGGGCGGCTGAACCCTCGCTGATGGTCATCTTCTCGGCGTTGGTGTTGTCGGTCTTGGCTATCTCGGGAAGACCCTGGTAGGGACTGAACTTGCCGACAATGCTGCCGTTGAGCACCTGGTTGGTGGCAAAGTCGATGCCGAGGTTGTAGAACTCGATGGCACCGGAGGCGTCGCGTACGAAGACGTCGCGGCCATTGGCGTAAAGCACCTGTGCGTTGTCAAGCTTCAATTCGGCTTCCGTGCCGTTGTCGAGGGCCTTGAAGGCGGCGATGTTGTCGCATACCGGGAATCCTGGGAGGGGTGGTGTCTCACCTTCACTAATGGTGATGGGATAGAGTTGGTAGGCCTCCTTATAGATGACGAGGATGCCGGTGACGTAGATGTCGTTGATGGCGGCAAGTTCAAGTTGGAACTTGTTGAACAAGGCGAGTGTAGCCTGCCCGTCGGAGAGCGAGAAGCTGCCGTCAGCCTCCACGATGTTCACCTTGTCGAAGGAGACGAGTTCGCAGACATACTTCATATCCTGTGCCTGGGCGAGGGTGAGTGCGAGAGGCTGTGCGGCCGAACCAGTGGTGAAGGTGATCTTGTCGGCATTGGTCTTGTCGGTCTTGACAATCTCAGGCAGGTTGTTGTAGGGACTGTACTTGCCGATGATGCTGCCGTTGAGCACCTGGTTGGTGGTGAACTCAAGGCCGAGGTTGTAGAACTCGATGGCTCCTGAGGCGTCGCGCACATAGACATCGCGTCCTTGGGCGTAGAGCACCTTGGCGTTGTCAAGCTTCAACTCTGCCTCTGTACCGTTGTCGAGGGCCTTGAAGGCGGCGATGTTGTTGCACACGGTGACTCCTGGGTCGGGCGGCGTTGTGCCACCTGCGAGGGATTGTGTGAGATAAATCTCAAAAGCGCCCTTGTAGGGTACGAGGATGCCTTCCACGTTGTAAGTGTCGTTCTCGTTCCAGTCACCCAACCCCACTTTGAAGCGGTCGTAGATCATGATGGTGTCATTGCCCACATAAGCGTAGTAGTTGGTGTAGTTGCCTTCTTTCTTCGCTACCACCTTGGCTCCCTCGATGCGGACGAGGTCGCAGTAATAAGCCTCGTTCTTCACCTGGGCCACGGTGACGGTCTTCGGTGCGGCGGTGCCACTTGTAGCGGTGATGCCGGACATGGAAGTGTTGTCACTCTTGGACAACTCGGGGATGTTGTTGTAGGTGGCGCGCTTGCCAATGACGAGGCCATTGAGCACCTGACCAGTGGAGAGGCTCAGACCGGTGTTGTAGAAGTCGATGGCACCTGTGGCGTCGCGCACGTAGATGTCATTGGTGCCGACATAGAGCACTTGGGCATTGCTCAGGATGAGGGCGGCCTCCGTGCCGTCCTCAAGGGCCTTGAAGGCTGCGATGTTGGCCACGGTGTTCACATCGGGGGTCTCCTCTTGGACGAAGGTCTTCTCCACCACGGCACTCATCTCGCCGGCAAGGTCTTCCTCTACTGCTTTCACCGTTGTTGTCTCGGTGATGGTGAAGGGGCCTGTGTAGGTGGTGGGGTTGGTGGTGGGGTCGGAGCCGTCGGTGGTGTAATAGACGGCGTAGTCGGGGTTGGAGGGGGTGATGGTCACCTTCGTGGAACCTTTGAATGGCGTCGTGCCGCTAATGGTGAGGCGCGCTGCCGGAACCTCGCCGTCAATCACGACAGCCACTTTCTGCACACGCCAGTGGCCGGTGCCAGCAGGACGGGTGAAAGTGACAGAGGGTGACTGACCCGTCCACACACCGGTGCCGGTGTCGAAGGTGCCGGTATCTACCACGTCGGCACTCTCAGGACGGTTGCTGCTGTCGAAGGTGACAATCACCTTTGTCAGGTTGCCACTCTTGGCTTGGACGGTCATCATACCGTTGCCATAGACGCGGATGCCCTGGCCGGTGTTGTAGTACTTGCCGTCGTTGGCACCGCCGGAGAAGGTGACGGTGAACGTGCCGCCGTCAAATGGGTCGGTGTACTGGACGGCGTTCTCCAAGCCCAATTCGGCGAAGACGATGGCGTCGCCCTCGTCGGGTGTCTCGCCGGCTTCTACTTTCAGACTGTAGCTTGCCGTGCCGCGTTTGAAGTTGGCGGTTTCTTCAGCCGTGGCAGTGACGTTTGCCGTGCCGATGCCCACGATGGTGAGCTTGCCGGTGGAGGCATTGATGGTGGCAACGGATTCCTTGTCGATGGTATAGGTCACTGTACCGTCACCGTTATAGCTCAGCACGGGTTCGGTGAACGCCTCGCCCTTGGTGATGGTGAGCGAGGAGGGTTCGAAGGAGAGGGTGGGGGTGGTCTTCTCTACTGTGGAACCGCCCTCTACAGTGGCCTCGACCACTTGGATGCGCCAGTGACCGCTGCCTGTCGGACGAGTGAAGGAGACGGAGGAGGCGGAACCTGTCCACACGCCGCTCTCGGGATCATAGGTGCCTGTGTCAACAACGTCGGCACTCTCTGGACGATAGGTGTCGCCAGCAAAAGTGATGGCCACCTTGGTGAGGTGACTGCCGCTCTTCGCGGCAACGGTCATCGTGCCGTTGCCATAGACGCGGATGCCCTGCCCGGTGTTGTAGTACTTGCCGTCATTGGCGCCGCCGGAGAAGGTGACAGTGAAGTCGCCACCGTCAAATGGGTCGAGATACTGGGCGCCATTTTCCAAGCCTAAGTCTGCGAAGGTGATACTGCCAGCCCACGCAGAGCTGAACACCACGGAGAGTAGTGTCAGCATGAATAGTCGTAGTTGTTTTGCCATAATGTGTTTTTTTGAGGTTGATAATGGTTAGTTGATTGCAAACTTACAAAAAATTCTCCAAACAATGCTTTTTTTCACACTTTTTTTGTGAAAAAAGATTTTTGAAATAAAAAGGGAGGCCGAGCGACCGGCCTCCCTGTGGCTTTTAGGGCTCATAAGAGTGAATAGTTTTCCTCTTTTTCCCATTCCCTCCTATTTCATCCTCTTCGTCCTCTTCATCCTCTTCGTCCTCTTCTTTCCTCTTCCTCTAATCATTTCTAAGTATTATATCAACAATAAGTGTGATATCAGTGACATCAATCACTTTATCCTCATTGGCATCGGCGTTGATAATATTGAATTCAGCGGGAGAATTGCCCAAGATGTAATCCACCACGGCGGTGACGTCGGTGATGGATATCACACCGTCGTCATTGGCGTCGCCAAGCAACTTCGTCGGAGTGGGCGTGACGCTGCCACCCAACGTGCCGGAGAGGGTGATAACCCATACCACCTGTTTGCCAGCGGCTGTGAAGGTGAGAGAGCCGTCCACCGGCGTGTCGAAGGTGATTTCATGGCTCGTCCATGTGTAGTTGCCGCTGCTGTTCTTCTTGGGAAAAACGTACTCCGTGGAGGTGTAGTTGATGCCGTTGCACTCCTTGATGTAGGAGTCTGTGCCATCGTAGTTGTCATATCCTGCGAAAGTGGCTTTCTCCACGTGGAAGTTGTCGGGAAGCTGGATGGTGTATTGCACACCGGCTGAGTACTTGATGCCGTTCTCCATCCCTGTGCTGTAGCCTTTGTCATCGTTGTTGGTCACGGTGATGTCGTTCTGGAAACCCCACTGCGTAGTGGTGGCGTCGCTCGTGTGGGTCGTGGTGGCGATGGTGTACTCCGCTGGCTCGCCCGTGTCCTCTTCCTGCTCATAGAAACCTGTCAGGGCGAGCACCCATACCACCTGCTTGCCCGCTGGCGTGATGGTGAACGAACCAGTGACGGCCTCCGGGAAGGTGATGTCGTAGGATTTGACGGTGTATGTGCCGGACGTCGTCTTTTTCGGGAAGACATACTCCGTGGAACTGTAGGTGGTGCCGTTCAGTTCGGAGAGGTAGGCGTCGGCCTCGGCGTAGTTGTCATAACCAGTAATGTTGATGCTTGTGAGGTTAAAACCCTCTGGCAGTGAGATGGTGTGTTTCACACCGGCGGAGTATTTGATGCCGTTCTCATAGCCCGTGGCGTATTTCTTCGCATTGTTGTTGGTTACCGTGATGCCTTCGGCAAACTGCCATTCCGTGTCCGACGGACTGCTCAGGTAGGTGCTTTGCGCGATGGTGTAAGTCACTTCACCCGTTGGTTTCGGGTCTTCCTCCACCACCTTGGTGTAAGGAGGATAGTAGTCTTCCACAGCATCTGTAGCATCTGCGTTCTCTTCCTGCATGATGTCTTCTACAATGGAACTGAGAAATACCTCCAAGTTGCAATACCAGCCCTTGGGGTCGAGGGTGTAGGTCCTGCCGTCGCTCGCGTCGTTGGGATTGAGGCCGTTGGCCGTCTCCCAGGCATCGGGCATGCCGTCGCGGTCGGTGTCGTAGTTGGAGGCGCGGGAGCCGGTGCCGAAATTGGCCTCCGTGTAGCCGTTCACGTCGGAAACGAGGTCGATGCGACCTTGCTTGCCTGTGACTGAACCGGTATAGGTGGCTGTGCCATTCTGGGCTTCTGTCATATAGCGTGTGTCCACGTTGTCTCGGTCAAGGGAGGCTCCGGCGTAGGCAAGCACCTTGTCGAAAGCTTTCACCGCAGTGTGTGTGGTGACCTCGCCGGTGGGGGCGGGACTGTCCATCTTGATTCTCACGCAACTCACCCCGCTGATGGTCTTGTGCTCCACGCCGCTACCGTAGTAGTTGCCGGGGTCGGCGGAGTATTTTTCGTTATTGTAGGTATAGACCCCGTCGTCGTAGATGACATAGCCCCAATCGGCATTGGACGTGTTGTTGAGGCGGTTGCCGTTGATGTAGTAGCGGCTCGTCATCGTCCAGTAGTCGGGTTTGTCGGCGGAGTTGCCGGAATTGGCCACGGAGACTTGGGTGATACGGCTGGTGGCTCCTGCCGGTCCCGTCTTGTAGTAGTTGTTCACCATGTTGATTTGACCGCCGCCTGGGCCGCCGTAGCAGCCGTTTCCACAGTTGTAAATCACGCAGTTGCGGAAATCTACATTTTCCGCCTGCACGGGGTTCGCCCATTGGTATGTGCTGTATTCCGTGTTTGACTGGTAAATGCTGGATACGTATCGTGCACCACAGAAGCGTGGCGAACGGTTGGCTACGTGGGCGATGAGGTTGTGATGGAAAGAGGCAAGTTTGCCGCCCCAGATGCCACCGTAGCCGTGGGCACCCTTGCCATGGCCGGCGTTGACGAGGCTTTCGGCGATGGTGCACCACTGCATGGTGAAGTTGTTGTTGTCATAAAAGGAGGCCACCTCGTCGATGCTCCAGGAAAAGGAGCAGTGGTCGAGGATGATTTTGCTCTTTTCGCGGTTCCAGATGGCGTCGGCTCCGTCGTTCAAGTCCTTCTCCTGGCCACGTCGGATGCGGATGAAGCGGATGATGTTGTTGTTGCCGGGACGCACGGTGTAGTAGCGCAGGGTGATGCCCGGATAGGGGGCTGTCTGTCCGGCGATGGTGGTGTTGTCGCCGATGGAGAGGTCGCTCTCCAACGGGATGACGCCGCCCACGTCGAAGACGATGATTTTCTTGTTGCTACCGCTGACAGCAGCACGAAGAGAGCCGGTGCCGCTGTTGTTGAGGTTGGTCACATGGATGACTTCTCCGCCGCGGCCGCCAGACACGTAGCGGCCATGACCTTCGGCACCGGGGAACGCTGGCACCTGCGCTGTCGCAACCGTCACGGCCACGAGGGCGAGGCATGCAATGATGATTTTTCTCATAATAGATGTTTTTAATAATGTGTAGTTTGTTTGTAACCTATTCTGCGAATATCTTTCAACATATAATTACCATATAATTATTCATAAATTGTTACTCAAAGACGTATAAAAATGTGATAATTTGTGATTTACGTCCATTTTATAATAATTATTGATTAATTCGTGGAAATTCGTGTTGAAATAAATAATCATTGAATGGTTATGTTTGTTTTCGTGAATTTTTATTTCAACCCCATGCGCTCCATTTCGAGGGAGGCCCAGATGAAGGGGCCGACACCCTTGGCGTCGTTGTCGCGGATGCTCTCGCTGAGGTAGTATTCGTAGGAGCCGTCGCGCCGACTGTTCTCCTTGGCCTTCGCCTTGGGATTGATGCGCTTCAGGGCGGCTTCCACCTCGGGACTGATGCCCGGCCCTAATCCGGCGACGGAGCAGCAGGAGGTGAGCGAGATGGTCTTGTCGGCGTTCACGCGGATGAAGTGCTTGAGGATGCCGTTGTAGGCCTTCACACCGGCGTCGCGGTATTTCTCGCCAAGGTAGCCCTTGCGGTAGGCCTTGAGCAGGGCGTAGGCGAACATGCTGGAGCAGGTGCTTTCCAAGTAGTTGCCCTCGCGGCCGGGGGCGTCCATCACCTGGTACCACACGCCGCTGTTCTTGTCCTGCCACTTGATGACGGCGTCGAGGTCCTTGCGAAGCAGTTCAATCAATTCTCCACGACGGGCATAATCCTCTGGCACGGCGTCGAGCAACTCCACCAAAGCCATCGTGTACCAACCTTGTGCGCGACCCCAGCAGTGCTGGCTCAGACCTGTGGTCTTGTCGGCCCAGAACATGTTGCGGTTCTCGTCGTAGGCGTGGCGGTTGAGGCCCGTCTTGGGGTCCAGGGTGCGGTCGTAGGTGATGCTCACCTGGTTCACCGCATCGTCATAAATCTTCTTCGCCTTTGAGGGTTTCAGCAATTTCGAGGCGGTGAGGGCGCGATAGGGAAGGCCCATGAAGATGCCGTCGAGCCACACCTGGTAGGCGTAGATGGCCTTGTGCCAATATACTTTGTCAACCACCGTCCGGGGCTGTTTGTCGAGCTGCTTCATCATCGTCTGCATCGCCACGAGGTTTTTCTTCTCGGGGGTGAGTTGGTACAAGCGGGTGACGAAATGCCCGGTACGGATGTTGTCGAGGTTGTAGTCCAAGATGTCGTAGCCGCGGATGACGCCCTTCGCGTCAATCATCGTGTCGGTGTATTCCTTGCAGTAGTCCATAATTTTGTCGCCGCCGTAGGCAAGGTAGGTGTCGAGCATGCTCTCCAACTCGATGCCCATCACGTAGCTCCACTTGGGTTTCGTGGAGAAGTCGAGGAGGTAGGATTTCGGCACGCGCTGCATCTCGGAGTAGGTGAGCCACTCGCTGTAGTGCTTGTAGGGGTTCTCGGTGAGCAGCAGGGAGCCGTTGGCGAAGACGTTGTCAAGGTGCAGGTCGTGGCTCAGGCCCGTGCGGTGCAGACCACTCTCGCCCACGCCGTTGAAACGGCAGTTCTTCACGTTGATGTTGTAGATGTTGTCGGCGTCGTCAAGGCCGTTGAGCAACAGGCCGTACTTGCTCTTGTTGCACGTGACGTCCTCCATATAGACGTTGCGGACGGTGGGGTTGAACCCACGGCAGCAGTTTTCCTTGGGCTCGTAGTTGAGGTTGATGCGCATGACGGCCTCGCGACATTCGCCCACCTCCACCTTGCGCATGAAGATGTTCTCTATCACGCCGCCACGGCAGGAGTTGGTCTTGATGCGAAGCACGCGGTCAAGGTTGGGGGAGTCCATCTTGCAGTTCTCCACATACACGTTGCGGCAGCCGCCGGAGATTTCGGAACCAATGACCACACCGCCATGCCCGTCCTGCATCTCGCAGTTGCGCACGATGATGTTTTGGCTCGGGATGTTCCACTTGCGGCCATCGACATTGCGCCCGCTCTTGATGGCGATGCAGTCGTCGCCGGTGTGGAAGAGGCAGTTCTCTATCAGCACGCGGTCGCATGACTCGGGGTCGCAACCGTCGCCGTTGGGGCCTTCGTTCCATATCTTCAAGCCGCGGACGGTGATGTCGGTGCTCATGAGGGGATGGACTACCCAGAAGGGGGAGTTCACCAAGGTCACATCTTCCAAAAGGATGCCGTCGCACTTGTAGAGGTTGATGAGTTGGGGGCGAAGGCCCTTGCCGGGGCCGAACTGCCTCTCTTCAACATCCTTGCCGTCCTCGGCCATGCGCAGCAGTTGGGGGCGCGTCTCCCGCTGGTGCTCGGGGGTGGCTTCCGTCCATCCGTAGCGGGGGGCGCCGCACCATGGCCACCATGTCTCGCGGCTGCCGTTGCCGTCGATGGTGCCCTGGCCGGTGATGGCTACGTCGGTCTCGCCGTAGGCGTAGATGCAGGGGGAGTAATTGTAAACGTCGATGCCCTCCCAGCGGGTGAGTACGGTGGGGTAGAGTGAGGGGTCGAAGGCGAAGAGCAGGCGGGCTTCCTTTTCAACAACGAGGTTGACATGGCTCTTCAAACGAAGGGCGCCGGTGTTCCAAGTGCCAGCAGGAACTACCACCTTTCCTCCGCCAGCCTTGGAGCAGGCGTCGATGGCCTTGTTGATGGCGGCTTGGTTCTTGGCGGCTGTGGCGTCGGGCGACGCGCCATACTTGGTGATGACAAAACTTTTGTCGGGAAACTGCACTTTGCGAATGCTGCTCTCGATTTTGGCATACTCGCTTTCCCAACCTTGCGCGAATAGCGACAAGGGGAGGAGCAATCCCAGCAGGATGGATGTTAGATGTCTCATAATTATTTGTAGTAGTTGGTTGATATTTTCTAAGGGTAGTTTGTTCTTCGGGATACAATGGAAATCCATTCCACACCCCAATTTTGGCAAAGGTAGGCATTATTTCACATATATAAGCATAACTCCTTGAAGTTTTATGTTTTTTTATTAATATTGGGGGCGCTTGGTATTTCTATAAGATTTGTTTGATTTGTACCGATTTGTGAGATGTCTGCCCTTTAGGGTACTCCAAAACATATTCGCTGAATAATGTCACTGTGTTGTGGACGTCTGTTAACGTCTGTTAATTTTTTTTAAAATCACGTGCAATTCTTTGGAAATATGCTATTTGGGAGTTAGCTTTGTTAGCAAAATTATGTTATTAAGTTTTATCAAACAAACTATAAATATGAAATACATACTTTTTCTTTTATCTATATGCTTCGCCACCCCTACGACAGCCCAGGTTTTAAAACCCATGTCATTGCCTGAAGATGCTTTGTTTAAAGAGCAGATAAAAGCATCGCCAAATTTGAAAGTGATCAATGACACTCTTTATGTTTGCGGCAGCAATGGATTGTATTGTAAGGATATGATGAATAATGGTAATTGGGAATTGATGGGCTTTAAAGGCTATCCCGTGTTGGATTTTGTGAAAAACAACAACATTATTTTGGCTGCTCTTTACAACAATACAGTGGGCGACGCTTGTTTGGTTCTCCGCTCTGAAGACAATGGGAAAACATGCAAAAATGTCACCACCGAGGAAATGCATGTGGAACCCACCTATCCCAACTGTCCTTACTCATTGGTGCAAAATCCCGCAAATCCTTCCTCTTTGCATCTTACAACCACATACGATGTCTATAGGTCTGCAAATACAGGCGGGACTTGGAAAAAAATCAACACTGAATGGTTATATCAGAAGAAATATGTCTATAATCCACAAGACACCACAGAATTGCTATATTATGGCCGTAATACCTCACAAGAAGGCGTAGTGGCAACGTCATTAAGCAACAGATGGGTGGTTCCCCACGGCGACAATTTCATCCTCAGTGTGATTATCAATCCTTACCATCCAAATTTGCGCTATTTGTCCTGTATGGGATATGTATATAAATCCATCGATGGCGGCAAATCGTGGTATCTCGTCTTCGAAGACACATGTTCCTTTCCCCATCTTGAATTTTGTCAGAGCAACTCCGACATCATTTTCTTGGTGAAGCAAGACACCTCTTTTTTGGAGGGACACGAACATCCATGGTGGTATATTTACGCATCAGAGGATGCGGGAGAGACATGGACGCCCATTGTCAGTTACCAGGCTTCATCCTCCATGTCGATGCACATCTGGGACATCCTTTCATATCGCGAGAGTTTATATGTACTGACCTCTGACGACCTGTTCGAACTAGAACTGTCTGACATGCTCGGCATCGCCTTTTGTGAAAAAGAGCCAAATGCAAAAGTTGGCACTTACGACCTGCAAGGACGTCGGGTCACCAGTACACTTCAAGGAGGCATCTACATCCGTGACGGGAAGAAATATGTGCAGTTTGACAAGCGTTGAATGACAAGATTTGTTGGGGATTGGTGATGGCTCAGAAAAAAACTTGCTGCTCGCTTTGAAAAGTGGAGAAAAACAATTATCTTAGCGGCGAAATTCTTTCTCCGGGGAGAAACGTAAGTTGACAAAATATCTGATAAAAGAGCGAACCATGATGATTAGGAAAATCCTCACCACCGCCTTGCTGGCTGCGATAGTACTGACAGCCTCTGCCCAGAAAATCCCTCAGCGGCAGCGTATCGACTTGTCTGGAAAATGGGCATTTGCATTTCATCCCACCGCCACCATGCTTGCAGGAGAAGTGCCCGGGGACAGCGTCATGCTACCAGGAACCACCGACACCAACGGCAAGGGGCTGCCACCGCAGACCACGACGGAGACCACGCACCTCACGAGGCTGCACACCTTCACGGGCGAAGCAGCATATATCCGCGATGTGGATATACCCAAGGGTTGGAAACGAAAGGCCATCAAACTGACATTGGGTCGCACCAAACCCACTGTGGTCTATGTAGATGGCAACAGGGTGGGGGAGTGCGACGACATTTCCACTTCGCAGCACTACGACCTCACCGAAGTTTTGCCCCCCGGGCGACATCGCATCGCCATCGTCGTGGACAACAGCGACAAAACCGTGCCTCCGCAAATCATCAGCAACTCGCATGCCTACACCGAGGACACGCAGACCAACTGGAACGGCATCATCGGTGAACTCTTCTTGGAGGCCACGGACTGTAGTTATGTCGCCGATATGCAATTGAACCCCAACCCCTTGGCAAAGACGGTGGAGGTGGTGCTCACACTCGGCGGGAAAATCAAGAAAGGACAACACATCCTGCTCAGCGCCGTGCCTTACAACTGGCATGGCAAGGTGAAAAGCACCGACCTTTGGACCACCAAGGGGGTGAACCGATATACAGTCACCATCTCGTTGGGCGAAGAGGCGCAGACGTGGGACGAGCATCGCCCCAATTTGTATGTTTTGAATGTCATTATGGACGGACATGACGAGGTGAAAAAGTGTTTCGGACTGATAGACTTCAAGGTCTCCGACCATCATTTCATGGCCAATGGGCGTGAGGTGTTCCTCCGAGGCAAGCACGATGCATGCGTCTTCCCACTGACGGCGCATGTGCCTATGAACAAGGAAGCTTGGATGAAATATCTGAAGAAAAACCAGGAGTATGGCATCAATCACCTGCGCTTCCATTCCTGGTGTCCGCCGGAGGCCGCCTTCGAGGCTGCCGACGAACTGGGCATGTATCTGCAGCCGGAATTGCCTTTCTGGGGGGACTTCAAGGCCGACGACGAGAGACTGATGACATTCCTGCACAAGGAGGGCGAGCACATCATGCACGACTATGGGCACCATCCCTCGTTTGTCATGTTTGCTTTGGGAAATGAGTTGTGGGGCTCTGTGGAGAAGATGAAGGAGTTTGTCGATGACTTCCGTTCCTTGGCACCACGCAAGCTGTTCACCTTTGGCTCCAATTACTATTTGGGCTATCAAGGTGTGAAACCCGGGATGGACTATTTCACCACGTGTCGCGTGGGAGGAGAGGCGTGGGGGGAGTTCAACACGCATACCAGGGGCTCTTTCTCCTTCGCCGACACCTACGACGGAGGCATCATCAACCACTGCCCGCCGGGGACGATGGTCAATTTCCAACAGGCTTGCGAACGCTCCCAAGTACCTGTCATCAGCCATGAGACGGCACAGTTTCAAACTTATCCCAACTTCGACGAGATACGCAAATACACCGGGGTGCTGTATCCTTACAACATGCAGGTGTTCTACAAACGACTGGTGCAGGCGGGGATGGAAGACCAAGCAAAGTATTTCCACCGCGCCTCCGGGATGTGGAGTTTGCTGCTATACAAGGCTGACGTGGAGATGGACATGCGCACACCCAACATGGCAGGATACCAACTGCTCGACCTCCAGGATTATCCGGGGCAGGGAAGTGCATACGTGGGGATGCTCGATGCTTTCATGGATGAAAAACCGTTCATGAAGGAGTTGGGCGGACACGACATCTGGAACTCTTTCTGCCGCGAGGTGACACCGCTCTTGGAAACGGAAAAATTCTGCTATACCAACGACGAGACTTTCCATGGGCATGTCAAGTTGTTCAACTACGGTTCGCCTGAGCATGACGGTGAGGGGAGGCCGGGAATGGTGGAATGGAAAATCACCGACGGCGAGGGACGCACTTGGCAGAAAGGGAGCCTGGCACTTCCAAGCAACAGCTATGGACTGGTGGATGTGGGCGACATTGCTTTCCCTCTGAAAGACATCGACCGGCCCTTGCGCCTCAACCTCCATCTGAACGCTTCGTTTTCTGACAACAATGCTGTGAGTTACGACAACGCTTACCCCGTTTGGGTCTATCCCGCCACGATTGACATGGATAATGCCAAGAAGGGCATCGTCATCACGCATGAAATGAATGCCAAAGTCGTGCAACAACTGGAAGAGGGTGCAAGGGTGTTGTGGATGCCCGACACCGCCGAATGGAAAGGGCACGTGGTGGGAGGACTGTTTCAAACGGACTATTGGAACTACCGCATGTTCAAGACCATCAGCGAAAACAACAAGAAACCTGTCTCGCCAGGCACGTTGGGTATTCTCACAGAACCCGAGCATCCGCTCTTCTCTTTGTTTCCCACCGAGATGCACACCAATTGGCAGTGGTTCTCGGTCATCAAGGCAAGCAGCCCCATGATACTCGACAACTTGCCCGAGCATTATCGCCCCATCGTGCAGGTGATTGACAACATCGAGCGCAACCACCGCCTTGGGCTGGTCTTCGAGTTCGCCGTGGGGAAAGGAAGGCTGCTCGTTTGCATGGCCGACTTGGAAAAAGCGGCGGAACGTCCCGAGGGAAGGCAGTTTTATCTCAGCATGCTCCATTATATGCAGTCCGACGCTTTCCAACCCGATACCCGATATGCTGCCGCTAAACTCCTCGATATGTTGCAGAAGAAGCCCCGTGAGGTAAAGATGGAAGAACTGAACAACATCTCGCCGTATTGATACCAAGGAACACAAAAAAAGAGGTTGGCGCAGGAAGCTTCCAACCTCGAAGGCGATTTCGAAACATCGAAATCCTAAAAAGATGCTGCAAATATATACTTACATTTTTAGAAAAACAAATTTTTAACACTAAATAAAGACTTTTTAACAGTTGGACCCATTGCTACAGAGTCATCATTCCAACTGGTGAGGTGTTTGGAGGCATGCTGTTGAAATTTTTACGGGGTGGCTTTCTCAGAAGAAAGTCACCCCGTAAGGATATGATGATAAAACCTTCTTGAAAGGCTAATATCCAGGATTTTGCATCAAATTGGGATTGAGGGCGATGGCTCCTGGTGGGATGGGGAAGACGATGGTGTGACGGTCTTCCTCGTCCTGATTTTGTTGGCGGAGGTCGTAACTACGATGGAAGCGGTCGAAGCGGATGAGGTCTTGACGACGCCATCCCTCCCAGTGGAGTTCCATGAGGCGCTCGGCAAGCAGGTTTTCGAGCGTGGCTTTCCGCCAGGGAGCTCCCACGCGATTACGCACGACGTTGAGCTCGTAGTCTCCGTTGTCGTTGTTGCGCACCTTCGCCTCTGATTTCATCAGCAGCACGTCTCCATAGCGGAAGAGCACGATGTCGTTGTCCTGTAACAGTCCGTCGGAGTATGCGGTGCGGTCCACCTCGTATTTTTTTATACGGGCGCCGGCGGTCTTCATATAACGATGGCCTGTGAGGTCTAATTCCATCACAAGAGGTTGGTAGTAAAGAGGTTCTTTGCTATACAATATCACCAATTGGTCATCCACCTTCACCGTCTCGGCCCAGAGGTTGAACCAGAAGCGCGGATCCACCTGTTCCGTACCATAGCCGTATGTGCGCACGGCGCTGATGGTGGCCGATGGACCGTTCTCCGACGCCATTCCGTAGGCATCGCCATGGTTCCAGTGGCGAGAGCGGAAGAGGTTGACGTAAATATTGGAATAGAGATTCTTGTCCATCGGGATGGTGAAGATGTTTTCTCTGGAATTCTCGTTATTCACAGCGAAGTTGGATGTGTAGTCCTCTTCCAAGCGGTAGCCGGCGTCGGTCAATTTGTCGCACCAGTACATGCAAGCCTCCCAGGCGTTGAGTGGCTCGTCTTCGCAAATGAGGGTGATGTCTTTCCCGTCGGGGTGGATGTCGTCGGTCCAGTTGTCGTCGGTCCATATCTCGGCGTTCAGAGCCATTTTCGCCAAGATGAAATAGGCCACATGGCGGGTGACGCGACCATAGTAGTCGCCTTCCACATTGCTGCGCTCGTTGGCAAGGTGGGGGAGTGCTTGGGTAAGTTCCTCCCAGATGTTTTTGAAGAGTGTGCTACGGCTGATTTGCTTCGCCTCGTTCAAATCGGTGGTGGCGGTTTGCACGTAAGGAACGCTGCCGTAGAGGTCGAGAAGGTAATAATAATACATGGCGCGGATGGCGCGGGCCTCAGCTTCGAGTGTGGCTAATTGCGCGGGGGTGATGATGGTGTTGGTGGCCTCTTCCAATCGGTTGATGGCTTTGTTGCATTTCACAATTACCTTGTAGAGATAATACCATGTGTCGTTCACCGGCCCTACGTTGAAATTGTGGGTGTAAAGGTCCAACCACAACCCGCCGTCGTACCAGTCGCCACCACGGGTGGGGATGATGGCTTCATCGGTGGTGAACGTGCAGAGGTCGTAAACGCCTCGTGAGGTGCCTTGAAGACCTTGAGAATCGGAGTTTCCGCCGATGTAGCCGTAGATGTTGGCGATGGTGTTGAGGTAGAGGTGCGTAGTATTGTCAAAGGCCTCTTCTTCGGTCACGCGGTCGCGTGGGTCTTCATCCAAACAGGAGCCAAGGGTGAGGCTGAGGCAGACGGCTATGAGAAATGCCGGGGTGTAGGAATAATATTTTGCCATAATGTGGTTGCGTGTTGATGTTCGTGGGATAATATGTTGGATTAGAATGAGATGCTGACTCCAAGGGAGTAGGAACGGTAAGGAGGAAAAGAACGCTTGTCATCGACACCCAACGTACTGCTCACCACATAACTGTTGATCATGGGGGTGAGGCCGCTGTAGGAGGTGATGGTGCCCAGGTTGTTGATGCTCAGCGACAGGCGAAGGCTGTTGATGTATTTGGTCACACGTTGGATGGGGATGTTCCAACCCACTGTGAGGTAGTCGAAGTTGAGGTAGTCGCCGCTCTCAAGGTAGTAGTCGGTGGCCGTCTGGTCGTTGATGTTGCGGGCGGGGGCTTCGTTCATCACGTTGTAGGAGGGAAAGGCGCCCATGTTCATATAGGTGAGCGAGGTGCCGTTGTAAATCTTGTGACCGAAAGCTCCGTTCATCTGAAGGGAGATGTCGAAATCCTTGTAGCGGAAGCTGATGTTGGAACCCAGGGTCCATTTCGGCGTGGCCTGGCCTGCGACGTAGCGGTCAGCAGCGGGGTCGGCTTTGCCGTCTCCGTTGAGGTCGGCGATCTCGTAGTAGTAGGTTCCATCGCCCTTGTCTTCCACTCCGGTGCAGTGAGGGAGGTAAAACACGCCGATGGGTTGTCCTACTATTTGGTAGATGATGTCGTTGTTGCCACCATGGAAACCGGCACCGTTGAGAGCACCGAAGGAGGTGATGTCCTTCGCCTCCATGTACTGGCCGTTATAGTTGCCGGAGAGCGAGATGAGCTTGTTTTGCTGCCGCGAGAGGTTCAAGTTCACGTTCAACTGCATGTCGCGGGTCTGAAGGGGAGTGCCGCCAAGACCCAGCTCGAAACCCTGGTTGCTCATCTTTCCAAGGTTGGCAAGGAGTTTGTCGTAAGGGAAGGGTGGCACGCTCACGTCGTAGAGATAGAGCATGTCGCTGGTTTTGGAGTAGTAGTATTCGGCAGTCATCACCAAGCGGTTGTTCCATAGGCCAAGGTCGATACCGATGTTGGCCGTGCCGCGG
Source organism: Prevotella sp. (assembly GCA_017619755.1). Taxonomy (GTDB): domain Bacteria; phylum Bacteroidota; class Bacteroidia; order Bacteroidales; family Bacteroidaceae; genus Prevotella. The sequence goes on from JAFZRU010000033.1 coordinate 56,497, forward strand.
GTCTCCCATTTCAGGTCGGGGTTGGCATTGCTGGCGTGACCCAAGGTGACGCTGGGTGTGCCGTAGGTGGGAACGAGGGCGATGGGTTGGTACATCTCCAAGGAGTTGTAGGAACTGATGCCCCCGAGGTTGCCGGTAATACCGGAGCCGAGGCGCAGCTTCAACTGGCTTACCCAGGGCAGGTCGTGGATGAATGGCTCCTTGAGCACGTCCCAATCAAAGGAGATGGAAGGGAAGTAGCCCCAGCGGTTGTTCTTGCCCACCTTGCTGCTGCCGTCGGCGCGCATCGTCAATCCTATGGTGTAGCGATGGAGGAACAAATATTTCAAATTCCCCATGAATGAGGTGAGTACTGGACGCTCGTAGGAAGAAGCTGTGCCGCCGTAGGGGCGGAGGGAGCCAGCTTGCAAGTTGTTGTAGCCGAATTCGTTGGAGGTGAAACCCTTGACTGTCGTGTTGAAACTGGTGATGGTGCTGCGTTGGTACTCCATCAGGCCCATGGCCTCAATGCGGTTTTCTGCATTGAAATCCCACCAGTAGTTCACCGTGAGGTTGGCAAGCCAGTCTTCGGTCTTCGTCTCACCACGGAAGGCTTGACCTTGCGCCCACACCCAGGTCGGCAGATATTGGGCGTGTTCGGTACTCGTGTAGGAGTAGGATCCGAAGATGTCCACAGACAGGTTGGGCCAGATCTGGTAGGACATTTTCATGTGTGTGTTGAAATTGAGGTTGCGCAGATGGTCATCTTCCTCCAACAGTGCCATGGGGTTGCAGATCTGTGATGCCGAGGAGTTCCTGTTCCATCCGTTATTGCCGTTCTTCTCCTTGGAGATGGTGGGGTTCATCGTGGCGGCGGAATAGAAGAGTTTTTGTTGGTCGAAGATGTCACAGGCCTTCTGGGAGGAGCCATAGACACCAAGGTCCACAGAGAGGCGGTCGTCGAAAGCCTTCTGAGAGATGTCGAGCTTCGCCACGAAGTTGTTGTATTCGTTTTGACGCACCACCATGTCGTGATCCATCAGACCGATGGAGGCGCGGTAGTTGCTTGTCTCGGTGCCACCGCCAAAGGCCACGTGATGGTTCTGCACGAAGCCGGTGCGGGTGATGGCGTCTTGGTAGTTCACGTCTTCACCATCGTCGCGGTAGTCGAGGCCCATGGCGGCGGCGGTGTTCACATAGTCGGAGCGGTTGAGCATGCCGATGCGCTTATAGACCGACTCGAAGCCGATGTTGCCGTCGTAGGAGATGTGGAATTGACCCTCGTGACCTTTTTTCGTCTTCACGACAATGACGCCGGAGGCACCTCGGGAACCATACTGGGCTGTCTCTGCAGCGTTTTTCAGGATGTTGAAGCTCTCAATGTCTGCAGGGTAGATGGATGACAGCGTCGCCAAGTCTGATGACACACCGTCGATGATCACCAAGGGGTCGTTGCCGCCGGTGAGAGACGTGGTACCACGTACGCGAACAGAGGTGAGCATGGCCATGTGGTTGTCGCTACTTGACACTTGAACGCCGGCGGCCTGGCCACTGAGTGCGCTAAGGGAGGTGGTTACAAGACCTTTGTTCATACGCTCTTCAGTCACCAAGTCTGTGGAGCCGCCAGTGAAATGGGCGGCACTGGCGAGAGTGTCGGGCACGGGAGCCGGCTTTTCGTCAATAAGAAGAGGAATGTCGCGCTGGGCCATGGAGGCAAGGGGAATGAGGGCTGCTGCCAAAATAGCAAGCATTTTGTAAGATTTTCTCATAGGAAATGCGGGGATGTAATTCATAGGGTTTTTATTGTGCAAATATACACATTTTTTTTGAATTGAATATTTTTTTTAATAAAAAGTTGATTTTCCCCCTCTTTTTTTGCGCTTAGAGGGGAAAATGTTTCATAGAAGTGCCTCCAACTGCCGCACATGTTCCATGGGGGTGGCCCAACTGGTGGCGAAGCGGCTGACCAACCGGCCATCAGGAAGACGCTCCCATTGTTCGTAAAGCACCTTGCCGGCAAGGCGGTGCACATGCTCATCGGTGAGGATGGGGAACTGCTGGTTGGTGGGCGAGACGATATGGAAGGGGATGCCTTTGCGCTCGAATAGATGGCGCAGCTCCATGGCGATGTCGATGGCGTGGCGACTGATGCGGAGGTAGAGGTCGTCGGTGAAGAGGGTGTCGAACTGAATCCCCAACAGGCGGCCTTTCGCCAACAAGGCTCCGTGTTGCTTCACAATGGTGAACAAGTGGCGGGGGGCGTCGCCAAGGGGAAAGACCACCGCCTCGCCGCACAATGCTCCCACTTTCGTGCCACCGATGTAGAACACGTCGCAAAGAAGTGACAACTCCTGCAAGGTGATGTCGGCCTCCGGGCTGGCAAGGGCGTAACCTAAACGGGCGCCATCCACAAAGAGTTTTAATTGATAGCGTCGGCAGGTCTCGTGGATGGCTGACAGTTCGGCATGGCTATAGAGCGTGCCGTATTCCGTGGGGTGGGAGACATACACCATGCCGGGGATGGCTTGGTGCGGCCACGTAGGGTCGGCATAGAAGTCTTGAAGATAGTTGGAGAGCTCTTGAGGCGACAACTTCCCCTCGTGGGAGGGGAGTGTCAGCACTTTGTGGCCGCACAACTCCACTGCTCCGCCCTCGTGGATTGCAATGTGGCCTGTCGAGGCGGAGACAACGGCACCGTAATGAGGCAGCAGGGCGTCGATGATGGTGGAATTGACCTGCGTGCCGCCGACAAGCAGCACCACATCGGCCTCTGGGCAGGAAGTGGCGCGACGTATCTTCTCAATGGCGGAGAGGGTGAACGGGTCGGCTCCGTAACCAGAAACCTGCATTAGGTTTGTCTCTGTCAGGCGGCGCAAAATCTCCGGGTGAGCACCCTCGGTGTAGTCGCTGGTGAACGAAATCATGGGTGGATGGTTTAAAGTTTATCAAAGGGGTTATGTCCTATGTTTAAGGTGGGTATTATGACAGATGAGGGTGGCTACTCAAATCATGGCTGCAAATGTACGAAAAAAAAGGAAAAAAGAAGCATTCGCTCAGACGAAAAAAGCAAAATCTTTGCTCACTTGGCTTCATTTTTTGTAGTAGGAAGCCCGCCCTTCAAAATATAGTTCCTATAGCTTCTATAGTTCCTATAGCTTCTATGGTTTCTATGGTTTCTATAGCTTCTATAGCTACTATAGCTACTATAGCTACTATTGATTATCCTAAAACCCTTTCTTCTTGCGGAAAAGCCAAAAACATTTTGGCTTTTCAATAGAATGTTGTACCTTTGCACCGCGAAAGCGGAAAGCCGCTTTTCACACAATCTTCATACGCTCCGACAGGCCGTGATGGCAAGGAGCATAAATTTTTTTTAAAGTAAAAAGATGAAAGCATTTGTTTTTCCCGGACAGGGAGCACAGTTTGTGGGAATGGGCAAAGACCTCTATGAGAGCAACCCTTTGGCCAAGCAACTTTTCGAGAAAGCCAACGAAATCCTTGGCTATCGCATCACAGACATCATGTTTGAAGGTACCGACGAGGATCTGCGCCAGACCAAGGTGACACAGCCCGCAGTATTCCTCCACAGCGTCATCAGCGCACTTTGCATGGGCGATGACTTCAAGCCCGCTATGACAGCAGGTCACTCTCTTGGAGAATTCTCAGCACTCGTGGCTGCCGGCGCACTTTCTTTCGAGGATGGACTGAGACTCGTATATGCACGTGCTATGGCCATGCAGAAAGCTTGTGAAGCGGCTCCTTCCACCATGGCTGCCATCATTGGAATTGCTGATGACCAGGTGGAGCAGATTTGCCAGGAAGTGAGCAGCGAGGGCAATGGCGTCGTGGTGCCGGCCAATTACAACTGCCCAGGACAGCTCGTTATCTCCGGAAACGTGGAGGCCATCAAGGAGGCTTGTGCACGTATCAAGGCTGCTGGGGCGAAGAGGGCACTGCCGCTCAACGTGGGAGGAGCATTCCACTCACCGCTTATGCAACCCGCAAAGGACGAACTGCAGCAGGCTATCGAGCAGACTGACATCGCACAGCCCAAATGCCCCGTCTATCAGAATGTGGACGGCATGCCTCACACCGACCCGGCGGAAATCAAAAACAACCTCATCGCACAGCTCACCAGCAGCGTCAGATGGACGCAATGCGTGCAGAATATGATTGCCGACGGTGCAGACGACTTCACCGAGTGCGGACCAGGAAAGGCCCTGCAGGGGATGATTGCCCGTATCAGCAAGGAGGTGACGGCTCACGGCATCTAAGCACATGAAGACCATTATCTACCAGGTGTTCATGCGCCTTTTCGGCAACAACACACCTCCTTCAAAACACGATGGCGACATCCATGACAACGGGTGCGCCAAGATGAACGACATCGACGACGCCACATTGGCAAAAATAAGGAGAATGGGCGTCACCCACGTGTGGTACACCGGTATCATACGCCATGCCACCACTACCGACTATTCCAAATTTGGCATACCAACGCAGACGCCCATGGTGGTCAAGGGGAAGGCAGGCTCGCCATACGCCATCACCGACTATTACGACGTGGATCCCGACTTGGCCGTCGATGTGGAGCATCGAATGGAGGAGTTCGAGGCACTTGTCGAGCGTACGCACAACGCTGGTCTCAAAGTCGTCATCGACTTCGTGCCCAACCATGTGGCACGTGAGTATCACTCCATTAGCAAGCCTGAAGGTGTGAAAGACCTGGGAGAGGAAGATGACAAAAACTTGCACTTTTCCAACAAAAACAATTTCTACTACTGTTGGGGAAGACCGCTCGACACATCCTTGCTTCCGGCTAAAGGAGTTCCTTACGAGGAACGTCCCGCCAAAGCCACTGGCAACGACCAATTCGACAGCAAACCCGGTCCCAACGACTGGTATGAGACGGTGAAACTCAACTACGGCATTGACTACTGCGACGCAGGAGGACGGTCGGAGCATTTCACACCCATACCCAATACTTGGTCGAAGATGACGGACATCCTCATCTTTTGGGCAAGGAAAAAGGTGGACGCTTTCAGGTGCGACATGGCGGAGATGGTGCCGGCCGCTTTCTGGAGATGGGTCACCGACAAGGTGAAATGCCTCCCGGGGCAGCCCGTGCAGTTCATTGGAGAGGTGTACGACCCTGCCCAATACCGTAACTACCTCGCTGCTGGCTTCGATTTCCTATATGACAAAGTGGGGATGTACGACTGTCTCCGCGATGTCGTTTGTCACCGGCGACCGGCTGCCGACATCACACGGCAGTGGCAGACGTGCGATGACATCCTCACCCACATGCTCTATTTCATGGAAAACCATGACGAGCAAAGAATTGCAAGCGAGTTTTTCGCAAACGATGCCCGTAAAGGGGTGCCGGCCATGATGGTATGCGCTTGGCTCAATACCTCGCCGGTGATGGTCTATGCAGGGCAGGAACTGGGAGAACGTGGTATGGATGAAGAGGGCTTCAGCGGAAGAGACGGACGTACCACCATATTCGACTATTGGTCGCCCGATACCTTGCGGCGATGGAAAGACCGCAGAAAACTGAAAAAGGAGGAGAGGGAATTGATGGACACCTATACGCGCATACTTACACTGGCCAACAGCGACGACGCGTTGCGAGACGGGGCTTTCTACGACCTTATGTATGTGAACCCCCAACTGGCGCAGAGACAGTTTGCTTTTATGAGAAAATGCGGAAAGCAACTTGTTCTCGTCGTGGTCAACTTCGACGAGCAGCCGGCGCATGTGGAGGTGAGCATCCCGGAGCATGCCTTTGATTATTGGCAGATGCCAAAAGGAGACTTCCACGCTACCGACTTGTTCGGAGGCGCGGAAGCCGATATATCCCTCCTTCCGGGGAAGACCGTCGCACTTGATGTACCGCCGCTTGGCGGTTGCGCTTGGAAGATGGCCCTCGCCACAAGATAGGATGAGAAAAGATGATGAGGGGTTGGGCGGATGCTCAGCCCCTCATTAGTACTTGCATGAACTGCTCCGGGCGGAGCAGACCGTAGGAACCGCTCACGGCACTCACCTCGTCGTAAAGCGTCACGCTGTCAGGGGTGATGTCGCGGTGCCAGATGACAAATGGCACGGGGCCTTTTACGTGGGTGCGTGTCTCCACGGGGGTGAGATGGTCGGGGAGGATGGCGATGCACACTGGATCTTCCCATGTCTTTACCTCGTTGTAGATGGGTTCTACAATGCGGTGGTCTAAGTATTCTATCGTGCGCATCTTCAACTCCAGATTGCCATCGTGGCCCGCCTCGTCACTCGCCTCCAAGTGGAGAAAGACGAAATCGTCGTGACGGAGGGCCTCTATGGCTGCAGAAGCCTTGCCCTCGTAGTTCGTGTCGTAAAGACCGGTCGCACCTTCCACTTCCACAATCTTTAGTCCGGCGTAGTGGCCGATGCCCTTGATGAGGTCAACGGCGGAGATGACACTGCCGCTTTTCACCTCTGGGTAAATGGTGCTGATGGGGTCCATCGACGGGCGGTAGCCGGGACTCCATGGCCAGATGGAGTTGGCCTCATCATGACCGGAGGCTCGACGCGCTTGGTTGAGAGGATGGGCTGACAGCAGTTCTTGGGAACGGAGGATGAGGTCGTTAAGCAATGAAGCGGTCTCCAAAGAGGTCAGACGACCGGCCTCGCAAGGGGCTTCGGCGTCACCCTTCACCAAGAGGGGGTGCCAAGGCTCGTCGGGGTGGTCGTGAGGCGGAGAGCAAGTGATGTGTTTGTTGCCGCCTCTCACCACCAAAAGGTGGCGGTACTGGATGCCAGTGATGAAACGTACGCGCTCGCTGCCAAGGTGTTGGTCGAGATGACGGATGAGGATGTCGCCGTCGGAGGTGGTGAGGTGTCCGCCGTGGTGGTTCTTGATTTTCCCATCGGTAAGGCTGATGATGTTGCAGCGGATGGCCATGTCGTCAGGACGCATTTCGTAGCCGATGGAGGCGGCCTCCAATGGGCCGCGACCTTCGTAAACCTTGTTCAAGTCGTAGCCCATGATGGCGGTGTTGGCCACTTCGGAGCCGGGAGGAAACCCTTCGGGTACCGTCACCAAGCGTCCCACGCGTCCCTTGCGGGCGAGCATGTCCATATAGGGGGTGTCGGCTGCTTGGAGAGGGGTGCGACCGCCAAGACGCTCAATGGAACGGTCGGCCATACCGTCGCCCAAGATGATGATATGTTTCATAATGGTCAGATGTTGGCGATGCTCATGATGTTGGCGAAGACACCGGCAGCTGTCACGCTGGCACCGGCGCCATAGCCCTGGATGAGCATGGGGAACTCATGGTAGCGCTCCGTGGTGAGCATCACAATGTTGTTGGAACCTTGGAGATTGTAGAAGGGGTGGTCTTGAGGCACCTCCTGCAAGGACACGCTGGTGCGGCCGTGGTCCATCACGGCGACAAAGCGCCACCGTTTGCCCTCTGCTTCCAAACGACGGCGGCGGGTTTCGAAGTCGGCGTCCAACTCTGGTAGTCGCTGCCAGAAGGCTTCCACGCTCCCCGTGAAGAATTCATCGGGAACGAAGAGGTGTTTTTCCACGTCGCCCTGCTCCACACGATAACCGGCCTCACGGGTGAGAATCACCAACTTGCGCACCACGTCGGTGCCGCTGAGGTCCACACGGGGGTCGGGTTCGCTATACCCCTGCTCCTTGGCGCGGCGAACAGTCTCGGAGAAAGGCACTTCCGATGACAACTCGTTGAAGATGAAGTTGAGCGTGCCGCTTAGTACTGCCTCGATGCGCAAAATCTTGTCCCCGGAGTTCACAAGGTCGTTGATAGTGCCGATAATGGGAAGGCCGGCGCCGACATTGGTCTCATAGCGGAATTTCACACCACGTTGCAAGGCCGTCTGCTTCAAGCGGCTGTAACCTTCGTAGTCGGAAGAGGCGGCAATCTTGTTGGCGGCTATCACGCTGATGTTGTGCTCCAGCAGAGACTGGTAAAGGGCGGCCACCTCGCGACTCGCCGTGCAGTCCACGAAGACGCTGTTGAAGATGTTCATCCCCGTCACCTCATCCAAAAGATGCTGGGTGTTGCTTGGAGCCGATGCTTCCAATTGCTCTTTGTAGGTGTCGAGGTTGATGCCGTCGCGGGTGAAAATGGCACGCTTGGAAGTGGCAATACCCACAACATTGAGTTTCAGACGGTTGCGCTCTTTTAACAATTCATATTGCGAGCGTATCTGCTCGATGAGTTTGCTGCCCACGGTGCCGATACCGCAGATGAAGAGGTTGAGCACCTTGTATTCGGAGAGGAAGAACGAGTCGTGGAGCACGTTGAGTGACTTGCGGAGGAACCGACCATCGACAACGAAGGAGATGTTGGTTTCGGAGGCTCCCTGGGCACAGGCGATGACACTGATGCCGCTACGGCCCAGTGTGCCAAAGAGCTTGCCGGCGATGCCGGGGGTGTGCTTCATGTTCTCGCCAACGATGGCGATGGTGGCAAGACCGCTCTCGGCGTGCATGGGGAACATGGCACCAGTCTCTATCTCCTTGGCGAACTCGTTGTTGAGCACATTGACGGCCTTCTGCTCGTCGGCATCACGAACGCCGATGGACGTAGAGTTCTCAGAGGAGGCTTGGGACACCATGAATACAGAAATCCCGTTGGCGGCGAGCGCGGTGAAAATGCGTTGGTTGACACCTATCACACCCACCATGGACAAACCGGTGACCGTGATGAGCGTCGTGCCGCTGATGCTCGAAATACCCTTGATGAGCTTGCGGTCGTTCTCCACCTTTTCCTTGATGATTGTCCCTGGATTGGAGGGATTGAACGTGTTCTTCACAAGGATGGGGATGTTTTTCACGCATACAGGGTAAATGGTGGGGGGGTAAATCACCTTCGCACCGAAATTGCACAGCTCCATCGCCTCGATGTAGCTCAATTCGTTGATGGTGTAGGCAGTCTTGATCACCTTCGGGTCGGCTGTCATGAAACCGTCAACGTCCGTCCAAATCTCCAATATCTCAGCATTCAAGGCGGCGGCGATGATGGCGGCCGTGTAGTCGCTACCACCACGACCAAGGTTGGTCACCTCGCCCGTGTCGCGGTCACGGCTGATGAAGCCGGGCACCAAGGACACCTTCGGCATTTCCGAGAACGTTTCCCTAACCAATTGGTTCGTCAAGTCGCTGTCGAGTGTATGGCGACCGTTCTTGCGGAACGTCTTGATCATCTCACGGGCGTCAAACCAACGGGCGTCTTTCACCAAAGCGGCGACAATCGTGCTGCTCAGACGCTCGCCATAACTAACGATGGCATCAAGCGTCTTCTCGCTCAAGTCGTGGATGAGGTAAACTCCGAAATAAATGCTTTTCAACTGCTCGAAAAGGGAGTCTATGGTGCTCGATAGTTGTTCGCATTTTCGAGGCTCGGTGATGATGGCTTCAATCATCCGATGATGGCGGTCAACCATCGCTTGGAACTCCGACTTGTAGTTCTCGTCACCCTTCAAGGCCAGGTGGGAGGTGGCTATCAATTTGTCGGTGATGCCGCCAAGGGCACTCACCACCACTACGACGGGTTGGCGAGAGGCCTCGGTCTCGACGATGCGTTTCAAACTAAGAATGCTTTTTACGGAACCAACGGATGTTCCGCCGAATTTCAGTACTTTCATTGCGTGTCGTTTGTCTTTTGGCACCCCAATACAAAAGGGGCCTGGTCCATAATTGGCCGCAAATTTACGAATATTATGCGAATCTGCCAAAAATGCGTACTTTTTTTTGCTAAACATGTGCAGCCAAAACTGCTTGTCCCATTTCTTTCGTAACTCCAATGACACAGGAAAGTGGGTGAAATCTTGTGCCAGTGGCGAGACGATGAAGAAAAACCATCTTTCTTTTTGCATTTCATTTTTTTTATTTACCTTTGCACATGCTAAAGAAACAAAGGAAAATGAAAACATTCAATTACAGAGCTTGGATGCTCACTCTTTTTGTGGCTTTCGCGTCAATGGTCATGGCACAGAAAATACAGACTGTTGACACTGAGGGAAACCCGGTGGGTTATGCAAGCGTGATTAATGCCGATAACGGAAAGGTCATTGGAACCACTGACCTTGAAGGCTTCCTTGACAATGTGGGAGGGGCCAGAAGCATTTCCATCACTCATGTGGCTTTCTCACCAATGGTTGTCAATATGGGTTCTCTACCCTCTGATGGAAGAATCGTCTTGCAGGATGCCAAATTTGAACTGCCTGAGGTTACCGTCAAAAAGAAGGAGTTTGTTTATGTGCAGACTTATTACCGTGTCTTTCAGATGTTTGACGACACGCTGATGTACTATCGAGCCGGCATCACCGACAATACATATAATATTAGAAAGAAAACCATTTCTACACAGCATGAACATTTCTCCAAAGCCAAGTACGCTGTATTAAAGGTTGTCCTTGGCGGACTGGTGGGAGGTGTTCTCGACGATTATTCCAATTTGAGCACGAAAAACCTCTGCCTTGGCAACAATGATGGCAAATTGACTTTGGAAAAAGAGGGGGCCAATAGGCAGCGTGTTCTTTACAACGACACACTCGTTGGATTCATCGTGGACGACAATACTGACCATTTGAGAAGACTTTCTATTGATAACAAGGCTTACAGAAAACTTTACCATGCCGACAATGACTCGGAAAAGAAGGCAAAGAAAAGGGAAAAGCGAGATGAACAACACATGAATGAAGTCTCCACCCGCTATATGGTCTATCAGATAGACGATGACGGCAAATGCAGACCGGAAGACTTTGTCTCGAAACAAATACGTTTCGATTACGACAAGTACAGTCGCGTCCTCAAGAAAGACGAGCATCACAGATTGTGGGTGGAGGTTTATTCCACCGACCGCGCATACGTGGACAAAAAAGAACTCAAGGAGAAAATACGGGAAAACAAAGTGAAAATGGATTACCAAAATCTTATGGAGTTCGAGAAGAACCACGGAATACCTCCTTTGCCAGAGAATGCGCAGAAGTCACTGCAAGAACTCGTCAGCAAGTGATGCTGAAAATCTAAAAAGTTTTTGGCTTTTCACTCCTTTATTCGTAACTTTGCAGCCGAATTTCATCCAAGTATGTTTTATGGTCATATCTATTGATTTCGACGGGACCGTGGTGGAACACAGGTACCCGCAAATAGGTGAGGAAATACCCCACGCCACTGAAACTCTCAAGAAACTCATCGCCGATGGGCACAAACTCGTGTTGTGGACGGTGAGGGAGGGAAAACTCCTCGACGAGGCCGTGGAGTGGTGCAAGGACAGGGGAGTGGAATTTGCTGCCATCAACGAAACACTCCGAGCCGACACCAACGAGCACTCCAACAACACCAGGAAAATCGATGCCGACATCTATGTGGACGACTGCAACATTGGTGGCCGACTGGACTGGGAAATTGTTTATCACATCATACACGACCACCTCTCCTTCTACCAAGTCATCAGGGAGGAGAAGCGGAAGGCGCAGCAGCTCCAACAACAGTTGGAGGAACAGCCAAAAAAGAAAAAACGCTGGTTCGGATTCTAATCACTACGGAACAGCATATATCACATTACAACAGCTATAAGACCTCATGTCGCAGAATATTTTCAAAGGATTGGGCATCGCCTTGGTGACACCGTTCAAGACCGACGGCAGCGTGGACTATGACGCCTTGGAAAGGCTCGTGGATTACCAACTCGACAACGGTGCTGACTTCCTATGCATCCTCGCCACCACAGGAGAGACGCCATGCCTCACAGCAGAGGAGAAAAAACGCATCAAGCAACAAATTGTGAGACAGGTGAAGGGAAGGGTGCCCATTCTTATGGGATGTGGAGGAAACAACACTGCAGCCGTCATTGAGGAACTCAAAGAGGGTGATTTCAGTGGCGTGGATGGCGTGTTGAGCGTATGCCCTTACTACAACAAACCTTCGCAGGAGGGGCTTTACCGCCATTTCAAGGCCATCGCGGAGGCTACAAAGTTGCCCGTGGTGCTTTACAACGTGCCAGGGAGGACCGGCATCCTTATGAAAGCCGAGACGACTTGCCGCCTCGCACACGATTGCTCCAACATCGTGGCCATCAAGGAGGCAAGCGGAAGCCTCGAACTCGTGGATGAAATCATCAAGCACAAACCCACAGACTTCGACATCATCAGCGGTGACGATGCACTGACATACCCCATGGTGGCGAGCGGGGCAGTGGGAGTCATTTCCGTCATTGGAAACGCACTACCCAAGGAATTCTCAAGGATGATACGCTTGGAGTTTAACAACGAGTACGCCGCGGCAAGGAAAATTCACCACAAGTTCACCGACTTGTACAGCTTGCTCTTCGTGGATGGAAACCCGGCTGGAGTGAAGGCCTTGTTGCACGAAATGGGCTTCATCGAGAACGTTCTCAGACTGCCACTCGTGCCAACAAGGGTCACTACTTTGCAGAAAATGAGCGAGATACTTAAGGGATTGCAATTATAGAACCCTTGAAATATGGACGAAAGGAGAATCATACATGAGATCACCCCTCTCATGGGGAGGGATGTGTTATATATCGCCGACAGGAGAAAAAAGGAATTCACGTACCCCATACACAACCATGAGGTGTTTGAACTCAACTATGTGGAGCATGCTTCGGGCGTTAGGAGGATTGTGGGTGACAGCAGCGAGGTAATTGGAGAGTACGACCTCGTACTCATCACCAGCCCCGACCTGGAGCATGTATGGGAGCAATACCACTGCAACAGTGACAACATCAGGGAAATCACCGTGCAATTCAATTTCCACACGGGCGAGAACACGCTCTTCAGCAGTACACCTTTTCTTCCTATTATGAAAATGATGAACGAGGCAAGAAAAGGTCTTAGTTTCCCCGTCAGTGCCATCATGAAAGTTTATGGTATGCTCGACTCCCTTAGCGGAATCAAAGAGGGATTCTATGCCGTTGTGCAATTCCTAACCATTCTCTACGAACTCTCCAAATGTGAGGGGGCTAAACCACTCGCATCGTCAAGTTTCGCCAAAATTGCCGTGGAGGATGACAGCAGGAGAATCCTCAAGGTGAAAAACTTCATCTCTAACAATTATATGGAAGAGGTCAGACTCGCACAACTTGCCGACATCGCTGGCATGAGCCCCAGTGCTTTCAGCAGATTCTTCAAACTGCACACGGGAAGAAACCTCACCGACTATATCATCGACATCAGGTTGGGGGCTGCCTCCAGAATGTTGGTGGACACCAGCAGGAGCGTATCTGAAATTAGTTACCAATGCGGCTTCAACAACCTTAGCAACTTCAACCGAATATTCAAGAAAAAGAAGAACTGCAGCCCCACGGAATTCCGGGAAAACTACCGCAAGACACGAATCATCGTTTAGAACTAATGCCTTCAGTCTTGGCACAAACTATACATAAATGTGTGTAAAAAACAGGGGGCGGCATTTGCCGTCCCCTGTCGTTGGGTATGAAGCCACTTGCCATCCGTAGGCAAGCAGTTTCGCAAAGGCTCAATAGTTTTGAGCTGCCAATTCGAAAAAGCTTTGGGGATGGTCGCATACCGGGCATACTTCGGGCGCACATTTGCCGATGACGATGTGTCCGCAGTTGCGGCACTGCCAGATGCTGTCGCCATCGCGGGAGAACACCACCTTTTCCTCAATGTTGGACAGCAATTTGCGGTAGCGCTCCTCGTGGTGCTTCTCTATTGCTGCCACGCCGCGGAATTTGGCGGCGATGTCGGTGAAACCTTCCTCCTCCGCCTCGCGTGCCATACGCTCATACATGTCTGTCCACTCGAAATGCTCACCAGCGGCGGCGGCTTCAAGGTTCTCCACTGTACTGCGGATACTGCCGCCTTCCAACAACTTGAACCACATTTTGGCATGCTCCTTCTCGTTGTTGGCAGTCTCCTCGAAGATGGCGGCTATCTGCTGGTAGCCGTCCTTCTTGGCTTTCGACGCCCAATAGCTGTACTTGTTGCGAGCTTGGCTCTCACCGGCGAATGCCTCCTGTAGGTTGCGCTCGGTCTTTGTTCCTTTTAGTTCTTTCATGTTTGTGTAATTTTTTAATGTGTGGATGATAATGTGTAAATGCTATAGCGTGATCTCCCCGGCAAGGGAGCGGTTCATGTCGCGGCGAACAAGCGAGGCTTCATGGTGAAGGGCTTGAAGATACATCAGCTTGGTCACGGCACCCTCCACCGTGCTGTCGTGGCCGCTCACTACACCAGCCTCCTTCAATTGCAAGCCTGTGTCGTAGCGATCCATCTCCACGCATCCCGACATGCATTGGCTGATGTTGACAATGGTGACGCCGCGCTGGCTCGCCTCGAACAGGAGGCGAAGCAACCATGGCTGACGAGGGGCGTTGCCGCTGCCAAAGGTACGCATCACCACGGAGCGAAGCTCTGGGGCATGGAACACATGCCGTAGGAAGCACTCCTGTATGCCAGGGAAGAGCGACAACACAATCACGTTGGAATCCATCGAAGTGTGGGGGATCATGGGGTGGGAGTAATCGGGAGTGAGGATGTGGTGTTCGTGATAGGTGAAATTCACACCAGCGTGACAAAGCACAGGATGGTTGAAGCTGTTAAAGGCGTCAAAGCCGTCGGACGACTGCTTCGTGGAGCGGTTGCCGCGAAGAAGGCGGCCACCGAAATAGATGCAAACCTCAGGAACACGTGGGCGACCGTCGTCGTGTTGGTCGGAGGCCAACTCAATGGCTGTCAAGAGGTTTTCCTTTCCGTCTGTGCGCAACTGCCCGATGGGAAGCTGGCTGCCGGTGAGGATGACGGGCTTGGTGAGGTTCTCCAGCATAAAGGAGAGAGCCGAGGCGGTATAGGCCATCGTGTCCGTTCCGTGGAGGATGACGAAACCATCGTAATTGTCGTAATTCTCAGATATGATGCGCACCAACTGCGCCCACAAGGGAGGAGCCATGTCGCTTGAGTCCACGGGTGGGTTGAAATGGTAGGTGTCGATGTCGGTGCTGATGTAGCGAAACTCTGGAAGATTTTCCACCAAATGGCTGAAATCCAAAGGCTCCAGGGCATGGGTGACAGGGTTGCTGCCCATGCCGATGGTGCCGCCCGTGTAGATGAGAAGCACCTTGTTAGTGCGACTGAAAGAGGGCGGTGAAGAGGGAGAGAAGGCGGGGTACGACATCGTTTGCGTAATTTTTAGTGCAAATATAATGAAAAAATGACGGACGAACAAATTTTTATCGTATATTTGCACAACAAAAGACAAACACAAATCATTCATCAATCTACCAACAACATTTTTATGAAAAAGTTCATGGACGACAATTTCCTGCTCGAAACAGCTACTGCGCAGGAACTTTTCCACAAACATGCGGCAAAAATGCCCATCATCGACTATCATTGCCACCTCATACCCGAAATGGTGGCCACTGACCACAAGTTCAACTCCATTACCGAGTTGTGGCTGGGAGGTGACCACTATAAATGGCGCGCCATGCGTACCAATGGCGTTGACGAGCGCTTCTGCACGGGAAAAGACACCACAGACTGGGAGAAATTTGAGAAATGGGCGGAGACTGTTCCGTACACCTTCAGAAACCCACTTTACCATTGGACACATTTGGAGTTGAAGACTGCTTTCGGAATAGAGAAATTGCTCAGTCCGAAAACCGCACGCGAAATCTTTGACGAATGCAACGAAAAGCTCCAACAGCCCGAATATACCGCAAGAGGCTTCATGCGCAGATATAATGTGGAGTGCGTATGCACCACCGACGACCCCGTGGACGACCTCCGTTTCCACAAGCAAACAAGGGAGAGTGGCTTTGAGGTTAAGATGATACCTGCATGGAGACCTGACAAAGCCATGAACATCGAGAAGCTGGAATTTGCCGCATACGTCAAGCAACTCGCTGAAGTGTCAGGGATGGACATCAAGTCTTTCAAGGACATGGTGGACGCACTGCAGAAGAGACACGATTTCTTCCAAGAAAACGGTTGCCGCCTCAGTGACCATGGCATAGAGGAATTCTATGACGAGCCTTACACCGACAGCCAGATTGAAATCATCTTCAGCAAGGCTCTCAAAGGACAGGGACTCTCGGCACAGGAGGTGAGACAATATAAGCACTGCTTCCTATATGTCATGGCGGAAATGGACCATGCCAGCAATTGGACACAGCAGTTCCATTATGGTGCCATTCGTGACAACAATAGTTTGATGTACAAACAGCTCGGACCTGACACCGGCTTTGACTCCATCGGTGAGTTCAACACGGCAAGAGCCATGAGCACCTTTCTTAACGAACTGAACGAGAAGGGACACCTCACAAGGACTATTCTTTACACGCTTAACCCATGCGCCAACGAGGTCATTGCCACCATGCTCGGCAACTTCCAAGATGGTTCCTGCCCGGGAAAGATACAGTTTGGATCCGGATGGTGGTTCAACGACCAACTTGATGGTATGACACGACAAATGAACGCACTTTCCGTGCTTGGACTGCTCAGTAGATTTGTTGGTATGCTCACCGACTCACGCTCGTTCCTCTCTTATCCCAGACACGAGTATTTCCGCCGCTTGTTGTGCAACCTTCTTGGAAACGACGTGGAGAAGGGGTTGCTTCCCGACGATATGGAGGCCCTGGCAAGGATGGTGGAAGACATCAGCTACAACAACGCCAAAAACTATTTCAAATTCTATTGAACATCCGGCGAAAGCCGTTTGTAGATTTCATAGTGGCAGAGGGAGTGCAAGGATGGCACTCCCTTTTTCCTGCTTTTATACCCGCATGCAAATTCCTTAAACCCTCATCCTTTCGACTATTCCATACACTTTTTGTAATCTTTCAGCAAAATAATTTGTCAGTTCCAAAAAAAGCATTAATTTTGCAGAAATTTTAAAATACAGTATCGACAAGATGAAGAAAATTTTACTACCATTGGTAGCCATGCTGGCACTTATGTTTATGAATAGTTGCCAGACCAGCAAGCAGGTGCCGTATATGCAAAACATTGACAGCATCAGCCTTGCAGCGTCACAATTCCTCTTCGACGCCAGAATTAAACCCAAGGATGTGCTGCACATCACAGTTCATACCACCGACCCCACAGTCTCGGCTCCATTCAACCTCACCGTATCCAGGAGACTCGGTAATTCGGGAGAACTTTCCAGTGGCGGTGGCTCATTGCAGGGATACCTCGTTGAGAACGACGGAACTATCAATTTCCCTGTTGTTGGGCGAATTCATGTCATGGGACTCACCAAACAGGAGTGTGAAACCTTGATTGAGGAGAAACTGGCACCCTATCTGGCCAAGACAGAGAAACCGGTTGTCACCGTCAATATGTCCAGCTTCAGAATCACTCTGATTGGCGACTTTAACTCACCAAAGGTGGTGGCTGTTGGCACAGAGAAGATGAGCCTTCTCGAGGCTTTGGCATCTGGTGGCGATCTCACCCTGTACGGTAAGCGACAGAACGTGATGCTCATCAGGGAAGATGCAACAGGAAAGAAGTCGGTGCACCGCATTGACCTCACCGATGCCAACTTCATCAATTCGCCATACTACTATGTGCAACAGAACGATGTGATTTATGTGGAACCCAATGCCACGAAGGCCAAGAACTCTGCTCTCGGTCAATCCGTCACCATCTGGTTCTCATTTATCAGCATCGCCACATCCGTGGCATCACTGCTCGTCAACATCCTCAGAGACTAAAAGTCTGACAAGCGAGTAATCACAAGAGATTCCTCTTCTTTGCAAACACTGAGCGGATGCCTTTTCAATGCCTGTTCTCCTCGTTATGAGGATGCGGCAGTGAAAAGGCATTTTCTTTTCAAATCATAACCTTCTACACATGGCAAAAACATTCCTGGTTCTTATGATGGTGGCCGTCGCCACAACTTCCTTGGCGCAGGAAAACAGCGACAAGCAAGACGTGAAACAATGTTTCACCATCGAAGACTCCGTCACGTGGGGAAACATCACAGCAAGTCAGGTGGAGAGGCTTGTGACTATGGCTGCCCAAGGGCACTCCACTGCGCAGTATTACCTCGGCAGGTGCTATTTCAATGGCTATGAAGTGCCAAAGGACAAACTCAAAGCGGTGGAATACTATGGTCAAGCAGCCGAAAAAGACCATACCGAAGCCCTTTACTACCTCGGTTTCTGCTACCGATACGGATTTGGTGTGACTAAAAATGAGGCAAGGGCGGACATGTTCTTCAAAAAAACTGTTAAATGGCTGCAAGAGGAACTTGAAAAGGATCCATGGGCACCCTTTTATCTCGCCTTGTGTTACAACTACGGCTTCGGGGTGGAGGTGGACCACGAAAAGAGTATGCAGCTATATGAAAAAGCTGCAGGAATGGGCAATTCGCAAGCTCTTGTCAACCTTGCGCTCGACTATCAGTTGGGAAACAACGTGAAAAAGGATGCCGGCAAGGCTGTCAAACTCTTCACACAGGCGGCGGAAATGGGCAATCCACAGGCGCAACTATCACTCGGATATTGCTATCTTGAGGGAGATGGGGTGGATGTGGACAAACAAAAGGCCAACCAACTGTTTAATATGGCGGCACAACAAGGATTGCCTGCCGCAAAAAATGCTGTAATACAGCCATGATCAACACGTTGCCGTTCCAGGGAAAAAAGGCGGCATTTTTCACCTTGGGATGCAAACTCAATTTCTCCGAGACCGCCACTTTTGCTAAGGCTTTGCAAGAAATGGGGGTCGTAGAGGTGGAGAAGGGAGAAAAGGCTGACTTGTGTCTTATCAACACTTGCTCCGTCACTGACGTGGCAGACCACAAGTGTAGGCAGGCCATCCATAGACTGGTGAGAAACCATCCCGGAGCCTTCGTCGTCGTCACCGGATGCTATGCACAATTGTCACCCCGTCGGGTGGCGGATATGGAAGGCGTGGACCTCGTGCTGGGGTCCAACGAGAAAGCGCGCCTCATCGAATTCCTTTTTGATGCCTGGGGCGAAAAGGAAGGCTCTCAGACCTTGCACCGCAGCCATACCGAGAAAACGAAAGACATCAGGGAGTTTGCCAAAAGCTGTTCCAAGGGAAACCGAACAAGATTTTTCCTCAAAGTACAGGACGGATGCGATTATTTCTGCACATACTGCACCATACCATACGCCAGAGGTAGAAGTAGGAGCGACACCATTGAGTCGCTCGTAGGACAGGCGCGACAGGCGGCAAACGAAGGTGGAAAGGAGATTGTCATCACAGGGGTCAACATCGGGGATTTCGGAAAAAATACAGGAGAGAGTTTTGTCGATTTGGTGAAGGAGCTCGACAGGGTGGAGGGAATAGAAAGATACCGCATCAGCAGCCTCGAACCCGACCTCATTTCCGACGAACTCATAGAGTGGTGTGCAAATAGCAGGGCTTTTATGCCGCATTTCCATATTCCACTGCAAAGCGGGGCTGACGAGATGCTAAGAGCCATGCACAGGAGGTACGACATCTCGCTCTTCGCTGAAAAGGTGTGTAACATCAAGAGACTCATGCCCGATGCTTTCATTGGAATAGATGTCATCGTGGGAATGAGGGGGGAGACATCACAACTCTTCCAGCAGACCTATCATTTTCTTGAAGAACTCGACTTCTCACAATTGCATGTGTTTCCCTATTCCGAGAGGCCTGGTACGGCGGCCCTGCGAATACCTCTTGTGGTGGAGGAAGTGGAGAAGAAAGAAAGAGTGGCGAGGCTCATTGAACTCTCGGAAAGAAAAAGACAAATGTTTTACACCAAAAACATCGGAAGAAGTATGGACGTGCTTTTCGAGAAGACGAAAAGCGGAAAGGCCATGCATGGTTTCACGCCCAACTACATCAGGGTGGAGCTGCCGCCGGAAATGGCCGACCCGCTGCTTGACAACAAAATTGTGAATGTCACTTTGGGGGATTTCAACATGGACAAAACAGCCCTCATGGCCAATATCAATTATTGAAAGATGGAAAAGGTAGCCGTCGTCATACTCAATTGGAATGGAAAGAGGATGCTTGAGACTTATCTCAACTCCGTCATCGAGTGCTCCAAACAGGAGGCCGACATATATGTGGCCGACAATGCATCTTCTGACGACTCTTTGGAATTTCTCCAAAAACACCATCCCGAAGTGAAGGTGATTCAATTGGAGAAAAATTGGGGATTCGCCGAGGGTTACAACAAAGCTTTGAAGATGGTGAAGGCAAGGTATTTCGTCTTGCTCAACTCCGATGTGGAGGTGACACATCATTGGCTCACACCTCTCATAGAGTTTATGGACAACCATCCCGAAGTGGCGGCGTGCCAACCCAAACTTCTCGCAGACGCCAACCACGACCAATTCGAATATGCCGGGGCGGCAGGGGGATTCATCGACCATCTGGGATACCCCTTCTGCAGGGGGAGGGTGTTTGATACCGTGGAGGATGACAACGGACAGTACGACTACCCTATGGAGGTGATGTGGGCCACGGGTGCGTGCCTCTTCATACGAGCCGAAGATTATTTCAAGGCAGGAGGACTCGATGCACGCTTTTTCGCACACAACGAGGAGATTGACCTATGTTGGAGGCTCAACATCATGGGGAGAAAAGTGTGGTGTATCCCGGAAAGTTTTGTGTTTCATCTTGGAGGAGGGACACTGCCCCAAGGAAATCCCAGGAAAACTTTCCTTAATTTCAGAAACAACCTCACCATGCTGTATAAAAACCTCCCGGAGGATGAACTCCAAAAGGTGATGAGGTGGAGATGGTGGCTCGACTATCTTGCTGCATTCCAAACGCTTCTCCTTAACGGACATTGGGGGGACTGCAAAGCCATTTTCAAGGCCAGGAGGGCTTTCAAAAAATGGAAACCTCTTTTCCAAGAGGACCGAGAGCGTATTCAAGCCGCAAGAAAAACCGAAGACAGCCAAAAGTTGCGCGCTCCTTTCTCCATTGTATGGCAGTATTATGCCAAAGGAATAAAGACTTTCTCGCAACTCTTCTCATAAAGCTTTATAGTCTTTATAGTTACTATAGATGCTATAGCCCCTATAGTTGCTATATATCTCTCCCACTATAAAAAAAATACCGCTTGGCCTCACGACCAAGCGGTGTCTTGAATTTTTTCTGTCCGTAAGAATTAGTTCTCTGCGGCAGCCTCAACAGCCTCGGTAGCAGCGGCAGCAGCGCTGTCAACAGCCTCGGAAGCAGCGGCAGCAACACTATCAACAGCCTCAGCGGCGGCCTCGGTGATGCTATCAGTAGCAGCCTCAACAGCCTCGGCGGCGTCTTCAACGGCAGCCTCAGTCTTAGGAGCATTGTCACAAGCAGCGAAAGTCATGGCTGCAGCAGCTACGAACATAAAAAACAGTTTCTTCATTTTCTTTGCTTTTTTAAATCTGTAAAACGTTATGTTTATTAAAACGATGCAAAGGTAGGCATTTTTTTGTTAACGCAAACAATTTTTTTTAATTTTTTTTCGCGCCATTTTGTAACTTTTCTGCAATTTACTGATAATCAGTGGGGTTTGAAAAGTTAAATTGTCTTAATTACACTCATTCCCTCTCCCAAACTTCCGAAATGGCTGTTCCGATGCAACAGTCGGGCATTTGGATGTGGAGCATCGCGCAAACCGTGGCGGCGATGTCGGTCATAAAAGTAGGGGTGTTGGTGCTTCCTTTCTTCACATGCCAACCCATGAAAAGGAGGGGGATGTGTGAGTCGTCGGGATTCCATGTGCCATGCGACGTTCCTTTATAGTTGGGGCCAACAGTGCCGTGCATGTGGCTGCCTTGAAGTATCACTACGATATCGCCGCTCCGGAGGCGGTGATAGCCGTTGGTGATGCGCTCGCGAAGGAATTGGGGGAGTGTGGTGTTCTGCACTTCCTCGTAGTCAACAACGTAGGCAAATTGCGGGTCTTCGCGAAGGATTTCCACCACGGCTTGCTTCACTTTATGATAGTCTAAGCTATGATTCGAGATGAAGTCGCGGTCAAGATAGATCCGGCAGTCCATAAAGTCTTTGAAATAGTTGCCTGTTACACCAAAGCGGTTGGCAAGGGCGGCATTCGCTGTCTCTTTTGTCGTGCGTGAGGAGTAGCCACCGCCGGGGAGCTTGTGAGAGTTCATAAAATTGCCGTTGTGGACGGCGCCATGGTCGGCGGTAAGAAAAAAGAGGTAATTGTCCTTGCCCAACTCTCGGTCAAGCAGACGGAGGAAATGGGCCAGGTCCTTGTCCAATTGCATATAGACCTCATAGTTCTCCGTGCCGCGTGTGCTATAGGTGTGGCCAATGGCATCGGTGGAGGAGATGCTCACAGTGAGCATGTCGGTCACGTCGTGCTTGCCAAGGTGTTCGTTGGTGATGGCGGCCTCGGCCATTTTGAAGGTCATTGTGACACCTTTGTTCGATGTTTTGATGTCAAAACCTGATTCGGTGTGGTTGGCCTTGTTGAACGTCTCCACCCAGCGGGGGAGCTTCTCCATATAGTAGTCGCTCGTGATGAAATGGCCGGCCTTCGTGTCCCACCAGTAGGCGGCGTCGGCGGCATGTCCTGCGGGGAGGATGGCAGCACGGTCTTTCAAGGCGACGCCTATTACCTTGGCCTTGAAGTCGGTGGCAAGTTTTAGCTGGTCGCCGATGGTGTTGGCAAGTAAGTTGCGGGGTGAGCAGTGTCCATCGCCGCTGTCAGGGGTGCTGCCCACAGCATGGCAGGTGGTATCGGTCACGCTCGTCACGTTGCGCCCGTCAAGAAGGAAATTGTTGCCGGCGATGCCGTTGAATGCCGGCACGGAGCCGGTATAGACGCTTGAGTGACCGATGGCGGTAATGGTGGGCACGTAGGGAATCATCGTGTTCTCACAACTGAAACCATTGCCAAGAATGCGTTTCAATCCGTCGTCGCCATATTTGTCGTAATAATAATATAGGTAGTCCCAGCGCATCTGGTCCACCACGAGGCCCACGACAAGGCGTGGACGTTGAACGCCGCCGCACCAGGCCGACAAACTGGTAAGGGCGAGAACAAGGAGGGTCAAAGTCTTTTTCATATCGCTTATTATTTTGGTTGATGCAAAAATAAGATTTTTTTATGATTTAACCAAAAAAAACTCAAAAATTCAAATATCTCTTGCGTTTGTCATCTGGCTTTTGTATTTTTGCCACAAAAAGAAGGCAATATGAGCAACGGAAAGAAGATTTGTGACATCCTCAAGGGAATCCGTGTGGAGGTGGCTCGCAACAACGACATTCCCTATACACCGGCAGAATGCCACCACAAGGGAGAATGTGCTGGTACATGTCCCCAATGCGAGGAAGAAGTGAGATACATAGAGCGTCAACTCGATTTGCGGCACAAGGTTGTCAAGGCTGCAGCTGTCATCAGTGTCTCCGTGGGTATGGCTGCTATGGTGGAGGTATGCCGGCCCGTCGTTAACGGAATGTTGGTGGAGCCACCTGTGCCTACCGACAGCACCACTGCCGACAGTACCACCATCACCTCCGATACTACGGCGGTGCAGTTGCAGTAAGCGACAATGAAAAATCCCCTCCCAATGCCATCGGGGAGGGGAAGAGTTGCTTGCAGCCTAGTGCCGGCTGCTATACCGCTCTATAAGAGTCTTTGAGCTTGATTAGTATTCCATCAATGGTTCCAGTTCCTTGGCCTGCTCTATCATCTTCTCCACTTCCTTCACGCTTGGAACGCGGTTGCAAAGATTTTTAGCCTCGTTCACCTCCACCAATTTAGCGGTGAGGTTCTCGGCATTGCGATGACGGAACTCTTTCACGGTATCTACGCCGGCAGCCTCCAACAACTCGGAGAACTGTGGGCCTACGCCGTTGATGCGCATCAGGTCGCAGTGGTTCGTCCATGTCAAAATGAGTTTGGGAGAGATGCCGGTGGCCTCGGCAAGTGCCTTGCGGCCAGCTGGCTTGGCGCATTTCTCAAGCAAGTCGCCGTCGGTGTTGATGCCGGCAGCTATCAGTTTCTCTGCATACACAGGGCCTATGCCCTCAATGTCGATAATCTTGTACGTCATATTAATATTAATGTTTAGGTGAATGATTTTGGTAAAGATTTAGCAAATTTAAGCATTCTTTCCCAATTAACAATCATCCAAGCTCCTTTTATAATATATTTTAACAAATCGCACTGCTTTTGTAACTCATTCATCTTACCATTTTCCTCCCTTGCGTCACCACGATGCGGCTGTTGCTGGTGGCGGGGCGCCCTCCGAGGTCGTAGGTGGCAGAGGGGGTGGGGGAGTGGCGTATGGAGGGAGTGGAAAGCCCTACCGTGTTGTTCACGTAGGCATCGGGGTCGCTGACGAAACAGATGTCGTGGATGTCACTTTGCCCTGTGGTGGAAGTGAGGCCGAAGATGGTCTGCCCCACGCATACGCTGGGGTGCTCGCCGGAGAAATTTTCATACAGGCCGCTCTTCGTCATATCCCAGGCCACCATCGTCTGGCTCACGCCGTCGGCGGTTAGGGAGGCCACTTTTGTGGGAGCCACCTGCGTGCCGTGGTTGGAGCCGTTGAGCCACCACAGATAAGAGGCACCCGTGCCAGTGCTGAGGTTGGTGCCGCGCACCACCAAGTAAGTTTGGTTGCTCTCGATGCTATAGTCCAGGTTTTGGTATTTGAGCATCAGGGCCACGTTGTTGGCACCGGAGGCCTTCACATGGATGATGTTCTTCGCCGTGTCGTAGGTGATGTTGGAGGCCGCCACGCGATTGGGGTCGCCTGTTGTCCATTCATCGGCCTTGAATTGGTAGGGTGTCCAGGCCTCTTCCACATAGTCCTTGAGTAGGCGGACGTAGTAGATGCCCGGGCAGAGTGTCGTGGAAGAGGCGGTGAGGCGCACGACGAACTGCTTCTTCACCTGTCCTTGTCCATCGGTGATGAGCGGGGTGGGGATGGCATACTCGGCGTTGTAGAAACCGTTGCTGTCGCTGCCCTTGGCTGATGAGGGGATGGTGATGTCGGCCACTTTCACGCCGTCGATGGTGAGCGTGGCCTGGCGGCCCTTGTCGGCCAGATTGAAGCGGAACATGACACTCAAACCCTCCGACACCTGTTGCTCGTTGTAAAGGGTGTACTGGATGTAGCCGTTGGCCCGGGCGTCGCGGTAACGTTCCGTGTTGTATTCACCCGTGTTTGAGTCGGTGGAGTAGTTGTATTCGTGTCCGGCCTCGCTCTGCTGCTCACCGGGGGCCACGAAGTCCAGCGTGCGGGCGGCAAGGGCCTCGTTGGCAGCCTCTGTCTGTGCCATGTCGCTCTTCTCGTAATTCTCAGCTGTCTGTTGGTACCAGTAACAGGTATAGCGGGCGTGGTGGATTTGGTAGAAGGGACGAAGCTCCAACTCATTCCACGTGTATGATGACACGTCCGGACGGCTGGCATCGATGGTGAAGCGTAGGTTGGCGAGGTCGAGGGGTTGGATGCGTTCCAAGACATTGGAACGCTCGCCGATGAGCAGCGGGGCGGAGACGAGGCTCTTCGACGAGGCACGGCTGCCTGGGGCGTGGTCCATGCGTCCGGCTCCGGCATACTCGTTTTGCAACTGCTCGTAGGGGAGGCCGGTGGTGATGGCCTCTGCTGTCGATGCGGCGGTGGTTTGAGCGGCGAGGAGGATGGGGCCGAACTTGAAGGCGATGTAGTCGCCGTAGTGTGGGCATTCCTCATAACGAAGTTCCATGGGGAGCCACACGGTGATGTGGTCGCCTACCTGCCATGTGCGGTCGATGGTGACATAGCTTGCAACGCCCTTTGTAACAGCGGCGTTCACGGCTGTGCCGTTCACCATGACAGCGTATTGGTCGCCGACCCAGGCGGGATGGCGTATGGCTATTTTGTACTGTCCACCCTTGGTGATGGTGAGTTTGGTGGTGGCTGTCTGAGAGGTGGGGATGGCCGACACTTCGGGGGCGATGAAGGGAAAGAGCGTCTCCTGCTTGATACCGAAAGTCTCATTGCTCAACTCGCTGGGGGTGAAGAGGTTGACATAGAGCGTCTCATTGCCGTCGTGGGTGTAGATGAAATGCCCGTATTTGGAGTGGTTCTCCATACCCGTGCCCACACAGCACCACATGCCTTGATTCACTTGTGAGTAGATGCGGTAGCCTTGGGGGCGAAGGGTGGTGAAATAGACGTAGCCGCCCGTCACGGGGTCTTGTGTGGAGAGGATGTGGTTCCACATCGTCTGCTCGTAGAAGTCGGCATAGCGGGCATCGCCCGTGCGGTCGCACATCATCTCCGAAAGCTTCAGCATGTTGTTGGAGTTGCACGATTCCGGACCGTCCAACTGATCGATGTAGCGGTTGGAGTTGGCAATGGAGAGGAAATGCTCACCTACGCTGTTGCCGCCGATGCACACCGTGCGGTTGGTGGCCACGTCCGTCCAGAAATTGGTGGCGGCGTAGCGGTAGGTGGTGGCTGTGGCGTCTTGCTCGAAGATGCGCTCCATTCCGATGTACTTGGGCACCTGTGTGTTGGCATGGCGACCATCAAGGAAGGTGGTGTTGAGTGTCTGCATACCGTTGAGCATCGTCTTGTGCGTGTATTTCTTCGCGGCTGTAAGATACTTTGTATCGCCTGTGAGTTGGTAAGCGTCGAGCATGCTCTCGTTCATCCCTCCGTGCTCGATGTTGAGCATGGTCTCCATGTCATTGCTGCTCACCTTGGAAACAACGTTCACGCTCCATTCGGCAAGCTTGAGAAACAATGTCTTGGCCAACTCGCTGTTGCCGTAGAGATAGGCGTCGCGCAGCCCGGCCAAAATCTTGTGCTCGCAGTAGAATGGCACCCAGCCGCCGTTGTTGCGGATGGCGGAGATGTCGCCTTTGTAGAGAGTCTTCCAAGCGTTGTTGATAGGCTGTCCGCCGATGAAGCCATACAAGCCTTCCGTGTTGTTGTCATACTGCTCCTGACAGTCTTTCATCACGTCGAGCATGTAGTCCAAGCGCACTTTCAATGCCGACTGCTTGGCACTGTCGTGGCAGGCGGCGTAGGCTAACGCGAGGGCGGAAAGGTAGTGACCACCAATATGGCCGTCGAGGTTGAAACTCGCATCGCCCCAGTTGGGGAACGATGGATGAAGGCTCTCCCATTTGTAGTAGCGGCTCGTGGCATCGCTTGTGGAACTCAGCCCTGACTGCCGCACGTAGGGGGTGAGCAGGCGGTCCACGTCATATTGAAGCAGAACCTTAATATTGAGGTCCATCGCCTGCTTCATGGGACCGTCAAGCAAGGTTACTTGCTCCAAGTCGAAATGCTTGGGATAAAGCTCGCTCTGAGCCTTGGCCGCCGAAAGCGAAAAAATGGCTATGACGGCGAGGAGGAAATGTCGTTTTTTCATATCTTTAAGTGGTAACGAGGGTTGATAAAACCAGTAAAGAGTTTTGTGCTGCAAAAATAGGAAAAAAAACGCAACCAACCAAAAAACAACAACCTTTTTATTTAAAGGGTATTAAAAACGAAAGTAGGAGATAAACCCCTGCGATGGGTGCTTACCTCCTACTTGATAATTCTCGGCGAAGGCCAAGTTGCTTTTAGTTGCTAAGGATGATATCAACAATCATTGTGACATCGGTGACGTTGAATATTCCGTCTCTGTTGATGTCCGAGTTCCTATAGACAATGTTGCTGTCAGAACCGAGCAAGAAGTCCACTAATAGCGTGATGTCGGAGACATTGACCGTGCCGTCGCCGTTGACGTCGCCGAGCAGAGTTGTGGCGTCGAACAACACAGAGACGGTCTCTGCTGCGGTCTTGTCGGTATGGAAGTAGCCGCGATAACCATTCAATGTCATAGATGTGCCATCTTGTTCCACGGTGTTCAACTGCTCGTTGACGTAGAAATAGTCCACATTTTGATTGAAAGGCACCGAGCCCTTGTTGTCGTAGTTGCCAATAAATTGGAAATAATTGTTTTGTACGACAGGAACGGCCACGGGGTTGCTGGTGATGCCTTGGATGAGATAGGGTGCCGACTTGGTCACTCCCTTGATAAGCACTGGCTGGTTGGCATGGATGGTGCGGCTCTCCGTCTCGAAATAGATTTCGGAGGCATAGCCTATGCCGGTGACGAGGTTGGCCACCTCCGTCTCCTCTCCAAACACCTCGGACACCATTTCCGAAGTCATGTCAAACGGCAGCACCAGAGTGGACCACGTGTCGTTAGTGCTGAGGTCGTTGCGCCAGAGGTGGGCGTTGCCGTCAGTCACCGCGATAGGCAGGTTCGTGAGCAACTCGTCGTGCACGCTGACAGGGATGTATTCGGGTTCGGAATTGAGCTCGGAATATGGAGCGATTTGGATGTTGTCGATGCCGAAAGCACCATTGTAACGGCCTAACACAAAGTAGAGATAGGTAACGTCCGCATTGGTTCCATCGGGAATGATGTCTGTTCCCCCACCGATTTGAGAACCGTCTTGCTGCTTGGTGATGGTCCATTTGATGGTTCGTTGTGTCTTGTTGATGGTGAAATGATAATGGCACCACGTTTCGGAAGGTAGCGTAATTACAGCATTGTCACTGGTGGACACGGTGTAGGATGTTGAGTATTGTCCTTCGTTGATGGCAGAGAAGAGGAGGTTGCTGGTGGCGTAAGCGTCTTTTGTGGGTAGATTACCTGCCAGCAAGGCAATTTGGTTCTGGGCTAATGCTGTGCCATCTTTGTTGCCTGGTCTGAGTTTTGCGTCGAAATCTATTGTATAGACATCGGAATTGATGCCGATATTGTTCACACTGGTTTTCAGGTCGCAATAAGCACTGCGACTGCCGTTATGCGTGGTCGTAGATTTTGCAAGGTCAACCTCAAGATAATTATTCCCACTCTCGGATTGGATGTTGAGGTCTGCACTGGGGCAGCCCCATCTTGAAGGAACGGTGGTGCCACTCTCAAATGCTTCAGCGTAAAAGTCCTCGACACCGCCACCTAATTTCGCGTATGGATTCTCCACTGTGAAGGTCTTGTAATTGGAGGCAGTGGAAGCATCCCCTATCGCCGTCACTTTCAGTGTTCCTGGTTTCTTGAAAGTGAACTCACTGAAGTTGATTTCGGGAGAATTGATGACAATGTTGTCGATATATGCTCCCGTACTGCCTCTCGATAAACTGATGAAGATGCCACTCATGTTGGTGGAAACGGAAGCACCAAGCGTATATTCTCCAGAAATGGTTGTGCTGCCAGTAACTTGATAGTTAATCTTTTTGTTGGCTTGGTCAACAGTGATTTTGTAATGAGCCCATCCAAGATTGTTTAATGTGACAGTCTTTGAATCCCCTGTCACGGTATAAGTCGTTCCCTTCTTCTTTCCACCTGTGATGCGGAAGAGATAATTCGTACCGTTGAAAAGATAATCGCTTGTCGCATTGCCTACATTACCGAAAAGCACCAACTCATTGTCGTTATAATCAGCTGTAGTATTTGAGTAACCTAATGCCGCATCAAACTCCACGGTATAATTCTCTGCCGTGACAGTCCCATTATTGGGATCGGTGTCACTGGTGACATCCCAGATGGTATATCTTGATCCGCTTCCTGAGCAGGAGATTTTCACATAATTGCCATGTGTGGCATCAGTGGCGATGTCGTTTATACATTGTCCGTTGCCTCCTGTTTTCCAGTCCGAGGTTGCTCCATAAGTGGAATAATTGATATTGTAATAGGTCTCCGCAGGTTTGCTCTCGATATTGGTAACTTGGCCATTCTGGTCGGTGAACTGCCCGTTGAGTGACGGTTTCACGCCATTCATATCTGCCACGACGACTCCCACTTTCGGCATATAATAAGTAGTGGGTGTCGAGGATGGGTAGAGGTAGGTGAGGTCGGTCTGTACCATATCGATAATAGTGATCTCAGGTTCTGAGGTGGGATTCATATCGTTGAGTTCCAAATAGATGACACCATTGTCTGCAAAAATGGATGGAAACCGGTTGTCGTCAATTCCTTCGATGATGATATCATCAAACAAAGAATATTGGGTGTTGTCAAGTGTGCCGATGGGATAGCGTCCGCCTTGCAGGAGCCCTGTCGCGTTGAACTGGAACACTGGTTTCAAGTTCTTCGGGCCGTAGGTCGTCCATGCCTCGTCGGTCTTTGTCTCGAAGGTGAGGTTGGTGACATGGATTTGGTCGTTGTCGCCCACATTCTTGCCGCCGAGGTCGAACACCACGCGGGAGCCGAAACCTAATGAAAGGTTTTCAATGGTCATTTCCCCCACTTTTGCATCGGAGTCACCGGGCATTATCTCGGATCCATACTCTGCTGTGACTTCCTTGAACTCTCCTCCGTCGGAGCTTAGGGTGGCAAAGCGGTTGAGCCATACGGCACTGTTGGTCAGCTTGCCGTCATACTGCAAAGTTCCCGCCCACACCTTGGTGTCGCCGGTGTAGGTCTGCTCTTCTCCGGGAAGCACGAGTGTTCCACCGCCCTGTTTCACCACCATGGTCTCGCCGGTGAAGGGTGCGCCAGTGAGCGTATGGGTATAGATGGTGGTGGAGGCCTTTGTCAAAGATTGTGACTCGGAGGGGTTGTTGCCCTGCACCCACCAGGGGGCGTTGTCGGTGAAAATCTTCGGGCTGGCGCCTTCTGCCACATTCACCTGTGCGTTGCCGGTTTCTGCCAGCATCACATGCTCGCCGTTGAGCGAGGTGGAGATGGTGCCTCCATTGCGCACCTCGGCACGGCCGCGGTTCATCAATGGCGGCGGAGCCTGTGTGATGCCTTCCATTTCGCCAAGGAAGAAGCTGGCATTCGGGGGGAGGTTGTAGGTCTGCATCTGCGTACCCATTGCCTGGCGGTATTGGTGGTCGGCCCAGAGGTTGTAAATGGGATAAGTGGTGGTATAAGCTGAAGTATATATAAGCAGTTGGTCCCAAACGGTATAGGTGTTTGAACCCTCCGTGACCGTTGCGCCGCTGGAAGCGCGCATCATCACCTCTTCGCGCCAATCGCCAATGATGTCGCCTTGGAATGAGGGGTTGTTTTTCGTTCCGTTGTTGCTCGTTCCTTGAAGGGTTATTTCGCGGTCGTTCAAATAGGTGTTGTCATTCCAGTGATAAATCATGAGCCATGAGCCTTCATCTTTTGAGCCAGTTCCCTCCATGGCTTCTGATTGCAAGTCGCCATCCCAGTAAATGCGGTAGTTGAGGGTCTTGGTCCTAACCTCTTTGCCATTTACGATTTGTACGTTTTTACCCCAGAACAGATTGGTGTATGCAGGCAGGTACTCGTCGCATGAGAGGGCAAGTGCATCAGAGGACATGGTGCAGCCCATGGATCCGGGAATAGCATTGGTGAAATTGCCGGCAAGTGCGCGGCCATCGTCACTGCTGGCGACAAAATGCTTGAAAACCTCACCTGTCAACCCACTTCGGTAGGACATTCCATAGGTGGGGGCGTCTTCGATGCAATTGTAAATCTCAAGTCCTTTCCTGTAAGGGTCGAAATCATTTACATGCAAGGCATCCCCATGCCCGAAACCAGTGGAATTCAGTCCTTTGCCATTGTCATCAATCACCATGTTGCCATAGATGATTTCATCACGTCCGTCCTCGTCCACATCGGCTATCACATAGTTGTGGTTGCCGTTGCCAAACCAATAGGATCCAGGTGTGGTGCCGTGGGCCGTGCTATGCCACTCCCAGCGTGTGGTGAGTTCATGTGTTAAGGGGTTCACGTCGAGGGCTATCATCTTGTGTCGCATATACACGCCGCGACCAAGGAAGATGCTGGGTTTCCTGCCATCGAGATAGGGGGCTCCAAAGAAATATTTGGAGGAGGGGTGTCCTACGGTGTTTTCATCCCATGCCGCCGCACAACTTGTCTCTCCGTTTTCCAACCGCTTGAGGGGGTATTCCATTACATTGTTGTTAAAAAGAACACCTGTTTGCCCATCAAAATAAAGAAGGTATTCGTTGCCTGAGCAGGTGAAGGACGAATTGGCATCGGAGTGGTTGATGTCGCCGCGAGTGTTGGCTGTAGCGCTCCCAATGGTTTTTGTCGTGCCATCGCTATGGTGGAAAATCATATTGTCGGCGCCGCGCATCACCACCTCGGCCTTTCCGTCCATGTCCCAGTCGTAGGCCAACAGGTTGTTTTCCGTGCTGTTGGCACTCACCATGTTGGGACCGCAGTCTATCCACCACATCCTTTTTTTGATGACTCCTGCTTCCCAATCGACGTCGTATGCCTCCCATACGGTGTATTCTGTTTCGTTGTTGGTGGGATAGATTTGGCCGGCATCCCAGATGTTGATGCGTTTGATGATGAATTCCAACTGTCCATCGCCGTCAAGGTCGGCGAAGATGGCATCGTTGGACAGATAGTGATGGGTCACATCATGGTTGTTCCTGTCCAGCACGGGCGACAAGGTGAGGGTGAGCATGCCGGCTTGATCGCTCCCGCCATTTGCGCGAGGCCATACTTTGGCAATTCGTGATTGTTCGCCCGCCACGCCGTTCGTAACGGCTTTCACGGTGAATTGATCAGATGATGAACCCGAACCAATCCAGTTGCTCAAGGTGAGGTTGTCTTGAACAAGCGAACCATTTTTAAATAACGAATAGGTGGTGCCATAATACTCCTCCGGGAGTATGCGCCAGCTGACGAAAATTTGGCCTCCCATGTCGATGGCCACGATGCCACGGTCCAGGTTGTCGGTGAAACGCTGGGCATGGGTGACGCTTACACAAAATAAAGCCATGAAGGCAATAAAAAACAATTTCTTCATCTTAAATTATTAGGTTAGTTGATTGTGTTAACGGAATGGTTTTTAATTTTTCAATTATCATGCAAAATTAATCCTTTTTTTGAATATAAGATATTTTTTCCATAAAAAAATCAGCAAAAAGTAAAATCACCTTCTATAGCCCTCGACAAGTGTGGTGGCTTTAGGTGAGTGATAGAGCTAACCTTAACATTTCTTAAGTACGGAAATTTTGTGGTCTCAAATGTTTGTCTTACCTTTGTAGGGCAAAAAATTAGAGAAGTCTTTGAATGAAATCAAATACTGTTATGGTAAAATATGAAAAAATCATAGTGGCGACCATCATGGCCGTGGGCCTCTTGCTACTGGGTCTTTGCATCAAGGGGGGAATTGACAATTTCACCAACAAGGACCGTCGTGTGACCGTAAAAGGACTGGCTGAGAAAGTAGTTGATGCCGACAAAGTGGTGTGGACTTTGGGGTTGCAAGAATCCGACAATGAATTGAAGCCCATCTTTGGCAGGCTCGATAAAAAGGTCAAGATTATTGAGGCTTTTCTCAAGGAAAAGGGACTTGAAGGCAAGGGCGAAATTTCTGTGAGCACCTTTGATGTTACAGACAACCTCGCCAATGTTTGGAACGACAACACGCCACGATACAATTATAGTGTGAGTCGCTCCGTTCATGTCACCTCAAACGACACGAAGTTCATCAATGAACTGATAGCCAAGTCTGATGAACTGATAGACCGCGACGTCATCTTGAGTTCCAACCATGCCGATTACGAATACACCAAGTTCCAGCAACTGAAACCGGAAATGATGGCAGAGGCGATATCCAACGCCGAAAAGACCGCGAAACAGTTTGCCGAGAACAGCCACTCTAAAATCAACAAGATTGTGGAGGCTGGGCAGGGGGAGTTTTCCATCTATGATGCCGACATCCCGTATAAAAAGAGTGTAAGGGTGGTCTCCACCATCACTTATTCCCTCAAGGACTGACAAGGGGGAAAACAAAAACAAATACAGCTACCATCCAAAACCAATATAAAAGATGAGTATCGTAATAGGAATAGACGTGGGCATCAGCACCACTAAAATAGTGGGAATAAAAAATATGCAGGTGGTGTCGCCCTTGCGCATCACCGCTGCCGACCCCGTGGCTTCACTCTACGGAGCCTTTGGGAAATATCTGTATGACAACCACATCGAACTATCCGACGTGGAGCAGGTGGCACTCACCGGCGTGGGAAGTGAGTACATCGACCGACCCGTCTATGGGCTTCCCACGAGGAAGAGCGACGAGTTCCTGGCCGACGGCCTTGGCGCACGCTTCGAATCGGGCCTCGACAACATCATCGTCGTCAGTATGGGCACCGGCACGTCTCTCGTCAGGTGCGAGGGCGACAGCATACAGCATATCGGTGGCATCGGCATCGGAGGTGGCACACTCGCCGGCCTCTCCCGCATCATGCTCCA
Organism: Prevotella sp.; assembly: GCA_017619755.1. GTDB lineage: Bacteria > Bacteroidota > Bacteroidia > Bacteroidales > Bacteroidaceae > Prevotella. The sequence continues at coordinate 90,646 of JAFZRU010000033.1, forward strand.
AACCTCAGACATCAAGCAGGTGTCCACCATGGCCATGCATGGAGACATCTCCAATATCAACCTCATCATAGGGGACATCAGTGCCAAACCGCTGCCGGGGCTGCCTATGCATGCCACGGCTTCTTTGTTCGGAAATGCCAAGACCGACGCTTCCAAGGAAGACATCGCCGTGGGACTCATACACACCGTGCTGCAGTCGATAGGAAGTGCTGCCGTCCTCTCGTCACTCAACAGCGGAATAAAAGAGTTTGTCATGATAGGAAACCTCACCCTGTTGCCACAATGCCGAGACGTATTCCCCATGATGGAGCAATTATACAAGGTGAAATACATCATACCCAAGTACTCGCAGTTCTGCACTGCCATTGGGGCCGCACTTGATTATATATATCATAAAGGTTAGAACGGCATCGCCGTGAAACCGTCAACATCTAATATCCAAATACTATGGGAAGTTTTTTTGAAGAAATCATCAAAGGTGGACTGGGCTCCATCTTGGGTGGAGGGTCGTCGAAGAGCGGAAGCTCCGGTGGCGGCTTAGGAGACATTGTTAAAGACTTGCAGAAGAAGATGGGAGCCGACAGTTCCGACGCATCGACAACTACGACGACCACGACGACGCGAAACTCAGGGGGAGGCATGAGCGACGTGGCCAAGGAGATACGCCGCCAGGCGGGAAAGAGCACCTCATCCGAAACGTCATCCACCAGGAAGACGACTGAAAGCACCACTGCCACCAAGAAGGAAAGCGGTGGACTCAACGACATCATCAATGACATGAAGCGACGTGCTGGTTTCGAGGTGGAGGAGGAAGCTCCCGTGGAAACCACCAAGAAAACCACTCGGAAAAGCTCCAAGAAAGAGGAGGAGCAGCAGGACGCTGGAGGCTTGGGAAGCATCTTTGGCAACATGGGCATAGACCTTGGAAACATCGGCGACATCGCCGGAGGTATTTTGAAATCAATCATTTTAGGAGGAAGATCAATTTGACTATGGAAAAGTTGAAAAACACCATCTTGCTCACGGCCAAGGCCGGACTATTCTTCGCTTCTTGCGACGGAGAATTCAGCAACAAGGAGAGAGAGTTCGTTGAGGGTTATATCGAAAGCATCGAGGAGGTGGGAGAAATACCACAGGAGTTGAAAACACAACTCAGAGACACGCTCAACCATGCATACACCTTGGAGGGCATCATCGATGAAACAAAAGTGCTCGTGGAAGGGTTCAACGATGATGAGCGAAAAGCCATCTTGTTCACACTCAGGCAGTTCATTATGAAGGTCATCGCCACAGACGCACACGTCAAAACCAAGGAGGTGGAGAACTTCGACAAGTGGGTCGCTGCAGTGGGACTGTAGCGACATCAAGGAGACAAACCACATGGTTTGATGACAACTTGTCGGCTGTTATCCCCATTTTTTGCAAAAAATCACCCAAAAGTTTTGCTATTACGCGATTTTGCAGTATTTTTGCATTTCAAAGACACAAATTTTAATTTTTGAAACCATATAAACCTAATTATGAGCGAACAAAAAAGAGTTTATACCTTCGGCGCTGGAAAAGCTGAGGGTAACGCTGAAATGCGTGAGCAACTTGGTGGTAAAGGTGCCAACCTCGCCGAGATGAACCTTATTGGTGTACCCGTTCCCCCGGGCTTCACCATCACCACGGATTGTTGCAATGAATATTATGAGGTGGGCCAGGAGAAAATCAAGGAGATCCTTGACAAAGACGTCACCGCTGCCGTCAAGCACATCGAAGATCTCATGGAGTCCAAGTTTGGAGACGCACAGAACCCACTGCTCGTCAGTGTGCGCTCTGGTGCAAGGGCCTCCATGCCTGGCATGATGGACACCATCCTCAACCTCGGTCTCAATGACGAGGTGGCAGAGGGTATGGTGCGCAAAACCAACAACCCGCACTTCGTCTATGACTCATACCGCCGTTTCGTGCAGATGTATGGTGACGTGGTGCTTGAGATGAAACCGGTCAACAAAGAGGATATCGACCCGTTTGAGGAAATCATCGAGAAGGTGAAGGAAGAGCGTGGAGTGAAACTCGACAAGGATCTCTCTGTCGATGAACTTAAGAAACTGGTGAAACTCTTCAAGGAGGCTATCAAGGAGCGCACGGGAAAAGACTTCCCCAACGATCCCATCGAGCAGCTTTGGGGAGCCATCTGCGCCGTCTTCCGCAGCTGGATGAATGACCGCGCCATCCTCTATCGCAAGATGGAAGGAATACCCGACGAGTGGGGAACCGCCGTCTCCGTCATGGCCATGGTCTTCGGAAACATGGGAGAGACTTCCGCCACTGGCGTTTGCTTCAGCCGCGACGCTGGAAACGGTGAGAACATCTTCAATGGTGAGTACCTCGTCAACGCACAGGGTGAGGACGTCGTGGCTGGCATCCGCACACCACAGCAAATCACCATCGTGGGTTCGCAGAGATGGGCCAAGCGCGCCGGCATCAGCGAGGAGGAGAGAAAGGCTAAATACCCCTCCATGGAGGAAGCCATGCCCGAGATTTACAAGCAGCTCGACAGCATTCAGAACAAGCTGGAGAACCATTACCACGACATGCAGGACATGGAGTTCACCGTACAAGAGGGAAAACTCTGGTTCTTGCAGACACGTAACGGAAAACGTACCGGCACGGCCATGGTGAAAATCGCCATCGACCTGCTGCATGAGGGACTCATTGACGAGAAGACCGCCATCATGAGGTGCGAGCCGCAGAAACTTGACGAACTCCTTCACCCGGTGTTCGACAAGGTTGAACTCCAAAAGGCCAAGGTCATCACACAGGGACTTCCCGCTTCTCCGGGTGCTGCCACAGGACAAATCGTCTTCCATGCCGACGATGCACAAGCTTGGCACGCCGATGGACACAAGGTCATCATGGTGCGCATCGAGACCTCTCCCGAGGACCTCGCCGGTATGGCATCGGCAGAGGGCATCCTCACCGCACGTGGTGGTATGACTTCTCACGCTGCCGTCGTCGCTCGCGGAATGGGCAAGTGCTGCGTCTCTGGTGCTGGAGGCATCAATGTGGACTACAAGAAGAAGACTGTCGAAATCGACGGCGTGGTCTATAAAGAAGGCGACTACATCTCACTCAACGGTACCACCGGACAGGTGTATGCCGGACAGGTGCCCACCAAGGCTGCTGAACTGAGTGGTGACTTCAAGGAGCTCATGGACCTCTGCGACAAATATACCAAACTGCAAGTGCGCACCAACGCCGACACACCGCACGACGCACAGGTGGCAAGGGCATTTGGCGCCAAGGGTATTGGTCTGACTCGTACCGAGCACATGTTCTTCGAGGATAAGAAAATCATCGCCATGAGGGAGATGATCCTTTCCGACAGCCTCGCTGGAAGGGAGAAGGCACTTGCCAAACTGCTGCCCTACCAGAAGGCTGACTTCAAGGGCATCCTCGAGGCCATGGACGGACTGCCTGTCAACATCCGTCTGCTTGACCCTCCTCTCCACGAGTTCGTACCACACGATCTTGCCGGACAGGAAACCATGGCAAAGGAAATGGGCGTCTCTCTTGAGGCCATCCAGCGCCGCGTGGAATCACTGGCTGAGAACAACCCGATGCTCGGACACCGTGGTTGCCGTCTTGGCATCACATTCCCCGAAATCACTGCCATGCAGACGAGGGCCATCCTCAGCGCCGCTTGCGAGCTGAAGAAGGAGGGCAAGGATCCCAAACCCGAGATCATGGTGCCGCTCATTGGTACGCTTTATGAGCTCAAGCAGCAGAAGGAAATCATTCAGTATGCAGCCAAAGAGGTCTTCTTGGAGTACGGCATCGAAGTGGAGTATGAAATCGGTACGATGATTGAGATACCGCGTGCAGCGCTCACCGCAGACCGCATCGCCACGGAGGCTCAGTATTTCTCATTCGGCACCAACGACCTCACGCAGATGACCTTCGGCTACAGCCGCGACGACATCGCCAGCTTCCTCCCTGTCTATCTCGACAAGAAAATCCTCAAGGTGGACCCGTTCCAGGTGCTCGACCAGAAGGGTGTGGGCAAGCTCATCAAGTATGCCGTCAAGGAAGGACGTGCCGTCAGGCCCGAACTGCGCTGTGGCATTTGCGGCGAGCACGGCGGCGAGCCAAGCTCCGTGAAGTTCTGCGCCAAGATTGGCATGAACTATGCCAGCTGCTCACCATTCCGCGTGCCCATCGCACGTCTTGCAGCAGCACAGGCAGCAGTAGAAGAATAATCATTTCAACAACCATGTTTGGCAGGCCGCTGGAGAGCGGCTTGCCAAACTTTAAAAAAAGTATGTAAAGATGGATGCTTTTGATAGACTTGGCACTATTTGCCTCGTACTTTCCATTTTGGTGATGTTGCCCTTCATGTGGTTTACACGCAACGATTTCCTCGTGATGGCGTTGATGGCCATTGCCGTGATACCCATTTTCTGGATTGCGGGGCTCAACACCTTGGAGTTTCTTACAAAACCCTTCAGCGAGAAGGGGATGAAGGGGTTCTTCTCTTGGGTCATCTCCATCATCCTCGCACTGGCTGTATATGCCTGCTTCTTCGTCATCCTATTCTATATCTTCCATTGGCTGCAACTCACATCTTAGATGACATCTGACACGTCGGTATGAAATTCGACATCTTGAAACCCGAGACCATCGCAGGACCCGGGAATAATGATATGCCGGAGATTTTCATCTTCCCGGCGAAGGGTGAAGCTTCCATTCACGACAAACTCTTCATTCTTGCTCATGACACGGGAAAAGGGTCGGAGCAATCCATGGCGGGGGAATACTTCGCCAGGTCTTTTGCTGACACCTTGTTCCAAAATACCTGTCCCGACGAACCCATGACGGAGGAGTTGATGAAGGAGGCATTGCTTGCGGCAAGGGAAATGGTGGAGGAGAAGTGCCCCGAAGCGAAAGGGGTGCAATTCGCCGCGCTTTACATGCATCGGCATGGGTGCCTCGCGGCACACTTGGGCAACACGCGCATCTACCATGTCAGACCCAAGGGAAGGAAGATGCTTTATAAGTCAAGGAATGACGAAAGGGTGTTCTCCACCAAAGGGCTTATGGAGGAGCCTGTGAAAGCATTCATCACCAACGTACAATATGGTGATTACTTCGTTCTCATGGCTGGAGAGGGATGCAAATTCATTGCAGACCAGGAATTGATGGATGCGATGTGCGAACCGGTGAACGACAAGACCAAGACGGTCAGATTGAAAAAGATGGCCGGCGAAGGTTTTGACAATTTCGCTGCCACCATCGTCCACATCAGCGGTGTCATGAATGAGGCAATGGACGAGGGACTGTTTGACAATGAGGCACGTCTCTCGGCGGCAATGACCACCGTCACTCCGCCGACACCATTCAAGGAGACGAGGAAGGAGGAGGAAAGAACCCCGCCACCACCGCAACCAAAGGTGGAGAAGCCACGTGAAGAGTGGGCGGACGAGGAGGAGACTGTTGAAAGCAAACATGATTTTCCCATCGTCACCGTCACCGCACTGGCTCTTGTGCTGATGGCTTTCGGCATCTGGTACTGGGCGCAGAAACCCAATAAAGAGGAGGTGGTGGAAACTCCAGTGGAGGTGAAAAAGCCAAATGAAAAGGACACCATCAACATCTTGAAGAATACCCGCCCGAAACCGGTAAACATTGACGACCCCAAGGCGAAGGAAAAGGAGGAGGAGAAGAAAGCCGAGGAGAAGCCGAAGACACAGGTGGAGAAGATATCGGCGGATGATGCCAAGCCCGATACAACCGTCAGACCGTCTATGCCGTCCACTCCAGCACCGGTGGAGAGCAGTGCCCCACAGAATGTCACGCCGACACCGCCCCCGGCTCCAACGCCGACACCGCCGCCGGCACCGGCCAATCAAACAACCACACCGCCACCCGCCGGCAACAATCAAGGCGGTCTCACCCCAAGGCCTGTCATTCCTGAAGGGGAGTGATGCACCAAGAGGGATTTCCCCGAAAACAATAGGAATTTCCCCATTGCCAAATAGGAAAATTACCTTCTTCAACCGTCTCATTATCGCTAACTTTGCACCAGAAAACGAAGCAATAGCGATTGTGAGACGGTTTCAATTATTTTGATAGTATGAGTAATTGGATTTCAACAACAGTTCTTTGAATAATCCCTTGACTATTTTTTTCTGGGCAGGACCGATGGGAATCCCTCCTGCCTTTCCTTGTTTTAGGAAACATGGCCTCGAAGAAGAAAAAAAACGCTTCAAATGACGCTCCTTTCGCTTGTTTTGCTTAATTTTGCAACTGAATGCATCCCGATGGGATGATTTGCTCTATTTCTGTCAAACAACTAAAAAATGCAACTATGTTTGGAATAGGTACACCTGAGATACTACTTATCGCCTTGGTGGTGCTGCTGCTCTTCGGGGGAAAGAAGATTCCCGAACTGATGAAGGGGCTGGGCAAAGGCGTTAAGAGTTTCAAGGATGGAATGAAGGACCTCGGAGAGGATGAGGAGGAGGCCGGGAAGAAACAAGACGAGGTGAAAAAGGAATGAGTGCCGGCAGCAACAGCGGTACCTTCTGGGATCATCTCGATGAACTAAGGGGCTGCATCATTCGAGTGCTGGTCGTCACTGTTGTCTTGGCTGCAGTGGCCTTCGCCTTCAAGGAGACGCTTTTCCATATTGTCCTTGCACCGGCCCATGGGGATTTCATTTCCTACCGGTGGATGGGTGTGGAGGATTTCAACCTCAGACTGATGAACACCGGTCTCACTGAGCAGTTCATGATACACGTCAAAGTGGCGCTCTATTGCGGATTGCTGCTCGCGTCTCCCTACGTGATTTACGAGCTGTTTGCATTCGTGTCTCCTGCGCTCTATGACAACGAAAGACGACCGGCGGTGAGGGTGGTGTCTGCCGCTTACCTCATGTTCATCATTGGCACCGCAGTCAACTACTTCATCGTTTTCCCGCTCACCGTGAGGTTTCTCGGTACATACCAGGTGAGCAGCGATGTGGCCAACATGCTCACCATCCAGTCGTATGCCGACACGCTCATCTCCATGAGCCTCGTTCTCGGACTGGTGTTCGAATTGCCCGTCGTCACATGGATGATGGCTTTCATGGGGTTGATGAAATGGGAACTGATGGCTCGCTTCCGCAAGCACGCTTTCGTGGCCATTCTCGTCATTGCGGCGGTCATCACGCCCACTACTGATATGTTCACCTTGCTCGTCGTGGCAATGCCCATCTGGCTGCTATACGAGGCAAGCATACTGATTGTAAGAGTTACCAACCATAAAATGATAAGGAAATGAGAAGAAAATGGATGATGCTGCTTTGCACCGCCGCTTTCATGCTGTTGGCTGGAAGTGCCGGAGCGCAAACCGTCCGCGACTCTTCCAACAGGCAGTCGGGGAAAGTGGAAAGCAATGGCGCCGTGCGCGACGCCAGCAACCGACAAATTGGAAGAATTGATAGCGATGGAACCATACGGGACAGCAGTAACCGACAAGTGGGGAAAATCGAGAGCAACGGCACCATACGTGACTCCAGCAACCGCCAAATTGGAAAGGTGGAAAGCAACGGTGTCGTGAGGGATGCCAGCAATCGCCAAATTGGAAAGGTGGAGAGCGACGGAACCATACGCGACGCCAGCAACCGGCAGATAGGAAAGGCTTCCGGTGTCTCCATGCAGAAAAGCGCCGTGCTCTTCTTTTTCTTCGGGCTTTTGTAGGAGGTCAGGAACGGGGAGTCACCGTCACCGACAGGCGCGTCTTGTCGAAAAGGATGCCCTTTTGTTCGATGAAGGCTCCCAAAACACCTGAATCGGCCAACTCGCGAGGTGTGCCAACGTAGAACCCTTCCGAAGTCATCAGCCACACGGTGTCGGCTATCTGGAGGGCCAACTCCAAGTCGTGTGTGGAGAGGAAGATGGTCTTCTCGGCTGTGCGGCTCAGGTGGTGTAGCGTCTGCATCATCTCTACCTTGCTCGGATAGTCGAGGAACGCCGTCGGCTCGTCAAGGTAGATGACCGGTGTTTCTTGAGCTAAAGCCTTTGCTATCATCACTTTCTGACGTTCGCCGTCGCTCAGCGTTTGGATCATGCGGGGGGCGAGCGGCTCGATGCCCACCAAAGAGATGGCCTCACGCACTTTCTCGTGGTCTTCGGAGGAGAGCGTGCCCCAAAAACCTGTATAGGGGCTTCTCCCAAGGGACACCATCTCTTCCACCGTCATGTTGCGCACGTCGGGGCGGTAGGTGAGCACCACGCCTATCAACCGCGCCAGTTCCTTCTCGGATAAAGTGACAAGGTCGCGCTCGTGGATGAGCACACGGCCGGAAAGGGGGGGCTGAAAGGCCGACAAGGTGCGCAGAAGGGTGGACTTGCCCACGCCGTTGGGGCCTATCAGGCAGGTCATGCACCCACTATGAAGGGTGGCGGTCATGTCGGTGGCCACCACCTTGCGGTTCTTGCGTGAAGCGTAGCCTATTGTGAGGCTCTCTAATCTTACTGTTTCCATCGTGTTGTTGATAGCGACTGCGAAGTTAGTAATAATCATTCGCTCGCAACAGCTTTTTAGTATTCGTTAACATAAAAATGCAAAGCATCGCTCTTTTTGTCTCGCCATTGAAGTCGAAATTCGGCATTCCAAGGCAGAGCGGCCTCGTAGAGGAACTGCAAGGGGAGGTTGTCTTCCAACCGGAATTCAGAAACCCCGATTTTGTGAGGGGGCTGGAGGGTTTCGACTACATCTGGCTCCTTTGGCTCTTCTCTGCCAACAAGACAAGCGGCAGTGCTGCCACAGTCAGGCCGCCGCTTCTGGGTGGCAACCAGGCCATGGGAGTTTTTGCCACACGTTCGCCTTTCCGACCCAATCCCATTGGACTGTCGGCTGTGCGTCTCGTGGGGATTGATTTGGACGATGCTCGCGGCCCCGTGTTGCATGTGAGGGGAGCGGACTTGATGGACGGCACACCCATCATCGACATCAAACCCTACGTGGAGTATGCCGACTGCCATCCTGGCGTGAGGAGCGGCTTTGTCGATGGGCATGCATGGGAGCAGCTCGACGTGGTGTTTTCTGAAGGGGTGGGGGAGTGTCTTGACAAGCACGAACGCCAGGTGGTGGAACGTCTCCTCGCACTCGACCCGAGACCACACTATCACGACGACCCGCAAAGGGTCTATGGCATGCCCTTTGCAGACAAGGACATCCGCTTCAAAGTCTCTGATGGCATCCTCACCGTGGTGGAGGTCTGTCACAAGGAGTAGCAGATTCCTTCCAGCACCATCATCCTCACCAAGCGGCGGGTGTAGGCGTAGGGGATGTAGTCCAGGGAGGGTACGGGTTGCAGCAATTGTAAGTTGGCTTTCTTGCCCACGGCAATGGAGCCGTATTCTTCCTCAAGCCCCATGGAGTAGGCGGCGTTGAGTGTGGCGGCGTTGATGGCTTCGACGGGGGTAAGTCGCATCTTGATGCACGCGAGGGATACCACGAATTTCATATCCGAAGAAGGTGTGCTGCCGGGATTGCAGTCGGAGGCGAGTGCAATGCCCAGTCCGCTATCGAGCATTTGTCGCCCCTTGGCGTACGGCATGTTGAGGAAAAAAGAGGTGCAGGGCAATAACGTGGCCATGGTGCCTGTCCCTTGCAGCAGCCGCAGGTCATCGTCGCTGGCACTCTCCAAGTGGTCCACGGAGAGAGCATGGTGTTCCACTCCGACACGGACACCTCCTGATGAGGCCAGTTCGCAGGCGTGTATCTTCGGACGCATGCCATGGCGTGCACCGGCGATGAGGATGCGTGCCGTCTCCTCGGGGGTGAAGAAGCCTTCGTCGCAGAATACGTCGATGTAGTCGGCAAGACCTTCTTGGGCCACGGCGGGAATCATCTCGTTGACGACCAGGTCCACATAATCGCTCTGCCTGCCAACGTAAGCCCTCCCAACAGCGTGTGCCCCGAGGAAAGTGCTGACAATCCTCAATGGGGAACGCTTCCTCAATCGCTTCACCACGCGTAACATTTTCAATTCGTCGGCTGTGTTGAGACCATAGCCGCTCTTGATTTCCACACACCCTGTTCCTGTAGCTGCCAACTCTTTGAGACGTAGCATCGACAGGTCGAACAGGTTGTCTTCACTCATGGTGTGCAGGCGGTCGGTAGTGTTGAGGATGCCACCGCCGCGACGGGCGATCTCCGCGTATGAGAGACCGCGTATCTTATCGACAAATTCACCCTCACGGCTTCCGGGATAGACGAGGTGGGTATGGGGGTCGCACCAGCAAGGCAGTACCGCGCCGCCTTCGGCGTCGATGGTGGTCTCTTCTCCAAGGGGCAGCTTGCCAAGGTCTTTCATCTCTCCAAAGGAAGCGATGCGGTCGTTGTCGATGAGCAGCCAGGCGTCATGGATGATGCCCATTGAACTCATCTCACTCCCTTGGAGACGCCGTGTCTCTATAGGATGGATGCCTGCCAACATCCCGATGTGTTGGATGAGGGTTTTCATAGGATATGGTCTCTTCGATTTCTCTGATTACTCCACTTCATACTCTCTCATGAACCTCACAGTTTCGGCGATGTGGGGATACATCACCACGTCATGGGTGATGAACGGCACCTTTTCACGGTATGCGGCGTGGAGTCGTTCAAGAATGGGGGAGGAACGGAGGGGTCTTCTGAAGTCTAACGCCTGGGCGGCTGTGAACAGTTCGATGGCGAGAACGCGCTCTGTGTTGTCAGTGATGCGTAGGAGTTTCGTGCCGGCATTGGCACCCATGCTCACGTGGTCTTCTTGTCCTTGCGAGGTAGGTATGCTGTCGGCTGTCGAAGGCATGCAGAGGGTCTTGCTTTGGCTGACGATGGAGGCCGCCGTATATTGGGTGATCATGAAGCCACTGTTCAGCCCCGGCTCCGCCACGAGGAAACTGGGTAGGCCCCGCTTGCCGGAAACAAGTTGGTAGGTGCGTCGCTCGGAGATGTTGCCCAGTTCGCTCATGGCGATGCAGAGGAAGTCCATGGGGAGTGCGATGGGCTCGCCGTGGAAGTTGCCGGCGGAGATGATGAGGTCTTCATCTGGACAGATGGAGGGGTTGTCGGTGGCGGCGTTGATTTCGATGTAGATGATGCCTTTCACGTAAGAGAGGGTGTCCTTCACAGCCCCATGTACCTGGGGTATGCAGCGGAAAGAATAGGGGTCCTGGACATTGGCCTTCGGTTGTCGGGCCATTTCGCTGTCGCGCAACAGTTTGTTCATCTTCACAGCGGTGGCCAACTGCCCCTTGTGGGCTCTCAACCAGTGAACGGCGACGTTGAAAGGTTCGGTTCTGCCATCGAAGGCTTCCAAGGATATCGCGGCAATCGTATCGGCCCATGCGACGATGCGCTTGGCCTTGATGAGCGACCAGACGGCCAGCGCACTCATATTCTGTGTACCGTTGAGCAGGGACAGCCCCTCTTTCGATCCGAGCTGGATGGGTGCCCAGCCCATCCTCTTGAGTATCTCCTCGCCCGTCATACGCTCCCCTTGGTATTCCACTTCGCCAAGACCCAGCAGGGGAAGGCTGAGGTGGGCGAGTGGGACGAGGTCGCCAGAGGCTCCCACCGATCCTTGTTCATAGACGATGGGGTAGATGTCGTTGTTGAAGAAATCAACCAGGCGTTCCACCGTGTCGAGCTTGCAGCCGGAATGGCCGTAGCTGAGTGATTGCACCTTGAGGAGCAGCATGATTTTCACTACTTCGTTGGGCAGGCGGTTGCCGATGCCGCAGGCGTGCGACATGATGAGGTTCACTTGCAACTTGGCCATCTGTTCGGCGTTGATGTTGATGTCGCACAACGAACCGAAGCCGGTGGTGACACCGTAGATGGGCGTGTCGCTTTCCGCTATCTTCTTGTCCAAGTATTCACGACAATGCAGGATGCGGGCGCGGGAGTCGTCGCTCAGTTCCAACTTGTAGCCATTGGTGATGATTTCGTCGATGAGGTCTTGACTCAGGTGTTCGGCACTTATCTTGTGAATCATTTTTTCAGGGAGTTTGTGTGGGACAAAGGGTGGAGGCGATGAGTTGGTCGTCGGCCAGGTGGGGGAGGGTGACGGTCAGTCCGGGCGTGCGCTCCATCTCCCGACGGATGGCATCTATGCTGCCTTGGTTGCGTGCCCAACTGCGTCGTGCTATGCCGTTGTTCACGTCCCAGAACAACATCTCCTTGATGTGTCGTTCACTTTCCTCGCTGCCGTCGATGACCATTCCGAAACCGCCGTTGATGACTTCTCCCCAACCTACGCCGCCACCGTTGTGCAGCGACACCCAGGTGGCACCTCTGAAGGCATCGCCGATGACGTTCTGCACAGCCATGTCGGCACAGTGCTGCGAACCGTCGTAGATGTTGCTCGTCTCGCGGTAAGGGGAGTCGGTGCCTGACACGTCGTGGTGGTCGCGTCCCAAAACGACGGGGGCGGTGAGCCTGCCGTCGCGTATGGCTTCGTTGAAGGCGAGTGCTATGGCTGTGCGTCCTTGTGCGTCGGCGTAGAGGATGCGGGCTTGCGACCCCACCACGAGGTGGTTGCGTCCCGCCTCGCGTATCCAGTGGATGTTGTCGTCGAGTTGCCCCCTGATGTCTTCGGGTGCTGTGGCACGGAGTTCCTCCAGTGCGTCGCCGGCAAGTTGGTCGGTGAGTGCAAGGTCGGCGGGTGAACAAGAAGTACACACCCATCGGAAGGGGCCGAAGCCGTAGTCGAAGAACAGGGGTCCCATGATGTCTTGAACGTAGGATGGGTAGCGGAAGCGGCCATCGGAAAGCATCACGTCGGCACCGGCACGGCTGGCTTCGAGCAGGAAGGCGTTTCCGTAGTCGAAGAAATACATGCCTTTAGAGGCGAGTTGGTTGATGGCTGCCACCTGACGGCGCAGGGATGCTCGCACATACTCCTTGAAGCGTTCTGTCTTTTCTGCCATCATCCGCTTCGACTCCTCCATCGTCAGACCGACGGGATAGTAGCCCCCTGCCCATGGGTTGTGGAGAGAGGTCTGGTCGCTGCCAAGGTCCACGTTGATGTCTTCCTTTGCAAGGCGTTCCCACAAATCCACCACGTTGCCTAAGTATGCCATTGATACAGTCTGCTTTTGCTGGACAGCTTTTCGGATGGCGGGGATGAGCTCGTCGAGGTTGTCGTGTACCTCGTCCACCCATCCTTGTTCGTGGCGTTTCAAGGCGGCCTTGGGGTTGATTTCTGCCACCACGCTGACCACGCCGGCGATGTTGCCTGCCTTGGGCTGGGCACCCGACATTCCTCCGAGTCCTGCCGAGACGAACAGCATGCCGTGGGGGTCGGTCTGACCGGGACGGAAACGGCGGCGAGCGGCGTTGAGCACGGTGATGGTGGTGCCGTGGACGATGCCCTGGGGGCCGATGTACATATAGGACCCGGCGGTCATCTGGCCGTATTGGCTTACGCCAAGGGCGTTCAGGCGCTCCCAGTCGTCGGGCTTCGAGTAGTTGGGGATTACCATGCCGTTGGTCACCACCACGCGGGGGGCGTCGGGGTGGGAGGGGAAGAGTCCGAGTGGGTGTCCGGAATACATCACCAGTGTCTGGTTGTCGGTCATCTCGCTCAGGTAGCGCATCGTCAGGCGGTATTGCGCCCAGTTTTGGAAGATGGCGCCGTTGCCGCCGTAGATGATCAGTTCGTGGGGGTGTTGGGCCACTCGGGGGTCAAGGTTGTTTTGTATCATCAGCATGATGCAGGCTGCTTGGCGTGAGCGGCAGGGGTAGTCGTCGAGTGGACGGGCGTGGATGTCATATTCGGGGCGGTAGCGGTACATGTAGATGCGCCCGTATTGGCTTAGTTCGGAGGCGAACTCCTCCGCCAATGTGGCGTGGAGGTGTTCGGGGATGTAGCGCAGGGCGTTGCGCAAGGCGAGGCGTTTCTCCTCGTTGCTGAGGATGTCCTTGCGCTTGGGGGCATGGTTGATGTTGGGGTCGTATGCCTTTGCCGGGGGCAGCGTGTCGGGGATGCCTGCCTTGATGGCTTGTTGGAATTCGGTCGTGTTCATATTCTCGGATTTTTAGTTTTTTGTGTGCTTTTATCTTAAATTCCTAAGATATGGATCCTGCAAAGTCTAAAGTCTCTATAGCCTTTCCTTGACTAATTCGAGGATGGCTTTTTCTTGTTCCTCGGCTTCTGCTATGAGTTGATGGGCTTCTGCTTTTAGCATGTCTGCTTTTGCGCGGTCTTTCAGCGAGGAGGCGTTGATGCACACGTTCAACCCGGCACCTAAGACGGCGGAACGGGCGGCGATGGCACCTACACCGGCATCGGAGATGCTGTTGGGGTTGCCCTCGCGGGTCATCCGTTTGCAGAGGGGAAGGACGCGCAGGGCGGCTCTCATCGTGCGGAGCGGCACCTCTGCCGCATGGAGCGTGGCGGCTTGGATGGCTGCTGAACGGGTGGCACGCTCCTCCTCTGTACTCTTGGGCATGCCGAAGGCAGACATGATTTGGTTGAAGGCATCGGTGTCTTCGTCCACAAGGTGGAGCAGTTCGCTCATCAGTTGTTGTCCCTCGTCGGCTTGGCGACTGAATTCCTCCCACCGCTCGTCCCATCCGGCTTTGTGGGAGGAGAGGTTGGCCACCATGGTGCCAAGGGCGGCTCCTAATGCACCCATGTAGGCGGAGACGGTGCCGCCGCCGGGGGCGGGGGACTCGCGGGAGGTCTCTTCGGCGAACGTTGTGACAGTGAGGTCTGCAAGGCGTTTTTTCTTGCTGGCATCCTCCATCAGATATTCTATGACCTTTTCGCGGGGGATGAAGGGGCGAAGGTCTGACAGACCCATGGAATGGATGGCGATGTCGATAAGGTCGTGCTCGGGGATGCCGGTGGAGCGGTGCTGCTTCTCCAGGAAATACCTGCCGGCTTCGAGGAGGGCGCGCTTGGGCACCAAGCCTACAATCTCGGTGCCGGTGACGCGGATGCCTCGTAGTTGTGCACAGCGACATACCTCGTCGAAGGCTTTATGGAGCGGGGTGGTGTTGATGTCGGTGATGTTCATCGACACTTGCGCTATGCCGTATTCGTCGATGTACCAGCCGATGGCTTTCGTCTTCTTCAACGTGCCGGGAATCATGATGGGGTTGCCGTCGGCATCTTTCATTGGTGTGCCGGTGATGGGATTGCCCTCGCGGCGCGGACGCCCTTTCTCCCTGACATCGAAGGCGATGGCGTTGGCACGGCGTGTCGAGGTGGTGTTGAGGTTGAAATTGACAGCGATGAGGAAGTCGCGGGCGCCTACGACGGTGCAGCCGGTGCGTGCGATGTCATCGTCCATCGGACGGCTCCCGAAATCGGGCTCCTCGCCAGGTGTGGACAGTTTCTTGGGGATGCCTTCGTATTCGCCGGAACGGCAGATGGCGAGGTTGCGGCGGCGCTCGGTGAAGGCTGCGGCCTCATAACAATAGCAGGGGATGCGGAGTTCGTCGGCGATGCGCCGGGCGAGGTCACGTGACAATGCCGCGCACTCTTCGAGGGTGATGCCGCTGACGGGAATCAGTGGCAGTACGTCGGTGGCACCGATGCGGGGATGGGCGCCATGGTGTTGCCGCATGTCTATCAGCTCTCCTGCCTTCCTGACCGACCTGAAGGCGGCCTCCACCACTGCTTCTGGCTCACCTACAAAGGTGATTACCGTGCGGTTGGTGGCTTCACCGGGGTCAACGTTGAGCAATGTGACACCAGGGGTGCCTGATATCTCTGAGGCGATTTGCTCGATGGTCTCCGGGTTGCGACCCTCGCTGAAATTGGGGACGCATTCTACGATTCGTCTTTCCATATATTGTCTTTTAAGGTTGTGGAAGCGGTTGTTTCATGGCAGTTTCTGCTCCAACCTTCTTCTTGTGTTGTAATTTGGTTGCAAAAGTACATAAAAATTTTTGGATTTTTACGTCTGGTGAATAAAAAAGTCAAGACCATGCTTATCTTTACGGGCAGAAACGAGGTTTGTGCAATTTTGCCCCCTCAAGTTACTTTATGTTTAACGGGCTTGGTGTCC
>JAFZRU010000034.1 GCA_017619755.1 Prevotella sp.
ACTGTGGAGAATAGCAATGAATCTTTCGTTGGAGAATTCGAAATGCAAGCCACTGGGAATGAAATCACCTTGTCCTGTCCCGATGACAACCATCCCCATGCCATCGACCTCGGACTGCCCTCTGGCACGAAGTGGGCGTGCTGCAACGTAGGGGCAGACACCCCAGAGGATTATGGTGGCTACTATGCATGGGGCGAGACGGAGGAGAAGGGCTATTACAGTTTGTCAACCTACATCCATTACGACGACTCTTCAAGCACCTACCACGATCTCGGCAGCGACATCGCCGGCACACAGTACGATGTTGCCCACGTAAAGTGGGGTGGCTCTTGGGTGATGCCGTCGAAAGGCCAAAACCAGGAACTGATAGAAAACTGCAACTATGAATGGATAATAGTCAATGATGTCATGGGAGCCCAATTCACCGGCCCAAGCGGTGGCACAATCTTCTTGCCTGCGGCCGGCAACCGCTCTGCTGGAGACCTCTACTACGCCGGCAGCAGCGGCTACAATTGGTCGTCCACGCAGGAGCCGCCGTACTCGTACAGCGCCTACCGCTTGTACTTCAATTCGTATAACGCGTACTGGAGTTACGGCAATTACCGCAGCAGCGGTCTTACGGTTAGACCTATTATAGGAGGCACTAGCACCATTAATCTTCCTGAATCATCTTCAGATAAAGCCAGCCAAGCCATCTACAACATCTATGGCATCAAGGTGGTAGATAACTCCAGCGAAATAGGCAACCTTCCCTCAGGCGTTTACATCTACAACGGCAAAAAAGTCGTTGTGAAGTGACAGAAAGAAAAGTTGCAACTATCTACCTCTTTTGATATTATTGGAGCGGCATTCAATAGTATTATTTCAAAAACAAGAACACATATAATTATGAAAAAGCAAATTCTATTACTTATGTTGATGCTCCTGCCCATGATGGCAAGCGCACAGAAGATTGTGAAGATAGACAACATCTATTACAAGCTGTCCTCGGAGACCAAAGAGGCCGAATTGATAAACAGATACCCCTTTTCTTCTTACAAAGGTGATGTCGTCATCCCGCCAACAATTGTTTACGAGGATGCTGAATATCGTGTGACGAGCATAGGAGACGAGGCGTTTAAAAAATGTACAGAACTAACCTCTGTGACCATCCCCACCAGCGTGACGAACATCGGCAGCAGCATATTCTCGGATTGTACCAGCCTGGCCTCCATCGTGGTGGAGGAAGGGAACCCCAAGTATGACTCCCGTGAGAACTGCAATGCCATCATAGAAACAGCAAGCAACAAACTGTTATCTGGATGCCAGAACACGAATATTCCCAATAGTGTGACGATTATTGGCTACGCGTCGTTCTCAGGATGCACGGGCCTGACCTCCGTCACCATCCCAGATGGTGTGACGAACATTGGAGAGAATGCATTCATCGGATGCTCCGGCCTAACCTCTGTTGTGGTAGGCTGTGGCGTGACGAGCATAGGAAAATATGCGTTCTCTGGATGCAATCATCTGGCCTCCATCAATATTCCAAATGGGGTGACGTACTTAGGGGAAAAAGCTTTTGAAAGTTGTAGCAATCTGAAAAAGGTTGAATTGAACAACAATGCCATCGTGTCAAAAGACTATAATAGTAATCCTTACATCACCGATATCTTTGGCAGCCAGGTCGAAGAGTATGTTTTAGGAGAAGACGTGAAGAGTATTGGTGAATATGCGTTTTCCAATTGTCCTAACCTGACAACTGTCCATATGTCAAATGGCTTGACGAGCATTGGAGTATCTGCTTTTTATTTTTGTACCAAGTTGACAGAAATCAACATATCCAGCAGTGTGACAAGCATCGACCGTACGTCGTTCAACTACTGCGGACTTAAAAAAGTCGAAATCAACAGCAATGCGATAGTATCGAAAGATTATCGTGAGGGCTTTTCGTTGGCGAGTTATTTTGGGTCCCAAGTTGAAGAGTATGCCTTGGGAGAGGAAGTAACGAGCATTGGATCATACGCATTCTCAGGATGTGCAAAAATCCCCACCATCAATATTCCCAACGGTGTGACAAGCATTGGAGATAGAGCTTTCCAGAATTGCCAAAGCCTGACCTCCATCAACATACCCAACATGGTGACAAGCATTGGGGAGTATGCGTTCTTCAATTGCAACGGCCTTCATTCCATTGAAGTGGAAAGAGGCAATACGGTGTATGATTCTCGTGACAACTGCAACGCCCTCATTAAGACGGCAGACAATGTCATCATTTTGGGATGCCAGAATACGGTCATTCCCAACAGTGTAACAAGCATCGGAAACATTGCGTTCTATGGTTGCGAAGACTTGACTTCCATCTCCATTCCCAACAGTGTGACAAGCATCGGAGACAGTGCGTTCTATGTTTGCAAAGGCTTGACATACCTCTCTATTCCCACCAGTGTGACGAACATTGGAAATAGTGCATTCTGCGGCTGCACCGGCCTGACAAACATCAACATCCCCAACAGTGTGACGACCTTTGGACAATATGCGTTTGCAAGTTGCCATAGTCTTACCTCTGTCACTATTCCCAACAGTGTGACAACCCTTGAAGACTATGTGTTCGCCTTCTGTTATGGCCTTGCCTCCATCACTATTCCCAATAGTGTGACGAGCATCGAAGATAGAGCGTTCTACGGCTGCTACGGCCTGCTTTCCATTGAAGTGGAAAGCGGCAATACGGTGTATGACTCCCGTGATAACTGTAACGCTCTTATCAATACGGCAAGCAATACCCTCATACAGGGATGCCAGAACACGGTCATTCCCAACAGTGTGAAAGTCATTGGAGACAATGCTTTCTTTAAATGCCTTGGCCTTGCCTCCATCACCATCCCCAACAGCGTGATGAGCATCGGGGATGGTGCATTCGCCGACTGCTCTAATCTGACTTCTGTCTATATCCCCAACAATGTGACGAGCATTGGACGTTATGCGTTCAGTGGTTGCTCTAATCTTGCCACCGTTGTTGTTCCCAATACTGTCACAACCATCGGTGACTATGCTTTCTCGCCCAGTGGCTTAAAAGACATGTACTGCTATGCTGAACAATTGCCAGTAATTGGCAATGGTATCTTTCAAAATACCTACTACAAGGAAACGCTCCACGTGCCTTCCGGTTCCATAGATGCTTACAGTGATGCTGAACAATGGAAAGAATTTCCGAACATCGTAGCACTGCCGACTCAAGATGATTACCGTAAGATGGTAAAAGATGGCAAGGTATGGAAGACTGGTATCTACGGCTCAGGCAATCCTGTGCAGCATGTCGAGCACTTCTACTTCGATGGTGACATCATCATAGACGGGAAGACCTGCAAGCAGATGATGTGCCAGCAGTATTTTGGCTCGGATTATTCAGGAGATGCTTATCCCTCTTTGAGTTACGTTGGAGCATGGTATGAAGAGGACAAGAAAGTGTACACTTACGACACGACAAACAAGCAATTTGTGCTGATGTACGACTTCTCCGTTGATGCCAATGACACCCTGCTGATCAATCAGGATTACTATTTAATAGGGCCAAAGCAGACAGGAGGATTAAGAGGCTTTAAGGGTGTTTATAGAGATGTTTGGTTTTTGGCGGAAGAAGGCCCAATCTACAGTCCATCTTGGCTGGAAGGTGTAGGAAGTATTGATGGCCCGACAACAAACGTCTATCCTGGGTATGTTGACCCTCTGAGATTCCTCATGTCATGTACCGATGATGACGAAGTCATCTACTTCAACGACGAATATGAGGATGGAACCATACCAGAAGAGATGAATGCCAACAAGCACCGTTTCGACTTCACCCATACCGTTAAGACGCAGCCCAAAGCACCAAGTATGTCAGAGGATTTGCAGTCGCTATATGGTGAATACAACCAAAAACAGTTGAGCATTCACCTCGACCCGCTCAATGAAACCTACGTGGTATGCATTACAAACGAATCTAACGAGATTGTCTATGAGAAAACTGTCAATACAGTTGATATTGTCGGCCTCAACATCGACATCTCCACCTATCCAATAGGTCGTTATACGGCAACTGTGGAGAATGGCAATGAATCTTTCGTTGGAGAATTCGAAGTGCAAACCACTGGAATTGAAACCATAATAAACAAGAAGGAAGATGCAAGAACTTATATCTACAATCTCCAAGGTCAACGAATCCGTTTCTTGCAGAAAGGGTTGAACATTGTCAATGGACGAAAGGTATATGTAAAGTGACAACTTCAATAACTTTGCGTTCGTCGAATTAACTACGACCCAACTTAATAAACAACAATTCAATCCAATTATTATGAAGATGAAAAAGATTTTACTTTTGCTATTGATTTCGTTTATGACTTTGTTGACTGCTAACGCGCAGAATGATATCACATTGTCCTGTCCCGATGACATCCACCCTCACGCCATCGACCTCGGATTGCCCTCCGGCACGAAGTGGGCGTGCTGCAATGTGGGGGCAGACAAGCCCGAAGAATACGGCGCTTATTATGCATGGGGTGAGACGGAAGACAAAAACTATTACAACTGGAATACATACATCTATTGTGATGGCGATTTTGAAACCTGCCACGACCTTGGCAGCGACATCGCTGGCACCCAGTACGACGTTGCCCGCGTGAAATGGGGCGGCTCTTGGATGATGCCGTCGTATGAACAAAATAAGGAACTGATTGACAACTGCACCTATGAGTGGACAATTGTCAACGGTGTAAGAGGACAAAAGTTCATCAGCAGAATCAACGGCGATAGTATCTTCCTTCCGGCGGCGGGCTTCCAGTGGTATGACACCCTCGACGGTGAAGGCAGAATCGGCCGCTACTGGTCGTCCACGCTGTATCCGGCAGCCGGCAGCGCCTACTGCCTGAGCTTCGTTTCGTACGACGCGAGCTGGAACTACAGCGACTCCCGCGGCGGCGGTCTCACAGTTCGACCGATCATAAGTGGAACCAACAACATCATTCTTTCTGAATCACTTTCCAATGCATCCAACCAAGCCATTTACAACATCTACGGCATAAAGGTTGCAACTTACCCGAAGGGAATAGACAACCTACTCCCCGGCATCTACATTGTCAACGGCAAAAAGGTCGTTGTGAAGTGACAGAATACAAGGAAAGGAAAAAGTAAAAGACACAGAAGTAACTTTGGAGGTGTCAAAAAGATAGTGTATTTTTGAACCCATTACAAATTATCACAAAAATGAATACAATTCTTAACAAGTTTTTCATGCTCGAAGTGGCATTGATGGTCTCTGTGGCAACATTTGCACAAGACCCTGTTTATTCTCAGTATGCAGAAATCGATGGTATTGCCTACACCCTGTATGGCTATACTCAGGAAGCGGAAGTGACAAGCCCGTCATCAGGTGAATCATACGATATGTATACTGGTGCTGTCACCATCCCATCGACAGTTACTTACAAAGAAGTGACATACAAAGTGACAGGTATAGGTTACAAAGCTTTCAATAACTGCTGGATGCTCTCATCAGTAACACTGCCAAACTCCTTGAAAGATATTTACGCTGAAGCATTCGCTTACTGCTCGCTTCTTACCTCTATTACGATTCCAGACTCCGTAAGAGCCATTTACGATGAAGCATTCGCTTATTGTACCCATCTCACTTCTATCACAATTCCGAATTCAGTTACATTTATGGGTTGGTACGTCTTTAAATGCTGCTACGACGTTTCATCCGTTACCATAGGTAGCGGTTTAATGAATATTTCGTCAGGCACTTTCTATAACTGCAATTCTCTTGAGTCAATTAACATTCCGAGCAATATCACAAGCTTGGATGATTATGCTTTTATGAACTGTGACAAACTCAAGACTATTGAGCTTCCTAACAAGTTGGAATATATTAAGCAACAGGCATTCTACCAGTGTAGATCCCTCACTTCCCTGATTATTCCTAAAACAGTGAGAGAAATCGATTTGAGGGCATTTCGATATTGCTCGAACTTGTCTTCTGTAACCAACCTGTCAACCATCCCACAAAGTATAAATGCATCTGTATTCGATACTTACAGTGACCTCCATGTGCTGAAAGGTTGTAAGGAGAAATACCAAAATGCCGAGGTATGGAAGAACTTCAACATCATTGAGGATGCAGAAGAGATATTAGGCATCAGCAACATTGACTCAGAGGCCGTATCAGCCAACAAGATATACACCCTCTCAGGCAAACGCCTCTCTCATCCACAGAAGGGCATTCTCATCATCAATGGCAGGAAAGTCGTTGTAAAGTAACAGAAAGCAAAGTTGGAATCTAGATAAATAACTTGCATAACTTGCTTATTTTGCATTTAGAGAAAACAATCATTGAAGGAGAAAAGGATTTCAATGAGAAGACCATCAATCTCACATCATTTTGATGTTTGTATATCATTAGAATTCTGCCACTTTCTATTTTGTGTAAAAAAGTGTAATCGCTTTTCTTGGAAAATATCGGTATTTTGTGTAATTTTGCATCAAATAACTAATGCTAACTAAAAATTTGACGATGAAGAAATTCCTATCGCTATTTGCCATTTTCCTGACATTGATGGCTTGTACAGAGACAGAATACAAGGAGGCGGAGGATTATCAACTTCCGAGCATCACCTTGGATTCATGTGTCGTCGCCTCGGGCAATTCGTTCACAGCCTATATGACTGTGGACAAGGGTGAGTCTTTCTTCAATCATAGCGTGCTGCTGCTTGTCTATGACGCAAAGGATTTGAGCAAGGCACTTTCTACCATCAACGTGGAACTCGGAGAAGATCGCTTGCAAAAAGTTCAGAAGACATTCACCGTACCTGCCATAGATGACGAATATATAGTGAGTGCCGTACTGAAGACCGAAAAGAACTCATTTAAGACAAGGTCGCTCTTTGTCAGTTTGGCAAACATGACCGCCGAAGGTTATCTTCACATTTGGGGGCAGCCACGCTATCTTGAGGATGTTCGCTATGAGGGGAGAGCATACCCGTCGAAATATGCGACCGACGACATTGCACTGCACTTCTCCGAGAGCAGGCGTTTTAATATTCTTGTGAAGGCGGCGATGCAAGGCAAACCAGTAGAGGTCAGAGTGGGCAATCATATCTATCCTGTGGTGTGGGATAGCAGATTATTTTTTGAGGAAGAAAAGGAAACTGCAGACTGCATGATGGAGGTAACCATGACCGACATTGAGCCAGGCATATACGACGTGGCCTTGCACTGGCCAGGAGTGGAACTTCCTTTGTCGAAGAAAATCCGAATCCTGCCTCTGAAAGCGGAAGAGGAGGAGACGACGCCATTGAGCCAGTTTGCGGATTTGCCTCATAATGCCAAAGCATCTTTCAGAATAGATGACATAATGTACTATTACACCAGAATGGAATCTAAAACATTGGTCTCCTGCGACCTCAACACCAAAGAGTGGACCAAACACAAGGATGTGGACTATGACATCTCGGAGATGGTGGCAATAGGCTCCAAGGCATATGGAATCACTGAGATATACAAACCTTACGGCGGCAATAGCAACTCGGTGCAGAACAAACTGTATGAATACAATCCCCAGACTGACACCTGGAAGGAATTGTCAGACCTGCCTGTTAAAGGTGAGATTTTCGGCATGAAGGTTTTCACCGCAGGTGGCAATGTGTATATCTGTGGTGGATATTATGCCAGCACAAACGAGCAGTGTATGGAGATATGGAAATATGACATATCCATCGGCCAATGGAAGAGAGTTGCCGACAGACCTACTCAGCAAATGGTGATGCAGACGGGCAATGGTGAGACCAATGGCTACTTCATGACACCGCAAGGCTTCCTTTGGGTGTATAATTCAAGCAAAAATGAATGGCACAGGGAGACGCAGTTGACGTCGGTTTACCTCTCTTATAACCAAGATCAATGTCTCCTTGAGCATGACGGCAAACTTTTCTATGCTGGCGATCCAGGGAACACAGATATCGATAGTGGCAACCCTGCCATCTACAACTATGATTTCCAGACCAAGAAATGGGAGTTGTTAGGTCTCTACTCGATTAGGACATTGGGCAATGCCATTCTAACCGCCACTTTCCATAAAGACAAACTCATCCTGGGTCCCATGCTGAAAAACATGGGCATTTCAGGCGCTACATGTTTGCACTTCATCAACTTTGACATCAAATGAAAACAAAATCAATCATAACTACAGTGCTGTTGGTTGCCGTGACATGGCTGACCAATGGTTGCAGTACTGATACTATTTGGGAAGAGATTTCCTACGGAAAGGAAGAACCCTCGTATAGCAATGGCGAACTTCCTGCCATGGTACAGGTACATAAGGATCGTGCCGAGATAACGCTCTTTAAGAACCTGACACATTATATTTACCTCGATGGTGTGTTAATCAAGACGCTTGGCAACGAAAAAAAGGTCACGCTGCGTGCCCTGACACCAGACACGGAGTACCATCTGTTAATCACCGCCCTGGAAGGCGAGAAGGTTCTTAAGAAGGAGACAACATTCAGGACACTCAAGTCGTATTCAGCTGTTATAGGATGGCGCGAGATGGACCTTTACGGGAACAATGAGGAAGTTGTGGATTTTGTCCGCCAACTTCCTGGAGGCGACTTCCTCGATTTTACCCACAGATACTACGATTATTCTGAAGAAGGCTACCGCCTCCGTCGAACTGATGCTGACGGACAGGTAAAGTGGAGAACCAACATAGCTGTTACCAGTGCCTCTGTCTCAGAGGAAGGCCATATTGCAGCGTGGTCATACGAAATGGCTTGCAGGGTTAATCCTGAGACAGGTGCCGTATTGTATAAATACACCCCGGAACTCAAGGACGGTTACATCAACAGTGTCTATCCTTGCAAGGATGGAGGCATGGCTATTGTGGGCAGGGGTAACAACCCAGACAAATACTACTTTGCACGCATTGATGCCAACGGCCAACTGATTTATGAGGAGGAAGGCGACCTTGCCGACGAACTTTACGATGTTCACGAGATGGCCGATGGCAGTGTCGTGGCTATGGGCAAGAAAGGCGACAAGACACTGGTGACCATCACCTTCGATGCCTCGGGCAAGGTTGTAGGCAAGTCAACAGACTATTCGGAAAAAAGGGATTATGAATATAGGCTATACTTTATTCAGTCTATCAGAGACAACAAGGGCAACACCTATTTCTTGGGGTATTGTGAAATAACAACAGGAGGCTCTCATCCATGCACTATTGTTGTCAAGACGGATGCCCAAGGAAAGATTGAATGGACATGCTTGCTGAATAGTCAATATTCATCATATTCATCCAATTTTTACTTCATTGAAGATGACAAGTTGTGTGTGCTCTATTCCAGTGACAAGAATACTCACGTGTCATTCATTACCACTGGGAATGAACTGTTACAAGACATAACCTTTAAATATAATTACGGTGCTATCTATGTCTGTCCGGTAAATGAAGAGTACACCCAGTTCATCCTCTTCGACAATTTTGGCAGAATAATTCATATAGATACTGAAGGTGAGTAAAAGTCTGCCCGAAGTCAATTGATAAGGAATTGCAAACTCTTTGCCTATATCATTCAAGACCCGTTTGACAGCTACTGTTTTTTGGGAACGTTTTGGGGTCTCCATAACCGCCGGACTTATTGCCTTAGGGCTTCATAGCCATGACAAGGAAGAGATGGGTGGATTGGCAGGTTCTCTCATTGTGGAATTGGCATGGATGTGGTTCATATCCTTGCCGCTTCAAAATATCACGCCAAAAACACGCCAAAAATGAGCATTAAACAAACCCAAATTGCTGACTTTCAACAACTTGGGTTTTCAAAGTCGGGGTGACAGGATTCGAACCTGCGACACCCTGGTCCCAAACCAGGTGCGCTACCGGGCTGCGCTACACCCCGCGAGGCTTGCATTTTGGAAATGCGGGTGCAAAGGTATGCACTTTTTTCCTTTTATGCAAGTTTTCAGGGGTTATTTTTTGATGATTCCCTGCTCGACGAAAATTTTCTTGAGTGCTTGCACACCTCTCTCCACTTGGTCGATGGTATGCGTGGCCATGAGAGCGAACCTGACGAGCGTGTCCTGTGGTGCGCAAGCTGGTGGAATGACGGGGTTGATGAACACCCCATTGTCAAACGCCAGTTTGGTGACGAGGAACGTCTTGTCCACATCCCTCACGTAGAGAGGAATGATGGGGCTCTCGGTGTCTCCTATCTCAAAGCCCTCTTCTCTGAAGCGCTTGAGTGCATAGTTGGTGGTCTCCCACAGTCTCTGCATTCTCTCCGGCTCTTTTCTGATAATGTGCAAGGCCTCCATGGCCGCTGCCGTAGCCGCTGGCGTGTTCGACGCACTGAATATGTAGGTACGACACGTGTGCCTGAGATAGTTGATGGTGTCGAAGTCGGCGGCAACGAACCCGCCGATGCTTGCGAGGCTCTTCGAGAACGTGCCCATGATGATATCCACGTCATCGGTGACGCCGAAATGGTCGCACACTCCCCTACCCTCTTTACCGAACACGCCTATGCCATGAGCCTCATCCACCATGATGGAGGCATTGTATTTCTTTTTGAGCCTTACAATTTCCGGCAGGTTGGCCAAGTCACCCTCCATGGAGAACACGCCATCGACAACGATGAGTTTGACGGCATTGGGGTCGCATTTCTGCAACAGTTTCTCCAAATCCTCCATGTCGTTGTGCTTGAACTTGAGCTGCTTGGCGAAAGACAACCTTCTCCCATCGACGATGCTTGCATGGTCGCGCTCGTCGCAGATGATGTAGTCCTCCCTTCCGCAAATGACGGCGAGCACGCCGGAATTGACGAAGAAGCCGGTGGAGAAACAGAGGGCGTCGTCCTTGTGCTCGAACTCAGCCAGTTCCTTCTCCAGCTGCACGTGCAGGTCAACCGTTCCATTGAGGAAACGGCTTCCCGCGCATCCCGATCCATACTTGTCGAGAGCCGCCTTGGCAGCATCGATGATACGCTGGTCGCCCGTGAGCCCGGTGTATGCATTAGAACCGAACATGAGGACTTTTTGCCCTTCCATTTCAACTTCGGTGCCTTGTTTTCCGGAGATGGCCCTGAAATAAGGATACACCCCCATCTGCATGTATTTCTGCGGTTCACGGTAGTTTTTGAACCTGTCTTGCAATAGTCCCATTACTTGATTTTTGTTTTAGGCTGCAAAGTTATGAAAAATTGCCTATAAAACGCTAAAAAAATGAAAGAATTTTGTTTTTGCACTAAAAATCCATCCTATTCGTTTTATTAATCGCCAATAATGCTTAATTTTGCATGCGAAAAGAGATGTGATGACAAAAGCATTATTTGTGATGAACCCCATCTCGGGGGCTGTGAAGAAGTCGGGCATACCGAAATTGATTGACCGGTACATCAACCACGAGAAGTTTGAATATAATATAAGGTACACAGAACGTCCCGGCCATGCGACGGAGTTAGCCCTTGAGGCCGCCGACGCGGGTGTTGACGTTGTGGTGGCCGTAGGTGGAGATGGAACCATCAACGAGGTGGGGCGCGGTTTGATTCATACCGACACGGCGATGGCCATCATGCCCTGCGGTTCCGGCAACGGATTGGCACGTCACCTTTCGATTCCCATCAACATCCGCCAGTCCATAGAAATTCTCAACGACTGGCATCTCCACACTTTGGACTACTGCACCGTGAACGACATTCCCTTTTTCTGCACCTGCGGAATGGGGTTTGATGCTTTCATCAGCCAAAAATTCTCGATGGGCAAGCGCCGGGGGCCCTTGAAATACCTTGAGGAGGTATTGTTGGAAGGCCTTCGCTACCGTCCCCAAGTATATACGATAGAAGATGCCGTCGGCCAACATCGCTACAAGGCATATTTGGTGACTTTTGCCAACGCCTCCCAATATGGCAACAACGCCTACATCGCCCCCCAGGCGTCGATGAGCGACGGCCTGCTTGATGTCATTGTGATGGAGCCTTTCAGCATCATGGACGCCGCCCAAGTGAGTTTCGACTTGATGAACAAGACCCTTGACAAGAGCAGCAAGGTGAAGACGTTCAAGGCCAAGAAAGTGTTGATTCGCCGTGACGAGCCCGGGCCGGTGCATTACGATGGCGACCCTATCATGATGGGCACCGAGGTATCGGTGGAGGTGAAGGAAAAAGGCATTCTCGTGGTCTGCAACCGTGAGGCCGAGGATGTCAAGAAGCTATCTCCCAACATGGTACAGAACGCCGTGAGTGAGTTGCTCAACGATTTCAGCGACATGAACAGCAACCTGCGCCAGCAAAGTCGCAACATGATGGCCTTCAACAAGCGATTGTGGCGCAAGTTGACGAAATGACATCCTCCCACTTTAAAGATAAAAGTCAGCTGTAAGTTGACGATACCATTCCGACCTCACTCCTGGAGCAGTCTCCAACAGCCCCTCCTCTTTTTGACATTCCTCCAAAGGCAACTTCTTGAATGCCATGAGATAACGCTTGACAGGTTTTCTCGGCGTGGTTCTCACGGCGCACAGCTTGGAGACAAACATTCCGGCACGTGCCGCCTCCTCTTCCAACCTTTCCTTGTAATTGAAAGGAATGATGGCGGAAAACTCCCCGTCCGTCGTCATCAACTTGCCCACGGCTTGGAAGAGTTGGTCGTAGGGCAGCGTGTCGTTATGCCTTGCCCGCATCCTGGCCTCCTCCGGAGCCTTGAGGGCGTTCTCAAAGAAAGGCGGGTTGGAAACAATGGCGTCGTAACCTCCTTCGGAACACGCTTCTTCGGCGAAGTGTTGCACGGAAATGCAGCGTACTTGGACTCTCCCTGCGAAAGGCGACGCTGCGACATTCTCCACAGCCTGCCGACACGCTTGTGGCTCAATGTCTATGGCATGCACCTCAGCTTGCGGGAATCTCTGCGCCATCATGAGCGCCACAACCCCCGTGCCGGTGCCTATGTCAAGAATGCGCTTCCCACCAGTCGCCCACGAGCCGAGCAGCACAGCGTCCGTACCCACCTTCATGGCACACAATTCTTGATGCACTACAAAATGCCGGAACCTAAAAAACGTATTTGGCATAAATGTTGTTGTAGAAAATATGGTGCAAAAATAGGAAAAATTTGCGATTTTCAAGTCTTTCAGATGAAAAAAACGCCGTCTTGGCGATTAGGGAAAGAAATGTTTTCCTTATTCCCACAAATTTGATTACCTTTGCACACAAAAGCGAAGAGCCATAGGCTTCGCGTCAAGAATAGCGATTATATAATAAATGGACAGAGAACAAAACAAAGGATTCCAGATGATAGCCGACTACGAGGGTGACATCTCCCACCTGTTCGAGGTGCATCAGGAGGGCGACATCGCCATCCTGGCCACCCGCAACATAGTGATATTCCCCGGAGTGATCTCCCCCGTGCTGGTGGGACGTCGCTCCAGCATCAACCTCGTGAAGAAGATGCAGGACAACCCCGATGCACTGATAGCCATTTTCTGCCAGAAAGACCCCACGCTTGACAACCCCTCGGAGAGCGACCTCTACGAGATGGGGGTCTATGCCAAAATCATCCGCGTACTTGAGATGCCCGTTCCCGGCGGCCAGCTCACAGCCATCGTGCAGGGTCTGGGCAAGTGCCTATTGCACAAAGTGAAGAGATACCGCCCCTTCCTCATCGGCACCACCACCCCCATCGACGAGGAGCTTCCCAGTTCCGATGACAAGGAATTCAACGCCGCCGTTGAAGACCTGCGCAGCAGTTCGATGGAATTCATCAAGAAGAACGACGACATCCCCGACGAGTCGCAGTTCGCCTTGCAAAACATGACCAACAACGTCATCACGGTGAACTTCCTCAGTTCGAACCTGCCCTTCAGCATTGCCGACAAGATGGACTTGCTGCGCTGCCCCACCCTCAAGGACCGCGTTTTTGCCCTGTTGAAAGTGATTCACAAGGAGATGCAGTTGGTGGAGCTGAAGCAGAACATCCGCATCCGCACACGCGAGGACATCGACGAACAGCAGCGTGAATACTTCCTTCAGCAGCAAATCAAAAACATCCGCGAGGAGCTGGGCAACGGCGAAGGCTCCCCCGAACGTTTGGAACTGATAGAGCAAGCCGAGAAAAAACTGTGGAGCGAAGAGGTGGCGAAAACCTTCTACAAGGAACTGGACCGCTTGGACACGCTCAACCCCCAAAGCCCCGACTACAGCATCCAAATCAACTACTTGCAGACGATGGTCTCGCTCCCCTGGGGCGAGTACACCACGGACGACATGAACCTGAAGCGTGCCGAGCGCATCCTCAACCACGACCATTATGGCATGGAGCGTGTGAAAGAGCGCATCCTGGAGCACATTGCCGTGCTCTCCCTTCGCGGTGACTTGAAATCGCCCATCATCTGCCTGTACGGCCCTCCCGGAGTGGGCAAGACGAGTTTGGGGAAGAGCATCGCCTCCGCCATGAAGCGGAAATACGTGCGCATCTCCCTCGGCGGCCTTCACGACGAGTCGGAGATTCGCGGCCACCGCCGCACTTACGTCGGCGCCATGCCCGGGCGCATCATCAAGAGCATGCAGAAAGCCGGTTCCTCCAACCCCGTCTTCATCCTCGACGAGATAGACAAGGTGACACAGCACACCATCAACGGCGACCCCGCCTCCGCCCTGCTTGAAGTGCTCGACCCCGAGCAGAACAACGCCTTCCACGACAACTACCTCGACGTGGACTACGACCTGTCGAAGGTGCTTTTCATCGCCACGGCCAACGACCTGAACACCATCCCCCGCCCCTTGCTCGACCGCATGGAAATCATCGAGGTGAGCGGCTACATCACGGAGGAGAAGATAGAGATAGCCCGGCGCCACCTTGTACCAAGAGAGTTGGAGAACACCGGCCTTTCGACCTTGGAAGAGAAGCCGGCCTTCACCAAGCAGGCCATCGAGAAGACCATCGAGCAATATACGCGTGAAAGCGGTGTGCGACAATTGGAGAAGCAGGTGAACAAGGCTTTCCGCAAGCTGGCCTACCTGAAGGCTCGCGAGGGCGAACTCCCCTACACCAAGATTTCTCCCGACAAACTTGTCGATTTGCTTGGAAAGCCGCCCTTCTACCGCGACATCTACCAAGGCAACGAGGACGCCGGCGTGGTGACAGGCCTGGCCTGGACGAGCGTTGGCGGCGAGATATTGTTCATCGAGACATCGTTGAGCAAGGGGAAAGGTTCGAAACTCACCTTGACGGGCAACCTTGGCGAGGTGATGAAGGAGTCAGCTGTCATCGCATTGGAATATGTGAAAGCCCACATCGACAACCTTGGTGTTGATTACCGCGTGTTCGACCAATGGAACATCCACATCCACGTGCCGGAGGGCGCCACGCCCAAAGACGGCCCCTCGGCGGGCATCACCATCGCCACGTCCATCGCCTCGGCACTTACCCAACGCAAGGTGCGTCGCAACACGGCAATGACGGGCGAGATCACCCTCCGGGGCCGCGTTCTCCCCGTCGGCGGCATCAAGGAGAAAATCCTTGCCGCCAAGCGCGCCGGCATCACCGACATCGTGATGTGCAAGGAGAACAAGAAGGACATCGACGAGATACCAGCCATTTACCTCAAGGGCGTGGAATTCCACTATGTGGACAACGTTGGCGAAGTGTGGGCCTTCGCCCTCACCGACGAGCGCGTAGCCCATCCCATCGACCTTCACATCACCGAAACCCCTTCCGAACCCGCCTCATGACGTTTGAGCTACAGCACACCGACCCGCTCAGCGACGCCCGCGCCGGACTGCTGAGCACCGACCATGGCATGGTGGAGACCCCCATCTTCATGCCTGTGGGTACTTGTGGCAGTGTCAAGGGCGTGCATTTCAGCGAGTTGCGCGATGAGATAGGTGCACAAATCATCTTAGGCAACACCTACCATCTCTACCTCCGCCCCGGCTTGGAGATTCTCCGTGCTGCCGGCGGCTTGCACCGCTTCAACACGTGGGACCGCCCCATCCTCACCGATTCCGGCGGCTTCCAAGTGTTCTCCCTCGCCGGCATCCGCAAACTACGCGAGGAGGGTTGTGAGTTTCGCTCCCACATCGACGGTTCAAAGCACATCTTCACCCCCGAGAACGTGGTTGACACACAGCGTGTGATAGGTGCCGACATCATGATGGCTTTCGACGAATGTCCTCCCGGCGACAGCGACTACAGCTACGCGAAAAAAAGCCTGGGCCTGACGCGCCGTTGGCTCGACCGCTGCGTGAAGCGGATGGAAGAGACTGAGCCACTCTACGGACACCAGCAAAGTCTCTTCCCCATCGTGCAAGGCTGCACCTACAAGGACTTGCGCGTGGAAGCCGCCCACCACGCCGCCGACAAGGGCGCCGACGGCTACGCCATAGGCGGTCTCGCCGTAGGTGAGCCCACCGAGGTGATGTATGAAATGATCGAGGTAGTGAACGCCATCCTGCCCAAGGACCGTCCCCGATACCTGATGGGCGTTGGCACGCCACTCAACCTCTTGGAGGCCATCGAGCGCGGCGTTGACATGTTCGACTGCGTGATGCCGACCCGCAACGGTCGCAACGCCTACCTCTTCAGTTATGAAGGAACCATGAACATGCGGAACAAGAAATGGGAGCGCGACTTCAGCCCCATCGACGCCTCCGGCTGCCAGTTGTCACGCCTTCACAGCAAGGCATATCTCCACCACCTGTTCAAGTCGCAGGAACTGCTGGCCCTTCAGATAGCGAGCATCCACAACCTGTCCTTCTATCTCCGCCTTGTCGGCGACGCCCGTCGCCACATCATCCAAGGCGATTTCACCCGGTGGAAATCGGAGGTCGCCCCACAGCTCGGCCGCCGACTGTAACCCCTCACCCTCTTCCAATGAAACACCACACCATCCGCAAACACCTTCGCACCCTGAAAGCCTGGCGCACCATACGTGACGCCGCCCGCCGCTCCGCCGCCTTTGTCTGGCGGCTGCTGCAAAAGGTACCCCTTCTCCTGGGCTGGCTCAGCCCCGGACGATATATCAAGCGGATGGACTGGTACATCATCAAGAAGTTCATCGGCACGTACATTTATGCCATCGCACTGATCATCTCGCTTTCCATCGTGTTCGACGTGAACGAGAACTTGGCGAAGTTCTCCCAATACAATGCCCCTCTGAAAGCCATTGTGTTCGACTACTACGCCAACTTCGTACCCTATTTCGCCAACCTGTTCAGTCCGCTGTTTGTCTTCATTGCCGTCATCTTCTTCACCTCCAAACTCGCAGGCAACTCCGAAATCATCGCGATGCTTGCCTCCGGGTTGTCGTTTCGCCGGTTGATGGCGCCCTACATGGTGTCTTGCATACTCATTTCGCTTGTCACCTACTACTTGGGCGCCTACGTCATCCCCCATGGCACGGTGATACGCCAGCATTTCGAGACCTTGTACAAGCACAAGCGGAAGAACACGTCGGCGGAGAACGTGCAGCTGCAAGTGGCCCCGGGGGTGATAGCCCGCATCCAGTTCTACGACAACACCCGCAAGTGCGGCTACGGCTTCATCTTGGACAAGTTTGAGAACAAGAAGATCGTGAGCCACATGACAGCCTCGGAGGTGCGCTATGACACCATCAGCAATGAGAAATTCCACTGGAAGGCCCTCAACTGGAAGATTCGTTCCTTGGGCGGGATGAAGGAGAAGATCACGGAAGGCACGACCCTCGACACCCTCATCATGATGGAGCCCACCGACCTTGTTTACTCCAAAGGCCAGCAGGAGACGTTCACCAGCCCCCAGTTGAAGGAATACATCTCCAAGCAGCAGAGCCGCGGCTCCGGCAACGTGGTGCAGTACGAGGTGGAGTACCACAAGCGAATCGCCTCTTCCTTCGCCTCGTTCATCCTCACCATCATCGGCGCCTCCCTGTCGTCGCACAAGCGGAAGGGCGGAATGGGCATGTATCTCGGCATCGGCCTGGTGCTCAGCTTCACCTACATCATGTTGCAGACCGTGTCGTCCACCTTCTCCATCAACGCCGGCTTCCCCCCCGTGATAGCCGCATGGGTGCCCAACATGTTATTTGCCATCGTGGCATATTTCTGTTACCGACAGGCTCCCAACTAATGCCCTCTGAGGCATCATCCTCACCAAACGAAAGAAACACAAATAATGAGATTTGACGAATTATATCTAAATGACAACATCCTCGACGCGCTTGACGACATGCACTTTGAGACATGCACGCCCATCCAAGAGGCCTGCATCCCCGAAATCCTCGACGGTCGCGACCTGATTGGCGTCGCCCAGACCGGCACGGGGAAAACCGCCGCCTACCTCCTTCCCATATTGAGCCTCATCGATGACGGCTACTACCCGGAAGACGCCATCAACTGCGTGGTGATGAGCCCCACTCGGGAACTTGCCCAGCAGATTGACCAAGCGATGGAAGGTTTCGGCTACTACCTCGAGGGCATCAGCAGCGTGCCGGTATATGGCGGCAACGACGGAGGCCGCTATGACCAAGAAACCAAAGGCCTGCAGTTAGGCGCCAACGTGGTGATAGCCACCCCCGGACGCCTCATCAGCCACATCATGATGCAGCACGCCGACTTGAGCCGCGTGTCGTTTTTCGTGCTCGACGAGGCCGACCGCATGCTCGACATGGGCTTCAGCGACGACATCCTCAAGATAGCAAGCTACCTTCCCAAGACGTGCCAGACCATCATGTTCTCCGCCACCATGCCCCAGAAGATAGAGCAACTGGCCAAGACGCTGCTCAAGAACCCCGTGGAGGTGAAGCTTGCCGTGAGCCGTCCCGCCGACAACATCATGCAGGCCGCATACGTGTGCCACGAGAACCAGAAATTAGGCATCATTCGCCACCTATTTAAGAATAATGAGCTGAGCCGCGTCATCATTTTCGCCGGCTCGAAGCTGAAAGTGAAAGAAATCAACCGCTCTCTCCGCCAGATGCACATCAACAGCGGCGAGATGCACTCCGACCTGGACCAAAGCCAGCGCGACGAGATGATGTACCGCTTCAAAAGCGGTCAAGTAGATGTGCTGGTGGCCACCGACATCGTGGCACGCGGCATCGACATTGACGACATCGCCACCGTGATGAACTACGACGTTCCCCACGACAGCGAGGACTATGTGCACCGCATCGGACGCACCGCCCGTGCGCAGCGCGACGGCAAGGCCATCACCCTTGTCAGGGGTCGTGAGATTGCCGATTTCATGCAAATAGAGAAATTCTTAGGCTATGCCGTGGAGAAACTTCCTTTGCCCGAAGGTTTGGGGGAGGCTCCAGAATACAAACCCATGGGGCGTGGCGGCCATGGCGGCTCTTTTCGCGGCAAAGGTCGTGGCCATCGGCGTCGTGGCCATAGTGACCGTGGCAAAAGCAAGGGCACCTCAGCCGAAACAAGGCCCGAGACAGAGGCAAAGCAAAAGAGACACCATCGCCGCAAGAGCAAGAAGCCTGAAGCATAATCCTCCCCCCTTCCTCACTGATGAAGGGGGTTGTCGTATCCAACAAAGAACTATCAAAAAAGCGACAAAACGGCCTCTTTAATGCCTTTTTATTCCACAAAATGTTAAAAAAGTGACTTTTTTCTCTCTTTTTTGTTATTTTTCTATCAAAATGTTTGGCGTTTCACATAGAATGCTTACCTTTGCATGCAGAAAACATTGGACAAACATTTCAAACAACCCATAAAAGAACAAAAAATTATGATTGCATCAAAAGTTGTGGAAAACCTCCAACAGAGATTTCCTAACGAGCCCGAGTACATCCAGGCTGTGAGCCAAGTGCTTGGCACCATCGAAGAAGAGTACAACAAGCATCCTGAGTTTGAACGCGCCAACCTGATCGAGCGCCTTTGCATCCCCGACAGGATCATCTCCTTCCGCGTGACATGGACAGACGACAAAGGCAATGTCCAGACCAACATGGGCTACCGCATCCAGCATAACAACGTGATTGGCCCGTACAAAGGCGGCATCCGCTATCACGCCTCGGTGAACCTCTCCATTTTGAAGTTCCTCGCTTTTGAGCAAACATTCAAGAACTCGCTCACCACGCTTCCGATGGGTGGCGCCAAGGGCGGCAGCGACTTCTCCCCCCGTGGAAAGAGCAACGCCGAGGTGATGCGTTTCTGCCAAGCCTTCATGACCGAGCTTTACCGCCATGTGGGTCCCGACGAGGACGTACCGGCAGGTGACATCGGCGTCGGCGGACGTGAGGTAGGCTTCATGTTCGGCATGTACAAGAAACTCACCCATACTTTCAGCGGCATGCTCACCGGCAAGGGCCTGGAGTTTGGCGGCTCGCTCATCCGCCCGGAGGCCACCGGCTACGGCAACGTGTATTTCCTTCAGAACATGCTGAAGACCCGCAACATCGACATCAAGGGCAAGACCGTGCTTGTCTCCGGTAGCGGCAACGTGGCTCAATACACCGTTGAGAAGTGCATCGAACTGGGTGCCAAGGTGGTGACCATGTCCGACTCCGACGGCTACATCTACGACCCGGACGGCATCGACCGTGCCAAGCTTGACTGGATCATGGAGTTGAAGAACGTGGAGCGCGGCCGCATCCGCGAGTACGCCGAGGAATATGGTGTGAAATATGTAGAAGGCGCAAAGCCCTGGTCGGAGAAAGCCGACATCGCCCTTCCCTCCGCCACTCAGAACGAAATCGACGGCGAGGCAGCCAAGACACTTGTGGCCAATGGCGTGATAGCAGTGAGCGAGGGAGCCAACATGCCCTCCACTCCCGAAGCCATCAAGGTGTTCCAAGATGCCAAGATACTCTACTCTCCGGGCAAGGCAGCCAATGCCGGCGGTGTGGCAGTTTCCGGCTTGGAGATGAGCCAGAACTCCGAGCGTCTGCGCTGGAGCCGTGAAGAGGTGGACGCCAAACTCCATGACATCATGAACGACATCCACGCCAACTGTGTGAAGTATGGCACGGAGGCTGACGGCTACATCAACTACGTGAAAGGCGCGAACGTTGCCGGCTTCCTGAAAGTGGCCAAAGCCATGATGGCCCAGGGCATCGTATAACAAAGACCCTCCCCACCTCCCCGCAAGGGGAGGTCTTCCCCCGGGCGCTGCATTCATGCGGCGCCCTTTTTTCGTCACTTAAGATTTGGGAAACCAAGAAAACACACCACGAAAGAGGCAAAAAAAACGGAAATGAAAAAAAAGAGAGCAAAAAGGTTGGAAGTTTCAAAAATAAATTATATTTTTGCATCGAACAGTAAGTATATGGCTTTCTTGGCAAGCCATTTCCCCTAAACAATCATCAAATCCATTCAATACTATGACATTAACAATGATTTTGGAGCTCCTCATCGTATTAGGAGCATTGTGGGTAGGCTCACGTTACGGCAGCCTCGCCCTTGGCGCTATTTCCGGCATTGGCCTGGCCTTGTTGGTTTTCGGTTTCGGTTTGAAACCCGGTACTCCCCCCACCGATGTTATTTACATCATCATCGCCGCTGTGACTTGTGCCGGCATCTTGCAAGCCTCAGGAGGTATGGACTGGTTGATACAAGTTGCTGAGAGGATGCTTCGCAAGCACCCCGACCGCATCACTTTCCTTGCCCCGCTCTGCACCTTCTTCCTCACCGTGTTGGTAGGTACCGGCCATGTGGTCTATACCTTGATGCCCATCA
The DNA here is from genome assembly GCA_017619755.1 of Prevotella sp. Classification (GTDB taxonomy): domain Bacteria; phylum Bacteroidota; class Bacteroidia; order Bacteroidales; family Bacteroidaceae; genus Prevotella. The sequence continues at coordinate 21,663 of JAFZRU010000034.1, forward strand.
TCTGCGACATCGCCTTGAAAAAAGGCATCCGTCCCGAGCGTCCATGCGGAGTAGCCAGCATCGCATCCCAAGTAGGTATCACTTGCTCCCCCATTGCAGCAGCTGTGGTTTCGTTTGTCGCCATATCAAATGCCAACGGTTTTGACATCACCATTCCCCAGGTGCTGATGGTGAGTATTCCGTCGTGTATCTGCGGATTGATGGCTGCGGCCGCCGCCTCTTACAAGAGAGGCAAGGATTTGGACAAGGATCCCGCCTTCCAAGCCAAGATCAAAGACCCTGCCCAATATGAATATATTTACGGTAGTACAGCCACCACGCTTGACAAGAAAATCGCCCCGGAGTCGAAACGTGCCGTTTACATTTTCTTTGGTGCGCTTTTGGTGATTGTGGCCATTAGTTTAGCCTCCGTGTTCAAGGTCAACCTCCTTCCGACCTATCCTAAAACCGTTGCCGTTGACAATGCCAAGACTGTGAAGATTACAGCAACAAGTGTTGACACGCTTCACATCGTCTCAACAGTAGAAAATGGAGAGGAGGTACACAAGCAAGAAATGGTGACGATACCCATTTCTCCCGCAGCAGAATTGGACATGAAAACAGACCAACTGGTGAAAGCTGGTGTCGTCATAGACAAAGCAACGAAAAAGAAAGACGAGCCATTGGCCATGAATCTTGTCATACAAATAGTGATGATTTGTGCGGCAGCCTTGATGATCATCTTCTGCAAGGCCAGTCCCAAGAAAGCCGTGGCAGGACCTGTATGGCAGAGCGGCATGGTTGCCGTTGTGGCCATCTATGGTATTGCTTGGCTGGCCAACACCTACTTCGACAACTACATGGATGAGATGAAGTTGATGCTAAGTGATTTGGTGACAGCCTATCCATGGGCCATCGCTTTTGCATTCTTCCTGGTTTCCGTCCTTATCAATTCCCAGGGTGCTGTCGTGGTAACCATGCTGCCATTGGCCTATGCACTTGGCATCCACGGCCCCGTGCTGTTGGGAGTTTTGCCTTCCGTGTATGGCTACTTCTTCATCCCCAATTATCCCAGCGACATCGCTACGGTGAACTTCGACCGTTCTGGAACGACGGTGATAGGCAAATACCTATTAAACCACTCATTCATGATGCCTGGTTTGATTTGCGTGTTCACCTCAACGGTAGTAGCCTATCTGCTTTCTTCGTTGTTCTATTGATGAACACTGCATTGAAGCCAAAAGCCGCGACGACCATAAGTCATCGCGGCTTTTGCATATCTTTTTTCGCCACTATTTCGCATCAGTCGCTTTCCACATTCTCCTCTGGTGAATGAAGCTTCTCATCAAGGAATTTCTCCACTTCCTCCAATTCGTCTTCATCGAACCAGTCGGCAAGCTTTTCCTTCGCCCTGGTTTTCACCTCCTCCGGCACCTCAATCCATATCTTGTTGATGACAAAAAGGAGAACTGTGAGGTCGTCGGACAGGCCAACAATGGGAATGGCGTCGGGCAGCACGTCGAGCGGACTGATGAGATATCCCAAAGCCCCAATGATCATGGCCTTGTCCTTATAACTAACCTCCTTGCTTTGCAGTGTGTAGTAGAGGACGAGGGCAGCATATACAAGTTTCGATCCCGCCCTTTTTGCAATTCTGGAAATTTTCTCCACAAATCCCTTGGCGGAGAACTTGTCAGCGTAAGGCATGAAGTCGGGTAATTCCATATTCAGAACATATTGGTTGAAAATTGCGACAAAATTACTCTTTTTTTTGAATTAGACAAAATTTTATTTGGGAGAAAGAACTATTTAGTGTATCTTCGCATGAAAAAAACATAAAAATATGGAAATTATCATCGACGACATGGAGCATCGTGTAAGGAAAGTGATTTCCGAGCACCGTGACGCCCCCGGTTTCCCCCAGTTGGAGGACTATGGTGTAAGCGAGGACGAATTTGATGACTATATGTTTTACAAACAGGCAGTGATTGATGACGTGGAATCTCTTCGCAAGAAATACACCATCTACTCCATCATCTTCATCATCCCCTTCATCGTGGTGGCTTTCTACGAGACCACTTTGACCAACGCATTGATAGCTTGTGGCTGCGGTCTGGTGCTTTGCGGCATCTATTACCTGATCACGATAGTGGTGCACAAGATTCGCATGAGCCGCCTCAACAACGAGCAGATAGAGCGCTACATCGCAGAAGTCATGAAATTTCAAGATCGGTGACCTTCAAGGTCCTGAGTTGGTCAATATAATTCTGGCGGATGGTGAACGCCTTGCACCATTGTGCCTTTTCGCCTATGATGACCTCCAACTCATTGTCCGTCATCGGCCACACTCCCGTGTTGTCAAGCCTGTCCACCATCTCTCCCACGGTGATGTTGGCGATGTCCTCGCTTGGCATGAATGCCGGCACGCTGTCCTTGTCTCCCCCTGCCACATTAATGACCAATTTGGCTTCTTGCAAATTGGCGAGCAGTTCTGCGATGATGTGAGTGGGCACACCAGTCTCCATTTTTAGCTGCAAGGCGGTATATGGCCCCTGTCCTTTGGCGAAACTCTTGCAAATGTGTGCCAGCAAGAACGCCGAGAGCACCTTCTTGTTTTTCTCGCCCACCCTCTCATTATATGGCACTGGCAGTAGCCTCTCCATGTTTTGGCGCGTGTAGCAGAGGTGTACGCCGAAGAGGCAGATGATCCAAGAGAATTGCAACCATAGCATGAAGAGCGGCAGTGCTGCAAAGGAGCCGTAAATGGCGTTGTAGCTTGTGACCCACACCTGCGAATGAATGTAGAGCAATTGCAGCAACTGCATGGCGATGCCGGCGAAAATTCCCGGTCCCACGGTACTGCTGAAATACACCTTCGTGTTGGGCATGAGCATATAGACCAACGTGAAGATGACTGACATAATGATGTATGGAGAAACAGCTATGAGAACCCTGACCACAGGTGCGACGAATTCTCCAAGATGGCCGGACATGGTAGTGACAAAGATGGAGACACCTGAGGTGAGCGTGATGACGATGGGCAACAGGAAGAAGAAAGCCACATAGTCGATGATGGTGCTCAAAAGTCCCCTTGAGTTTTCCACCTTCCATATATCATTGAATGTGTTCTCCACATTGCTGATAAGCATGATGACAGTGTAGAGCATGACGACAAAGCCGAAGCCGAGAATGACGCCGCTCTTGGCGTTGACCAGATAGGAGTTGACAAAGCCGATGATGGTGTCAGCCACCTGGGGCTGGCTGGAAAGCAAGTCGCTGAACCAAGACTCGATGTGCTTGGAAATGCCAAAGCCTCTCGCGATGCCGAACACGACGGCCACCATGGGCACGATGGCCATCATGGTGGAAAAAGACAGGGCGGCAGCAGCCCTGGTGATCCTGGTATCGACAAAGCTCCTGATGGCCAGGACAACCGTCCTGATGATGTCTATGCCCATCAAAACCGGCAGAGAGACATCGCCTTCCTTGATTTTCCAGATGTCCTCTTGGAAGAAAGTCACCAATTTCTTGAATGTCATGTAATAGACTGGATATGTGTTGAAAAGCAAAGGAAGCAGAACCCCTGTAAGCCGGGTTCTGTCTAAACATGTTTCCATGTCAGAGCCTGTCATTTATCTACGCCGGAAGTCACCCCCCGGCTCAAGCGTTCTACCCTCCATCGCATTGCTCGGACGGGCAATCCTCAGTCGATGGTTTACGCGAACTTGCAGCTCCCAGCTGGCACAGCCCGGCGATCACCCGCCGGCTGGTGGTCTCTTACACCACCTTCTCACCCTTACCTCCCCGAAGGGCGGCGGTTGTTTTCTTCTGCCGAGGCCTGCTGTCACCAACAGCTTCCATTTTCAGAAGTGGGATGCCCTATGCTGCCCGGACTTTCCTCTCGCACTCTTCGCGCCAGCGACAGACCAGGATTCTGCTTCCAAGGTGCAAAGTTACGAAAAATCGAGAGCAGGACAAAAAGAACTCGTTCTTTTTTCATGCCGAGATGGAGTAACTTCGACGTGTAACGTCAGAGTTACGAAAAAACGAGTAAAAAGGAAAGGAAAGCTCGCTTTTCTTTCCTTTTTCGAGTGCCAGTAACTTCGGCGAAGCCAAAGTTACGAAAAATCGAGAGCAGGACACGATTTAGTCCTTAAGCGGACAAAATCTTCTGAACTCGTTCTTTTTTCATGCCGAGATGGAGTAACTTCGAAGAATAATGTTTTTCCAAGCCTGTGGCTTGGATGGTCACAACCACCCCGCCCCCTCCTTTTCCTAAGGAGGGGTACCTACCCTCCCCCCGTCCCCCTCCCGACATCGGGAGGGGGCTCAACCGCTCCTACGCGTCGC
>JAFZRU010000035.1 GCA_017619755.1 Prevotella sp.
CTATCTCCGCAATAAGTTGAGCAAAATGAACATCAACCAGAGCGCGGTCAAAGAAGCAATTACGACCTTGGTATGCTTTGGGGATATTGTATTTCTCCACTCTGGTCATAACTGCCTTCTTTGAGCACCTGAACTTCTCCATGATTTGTCTGAAGGTATAGTACTCACGCTTCTCCTGTTTTTTCTCGGAATGTGACTGGTATTCAGGAGAATTGTCGAATAACTTCTCTATGTCTTTTCTTCTTATTATGGTCTTGCCTCTCAACTGGACGGCCTTGATTGTTCCAATGCTCATATAGCGATAGAAAGTAGCACGGCTCAGTCCAAGCAGAGAGGCACCTTCAGTAGGAGTGAGGAATTCCTTGCTCCCAAGAATGTCATTCTGGGGAGTCTTCTTCTTTTCTTCCTCTAAAAATTCGGCAATCTGCTTTTCCCTGATTGCTCTCTTGTAGTCCTTATTATTGCACGAAGGTGAGCAATAGAGAGTGTTCATCTTATGCGCAATAAAGGAGCCACCACAGTACTTACAGCGTTTCTGAATCTCCATATAGTGTTGCACTTATTGGTTAATTTTCTCCTGCTAAAGTGTCTCATAGTGTCTCACCACGTCTCATGGTGTCTCACATTGTATCCTCGATTGCATTTGGCCCTTTTCTCACAGCGTCTCACGCTTGTATCTAAGATGTCATCTTGGTGTGAAATCGACTTTCTATTTTACACTCGCGGTAGAAATATGGTGCAAAAATAGCTGGAAAAACTGTAACTAACAAATATGCAACTTGAAGTGTTAAAATACAAAAAGTCCCTCATTTAGAGGGACTTAGTTCAAATTACTCGAAGTTGTTCAGAGTTGCTTATAAGGCATCATTTGCCCACGCAAAAGTGCGAAAATATGTTTCCCAAGGTTTCCTCGGTGTTGATGGCTCCCCCGACAATCTCGGAGAGGTGGTCGATGCAGTCGCGGAGGTCTTCACTTAGGAGATCACCGCTGAGGCCGTCGCGCAGGCCGGAGACCACTTTAGAGATGCTGGAGTGGGCGGCGGTGAGGGCTTCATAGTGGCGGATGTTGGTGACGATGATGTCGTTTTCTGTGACGGAGGGTATGTCGGCGGCTGTGAAGATGGCTTCCTCCAACTGAGGAATACCGTCGCCGTGCTTGGCGCTGATGCGGATGACGGGGATGGACTGTCGCTTCTCGTCGGGAACGTGGGCGAGTGGGTCGTAGGGGGTGTTGTCGAGGTCGGTTTTGTTCACCACGGCGATGAGTTTTTTCCCCTCTGCATGCTGCAACACTTCAAGTGTCTCTTCAAAAGTGGGTGGCTGGTCGGTGAGCCACAGTGCGATGACGGCCTCGTCAAGTTTTTTGTAGGTGCGCTCGATGCCCATACGCTCGATGACGTCCGTCGTGTCGCGCAGACCGGCGGTGTCGATAAAGCGGAAGGCGACGCCATGCAGCAGCGTCGTGTCTTCTATCACGTCGCGAGTGGTGCCGTGGATGTCGCTCACTATCGCCTTATCATCGTTGAGCAGGCGGTTGAGCAACGTGCTTTTGCCTACGTTGGTCTTGCCGATGATGGTCACGGCAACCCCTTCGCGCAAGGCTTTCCCTTTTGCGAAAGAGCGAGAGAGGGTGTCGATGCGGTGCGCCGTCTCCTCTGCCAACGAGAGCAATTCGCTGCGGTCGGCAAATTCCACGTCTTGGTCGCTGAAGTCCAGTTCCAACTCCAAGAGGGTGGTGAGGTGGAGTAGTTGGTCGCGAAGTTGTGCAAGTTGGTGGCTGAAATGTCCCCGCAGTTGGCTCATGGCCATGGCGTGGGTGGCGTTGTTGGTGGATGCGATGAGGTCGGCCACCGCCTCCGCTTGGCTGAGGTCGAGCTTACCATTGAGAAAGGCCCGCTGTGTGAACTCCCCCGGCCGGGCTTGTCGTGCGCCGTGGTTGATAAGGGTCTGCAACACGCGGTCGATGATGTATCGCGAACCGTGGCAGGAAAACTCCACGGTATCCTCACCGGTGTAGGAATGGGGGGCACGAAAAACCAAGGCCACCACGTCGTCGATGGTCTTGCCATCCTTGCCTACCACCTCGCCGTAGTGGGCGGTGTGGCTGCAGGCGGAGGCTATGGATTTGCCACGGGGTGAACGGAAAATCGTGTCGGAAAGGACGATGGCATCCTTGCCCGACACACGTATGATAGCCATCGCGCCCCCTGCAGCGGTGGAGAGGGCGCAGATGGTGTCGTCATGAAGGAAAGCGCTCATCTCAGATACGGTCGAGCACTTTTTCTATCAGCACTTCGATGTTGTTCTTGTAGTTGGAGTTGGCTTGCTTTGCCAAGCGGTTGGCTATCACCATGCAGCAGGTCATCGCCTTGTGACCTAAGAGGCGGGAAAGACCGGCCACGGCTGAACTTTCCATCTCGAAGTTGGTGATGCGGAGACCGCCGTACTCGAAGCACTCCACTTTCTCATTCTGCTTCGGGTCGGCCAAGGGGATGCGAAGCTCGCGTCCTTGCGGGCCGAAGAAACCACCACAGGCGATGGTCACACCGCGCACCATGTCGTCGGCTGCCACGCGGTCGATGAGTTCGGCGTTGGCGTCTATTACGTAGGGTGCCCCAAGCAGTGGGTTCCAGTTCATGTGACGCTTGAAAGCCTCCTCGAACTCCAGGTCACACACGTCGTTGCGTCCAGCGTAGAAATTGAGCAGGCCGTCGAAGCCAATGCTCTTCACGCTGGCGATGAATGTGCCGGTGGGGGTGAAGGGTTGCAGACCGCCGCAGGTGCCGATGCGTACGATGTTGAGGCTGCGTAGTTGCTCCTTTTCCATGCGTGTGGAGAAGTCGATGTTGGCAAGGGCGTCGAGTTCGTTGAGCACGATGTCGATGTTGTCGCAACCGATTCCCGTACTTTGTGCGGTGATGCGCTTGCCCTTGTAAGTGCCGGTGATGGTGTGGAACTCGCGGTTGGACACTTCGCACTCTGTGCTGTCGAAGAAATTTGCCACTTGGGACACACGGCCCGGGTCGCCCACGAGGATGACGTTGTCGGCAAGTTGCTCGGGTTTCACATGCAGGTGGAAGATGCTTCCATCCTGGTTGATAATCAGTTCTGATTCTGGAAAAAATCTTTTCATATTCCTGTCGTTTTAGTGCAACAAAGGTCGTTATGATTATTAAAGTACAAATATACGATTTTTTCCACAAATAGTATGCGCCAATAGCGTCGTTTAACAAACTTTAGCACAAGCGAGCCCCTTGTAACTCCGTTCAGCGGTTCAATTATGGAGTGCCCTAACGGGCAGAAATCCAACAAATCTTTCCAAATCTTACAAATCTTCAACAAAGAAGATGATGGAATTGAGGGAGGTCGTAAGAAATTTTTATATCTTTTTTTTCCACGGCTTGCCGTTTTTATCAAGCTTTAGCATTTCAGATCATTTGCAGACAACTCTTTTTATACGTCTTATTGTTTTTTATCAAGCGAAGCGGTTTTTTTTCTATATTTTATCACTGAAAGACTTAATGATTTGGATAGATTTGTTAGATTTGTATGATTTCTCGCCGAAGGCGACTACTTTTACGATTAGATGAGTTGTTACGCCCCCTTATGCTTCACCTTTGGTAGCAGAGGTAGTATTTCTTCACTTTCTTTGAGAGGAGTTCGACGTTGAGGATTTCCGACGCCTCGGCGATGTCTTTCATGGTCCCGTCTTTGTATAGGATGGTGATGTGGTCGTCATTGACATCGTACATGTCTTTCTGTATCGTACTCACATTGTAAAGGAATTTCACCTCATCGCTTCCCACGTCGTGAGCCTGCATCAGTGTATGTTCCAGTTCTTCCAACCGCTCCTGAGTGATGAGTTCCTCGTATATCTCCACTTTGAAAGGCCGGCGGGCCAGCACATTGTTGGCAAGCAGCGAGAGCACTTTGTCGCTACTGCGTGTCCACTCCTTGATGGAGCAATAGATGTCGGTGTCGTCCAACCGCTCATAATATCTCAAGGCTTCCGGATGACTGTGGAAGAAGTCGGCATCGACAGGGTGGGAGAGGAAATAGTGGAGCGACGGAGTGGCAAAGAGGTCGGCGCCCGAACGCATGAGGCTTTTGGCGCGCAGCAGCAGGTTGACGAGCATCTTCTCCGTGGCCACCGTCGTCTTGTGCAGATACACCTGCCAGTACATCAAACGGCGGGAGGTGAGGTAGTTCTCGATGGAGTAGATGCCTTTGGAGTCCACCACCAACTTGTCGTCCACCACGTTGAGCATCTTGATGATACGTGCACTGCCGATGTTGCCTTCCGTCACGCCCGTGAAGAAACTGTCGCGGCGCAGGTAGTCCAAACGGTCCATGTCGAGTTGGCTGCTGATGAGCTGATGGAGGAAATGTTTGGGGTAGTGGTCTTTGAATATGCTGAGGGCAAGGTTGAGACCGCCGTTCATCTCGCTGTTGATTTGCTCCATCATCATCAGCGAGACATCTTCATGAGAAACACCCTCCATCAGCGTGTGCTCCAACACATGCGAGAAGGGGCCGTGCCCAATGTCGTGCATCAGGATGGCCGCTTGGATGGCCTCCGCCTCGCTGTCGAAGATGAATATGCCTTTCTGTATGAGCGTCACGATGGCTTCGCTCATGAGGTGCAGGGCGCCTATGGAGTGTTGGAAGCGCGTATGCTGTGCGCCGGGATAGACCACGGAGGCAAGGCCCAACTGCTTGATGTTGCGAAGGCGTTGCATCAAGGGGTGGTCCACCAACTCCATCAGGAGGCCGTCGGGGATTTTGATGAAGCCGAAGACGGGGTCGTTGATGATTTTGCCCGCTGCCATCAAATGCCTGCTTTTTCCAGTTCCAAGGCCATTTCTTCCTGCAACTTCCGTGTGCTTGCTGCGGCAGCCTCGGCAAAGTCGGTGCCATTGCTGGTGTAGATGATGCCTCGGGAAGAGTTGACTAACAGTCCGCAGTCGGAAATCATGCCGTAGCGGCACACCTCTTGCAAACTGCCTCCCTGGGCGCCCACGCCGGGTACGAGGAGGAAATGTTCGGGGGCGAGGCGGCGGATTTCCTTGAACATGGCACCCTGGGTGGCGCCCACCACATACATCATCTTGTCGGGGCCGGCCCATTGTTGCGACACGCGGAGCACGCGCTCGAAAAGGCGCTCGCCGCCTTGGTCTTCCATCAACTGGAAGTCAGCACTGCCACGGTTGCTGGTGAGGGCGAGCAGGATCACCCATTTGCCGTCGTATCCCAAGAAAGGGCTCACACTGTCCTCACCCATGTAGGGGGCGACAGTCAGGGAGTCGATGTCGTATTCTTCAAAGAACGTGCGGGCGTACATGGCAGACGTGTTGCCGATGTCGCCTCGCTTGGCGTCGGCGATGATGAAGTGTGTGGGGTAGAATTTCTTCAGATACCTCACGGTTTGCTCGAAGGCGGCCATGCCACTCACTCCAAGGCTCTCGTAGAAAGCCAAGTTGGGCTTGTAGGCCACGCAATAGGGGGCGGTGGCGTCGATGATGGCCTTGTTGAAGGAAAACAAGGGGGATGCTTCCGTAAGCAGATGCTGTGGGATTTTCTTGATGTCGGTGTCGAGGCCCACGCACAGGAACGTGCGCTTGGTGCGTATTTGTTCGACAAGTTTTTCTCTGTTCATGGTTGATGGAATGTCAAAGTTCGCTTTCCTTCATCCGTTCGGCGTTTTCGGCCACGGTGAGGGCGTCGATCATGTCTTGGATGTTGCCGCCGAGGAAGCCCTGCAGGTCATGGGTGGTGTAGCCGATGCGGTGGTCGGTCACACGGCCTTGAGGGAAGTTGTAGGTGCGGATTTTGGCGGAGCGGTCGCCGGTGCTTACCAAACTCTTGCGACGTGAGGCGATGTCGTCCATGTATTTCTGGTGCTCCTTGTCGTAGATGAAGGTGTAAAGGCGCGAGAGGGCGCGCTCCTTGTTCTTGGGTTGGTCGCGGGTCTCGGTGCACTCGATGAGGATTTCCTCTGTCTCGCCGGTGTTGGGATTCTTCCACATGTAGCGAAGACGAACTCCCGACTCCACCTTGTTGACGTTTTGGCCGCCGGCGCCCGAACTGCGGAAGGTGTCCCATTTGATTTCGCCCTCGTTGATGTTCACCTCGAACTTGTCGGCCTCGGGCAATACGGCCACGGTGGCAGCGGAGGTGTGCATGCGGCCTTGGGTCTCGGTGGCGGGGACGCGCTGCACGCGATGAACGCCGGATTCGTATTTCAACGTGCCATAGACGTCGGTACCGCTAACGGCGAAGTCTATCTCCTTGTAACCGCCAACGGCTCCCTCGCTCACGCTGGTGATGGCGAGTTTCCAACCTTTTGAATCGCAGAAGCGTTTGTACATCTGGAAGAGGTCGCCGGCAAAGAGGCATGCCTCATCGCCGCCGGTGCCAGCGCTAATCTCCATCTGCACGTTCTTCGCATCCTCGGGGTCCTTGGGCACGAGGGCCATCTTGATTTCCTCTTCCAACTGGGGTTGGAGTTCCTCGTTCTCCGCCAGTTCCTCACGTGCCATCTCGCGCAGGTCGGGGTCGCTCTCGTTGGCGATGATGTCCTTGGCTTCCTTGATGGTGGTCAGGCAAGCGATGTAGCGCTTGCGGGCGTCCATGATGTCGCTCAAGTCCTTGTATTCCTTGGTGAGCTTTACAAAGCGTTGTTGGTCGCTGATGACGTCGGGGTCGGTGATGAGGGTGGAGATTTCCTCGAAACGGGCCTCTAAGCCGTCGAGTTTCTGTAGTATGCTGTTGTTGTCTGCCATTTCTTTGTTGATGCGGTGTTAGTTGTAGTGGTATTCGCCATGCTCCGAGCGGATGGTGAGGCTGCGAGGTCCTTCTTCTATGTGTCCGATTACCTGGGCTTCCACGCCAAACGACTGGCTGATGTCGATGAGAGCCGGGGCGAGAGTCGAGGAGACGTAGATCTCCAAGCGGTGCCCCATGTTGAACACCTGGTACATCTCGCGCCAGGAGGTGCCGCTCGACTCCTGGATGAGGCGGAAAAGGGGCGGGGTGGGGAAGAGGTGGTCTTTCACCACGTGGCAATCGTCGCCCACGAAGTGAAGCACTTTGGTCTGGGCCCCGCCGGTGCAGTGCACCATGCCGTGGATGGCATCTCGGTGGTTGTCGAGGATGGCTTTCACAATGGGGGCGTAGGTGCGGGTGGGTGAAAGCACCAAGCGGCCGGCGTCGAGACCGGTGCCGGGCACCGGGGTGGTGAGGCGTTGGTTGCCGCTATAGACCAGTTCACCAGGCATGGTGGGGTCGAAGCTTTCGGGGAAGAGGGAGGCTAAGTAATGGTCGAAGACATCGTGACGGGCGGAGGTGAGGCCGTTGCTGCCCATACCGCCGTTATAGCAATGCTCGTATGTGGACTGGCCGGTGGACGACAGGCCCACGATGACATCGCCGGGGCGGATGTTGGCGTTGTCAATCACGTCCTTGCGCTTCATGCGGCATGTCACCGTGGAGTCCACGATGATGGTGCGCACGAGGTCGCCCACGTCGGCTGTCTCGCCGCCGGTGGAGTGGATGCCGACGCCCATGGAGCGCAATTCGGCAAGCAACTCCTCGGTGCCGTTGATGATGGCGGAAACCACCTCGCCCGGGATGAGCCCCTTGTTGCGGCCTATGGTGCTCGACACCAAGATGTTGTCGGTGGCTCCCACGCAGAGCAGGTCGTCGGTGTTCATCACGATGGCGTCCTGGGCGATGCCCTTCCACACGCTGATGTCGCCTGTCTCCTTCCAATACATATAGGCCAACGACGACTTGGTGCCGGCTCCGTCGGCATGCATGATGTTGCAGTAGGAGGGGTCGCCGCCAAGGATGTCGGGGATGATTTTGCAGAAGGCGCGGGGATAGAGCCCCTTGTCGATGTTCTTGATGGCGAGGTGTACGTCTTCCTTCGCAGCGGAGACGCCGCGAAGCATGTAGCGGTTGGTGTTGTTTGCTTCCATTTGTTTCCTTTTTGCAAGGTGGCTTGTCATACAAGCCGGAAATCATTTGTTGTGCCAGAACTCCCAACTGGCGAACGCTTGCAGCAGCAGCATCTCCAAGCCATTCACCACCGTGGCTCCTTGTTTGGCGCCCTTGTGCATGAACAGCGTCTCGTTGGGGTTGTAGATGAGGTCGTAGAGCAGGTTGTGGCTGTCCATCGCCTCATAGGGAAGGTTCGGACATTCGTTGGTGTGAGGGAACATGCCGCAGGGAGTGCAGTTCACGATCACGTTGTACTCGCGCACGTCGTCACCGGTGAGTTTGTCATACTGGATGGTGCCGGGACGCTGGTATCGGCTCACGAAGACGGTCTCAAGACCCAGGGACTTCAAACTGTAGTTCACGGCCTTCGAGGCGCCGCCGGTGCCGAGGATGAGGGCTTTCTTGTGAAAAGACTCCAGCATGGGTTCGATGCTTTGGGTGAAACCAATCACGTCGCTGTTGTAGCCCTTGAGGATGGTTTCCTTGCCTCTATGGACGACACTCACCACGTTGACGGCGCCGATGGAGCGGGCCTCGGGACTGACGTAGTCGAGATAGCTGATGACTTTCTCCTTGTAGGGGATGGTGACGTTGAGGCCGCACAAGTCGGGATGCGAGGCGATGATCTCCGGCAGCATCTCGATCTGTGGAATCTCAAAATTCTCATACTCCGCGTCGATGCCCTCGTTTTGGAATTTCTCGTTGAAATAGCCGAGGGAGAACGAGTGGGTCAGAGGGTAGCCGATAAGTCCATATCTTTCCATATCTATCCTTTTTTGAGTTATTTCGTTGCAAAGTACATCGTACATACACCGAAGGTCATTCGGCGGAAGGAGGCCTCACGGAAACCGGCCTTCGTCAGTATGCCCGTCATCTCCTCCCCCTGGGGGAACGCCTCGATGGTGGCGGTGAGGTAGCGGTAGGCGCGCTCGTCCTTGGACACCAATCGTCCCCACAGGGGGAGCACGGTGTGGCTGTAAACCCGGAAGAGCTGTTTCATGGGAAAGCTCACCGGGTGGGTCAGCTCCACGATGCTCAAATGCCCGCCGGGGCGCAGCACGCGGCACATCTCACGAAGACCACGGTCGAGGTCGGCGAAGTTGCGGATGCCAAAGGCGGCGGTGACGGCGTCGAAACGGCTGTCGGGGTAGGAGAGCGATAGGCAGTCTTCCTTGTCGAAGCTGATGACGTCTGACAGTCCCTCACGCGACACCTTCTCGCGGCCAATGGCCATCATCCCCTCGGAGATGTCGGCACCGATGAGGTGGCGGGGTGACAGCATCTTGGCCGTCTGGATGGCGAAGTCGCCCGTGCCGGTGGCGATGTCGAGAATCTCCTGCGGACGATAGGGGGCGAGCTGGCGGATGGCGACGCGCCGCCAACGTTTGTCGATGTCCAATGACATCCAGTGGTTGAGCATGTCATAGCGCGAGGCGATGGCGTCGAACATGTGCTCCACCTGCTCCCCTTTGGCCGATGGGCTGTCGTAGGGCTTGATCTCTTCCTGGTCGTACATCGATCAGAGATTGGCCAGGTAGTCGCTGATGTTGCGCTCTATGCGTTCGGAGAGGTCGCCGGAGTAGGGGGATTTCACAAAGGCCTCACCGGTGATGTGCTCGTAGAGTTCGATGTAGCGCTCACTGACGCTTTCGGCGTAGGCATCGGTGATTTCCGGCATCGACTGGCCAGGTTCGTTCATGAAACCGCGCTCGATAAGCCATTGGCGCACAAACTCCTTTGACAACTGCCGCTGGGGAAGTCCGGCGGACAGGTTGGCCTCGTAGCCGTCGGCGTAGAAATAGCGGCTGCTGTCGGGCGTGTGAATCTCGTCGATGAGATACACCTGGCCGTCGCGCTTGCCAAACTCGTATTTCGTGTCCACCAGGATGAGACCTTGCTTGGAGGCTGTTTCCTGACCGCGGGCGAAGAGACGGCGCGTATAGTCTTCCATCACGGCATAGTCCTCTGCCGACACCAGCCCTTGGCTGATGATTTCCTCACGGGAGATGTTCATGTCATGACCCTCGTCGGCTTTCGTCGTGGGGGTGATGATGGGCTCGGGAAAACGTTCGTTCTCTTTCATACCGTCGGGAAGGCGAACACCGCATAACTCGCGGCAGCCGTCCTTGTAGGCGCGCCAGGCGGAGCCGGTGAGGATGGAACGAATGATCATCTCCATGCGGAAACCCTCGCATTTCAGACCCACTGTGACCATCGGGTCGGGGGTGGCCAACTTCCAATTGGGGCAGATGTCGCTTGTGCTGTCCAGAAATTTCGCAGCTATCTGGTTGAGCACTTGGCCTTTGTAGGGGATGCCCTTGGGCAGGATGACGTCGAAGGCGGAGATGCGGTCGGTGGCAACCATCACCAACAGGTCGTCGTTGATGGTGTAAACGTCGCGCACCTTGCCATGGTAAACGCTTGTCTGGCCGGCAAAGTGGTAGTCGGTCTTTGTTAATGCTTTCATTTTTTTTTCTATGTTGTTTCTGTTGTTGTCTTGGGGGTGGCCTCGGTGGAAACGACCTCATCGTGAGGCTCGGCCAAGCCCTTGTCGGCACGCTCGTAGGCGTTGACGATGCGCGTCACCAACTTATGCCTCACGATGTCTTTCTTCTCCATCTTCACAAAGCCGATGCCCTCGATGTCCGATAGCAGTTCAAGGGCCTCGGAAAGGCCGCTGCGCTGGCCGCGTGGGAGGTCCACCTGGGTCAGGTCGCCCGTGATCACCATTTTCGTGTTCCAGCCCATACGGGTGAGAAACATGCGTATCTGGGCAGGAGTGGTGTTCTGGGCTTCGTCCAAAATAACCACCGCGTCGCTCAACGTGCGGCCGCGCATGAAAGCAAGAGGGGCGATTTGGATGATGCGCTTGTCCATCATCTCTTGTAGCTTCTGGGGAGGGAGCATGTCTTCCAAAGCGTCGTAAAGAGGCTGGAGATAGGGGTCGATCTTGTCCTTCATGTCGCCGGGAAGAAAGCCGAGTTTCTCACCGGCTTCCACGGCCGGACGGCTGAGGATGATTTTCTTGGCGCTCTTCTCCTTCAGCGACTTCACTGCCAAGGCGATGCTCAGGTAGGTCTTGCCCGTGCCGGCGGGTCCTTCGGCGAACACCATGTCACAGCTCCCGAACAAATCGACGAGCTTCTGTTGGTTGGCGCTGCGGCTCTTGATGGGGCGGCCGGAGATGCTGTAAACCACGACGTCCTTCACGCTCTCGGCCTTGGTCTTGCGGCCTTTCACGATGTCGAGGATGTCCTCGTCGCTCAAGGAGTTGTAACGTTCCACATGCTTGCGCATCGTCTCCACATGGTCTTCGAAACGTTCCGTTTCCTCGGTGTCGCCAAGCACTTTCAGCACATTGCCACGAGCTACAATGCGCAGTTTGGGAAACAACGATTTCACCATCTGAAGGTGAACGTTGTTGATGCCGTAGAACATCACCGGGTCGATGTCCTCTAATACAATATGCTTCTCTATCAAGGGATGAATGTTCTAATTCGAATGCAAAAGTAAGCAATTTCCCCGAATTTCTATAGCAAATACAAAAAGATTTTGCCTTTTCTCCATATAAAATTAAGATTTAATAGGTAACTTTGCAGTCGATTTCTATGATTATATAGTAACAATGTCTAAAAACAACTATTTGAAAGGGTTTGGCATCGTTGTCATCGTACTCGCTTTGGTGAGGTGCGTGTTCCCGTCCATTGCCCTGAAGGCTGACGCCGTTACCGAAGAGGACAAGGTAAAGCAGCCAACGGAGCAGAAGGAGCAGACGGAACAGGCGGAGCAGACAATGCAGCCGGAAAAGATAAAGCAGAAGGAACAGACAAAGCAGACGGCGTTGACACGCGACGACACGAAGACGAAGAGGCAGGGCGTCCATCCCATCGTGGGTGTGCTCAGCTATTCAGAAGCCTTCCCCGACTCCAACGACGTGCAGTTGGAGACGGCCAAACGATTGGGGGTGCAAGCGGTGAGTGACCGTCAAGAGGCGGAACAGAGGAAGAATGAGTTGGTTTATATGGCGGCAAGCCCCTATTACCATGTTGACCGCCTCAAAAGCAGCATCCCCTACCTCGTGCCAAGGGCCGCAGTGCTTCTCAACGACCTGGGCAGGCATTTCTTCGACAGTTTGTACGTGAAAGGCATTCCGTTGCACAAGATGGTGGTGACAAGTGTCTTGAGGAGTCAGGAGGACCTCCAACAACTTAAAACAAAGAATTTCAATGTGTCGGAGAACAGTTGCCACCTTTATGGCACCACGTTCGACATTGCCTACAATCGATACAAAACGGTGAGCGACCCCTTCGGACCCCAAAGAAGGGAAGTCTCCAACGACACTCTCAAATGGGTGCTCTCAGAAGTGGTGCGCGACATGAGAAAACAAGGGCGGTGCTTCGTGAAATACGAGGTGAAACAAGGGTGTTTTCATATTACCGTCAGATGACAAGGTGTATTTGATGCAAGCGTAAAACGTTAATTAATACAAACAAACGGCTTTTTTTTCACCGATTGCATTTTTATCACTACCTTTGCAAAATATTTCAATTTTAATGTGATAAATGAGACAATTCATCATTTTCGCCTTCCTGCTCCTTGCCATTGGACAAGTGGATGGAAACCCAATTAAATTACACAAAGCCCAAGTAAAAGCCGCTTCGTTTGTTGGCAAACAAATCAATAGACAACCCCGAATGAAGATGGTTTATGCTCCCGGTGGCAACGCCGAGGAGGCTCCCTTGTATGTCTTCAACGTGGGGGATAAGAAGGGTTTTGTCATCGTGGCAGGTGAAGAGGACGGAGAGGACGTCATAGGATACGCCGACGAGGGGGAGTTTGACTACGACAATATGCCCGACAACCTCAAGGCTTGGGTGGACACTTACGCCGCAAGGGCGGCAGCCAAGGCTCCCACGAAAGCAAAAAGAACGCAGCATCCCACAGAGGTCGTGGAACCGCTCATCACCACCAAATGGGGACAAAGGGTGCCATTCAACAGGGCATGCCCCAAGGTGGATGGCGAACCATGCCCCACGGGATGCACGGCAACGGCTTTGGCGCAGGTCATGAGATACCACAGATTTCCCATTGAGCAAAGCACCGCCATTCCCAAATACACCACGCAGACACTGAAATTGGTCATGCCACAACTGCCTGCCACGACATTCAACTGGGATGACATGCCGGATGAACTGGACGAGGAGACATCGCCCCAAAGCAGCATCGATGAAGTGGCCAAACTCATGCTCTATTGCGGACAAGCCACCGATATGAACTATACAGCAGAAGGTTCAGGGGCGTTTACCTACAAGATACCCGATAGGCTCCCCAAGTATTTCGGATATCCCGCCACCATGCACTATGTCTATCGCCAGTCGTATGACGAGCAAGGGTGGGACAGTCTGCTCGTCAGCGAACTGCTGAAGAGCCGCCCCGTCATCTACACTGCTTATACCAACGTACCATTAGGACATACATTCATCTGCGATGGATACGACGGCAACGGCATGTTTCACATCAACTGGGGATGGTACGGAGTTGGTAACGGATATTTCAGAATTTCAGAGGCTTATGCCACTGACGAGGGACTTAATCCCAATATCAAGAACTACCATCTCAGTCTCAACCAAACGGCACTTGTCGGCCTTATGCCCTCAGGGGAAGACGACTATGTATTCCCACAGGAATCATACGTGGCTTTCACACGACCCAGCTTGAAAAATGGGAAAACCTACACTCGGGAGAGCACAACGGACGGTTTCATCATCACCATGAAGCAGTCGTTTGTCAATTCCAGCGAGGAAACCAAAAGACTGGCCCATGGAATAGGCCTTTACAACGAGGAGGGTGGTCTCGTCACGGTGGCCACTTCCAGCGCAGCATCGCTCTCTGCAGGTGGAAAAAAGGACTACGAGGTGAAGCAAATAGCCATTGGAGGCAATATCAAGTCTGGACATTACACCATCAAGTCTGTTTACAAGCCCACATCGACTTCACCCTGGAGGCCCATGGGGGGAACAGAGAGGAATTATGTCGATGTGGTCATCGACGAACTGAATGCCACGCTTACCCCCATGCCGAAAGCTGATTTCGTCGTGGGGAAGGTCTCCAAGGAGAAAAGTTTCATGCTTTTCGACTTCTCCAACTATGATGAAGACTTCTACGGCCCCGTGTATCTAAGGAGGCTCAACACCGCCAACAACACCATCTCACAGGTCTCATACGACTATATGTCGGTGGATTCCAACACCAGGAGAACGTTTGAGCTGTACATCGACGACTCGATGGGATTTGACATCGACAACGATGTGTTCTACCTCTCCGTGGATGAGTATGACAACCAGTATTTCTATTGCAGCAAGTCAACACAAGAGAATGTGTTGGTGGAAAAGAAGGTGGAGATTCTCAACCTCGACGAAGATTCCACCACCATCGTGGGCGACAGGGCTTTGTGCAAACTTACAGTCACCAACAACAACGCTGAGGATACGGAGGTGGAAATGACCCTGTCGTTGGTGGACGACATGGGGAGGATTGTCGGAACACAACAACTCTGCGACAACCTTGAGGCGGGTGCCGACACCGTCGTGTATCATGAGATACCCCTTACCGACTATGAGAGGAAATACATGGTCGTGGTCAGCCACAGGAAAAACGAATATACCATAGATGAAAGCACCACATCATTATATAATGTGGCACAAGGTGCTTTTTATTGGACCAAGGACGGAAGCATGAAGACAATGTTGGCGGCGAAGAATTTGAAGGTGCCGGAAGAGGCACTTGCCATCCACCTCAGAGGGGCGTATTCTTCGAATGTCACGGCCAACTCCAACCCCAACACCATCTATATGCTGGACAAAACCTTGCCCAAAGGGTTGGTGGGGAAAAACTACGTGAACAATTCGAACATGGCTGCCACCATGGTGTTCACCGACGGATTTGACTATTTCATCCCACAAGAGTTTGTCTTCGCATCTGCCATCAAATATACCAGGGAGATTCCCATGGATAGCACGGCGACATTCAGCACCATCTGTCTTCCTTTCTCACCCACCAAGGTCACTGCCGACGGGGTGGAGGTGAAATGGAAGGAAAGCGAGGATGACACCTCGGGCGTCTTCCGCATCATGTGCATTGACAGCATCACGGCAGACACCACGAAATTGTCGTGCGTGAGCAAGATGGAGGCTTACAAGACCTACCTCATCGTGACCGACAGCTTGCTGGTTGGGGCGACACTGGAGTTCTCTTGTGCAAAGGACACGCTCCGCCCAACCTTGCAACAAGACTATGTGACCATCGTCGATGAGAAGTTTGCTTGGATGGGTGTGCATGGTGAATCACAACCCGACAACTGTTTTGTCGTCAGCGACAACCACCTTGTTTTCAAGGAGACGGGCAATGAAGTGACGGCTTTCAGAGGATATCTCACTACGACGGGGGAAGTGGAATACACCAGCATCGCATTGGGGACGAAAACTTCAACGGATGAAGAACAATACCCTGTAGGTGATGTCAACGGCGATGGGGCCGTCGATGTCTCCGATGTCATGCTCATCGTGGCCATGGCTCTTGGTGAAACAGTACAAGATAGTTTCGTACCAAGGGCGGACATCAATGGCGACGGTGTGGTGGATGTGACCGATGTGATGACGGTGGTGCAGATGATTCTCACTCATTAAGGCGTTGGCATGCGTGACATGGACAGCAGGCAGGCCGGCGTGTGCTTTGAGGAGGTGGGGCGGCTGCTCGACATGGGCGATAGCGTATGTGCCGTCCGTTACGACAGGGCTTACAGGCTCTTTGTCAACATCCTCGACCGTCTCACTGTCGGAAGTTCGCTGCTCTTCTCTGGTACATATTCCAAACTTGACTTTGTAGTTAGAAGGACGGCCATTTCCAATGACTTGCTCAGAAGACTCAACGCATTCAGGTGCAGGGCGACGGGAAAAGGCCATGGTGATGAAGACTTGAACCAAACATGGCCTTACGACATCAAGGCCTTGTGTCTCTTCATCGCCCAAGTTTGCAAGACGAAGATTCCGGAGGAGTTGGTGCGCCGTCTGCCGGCATCTTTTCCTCCAATGGAGTACCAAGGGAGAGTGGAAGGATGCATCAGGGGAGTGGTCACCAAAATCGACGGTACCCTGATGCATCTCCAACCCATCGACATGGATGCTAAAGAGGTGGTGGTATGCTGCTCGGAAGACAGTCCTTTTGGTGATTTTGCATACGTACTCTCACTTGTCAGGATAGGGACGAGGGTCAATGTCGTCAAACCGGTCCTTCGGGATGGTGTGTATCATCCACAACTCATGGTGGTCATGCCCGACATGCTCATCGACATTTCCTCCGTGGCTGCTTGTTTTGAGAGTTACGCCGACACATACCTCATACATCTTTTGCGCTTGTTCTCGCCGGCTGCCAACAGCCAAGCCATCTTGCTGGGTAATTTTGCAGGACAACTGCTCGATGAGGTTGTACACAACGACAACCAACCTTTGCCGTACGCACAGAGCGCACGCTCTTTTTTCAAACAGTCGGCCATGAGAATCGCCACGTGTCCTGACATGCAACTCGATTTCCATGCCAACGCCGTGGAACAGCAGAAAAACATCTGCAACATCGTTTCAAAACAACTTCCTCAACTCCAAGGATATGCACCCGAAAAAGTACTGCTCGAACCTTCTTTCTTTTGCGAAATGCTGGGATTGCAAGGACGTATGGACTTCCTTCAGACAGACTTGAGGGTTCTCGTGGAGCAGAAATCGGGTAAAAAGGACTGGAAAGGTGGTCACGTGGAGAAGCATTATGTCCAGGTGCTGCTTTATCAGGCATTGCTACATTATAACTACGACATCCCCAACAACCAAATAGAAAGTTGCCTCCTTTATTCGAAATATCCCGACGGCCTCATCAAGGAGGGGCCAGCACCGCAACTCCTTTTCGAGGCCATGCGCATCAGGAACCATATCGCTGCCATGATGGAGGATTTGGCAGAGGGAAAGGGCAGGGAATTGCTCGACACACTCACGCCGGAGAGACTGAAGGAAAAAACGATGTCGGATAAGTTTTGGACAACCTACATCAGACCGGAAATCGACGCCGTACTGGCCCCCCTGCATCATGCTGACAAGCTGACAAGCGACTATTTCCACCGGATGTTGGCCTTTGTGGCAAAAGAGCACATCCTTGCCAAGGTGGGCACGCCGGGGAGGGAGGCCAGCGGTCTGGCAGCACTGTGGAATGCTTCCTTGGGAGAAAAACAGTCGGCGGGCAACATCCTCACGCCTCTCGTCATCAGTTGTCTTCACGATGAGGGAATAGGGCGGGGCATCACCGAGGTGACTCTATCCGTGGAAGAGGCCATGGGGGAATGTCTGCCCAACTTCAGGGAATCGGATGCCGTCGTGCTACATTCCTTCCGACGGGATGCCATGCCCGACGCCACGCACACCATGGTGTTCAGGGGGTCGATGATGAGCCTCGAAGCGGGGAAAGTGACCATCGCCCTAAGGGCGCCGCAGAAGAACAAGGCGGTGTTCCACATGGGGGACGACAACGTCAGATGGGCCGTGGAGCACGACAACATGGAGACTACGTTCACAACGCTTTACCGCTCTGTGGCTTCCATTCTCAAGGCTGGGGAGAGCCGCAGGAGGTTGCTCCTTGCGCAAAGACCACCCGAAGTGGACAAGGAGGCGAGACCAACAGGGGGAAAGACGACATCCCCGCAATTGTTGAGTAAATTTGTCAAGGCGAAGGACTATTTCCTGCTCATCGGCCCTCCGGGAACGGGAAAGACATCGTTGGGACTGGTGGCTATGCTACAGGAGGAACTGTCACGAGGGGGGAGCGTATTGCTGCTTTCTTTCACCAACAGGGCGGTGAATGAAATATGCTCGAAATTGGTGGAGCAGGGGATGGACTTCCTTAGATTGGGCTCCCCGTTGTCGTGTCCCGAAAGGTATCACGACTTCTTGTTGGGAAAAAGGGCGGAAAATTGCGTCAACATCCAACAAGTGAAGAACATGATTTCGACGGCACGGGTGATGGTGTCCACCACCTCCACCATGCTGTCCAATGTGGATTTGTTCTCGCTAAGGTCATTCTCGCTCGCCATCGTTGATGAAGCCTCGCAAATCCTCGAACCACATCTCTTGGGCATCCTCTGCGCAAGACATGGCCAGGTGGATGCCATCAGCCGCTTCGTACTCATTGGAGACCACAAGCAGTTGCCCGCCGTGGTGCAGCAATCTGAAAATGACTCCTCGGTGAGCGAGAAGAGGCTGAGGGACATCGGTTTGTGCGACTGCCGTCTCTCCCTCTTTGAAAGGTTGTTGAAAATCAATGCTGGTCGCGATGATGTGGTGTTCCACTTCACGAAGCAGGGAAGGATGCACCACGATGTGGCGGGTTTTGCCAACAAGGCGTTCTACAAGGACATGTTGGAGGAAGTGCCGCTCAAGCACCAGGTGGGCGACCTCGTCTTCCCGCATGTGAACCATGACGACCAGGCACAGCACTTGCTCGCTTCAACAAGGTTGCTCTTCGTGGCCTCACACCAACCCGACAGGATGGAGTTGGAGAAAGTGAACGAAGAGGAGGCGCATATTATCGCCAAACTGGTGCATGCCGTCTATTGTCTTTATGGGAAGGAAAACTCCCGGACATTCGACCCCGACAGCACTGTGGGGGTCATCGTGCCTTATCGACACCAAATTGCCACCATACAGAGGGAATTGGGAAAATATGGCATTCCGCAGCTGATGAATATTTCCATCGACACCGTGGAGAGGTTCCAGGGAAGTCAGCGCGATGTCATCATCTATGGCTTTACCGTGAAAAGACTTTGGCAACTCGACTTCCTCACCGCCAATGTCTTCGAGGAGGACGGATGCGTCATAGACCGAAAACTCAACGTGGCTCTCACCAGGGCAAGGGAACAGATGGTGGTGGTGGGCAATCCCGCCTTGCTTCAAGGGGTGGAGGTGTTTGCCAAACTCATCGACTATTGCAAAACACACGGTGTTTTCTGTGAACAGGGACTGTAGGCATTCAAGGATGACTACTCTTCCACCACCTTGGGGCCGCGCACCAGTTCCTTCGTGCTCAATCCGCTTTTGATTTCTATTTTCAGCCCGTCGCTCAATCCGGTTTTCACGGGGCGGCGCTCGTAATGTTTCTCGTCCCCCTCGCCTCTGATGACCCATACGTAGGTCTCGTCGCCCTCGAACATCACGGCACTTTCCGGCAAGGTCACCACGTTGGTCACGCTGGCAAGCACGATTTCGGCGTTGGCACTGTAGCCGGAGCGGATGCGGTTGCCGCCTGGCATATGCACGGCGGCCTTGATCTCAAACTGGTTGGCGCCGTTACTCTCCACCGCCTTGGGCGAGATGTATTCCAAGTTGGCGTTGAACTGAAGATCCTGCAAGGCGCCGATGGTGATGTTCATTGGCATGCCGGTTGTCAGTTGGCCCACTTCGGTCTCGTCGATGTTGCCGCGAAAAATCAAGTCGTTCATGTTGGCGACCGTGGCAATCGTCGTACCGTCGTTGAACGTGTTGCTCAATATCACGGAGTTGCCCACCTTCACCGGGATGTCCAAAATCAGACCGCTCACCGTGCTGCGCACAAGGGTGCTGCTCGCGCTGGCGTTGCTGCGCGACACGCCGTCGCGCACCACCTCCAAGTTGTCCTGGGCGGCGTTCACCTCTTCGGCGCATTGGTTGTAGGTCTGCAGCGACTTCTCATACTCTTCGCGACTCACCAACCCCTTGTCATAAAGAATCTTCTCGCGGTCGTAGTCGGTCTTCGCCTGCTCCACGTTGATGCGGGCGAGACGAACACGGGCCTCTGCGGAACTAAGTTGGTTCATATCGGGTATCACCTTCACCTTGGCAATCACCTCGCCCGCCTGTACCTGATCGCCGGCCTCCTTCAGGAGTTCGGTGATGATGCCCGAAATCTGGGGCTTCACGCTCACCTCGTTGCGCGGCTCTATTTTGCCGGTGACGATGGTGCTCTTGCTGATGGCTCCCATCTCGGGAATAAACTCCTCATAAACTTCCGGCTGAGGTTGCGACTTCTTCCAAAGGAAGACGAAGGTGCCGATGAAAACAAGCAGCACCACAAGGGCTAACAACGTCTTAATGATTTTTCCCATTTTATTGATATCTCATTTTTTAATTTTTCATTTTTAATTTTTCATCTTTCATCTTTCATCTTTCATCTTTCATTTCCCTCACTCTCTCATGGCGTCCACCGGCTTGATGGACATGGCACGGGCAGCGGGAGCCAGACCAGCGAGGACGCCAAGCGCCACGAGCATGGAAAGCGAACCTATCGCCGTCCAGAAGCCCACTTGGAAATGAGCCTCCACGATGCCGTCGGTGGTGTTGCCAAGTTCCAACATTTGAAGCACTAGGACTGCCAACAGGATGCCGGCCATCCCGGCGATGGACGTGAGCACCACGCTCTCGGAGATGATTTGCGAGAGGATGTTGGCGGGTGTGGCTCCTATAGCACGACGGATGCCTATCTCGGTGGTGCGCTCGCGCACGGTCACCATCATGATGTTCGACACGCCGATGGCTCCGGCCAGCAGTGTGCCGATGCCCACCAACCACACCAGGAAATTGACTCCGGAGAAGAGGTTGTCGAGCATGCCGAACATCACCTCCGTGTTGAACACCATCACGCCTTTCTCGTCGTCGGGAGCCACCTGGTGGGCTCGGGCAATCACCTCGCGAAGTTTGGGCGTGATGCTACTCATGGTCACGCCGCGTTTGGCTGTGAGGCAGATCAGATGCACGCTGTCACCAAGGTTGTAGGTGCGCTGCACCAGCGTCAGTGGCACCGTCACAGCGTCCTCGGCATTGCCATTGATGCTCATGTTGCCGGAGTTGTAGTCCACGCCAACCACTCGGTAGTAACTCTGGTCGATGCGCACTTGCTCCCCGCAGGGGTCGCCACCCTGTGGGAAGAGGTCTTTATAGACGTGCTTGCCAATGACGCACACATGCCGGAGTTGGCGCATGTCCATGTCATTGATGTAGCGACCATAACGCAACTTGGGCGTTTCCACTTCACGGTAAGCGGGAGTCAGGCCTTTCATGGTGCAGGAGAATTTTTTGTCGCCATGGACGGCTTGCAGTCCCCACCGCGAGACCATGGGCGTCACCACGTCAAGCTCCGGCACTTGTTGCTCCAAGCGTTCCACATCGCTGTACGACATGCACCACGTGCGCCCCTTTCGGAAACCGGCGTATGGCTTGGTGGTGGGTTGCGCCCAGATGAGGGCGGAGTTGGTGGCAAAACCCTCAAAGGTGTTGCTCAGCATCTCTTTCAGTCCTTTGCCGCCGCCAATGAGTGTCACCAGCATAAATACGCCCCAGAACACACCGAAGCCCGTAAGCAGCGTGCGGCTCTTGTTGCGCGACAAAGTGTCGGCGATTTCTCGGTAGCGGTCGATGTCTATTCGCATGGGCTGAAAGATGGTTTATTCGGCGCGAAGCGCTTCTATGGGACGGGTGTGGGCAGCTTTGCGGGCTGGTATCAGTCCGGCAATCGTGCCAGCGATTATCATTACCAGCGTTGCCTCAATACATACGTCGATGCCCACGGTGGGGTTGACGAACATCGTGGCCTCGAACAGGCCGGAATTGACTTTCGTGTGTCCTAACGTGGCGTCCATGTAGAGGTTGGCGCTGATTCCAAGCAACATGCCGATGTAGCCGAAAAACGTGGTGATCAGCACGCTCTCGATGATGATTAGACGGAGCAGGGAACCGGGCGTGGCGCCGATGGCCTTGCGGATGCCAAACTCCCTCGTGCGCTCCTTCACCGTGATGAGCATGATGTTGCTCACACCGACAATGCCGCTGAGAAGGGTGAAGATGCCTATCACCCACAGGGCGGTGTGAATGATGGAGATGCCTTGGTTCATTTGAAGGTTCTGGGTGAAGCGGTTCCAGATCCACACGGCACTCTCGTCGTCGGGGGCTGCACGGTGGTTGGTGTTCAGACGATGGCGGTAATTGTCCTCGAAGGTCTCGTTGGCCTCCTCGTCGTCCAAGCCGTGGAAGGTGAAGATGATGTTCTCGGCACGGTCGCCAAGGTTGTACATCGTGCGCAGGGTGGTGAAGGGAACATAGACGGAACTATTGAAACGGCTCTTGTCGCTTTTGATGATGCCCACCACGAGGAAGGCGAGGTTGCCTACTTTTACATGCTGGCCCAAGAGATTTTTGTAATTGCGGGGGAGCAGTTCGGAGGCTTGGGAGTCGTCCATCACTAGCACCTTGCGCTGCATCGACAGGTCGGTGTCGTTGATGAAACGGCCGCAAAGCAACTCTTTCTTGTTGATGCGGGCTTCCACAGGATAGACGCCGGAGAGGGAGCCACTGAAATAGTTCTCGCCAAGGCTGATGATGACACCTTGTTTCTCCACCTCCGCGCCCACGCCGTCGATGTTGGAGGTGAACTCGGTGGAAGTGGTGCGGGTGTCCTTGTCGTTCAGCGTGATGTTGCGTCCCTCGCCCAACCCGTCGTGGGCCTTGGAGGTGCTGCCGCCACCCACCATCATGGAGTTGTCGAGAAAGCGGTCCATGTTCTTCAACTGGGCGTTGATCAGTCCGTTGCCACATCCCAAGAGGAAGATGAGCATGAAGATGCCCCATGCCACGGCAAAGCCGGTGAGGGCCGTGCGCAACTTGTTGCGGCGGGCGGTGCTCCATATCTCTGTCAGGATGTCTCTCATACAGGAGGGGTTATTTCATCATTCCGTTGATACCGAAAGGCGAAGAGTTGTGGTCGAGGTTCTCTTCCACCAACCCAATCATGCCGTCCTTGATGTGTACGATTTTGTTCGTCTCATTGGCCACACCGCTCTCATGGGTCACCACGACGATGGTCATGCCTTCCTCCTTGTTCAAGCGTTTGAGGAGCTGCATCACCTCGATGCTCGTCTTTGAATCCAAGGCACCGGTGGGTTCGTCGGCCAGGATGATGTCGGGATGGGTGATGAGGGCGCGGGCGATGGCCACGCGCTGCTTTTGGCCGCCCGACAGTTCGTTGGGGTAGTGGTGCCACCACTCGGCAAGGCCGAGCTTTTCAAGGTATTCCATGGCCATCTTGTGACGTTTCCGACGACTTACACCTTGGTAGAACAAGGGCAGTTCCACGTTTTCTACGGCGGTTTTGAAACTGATGAGGTTGAACGACTGGAAGATGAAGCCGATCATGCGGTTGCGGTATTCGGCGGCGCGCTTTTCAGACAAATTCTTGATGAGTGTGCCGTTGAGGATGTATTCGCCGCTGTCGTAGTTGTCGAGGATGCCGAGAATGTTGAGCAAGGTGGACTTGCCCGATCCCGACGCACCCATGATGGACACAAACTCGCCACGGCTGATGTCGAGGTTGATGCCCTTCAGCACGTGGAGGGGTTGCGCTCCTTGGTAGGTCTTGTGGATGTCGGTCAGGTGTATCATTACAAAGTGGGGGTGGGGAGGAAACCTTGACGGACCAATGCCTTGAGCAGACTCGACGACATGGCTTCGTTGTCGGATTTGGTGTAGCGGCAGTCTGTAAACACCTGTGCGAGTGTTTCCTTGCCGTTCAACTCCACAAAATGCTTGTTCTCTTCAAGGCTTTCCTTGGCTGTATAAAACTCGTCGATGCGTTCGCGAGTATAGGGGGCGTAGGTCTCCTCATGCACAAATGCCTCCACGGCGAGGCGGTCGGTGAGTGGGGGTTCTTCGTCCGGCCAACCCAGTGTGATAGTGGCCACGGGCATGACGAGATGGGGGAGTTGGAGCGTATCGATGATGCTTTCAGGCATATAGACCGTCGTGCCAAGATAGCAACAGCCAAGGCCTTCTTCTTCGGCCAAGTTGCACAACGTCTGGGTGAAGAGCAAGGCGTCGGTGGCGGCATTGATGAATGACAGGAAATTGTCATAGCCAGGGGTGGCGGATCGCTCCAAGCACCAGTCGGTGGTGCGGCGGAAGTCGGCGCAGATAGTCAGTACCACGGGAGCCTCCGTCACCATCGGCTGGTTGAAATGGGCGGGGGCGAGACGGGCTTTCATTGCTGCGTCGCGTGTGACAACAACACTGTAAAGTTGCAAGTTGCCCATCGTCTGTGTGCGAGAGGCATCGGCGAGAAGACGATGCAACAACTCCTCCGATATGTCGTCGCTGCGGTATTTGCGAATGGTGCGGCGGGTGTGGATGGTTCTCATAACGGATGTAATTTTTCGTTTCAATCCGCAAAGTTAATGTTTTTCCCACAATTCATCCACTCTTGCAACCTTTTTTTAACTTTTCACCCGTTAATCTCTCTTTTTGTAATAGATTTCCCAATCCATGGGTGCGCCCGTAGGGGTGGACTTTATGTCCATCCGTTCGCCCGGCAGGGCGAATGTTACACCATTGCAACGCTATCATCCATTTTAAGAACTCTAAAGCATCTACGCGGCTGCTATCAAGATAGCTGCCATCTTAAAAAGTTGCATTTTGCAGTTTCACGATGGCGTAAGAGGTGGCGGGCATGTGGATGGTTATGTCACCGGATTTTTTGTCACGCTCAATGGGGAAGGAGTCGCCGGCGAGAAGTTTGGTCTTCTTGTATTTCACGTTGATGTGGAACGTGGCTTCCGATGCTTTTGCTCTCGGATTGAGCATCACCAACACCACGTCGTTACCGGCAGCACGGGCATAGACGAAGGGATAGACGGAAGGTGATGGCTTTTCCACGTCGGAGGATGGATAAACAGGCACGAACTCGGCGTAGTTGGCGAGGGCTGGTTCTTTGTGTCGAAGCGCGATGAGTTGGCGTGTCTTGTTGAGAAGTGAATTGGGGTCTTTTTCTTGTGTTTCCACATTGGGGGCGTCGGACGAAGGGTCCACGGGGAGGTAGAGCCGCGAGGGGTCGCCGGTGGAGAAACCGAGGTTTTTACCATTGCTCCATTGCATGGGCGTACGGGCGCCGTTGCGAGGCTGGTAGGCGCCTTCCACTTGCGGCCAGTCGTTGGGCAACTGCCTCATGCCTATCTCATTGCCATAGTAGAGGAACGGTACACCGGGCATGGTGAAGCCAAAGGCATAGATGAGCTCAAGTTCCTTGGCACTGCGGCGGTTGCCGAGACGGGCGTTGTCGTGGTTGCCCATTGGCAGACTGATGTATCCCTTGCCCACCGTCTTTTCATATTGGTCCATGTAACTCCTGAGGAATGCCGTGATGTCGCCTTTTCCTTCAGCGTCGAAATAACTGTGCCCCTCACTCACACCATTGAGGATTCTCCAACTCTCTTTCTGGAACAAATCATTGTAGCCATTGAACCAATGGAAGAAGTCCACATGGAAGCAGTTGTCGAGGGCATCGGAGGGGTATGACCATTCCGCCACCATGAAACCACGGGGGTATTCCTTCTCCAAGAGGTGCCGTATCTCTCGCCAGAAAAGTTTTGTTTCGTTCTCGTTGGTGTTGAAGAACTGTTCGTTGCCTCTCACACGGCGTGTCTTGACAAGTGCTCCGGCCATGTCGGCACGGAAGCCGTCGGCTCCCATGTCCATCCAGAAACGCAGCACTTTTTTCAGGTCCTCACGCATGGCCATCACGTCGGGATGGTTGGTGGGCAACTGCCAAGGCTGTTCGGGGTCGGGATTGGAGAAACCGAAATTGAGGGCGGGCTGGCACCAATAGAAATTTCTCATGAACTGACCATTGCGCTGACCGTAGCCCTTGATGAAGGAGCCGGCAAACTCGCGTGGTGGGTCCACCCAGTTGGTCTCTGTCCAAATATAGTAGTTGGAGTATTTGTTCTTCTCTTGTTTCTGGGACTCCACAAACCAAGGGTTGTCGATGGACGTGTAGCTTACCACATAGTCGAAGATGACGTGCATCCCCCGCTTGTGAGCTTCCTCGAACAGTTGTCGGGCATCTTCGTTGGTGCCATAGCGAGGGGCGATTTTGTAGTAGTCACGGATGTCGTAACCAGCATCATGGAAAGGGGAGTCAAAGAATGGGTTCAACCAAATGGCATCAACGCCGAGGCTTTTCACATAGTCGAGTTTGCTGATGATGCCACGAAGGTCCCCAATGCCGTCACCGTCAGAATCGCAAAAGGTCTGAGGGTAAATCTGGTAGAACACGGCGTTTCGTGCCCAGTCTGGTGACTTCGGGACCTCATATTTTCCAGTGATGGTCTGGGCAGTGGCGGCAACCGTCATCAAAAAGATGAAGGAGCAGGACAAAAATGTTATTCTCTTCATGATGATGCTTTTAATCAAATGATGGTGTAATTGGATATGAGGTGTTGATGCATCAATGAGATAGGCGACGGTTTCTGTAAATTCTCCTCAGTTGTTCTTTCTCCCTCTCACTTAGGAAACAGTGGCTGATGGCCGACTCTACTGTCCGCTCTGCTTGTTCTGGAGTGATGATGCCAGCATGGAAACAATGTTCCAGTTCTTTCCGCAAGCTTGTGTCCGACACGGTCATGTTGTCGGAACTGATGTTCACACTCACTCCGTCATCGAAAAACGCTCCCATGGGGTATTCGCAATAGGAATTCACTCCCTGTAGTGCCTTTGTCTGGAGGTTGCTCGAAGGACAGAGGGTGAGACAGACATCGTGGTCTTTCAGTATCTGCTTCATCTCGGCATCAGCATGACTGCGGATGCCATGGCCAATGCGGCGTGCTCCAAACTCAATGGCATGGCGCATGCTCTCCACGCCCGCTGCCTCGCCAGCATGGATGGTGAAAGGCACTTCCATAGACTTGGCATAAGCGAAGAGCGAACGGAAATTCTCCGTGGGATACAATGCCTCGGCTCCTGCAAGGTCGGTGCCGCAAATGCCATCGCCAAGGTATTTCCCTGCCAAACGTACCGTCTCCATATTCAGATGCTCATTTCCCTTGCCACGCATGCAACTAATAATAAGGTTCGCTTTGAAACCGTTTTGGCAGTTTGCCAATCCCTGTCGGAGCCCTTTGATGGCCGCTTTCACTATCGTTTCCTGGGTGAGCCCTTTCTTTGTATGCTGTTGCGGGGCAAAACGGAGTTCGGCATAAAGAAGACGTTGCGCATCAAGACGCATCACCAAACTCTCCACACCATAGGCGATGGTGTTTTCTTGTTGCATCACGGCGATGGGTAGTGAGAAGCAATTGAGGTAGTCGTTCAGGTCTTCACAATGATTGGGACAGATGAGCCTCTTGCTCAGTTCCTCACGCGACGAAGGAACATCCACGCCCTCCTCTTTGGCCATCAACAACACGTCATCGACCGTCAGAGACCCGTCTATGTGCAAATGCAACTCCACCATGGCATATTGAGAAGCGTCGGTGGCGCAAAATGTGGTATCCTTGCTTCGAAACCTTTCCATGGGGCAAAGATAATAAAAGGTAAAAGAAGTTCCAAAAGAATCGCTGTTTATTTGTCATTTCATTGATTTTTTATACTGCCCAAACAAAACGGGTGCTTTATAGTTACTTTTTTCTAATAATCGTCGCATATTCAACTTTTATTTGTAATTTTGCAAGCCTCACCCCCGACCCTTCTCAAAGGGGAGAGGGGAGTAGATGAAAAATGAAAGATGAAAGATGAAAGAAGAAAATGAAAGGTGAAAGATGAAAAAAGAAAAATTTTGGGTATATCGACGATATGCAAATAAAGGAGAACCTACTTATTCGGAGAAGTCTTATTCCGTGCCGCATGATGTAGGGGGTAGGAGAATAGAGGGGATGGAAGAGTGGGCTTCCTGGTACTGTTTCAACAAAAATGAAGATGGTGTGTATGAAGCCGAGTTGGATGAAGCCTGGAATGAAGGTAGCCACAACGGCGGAGGAACCATTTGCGTGGAAATACCGAAAGAGTGGTTCGACTTTTCCTATGACGAATTCCTTGAGCACGTGGTGACTTTATCCGCTGCATCTCACTATGGTTTTACGCCTGATGACCTGCGGACGAAAGAAGGTCTGAAGGCGTTTTTTGGGTTTGAAGACAAGTAACGGCCTTGTAGTCATGAAACGATGGGGGGCACTTGCGATGTTTGTGTGCATGGGGTTGACGCTCCATGCGCAAACCGATGACGTGGTTCGTGAAGACACGCTCCAGGGCGTGACTGTGATGTCACGGTCGGCACAACGCAGGCTCAGCGAGGTGCAGGTGGGGGTGGAGCGCATTGACGTAGGCACCATGGCGAAGGTGCCCGCGCTCTTTGGTGAACGCGACATCACCAAGTCGCTGCAGCTGCTACCAGGGGTGAAGAGCGAGGGGGAGGCCTCTTCCGGCTATCAGGTGAGGGGAGGAACGTCGTCACAGAACCTCATCCTCCTCGACGGGGCAACCATTTACAACGCAGGGCATCTCATGGGACTTTTCTCC
Source organism: Prevotella sp. (assembly GCA_017619755.1). GTDB lineage: Bacteria > Bacteroidota > Bacteroidia > Bacteroidales > Bacteroidaceae > Prevotella. The sequence goes on from JAFZRU010000035.1 coordinate 28,401, forward strand.
ACCTTCAACGACAACGCTCTCAGCAACGCCGCTCTCTACAAAGGCATGGTGCCGGCAAATTTTGGCGGGGCCACATCATCGGTGCTCGACATCAGCACAAAAGTGGGAGACATGGACAATGTTCATCTTAGTGCTTCCGTCGGACTGCTCTCCGCCAACGTAGCCGCAGAGGGCCCCATCCAGAAGGAAAAGTCATCCTTCCTCTTCGCTGGACGTCGCTCCTACCTCGACCTCTTCCTAAAAGCGTCAGAGAAATATAAGGACAACACGCTCAATTTCCATGATGCCAACCTGCAACTCACTTTCCGCCTGTCACCTAACGACAGGTTGGCGCTATCGTTCTTCAGGGGACACGACAACATGGGACTTGAGGAACTCATGGACATGAACTGGGGCAACACTGCCGCCAACGTGAGTTGGCTGCACAATCACAAAGACCAACTCTATGCGCACACACAACTCACCTTTAGCGATTTCAACGACAAGGTGGGTATTGACATGCTCAACATCTACTACACGATGAAGGGCTTCATCCGGCATTTCACCTTTCACCACGACCAGCGATGGACACCCTCAAACAAACTCACTGTCAAATATGGCGTGGAAAGCACTTTCTTGCAGCTGCAGTCGGCGGAATGGGACATCAACCTGTTGCATCAGCGCGAGAAACGCGACGCATGGAGCAATGCCTTGTGGATAGGACAAGAATACATCATTGGAGACCGGGTCAACCTCTCGGCTGGCCTCCGGGTGCGCTTCCATTCCGTGCTTGGAGGAGCACCTTATTATGAAATGGACGAAAAGGGGAACATCACCCACACCATAACCCCTAAGAAAGGCAAGTTGGTGAAGACATATTGCAACTTGGAGCCACGTCTCAGCGCCAACATCAAACTCTCACCTCATCATGCCATCAAGGTGGGGTACAGCCGCACCACACAGGATGTCCATGCCATCAGGGCGGCCTCCATGTCCATGCCCTTCGACAGATACACCATGACCAGCAATTGGCTCAAGCCCGAACTGGCAGACCAAGTGGCCATGGGGTGGAATGGCGTCATCAAGGATGCCGGCTATGACTTCACAGCCGAAGGGTATTACAAATGGGTGAGGAATGTGTATGACTATCGCGACGGCAAGTCGTTTTATTCCGAAATCGAAATAGAAAGGCTTCTTCTTGGCGGGAAGGGGCGTTCGTATGGTCTGGAGTTTTGCGCCCATAAAAACAAAGGAAAACTCACAGGGTGGGCGAGTTACACCCTCGCTTGGTCGGAGAACAAAATCCCGGGCATCAACCAAGGGCGGTGGTACACCGCTTCCAACGACAGAAGGCACGACTTCAGCATCATTGCCATCTACAAGACGGGGCCCGCATGGGAATTTTCAGCCATGTGGCATTACAACACCGGACAAGCCCTCACGGCACCAAGTGCCAAATATGAAATCGACGGGAGGACATTTTACTATTATGCTGAGCGCAATGGATATCGTGCACCAGCCAACCACCGCCTCGACTTGGGAGCCACATACACCAAGAAATGGCGAAAAACAACGCATGTATGGAACATGGGCGTTTACAACGCATACAATAGATATAATCCCTTCGTCATCAGGTTTGAAAATGATGACGACGAACCTTCAGGCACCTCTGCCGTGCTAACTGCCATGTTTGGCATCGTGCCTTCCGTTTCTTTCACCATCAAGTATTGAGCATGAGATATTCGACAATCATTGTTCTGTTGTTGGCATTCCTCACTTCTTGTGAAAAGGAAATCAACATCGATTACCACGAGGTGGACCCCATGGTGGTCATCGAGGGAAGAGTGACCAACGAAGGCACGGAGGTGCAGGTCAGACGCTCCCGTTCTGTCAACGACTCCGTGCATGGGCCTTCGCTTCCGGGAGCCGACATTTCCATCTATGATGACAGAGGGGAGCACCGGCTGACCTATGACCCACAGGATGGATGCTACAAGACGGATCTGATAGGCACACCCGGACACACCTATCGCATGGAGGTGGAGTTTGAGGGAAAGCATTACGAGGGTGTCTCCACCATGCCCAAACCATCCAGCATCATCTCAACCGATTTCTTCTGGCTGAAGATGATGGATGAGAGACTGTTGGTGGATGTGATGTGGGCCACCGACCCCGAACCGGAAGAACGCAACTATTTCCTTTATAGGGTGGATAGGCGCACAGACAATCCCCACATCACAAAGAGGATGCAGCAGAGGGCATATCGGTGGAATGTCTTCGACGACCGCGGCAACCCGCCCGGGAGGGTCTATCGAGACATTCATTGCATGATGGAGCAAACAGCCATCGACGACAAGGAGGATGACTGGGACCAGATACTCTATGACGGAGACACCATCATGCTCCAACTGTTCACCATCGACTTGAGGGCATACGATTATTTCCGATCGTTGATTGCAGGACAAAGCCAAGGAGCCAACCCGGAGAGCAACATCTCCGGGGGCGCCTTGGGTTATTTCATGGCTGCTGGCGTGGCACGTGCCGACACCGTTGTCTTCCACCTCGACGAAGTGGTGGAATACACGGCACCGGAAAGGAGCGACACAAAGTAGCGGTGGAGACATGCCGGAAAGGCGCAAAGAGCGCCTTGTGGACGGTCAGAATCCTCTGGCCTTCAGCAGTGATGACGTGTCGGGGGACTTCATCCCGGTGAAATCGGTGAACATCTCCATCAAGTCGCGGGTGTTGCCGTGACTGAGAATCTTGTCACGAAGGGCTTGCCCAACTTCTGGCTTCAGAGGTCCGTGAGCCTTAAAATAATCGGCCACATTGTCGGCAAGAACCTCTGTCCACAGATAGCTGTAATAACCTGCCGCATAACCGCCTCCCCACACATGGTTGAAATAGGAGGTGTAGTAGCGGGGAGGTATTTGCTCGTCGTACATGCCCACTTCCTTGAGGGCGGCCGTCTCGAATGCCGAGGCGTATGCAGCGGTGGGTATTTCATCGGCTGACAGCTTGTGCCAGGAAAGGTCGAGACAGGTGGCGGCCAGGTTCTCGCCAAGGGCGTAGGCTGGTTGGAAGTTGATGGAACTAAGCATCTTCTCCTTCAACTCTGCCGGCATCGGCTTCCCCGTTGACGCATGCTTGGCATAATGGTCGAATATTTCTGGGACGGAAGCGAAAAACTCATTGAACTGCGAAGGCATCTCCACAAAATCACGAGCCACGGCCGTGCCGCTCAATGTGTTGTACTTGCAGTTGGAGAGAATGCCGTGGAGGGCATGGCCAAACTCATGAAAGAGGGTGGTCACCTCGTCCCAAGTGAGCAATGAGGGTTGTCCATCAGGAGCCTTGGCGTTGTTGCACACGTTGAAGATGAGGGGGATCTGCCCGCGAAGTGTGCTTTGCTTGGCAAACGAACTCATCCATGCGCCGCCACGCTTCGTAGGACGGCGGAAATAGTCGTTGTAGAAGAGTGCCAGCGTCTTGCCGTCACGGTCGGTGACTTCGTAAACCTTCATGTCGGGATGATAGACGGGGATGTCTTTGCGCTCCTTGAATTGGAGCCCATAGACACGGTTGGCGGCATAAAACACACCATTCACCAGCACGCTGTCGATGTTGAAATAGGGCTTCACCTCGTCTTCGGAAAAGTTGTAGGTGGCTTTCTTCATTTTGGCTGAATAGTAGAAGCGGTCGTAGGGAGCCAAGTCGATGTCGGCTCCCTCGAACTGACGGGCGAATGCCTCGATGGCCTTTGTCTCTTCCTTTGCCTTGGGACTGTATTCACGGATGAGTTGCTGCAGAAAAGCATCAACTTGCTCCGGTGTCTTGGCCATCGTCTTCTCCAAAGACAGGGAGGCATAGTTCTTGTAACCCATCAGAAGGGCTTTCTCGGCACGTAGGCGGGCTATCTCCACCACGAGGGGGTAGGTGTTGAAAGACCTTGTGCCGTCGGAGCGATGGATGGAAGCTTCATAGACGCGCTTGCGTAGCTGACGGTTTTCCAAGTTGGCCAACAGGGGTTGCTGCGTCGTGTTGACAATGACGATGCAGTAGGGTGTCTTGCCATCTCGGCTCTCGGCATCTTTCTTGCACTGGGCGATGTCGGCCTCGCTAAGCCCGGCCAACTCCTCCTCGCTGTTCACCCACACCACGGAGTTGTTGGTGGCATTGGGAAGAAGGTCGCCCCATTGCTGTTGGAGTTCGGCGATGCGGAGGTTGATTTCCTTCATTCGGGCCATCTTGTCGTCAGACAGAAGAGCTCCGGAACGGACGAATTCTTTATAGGTCTCTTCCAGCAATTTCTTGTCCTCGCCTTTTAAAGACTTGTATTGATGGTCATACACGTATTTGATGCGCTCGAACAATGCCTTGTTGAAAGTGATTTCGTTTTCCAACTCCGTAAGCATTGGGGTCACAACTTTTTGCGTCTCAGCTATCTCCGGTGTTTTGTCGGCACTCACAAGCGCATAGAAGATGCTCGACACACGGTCAAGAAGAACGCCGCTTTGCTCTAAAGCCAGAATGGTGTTCTCGAAAGTGGGCTTTTTCTTGTTTTCCACAATGCGATTGATTTCATCGCGGTTTTGTTGGATGGCAGCCTTGAAAGCAGGAAGATAGTCTGTTGGCTTAATCTTGCTGAAATCGGGAGCACCGAAGGGTAGGGTGCTGGGCTGCAACAAGGGGTTGTCGGAACTTCCCTCAACGTCCAAAGAGGTGAGGGGTGCGGCGGGAGACTGAAGCATCGTCCCGGTCAGGCAGATGGTCAAAAAAGTCTTCAAAATGTTCATGGATGTAGATTTATTTGTTTTCATGGGAGCCACAAGGGAAACACCTCGTGGCTTTACGCTGCAAAGTTACGAAAAATCGAGGGCAGGACAAAAAGAACTTGTCCTTTTTTCATGCCGAGATGGAGTAACTTATCTAAAGTTACGAATAAACGAGCGAAAAGGAAAAGGAAAGCTCGCTTTTCTTTTACCTATACTCAGCATCAACATGCCATTCCAAGTAATTGGTGCAGCTGTAGGGGTGGACTTTATGTCCATCCGCCCAACTTTGAGAATTGACAAAAAATGAAATGATGAATATGATGAAATTGACAAAAATGGTAATTTCATACTTAAATAATTACTTTAATCATTTAATTTAAAATTATCGTAAAATTGAAAATTATGAAAAATGATTAAATCTTTAATTTAACCTTTTTCCCATCTTTTTGGCACCAAGACTTGTCTGAAAAGTTTAACTTGTTGTGCTTCAACGCTTTTCATTTTTGCCACTTTTTTCTTCTCCTTTTTCTTCGTTTTCTCACAAGTTATTCGTACTTTTGCATTCCAAAAAATCAAAACATATCCTTATGGACCAACCTACCACCTATTCTTATGAAGAGGCATATCAAGCCTCTCTCAACTATTTCGATGGCGACGAATTGGCTGCACGCGTGTGGGTCAACAAATATGCTGTGAAAGATAGTTACGGCAACATATACGAGAAGTCGCCCGAAGACATGCATTGGCGAATAGCAAAGGAAATAGCACGCATTGAGAACAAATATCCCAATCCCGTGGACGAGAAGACCATCTTCGACTTGCTCGACCATTTTAAATATGCTGTGCCGGCAGGAAGTCCCATGACTGGAATTGGCAACGACCATCAGGTGGCATCGATTTCCAACTGCTTCGTGATAGGTCTCGACGGCAATGCCGATTCTTACGGAGCCATCATGCGCATCGACCAAGAACAGGTGCAGCTCATGAAAAGGCGTGGAGGGGTAGGGCATGACCTCACCCACATCAGGCCCAAGGGAACGCCGGTGAACAATTCCGCACTCACCAGCACTGGACTTGTCCCATTCATGGAGCGATATAGCAACTCCACACGCGAGGTGGCTCAGGACGGAAGGAGGGGAGCACTCATGCTCACCGTCAGCATCAAGCATCCCGACAGCGAGGCGTTCATCAATGCTAAGATGACGGAAGGAAAGGTGACAGGAGCCAACGTCTCCGTAAGGATTGACGACGAGTTCATGCAGGCTGCTGTAGAGGGGAAGGAATATGTGCAGCAATTCCCCGTGGACAGTCCGCAGCCTTGGGTGGAGAAAAAAATCAAAGCCAAGGAACTTTGGGCTAAAATCGTACACAATGCATGGAAAAGCGCCGAGCCTGGCGTACTTTTCTGGGACACTATCATCAGGGAGAGCATACCCGACTGCTATGCAGACCTTGGCTTCAGAACCATCTCCACCAACCCATGCGGAGAAATCCCCCTGTGCCCATACGACTCTTGCCGACTGCTTTCCATCAACCTCTACTCATACGTCTTGGACCCCTTCACAAACCAAGCACGTTTTGACTTCCAACACTTCCGCGAACATGTGGCACTTGCACAACGATTCATGGACGACATCGTTGACCTGGAGCTGGAGAAGATAGTGACCATCATGGATAAAATCAAAAGCGACCCGCAAAACGAGGAGGTGAAAGAAGCTGAATACCACCTCTGGGAGAAAATATACCACAAGAGTGGAAAAGGAAGGCGCACTGGCTTGGGCATCACTGCAGAAGGCGACATGATTGCCGCCATGGGTCTCAGATATGGCACGCAGGAAGCCACAGATTTTGCTGTGGAGGTGCAGCGCACCCTTGCATTGGCTGCATACGGCTCATCGGTCAACATGGCAAAGGAGAGGGGTGCTTTTGAGATTTATGATGCAAAAAGGGAGGAAAACAACCCGTTCATCTTGAGAATCAAGGAAGCCAACCCGGCTCTCTATCAGGACATGGTGGCATACGGAAGGCGAAACATTGCTTGCCTGACCATCGCACCCACTGGCACCACCAGCATCATGACACAGACGACAAGCGGTATCGAACCTGTTTTCATGCCGGTATATAAAAGAAGGAGAAAAGTCAACCCGGGAGACGCAAGCGTACATGTGGACTTTGTGGACGAAATGGGAGACTCCTTTGAGGAATACATCGTTTATCATCCCAAGTTCCTCTCTTGGATGAAGATTAACGGATACGACACAAAGAAAAAATACTCACAGGAGGAAATTGACGCCATTGTCGCACAGTCGCCTTATCACAAGGCAACGGCCAACGATGTGGACTGGCTCATGAAGGTGAAAATGCAAGGAGCCATTCAAAAATGGGTGGACCATTCCATCAGCGTCACCGTCAACCTTCCAAACAACGTGGACGAGGCACTCGTCAACAGACTCTATGTGGAGGCATGGCGCTCTGGATGCAAGGGGTGTACCATCTACAGGGACGGCAGCAGGGCCGGGGTGATGGTCTCCGTGGAGAAAGAGAAAAAGAAAAATGCCAAACCTCAGGAACCTATATGCAGAAGACCTGAAGTCACGGAAATCAGGCCGCAAACGCTGGAGTGCGATGTCGTCAGATTCCAAAACAACAAGGAGAAATGGGTCGCTTTCGTAGGACTGCTTGACGGTTACCCATACGAAATCTTCACGGGACTACAGGATGACGACGAAGGCATCGTGTTGCCAAAAACCGTCACAAAAGGAAAAATCATCAAGCAAACCAACGAGGACGGCTCTCACAGGTATGACTTCCAGTTTGAAAACAAACGTGGGTACAAAACTACTGTTGAGGGACTGAGCGAAAAATTCAATCCCGAATACTGGAACTACGCCAAACTCATCTCCGGCGTGCTTAGATACAGAATGCCCATCGACCACGTCATCAAACTCGTAGGATCGCTGCAACTCAAAAGCGAGAGCATCAACACATGGAAAAACGGTGTGGAAAGGGCCTTGAAGAAATACGTCGTTGACGGAACGGTGGCACACGGAAAAATATGCCCCGTCTGCGGACAAGAAACACTCGTTTACCAAGAGGGATGCCTCATCTGCAAGAATTGCGGAACGTCAAGGTGTGGATAAACAAAGGCTAATGATTTATTAAGAGGGTTGGAATATGGCATGCGTTTTTATCAAAAACATGAGATTCCACGCAAAGCACGGAGTGCTGATGCAAGAGAGAAAAGTGGGGGCGGATTTCATCGTTTCCATTCAGGTGATGGCGGACATTCAAAAGGCTTTCACCACTGACTGCGTGGAAGACATCATCAGCTATGCCACACTCTTCCATCTTGTCAAAAGAGAGATGGACATACCATCTGCACTGCTTGAACACGTGGCTGCAAGAATCGCCACGTCCATCTTCAAGGTGTTTGATAAAGCCAAGGAGGTGGAGGTGGAAATCACCAAAACCAACCCGCCCATGGGGGCACAATGCGACGGCGCCGGCGTTAGGGAAACATTCACAAGACATGGTTTGATTGACGACGAGTATATTAATAAATGATAAAATAAGGAGCGCAAGGCGGTTTTTCACACAAAATTCAGTAATTTTGCACTCGAATTGTAAGGAAATGCGTAAAATATTCTGCTTCATATTGATAATCATCGCGTTCGGGACGCTATGTTCCTATGCCGCTGACAAGTTCGTGCTTGTCATTGATGCAGGGCATGGTGGGCACGACCCCGGAGCGCGTGGAAAAGTTTCCAATGAAAAAGACATCAATCTTCAGGTGGCACTGGCGTTTGGTAAATATGTTGAAAAAAACTGTTCCGACGTAAAAGTGATTTATACCAGGAAGACGGATGTCTTCATAGAACTAAGTGAAAGGGCTAACATCGCCAATAGAAACAAGGCCGACCTCTTCATATCCATCCACACCAACGCCCTTGACAAGGGGAAAATATCAAGGGGGGTGGAGACATACACTCTTGGTATGCACAGGGCGGCTGAAAACCTCAATGTGGCTAAAAGGGAAAACTCCGTCATCCTCATAGAGAAAAACTATAAACAAAGATATGCCGGCTTCGACCCCAATTCTGCTGAAAGCTATATCATGTTTGAACTCTTGCAGGACAAGAACATGGCCAATAGCGTGGAACTTGCAAAAGTTATTCAATCAGAGGTTTGCGCTTCCAGCGGAAGGGTCAACAAGGGAGTACACCAGGCCGGATTCCTCGTGCTCAGGGAGACATCCATGCCAAGCTGCCTGCTCGAACTGGGATTTATCACCACTGCCGACGAAGAGACGTTCCTCAACACGACGGAAGGACAGGACAAAATGGCCAAGGGCATTTACAATGCTTTCGTGAAATACAAGAAAAAGTTTGGTAAAAAACTGGCTCAAAATGATGATGAAGAGGGATTAGGTGATGATCGCGACATCGCATTGGATGACTTTCATTCCTCTGTGGAAACGCTGCAAGGGGAAAGCTTGGAGGATTATGTGGGTGAAGATGTGCTTGAAAGTGCAAGGGAAAATGCAGACGTATCAAGACAGCTTGTACAAGAGGACGAATCGATGTTGGCCACCATTGAATATGCACAACCAAGAGCTGTGAGGTCACTCGACGATTTCTTCGCCCTTTCTACTCCCATGGAGAATGCTGACACTGATATACAGCTACAACAAAACAGACAGCCACCAGAGAAAGAACAAACGGAACCTGCGCCCACCCCCACACCTCCGACCAACGACACAGCCACGTCTCCAACCAATGACCCCCCAACGTCACCAGTTGCTGACAACTCTTCTACCAAGGAATCTTCTCTCTCACCTTCCGTTACTGCCACACCCGAATCTTCCGTTACAGAAAATCCCCCTGCCGAGGAAACTTCTTCTTCAACTCCTGTTACTCCCATCCCCACCGACAATACCGCTCCCGTTGAGCCAGTCGCTCCCGTTGAGCCAGTCGCTCCCGTCGAGCCAGTCGCCCCAAAAGAGCCAGTCTCCCCAAAAGAGCCTGTCGCTCCTAAAGAGCCTGCCGTTCCTAAAGAGCCTATATCTCCTATAGCTCCTACATCTCCTACATCTCCTACATCTCCTACATCTCCTACATCTCCTACATCTCCTACATCTCCTACTCCTCCTATACCTCCTACTTCCCCCAAAGACCAAAAAACACCCATTAAGGAAGTTACCGCTCCTCCACAAGGCATGAAATTAATGGGAAAACCTGTCTTCAAGGTTCAAATAGCGGCTTCATCCGAGCCAAAACCCGTTGATAGTGAATTCTTCAAGGGGGTGAAAGACATTGACATCTATAAGGAGAACGGGATGGTGAAATACGTTGTCGGAGCCACCGAGAATTTCGCCGAGGTGGAGAAAATCAGAGCCTCGCTTCTCGAAAAATTCCCCGGTGCCTTCGTCGTGGCCTTCAGGGATGGATACAAGGTGTCTCTGCAACATGCTTTGACAGAGTACAGAAAACAGCAAAAACAACAGAAATAAGCAAATCACACCTATTTATATAACACAATGAAAGGATTCACTAAGGAAATAAAAATCGCACTCGTTGCCATCGTGGGTATCGTCGTGCTTTTTTTCGGGATGAATTTCCTGAAAGGGGTCAACCTCTTCTCGTCTGGAAACACCTATTACATCACCTTCAACAACATCAGTGGACTTTCAGGTTCCAGCCCCATCAAGGCAGACGGATACAAGGTGGGTACTGTCACCGACATCAATTACGACTTCGAACACCCGGGAGTCATCGAAGTAGAGGTGGATATTGACAAGGAATTCAAAATTCCCAATGGCACCATAGCGGAAATATCGAGCGATTTGCTTGGGAATGTTCAAATCGACCTCGTCAAAGGACTACCCATGGAGGGCTATGTCCAGCCGATGGGAAAAATCGAGGGTAGGATTAATGGTGGTGCCTTGGCTCAACTCAAGGAGATGGTGCCACATGTGGAGAGGCTTCTGCCCAAAATCGACTCCATTCTTACAAGTGTCAACTACATCATGGCAGACCCGGCACTGCCTTCCACCCTGCATCATGCAGAGCAAGTGACATACGACCTCACCAGCACCACCAAGCAAATCAACAGCCTCATGGCGACTGTCAACAAGGAGGTGCCAGGACTAATGGGGAAGGCTGGCGGAGTACTCGACCATGCAAACAACGCCATGGGTAGTGTCGTCAACGTCACCGACAACCTTTCCGGGAAAATCAGCCAACTCGACCTTGAGAGCACACTCAACGAACTACATACGACTTTGGCCAACCTCAAGTCTTTCACGGAGACACTCAACAACAGCAACGGCTCCCTCGGACTGCTGATGAAAGACAGATCCGTTTACGACAATCTCAACAGCACCATGGCACACGCCGATTCCCTGCTTGTCAACCTCAGAGAGAACCCAAAGCGATACGTTCACTTCTCTGTCTTCGGGAAGAAGGACAAGAAGGAAAAATAACAATACCTCTATCCCGACATACCACTTAAAGGGCTGCAAAAATCACATGCAAAAAAATCACATAGCAAAGCCTTAAATAAATTATGTCTAAATAATATGAGGATGATAATTTACTTGAATTATTAACGGCAATATATTGAAAATTAATAATATATCAATGTTTTAAAAGCAGATTTTTACTTCATTGACAATTTTTGTACTTTCGTTATAACTAACAAAATCTCAACGACTTGCAAAAATGCAAATGTAAAGAATTTTGAACAATCGCCGCCTACTACATAACTACCCATTTCATAGCATTTTACGGCTATTCGTTAAAACAATGCTAAAAAGACCATTTGTGTATCACAAAAAAAATAACGAAATTTGCATTCGAAATACTAATACGGCGGCACTTATTCGCCTCCTTACCTTTTCTAAATAGTCAATGAAACAAAAACCCATGCTTCTCTGGGAAAAATGCCTCAGGCTCATCAAGGCCAACGTTACAGAGCAGCAATTCAAAACATGGTTCGAGCCCATCGTCTTCGAGGCCTATTCACCGGCCACGATGACCATTGTGGTAAAGGTACCCAGCCCATTCGTGTATGAGTACCTGGAGGAGAACTTTGTTGACTTGATAGGAAAGGTTCTTAAAAGGGAATTTGGACAAGGGGTCAAACTGGCATACAAAATCGTCACTGACAAAACCAACGACAAAGACATGGTGGTGGAGTCTGACAACACTGAGGACAGTATTGAGAAGCCACTCCCAAGAACCAGGGCCAACCAGTCGTACACCGCCCTCGACGCTGCACAGCCACAACCCATCGACTCACAGCTCAACCCTCTGCAGACTTTTGAGAATTTCATTGAAGGGGTCAGCAACAAACTCCCAAGGGCTGTAGGCCTGTCAATAGCGGCAAATCCCTCTTCCACACAGTTCAACCCCATGTTTGTCTTCGGCCCATCAGGGTGTGGAAAGACACACCTCATCAACGCCATCGGAGTGAGGGTGAAGAATATCTTCCCGCAAAAAAGGGTGCTGTATGTAAGTGCAAGACTCTTCCAGGTGCAATACACCAATGCTGTGAGATACAACACGCTCAACGATTTCATCAATTTCTACCAAACCATCGACGTGCTCATCGTTGACGACATACAGGAGTGGATGACAGCCACCAAGACACAGGACACGTTCTTCCATATCTTCGACCATCTCTTCAGAAACGGTAAGAGAATCATTCTGGCATGCGACAGACCGCCCGTTGACCTCAAGGGAATGAACGAGAGACTCGTCACGAGGTTCTCATGCGGACTGATTGCAGAACTCGAAAGACCCGACTTCCAACTGTGCGTGGACATTCTCACCGCAAAAGTCAAGCATGACGGGCTCGACATTCCTCACGACGTGGTGTGCTACATCGCGGAAAATGCCAATGGAAGCGTCAGAGACTTGGAGGGAGTTGTCAATTCTCTCATGGCATATTCCATCGTCTATAACAAAAAAATCGACATGGAATTTACGGAGAGCATCCTGAAAAGGTCTGTCAAGATGGACAACCACCCACTTACTGTCGATGATATCGTTGACAAGGTGTGCGATTTCTACCAAGTCTCTCCAGAGGAGGTAGGTGGAAAAAGCAGGAAGAGAAACCTTGTACTGGCAAGGCAGGTCTCCATGTATCTCGCTCAAAAGCATACAAGAATGCCGGCGGCAAGGATTGGAAAACTCATTGCCGGCAGAGATCATTCCACCGTCCTGCACAGTTGTGAGAAAGTGGAGGAAAAAATAAAAACCGACAATAAATTCTCCGAAGAAATAGCTTTGATAGAAAATTCGTTCAAACTAAAAAAATAACTTACGCACTATTGCTTCAGAGGGGGGATGCAGGGATGCATCCTCCTTTTTCGATGGGCCTTTCGATGGGCCTATGAATCAACATACACCGAGTCTCACGACCCAGTGCATGCCTATAACTTACTATAATTAATTAACTCAAAGATGTCGACTCTCTCGAGGGGACTTAACCTCACAAATGTGAGGTTTAGCGAAAATTATTATTGTCTTTGTCTAAATCGCTTGCCGTTTTGAGGGTTGATATTACAATCAATTTCAAAATGCTATGCAAAGTTACATTTTTTTTCCCACTTTGACAAAATATCTATCACTTTACTTGCCAAATAAATGTTTTTTAACATTCGTGTGCGTACACAAATTTATTATATGCTTTTTTTCTATGTTTTTTTGTGATTTTCATCCTCTTTCATCATCAAACGCCATTTCCTGTAGCCAAAAATGGCAATGAGGGTGTAGAGGCCATATAAGCTCGCCTTGAAGGGGATGTCCTTGTAAAAATACAACGCACAAGTCACCACATCGACGCCAATCCAGATGAGCCATTGTTCCAAATATTTCCTTGCAAGCGCCCAGATACCAACAAAACTCAACGCCGTGGTGAAACTATCGGCAACAGGAACGCGTGAATCGGTTTGGGTGACAAGCAACCACCATATTCCACCCCAAAGGGCAAGTGTGGCGATTATCCAAGGCAAAATGAGGCTCGACTTGAAATGAGTGATAGGGAGTTCTGAGTGACCGGTTTTACCTCCTTTTGTGTATTTCCAGGTGATGAAGCCGTAAATGGTCATGCTGATGTAATAGAACTCCATTCCACAATCAGCGTAGAGGCCATGGTTGTAGTAAAGCACGATGTCCAAAGCTTGCATCAGAAAGCCCACGATCCACAGCCAGATGTTTGCCTTGTATTCCAAGAGGATGTAGGCAAGCCCCAGCAGCGTGGTGGTGATGTCAAGCCAGTGGTCGATGATGAAGGAGTTCATGGTGGATTCAGAATTTCAATGTGATGTTGCACATCGCCGTGAAGCCGGCCATGGGAATGTAACCAATTTGATAGTAGCGGTTGTCGTTGCTGTGGCCATAACTCTCGCAGATGGCGGAATACACCCATCCACTGCCTGCATAACGACGTCCGAAGATGTTGTTGAGGTTCATTCCCACTTTCACTTCCTTCATGCCCAAGGCCTTGGTCACCTTGAAGGTTCGGTTGATGGAGAAATTGGAGGTGCTATAGCAGGGCAGCGAACGCTCGCTGTTCTCTGTGTTGTCGAGATATTGGCGGCTCACGAAGTTGGTGTGCCATGTGGCTTGCCACCCTTTGTGTTGGATGTGAATGAGGCCGTTGAGGATGGTGGAGGGAGAGAAAGCGAGCGTGGAGTTGTTGTAATGGATGATGCGTTCGCCATTGTCCCAGTCTTCCACCACCTCGTCGAAATCTTTGATGGTATTCTTGCTAAATGCGGCATTGCCACCCACCGTCAGCCAGGAAAACGGCGACCACGAGACTTCCAACTCCACGCCGGCACGGTAGGAATCCTTGACGTTGGTCGTCAGGGCCTCGCCAATGTCGCTCACCGCACCTGTCCGCACAAACTGGTCGGTGTAGTCCATATAGTAGAAATTCACACCGGCACGAAAGGAATTCCCAATGAAGTTGTACCCTAATTCGTAGTCTAAGAGTTTCTCCGCACGGGGGAAGGGGTAGCTGCCGTTGTCGGTGAAGTTGTTGCGCTCTGGCTCGCGGTGGCTTGTGGCTATCGAGGCGTAAAGGTGATGACGCTCCGTCTTGTAACTCAGGCCGCCTTTGAGATTAGCGAAGTCATACTGTTGGTCGATGTCTATACGTTGGTTGGTGTAGCTCCCGTCGTCGTTGGCATAAAACTTGTCGTTGATGCCGTCAGTCTGGTAATTGACGTGGCGATATTGCACATCGCCGAAGACACTGAGGTGGGGGAGGATGATCCAAGCTCCCTTCACGTAGCCGCTGTAGTCATCTTTGTTCGCATCGGAGTCGTAATACTTGTAATCGCTATTGTTCAGTATCATTTTCGACAGTTCGCTGTTGCTACAATAGGTCAGGTAACCGAAATGGTTGGCATCAAACTGCTGCAGCGACATGCCTCCGGCAATATCCCAACGCTCGTCTTTATAGTTGGCGTTCCACACGATGCCGTAGGTGTCCTGGCTCAAGCCTTTCTTTCGGATGAAGTCGGAACGTTTCACCTTCTCGCCTTGGCTGTTGGTGAAGGTGGCAAGTCCAAACTTGCTCAACTTGTTGTTTGGCCGAAACTCGTTATAGTAGCCATATCCGTGGGTATAGTGTAAAGAGGCACTGGCTTTCCAATGCTCGGAGATGTCCCACGAGGCGGAGGCGATGTTGTGGCTCTGCCAGAAATTGTCAGTGGCCTTCTTCCAAAGGCTGCCGTCAGACATGGTGTAACGCTGCGTCAGGTAATTGCCTTTGGCATCTTGGGCGAAGTTGCCGGAGGCGTCGTAGGCAAGTGTCTCATAGAGAGTGTTGTATCGTCCAAGGCCGACCTCGTAAAGGTCTTTGTAGGAGTGGATGCCTGTATGGGAGCCGTAGGTGCCGTCCATCAGCGAGAGGTCGTTGTCGCCAGCTGTCACGCCGTTCCATGCCTGCCCAGTCTTCTCGAAGTTGCCGAAATTCTTGTAACTTACTTGAAAGCGTGGGCCAAGGTAACGTAGGCCGCCGTAGTAGCTGCCAGAGCGACCGGAGGTTCCGTGGAGATAGCCATCGGTGTTGGTCTCGTGATAAGCCCCATCGAGCACCAGATGGTCCCACAGCAGACCGGAGGAGAAGGAGCCACCCACGTTAAAGGTGTTGTAGGAGCCGTAGGAACCACTTATTTCCGCGTAGGGAGTGGGCGATGCCGCCTTGGAGAGCAAGGAGATGGTGCCGCCGAACGCGCCGTCGCCATTGGTCGATGAGCCAACACCACGTTGGATTTGCACACTGCCCAAGAGAGATGAGTAACTGTTCATGTTGGCCCAGAACACGCATTGGTCTTCGGGGGAGTTGAGTGGCACACCGTCGAGTGTTACGTTGATGCGGGAGTCACCGGAACCGCGAATGCGCATGTAGACAGTGCCGGTGCCAAGGCCGTTCTCGCTCCAAGAAAGCACGCCGGGGGTCTGTGAGAAGAGGAAGGGCAGTTCCTTGCCGGTCTTGGAAAATTCCTGCAAATCGGCTTTGTCTATCTTCGTGATGGCATACGGCGCATTTTGCTGGGCTTGCACGCCTTTCACCACCACTTCCTGCAACTGCTCCATACGAAGCGAGTCAACGGACTGTGCGCTGACGCCTGCTGCAAGAGGCAGCAAGATACATGTGATAATTGTTCTTTTCATTTCTTACCTTATTAAAAATACAATAAGGGGGTGGAGAGTGTATTTTCCCTACGCCGGCATTACCCGGATCAGGTCAGAGGGTCTGATCTCAGCCCGAAACATCGGGCACCCCTTAACTTGCTCCTTGCAAGTCGGATGCAAAGGTAGTGATTATTTTGAGACTGGCAAAGCCTTTCAAGAATTTTTATAGTGTCTATAGTCTCTATAGATGCTATAGTCACTATAGATGCTATAGTTACTATAGCCACTATTATAAAAAGCCGGCACCGAATACTCGGTGCCGGCTTGGCTATAAGGGGGGATTGGGATTATTTGAAAATCTTTATAGCCTTCTTAGTGCCGTCGGAGTAGGTCACCTCCATGATGTTCACACCTTGTTGGGCCTTGTTCAAGCGGCGGCCACCAAGGTCGTAGAAGGTCACACCAACTACCTTGCCGTTATTGCCGTCCACCTCGCTGATGCTGGTGTTCACGCTGACAGGGACGGAGTTGGCGTTGAGAACCTCGCCGGTGGATTGGTCAATCAGCAGACCCACAACACGGAGTTTGCTATTGTCCTGGATGATATTCTCCGCACTGGTGTTCACTGCGTCTGACAGTTTGAAGCTGTAGCTGTGCTTCACCACATCCTCGGCCTTCACATTGGCGGGGATGCTGCCTTTCAGGCCACCTATCTCCGAAACGAGAATGGCTACGTCGTTGAACACAAGACCTGGGATGCTGCTCTCAAGAGCTTCGAAACCGCCCATCTCACCATAACCGCCACCGGCATAGTAGTTGGACTGGTTCCAGTCACTGCCCTCACCTGTGAGACCGTCGGACACCAGTACGTACTCAATGGCATACTTGCCTTCGGTGATGTCAAACGGGAAGGATACCTCGGCGTTCACATCAACATTTTCTCCATCCTCACTGAGAACTGCGGTGAAATCAATGGTTGCATAGGCGAATTGCGTGGCACGTGCCTGCAAGTCGGACACTACGCCGAAGTCATCGTTACCTGTTCCGTAATACGGGTCAACCTCTATCTTGCGGTCAATCCATGCGTCGGGGAAGCCTGTGACAACGTTGGGGAAGAAACTGGAGCCCATGATTTCCATCGGGTCGCCATTATGATAGCTGATGCGCACGAAATCATTGGGATAGAGTTCGGCAAGCTTCTCCAAGGCCACCAAGCCACGTGTACACCAACCGCACCAAGTGCCGGTGTATTCCTCAATGAGGGTCTTGTGAGTGGGCACCCAATTCATCACGTTCACCGGGATGGTGGTGCTGGCTGATGCGTCTTCGTTGTCTGCACCATTCACCTTCGACACTTTCACGTTCAGCTCATAAGAGCCTATTTCTGCAATGGCGGGAAGGTTGATGGTAGTGACGAATGCCTTGCCAAAGAAGCCCTCCACAGGCTCAGCAAGGTCAATGTGCTGCGTACCATTCTGACTGGCCACGGTATATTCCACATCGATGGACTGGGCACCATTGGCGCCATGGTTGGTGAGGTCGAGTTGGATGTCGAATGGAGCATTGGCCAGCACGTATGCCTCTTCTCCTTCTGAGGTAGCCACGGCGTTGGCTTTCACCTTGCTGCCGCCCAAGGTGACTTGGATGGCGGCGTTCACCCCGAACAGGTCGGACAGGTTGAGCCATTTCATGAAGCCGGCACTGGTGTGCAGGTAGAAGCCTTCGTCGCTCTTCTCCTCAATGATGGCGATGGGGCTCAGGTTGTCCTCGAACGAGGTATCATCGATGGTGAAGGTGTAGCCCACATAGACACCTTCCTCTGGGATGATGTAGGGCTTGTCCAACTTCACGTTGATGAAGCCAGCCTCATCGGGGGTAACGCTTACGCTGGCCAAATCGGGAACGTTCTTGCCATCCTCAATGCGCAGTTGGCTGGAAATCCAAGCAGAGATGCCGCTGACACCCCTCACTTCCATCATCGGGATGGTGATGCTCTCAATGTAAGTGCCTACCAAAGCGGGGTCGGAGAGTTTCATAGCCACATCATAGGTCTCGGGGCGTAACTCGCCGAAAACATAGACATCCTCATCACCAGTGAAGAAGCCGTAAGAAATGCTGGAACCCACGTCGCTTGGATCGATGTCGGGATAAGCGGGGGTGGCAGCGGCTGGCTGCACCTCGGAGCCAAGGCCTTCCATCTCATACCAAACGATTTCCGAGCGGCGCTCCTCACCGGCACCACGATAAATGGCTTGTACGCCGTAGGCTTCGGCACCAACGCAATAATAATAAGTGTAGTGGGTGGTGCCCAAGGCCATGATGTCCCAATTATCGGAGAAGTCGTAGGGAATCTCCGTCATATCCTCGTCGAGGTAGATATAGTCGTCTGCACTGAGCGTCAACTCTTTCTCCTCACCGTTCACACGGGTGTAAAATACGTATGACAATTTCTCCGGAAGAATGTATTCACCATTGGCATCACTACAGGGGAGTTCGAATTGTAAGGTACCCCATCCGTAACCGTAAAGGTAGTAATCAACGTCAGGTTCCTCTACATAGAAATCAGTGGGGGTGGCGGGGGTGGCGGCCACTTCCACGAAGGGCTTGAGGGTTGCCTTGTCATAAGCGGCAGAATAGTAAACATCGGTGGTGCCGGCGTTAATCAAGAAGGTGGTGCTGTTGCTCAGCGTCTTCGTCTCCGGGTCGTAATCGAACACGATGTCGCCCTCAGCCAAGCTGTATTCGGTGTACCATTCCTCATACCAGTCATCCCACACCTCCTCTGCGGTGGCGGAGACAAGATATTGATGGAAATTGGTGTTGTAGTCGGGGCCCATGTACTGGCCGCTCTTGAAGATGGCCTTGTCGCCCTCAATGGTACCCTTCACCCATCCTTCGGGCATGCCGCTGTAGATGCCCTGAATGTAGATGTCGTTGCCGTCGAAGCCCACATTGGCCAAGCCACCGCTGTATCCTTTGGCGGACACAGAGTATTGGGTGGTTTCCATACCTTCAGGTGCTACCACCGGCTCGTCTGTCAATGGCTTGAAATAGATGTCCCAGTCGCCATAACCGGCCCACTCTCCATCACCGTAAACCAAGCCGATGATACTATAGCCATTGGAAAGGTCGGACATCAGCGGACAGCTGATGGTGTTGGTTGTGGCGTTGTAGTTCAGGGTGACGGAATGGCTGCCTTTAGCCGACGCAAACCATTGTTCCTCTGCGTCGTATGTCAGCAGGTCGGCAAATAACTCATCTCCATCAAGGACATATACTTTCTGGGGGAAGTCGATGGTGATTTTCGAACCATTGATCGTGCCTTTCACCCACGTGCCAAGACCTGCTTGTGAAATAATGTCCTTGATATACACCTCGTTGTTGGGGCCGAACACCACCGTGCCAACCATGTTGTCAAAGGTTGTGCTCGTAACATATATGAAATAAACATAGTAGGCAGAACCTTCACGCACGCAATTGATCAATGTGCCTTCAGGCGTCTTGGTAATCATTTCAAAGTCATTACCAAGAACACGTGCAGGCTTCAGTTGCACGTCTTTGCTGTCAAGACTTTGCTTGGTGAGCTTGGATTGGTTTTTCTTCATGCTGAAGGCCATGCGTGTGGATTTCAGGCGTTCAGCATCAATTTGTTTTTGTTGCGAGGCCTTCGGGGGCTGGCTCTTGATGACCTTCCCATTGGCAGCCTTGGGTGCGGGAAGGTCTTTGGAGAGCGGCCTCAGAGGACGCTGCGCCAAACTGGTGGCAGACACCATGAGGGCTGCCAGGGCAAAAAGCGTAAACTTTTTCATAGGTTTGGTTTTTGATGAATATTAGTGTGTCTCCTTGTGGGAGACGGCACGTGAATGAATAAAAATTTGAAAATCAAGATTGTAAGGCTCAGAATTGTTGCTTCTGGGTCTTCACCGCACCATTGACGTAGGTAATGCGTGAGACATAGATTCCATGCGACGGATGCGAGATGCGACGACCGTCGAGGGTGAAGTACTCAACGGTGGAAATGGCAGCCGAAACATCGGTATGGTGGATGTGCGATGGGTCATAGACGAAATTAAGCGTCACCTTTGGGCCGCGAGTGTCAAGCGATGGCTTCTTTGTCACCGGATTGATCTTGTATTTGAGCAATTGAAATTCTGCCACAGCAGTACCATCGGAAATGGGAAGCCACTCTGTCAGCATGTTGCGCTTCTCATTGCCTTTCATTGTGCCAGTTTCAGATGTCCAACTGCCTGTTGTCTCGCGCATCACGCAGTTGGTGGGGAAACAAGTTTGAAAGGCACCATTGGGCAATGCGGTGATGGAATATTCAGTGCCGCAGGTCACTTCCTCGGAGGTCTTGTTTTCCACAGACAAGCCGGAGGGAATTTGCACGTCACCATAACCCAAGTCTTCAATAGTGGTCAGTTGGAGGACGGTGCCATCAACCACCACATTGCCTTGACTATCCACGAACTGCAAGGGGAAGTCTTGAGCGTGAAGTGTTGGAACACCCATCAGCATGGGGATGATAAAAGTAAACAATTTCTTCATATAAGATTTTTTTTGTGAAAGTTAGAATGTATGGAATCGGCCAGGTGGAACGTGTCCTCCTGTTGGTGTTATTTTGTCATTTCCAACGTGCAAAATTAGCACAAATGCATCAATTTGCCAAGTGAATGCTTCGTTTTTTTCATTTTTCTCTCATTTTTATACCATTTCTTTTCTTCTTCCTCAACTATTTCCCCCGGCTTCCCAAAGGGGAGCCGGGGGATGAATGTGTTCAGAAAAAGATGGCGAGAGATTTTCCCTGATGAGTCAATCCCCATTTATGAACTGAAGATTGTTCATCCCATCACGACGGTTACCTCGTGGCTTCCGGGGTGATAGGGGATGGTGTTGCCTTCCACGGGGGTGCCGTCAACCTCCATGCTGACTACACCGGTGTTGACGCCCTGCGGGTTGCAGATGCGGATGCGGTATTCAGCATCTCGGAACTTGCGTTTCACGGAGTACTCGGTGGCGGTGGATGGCACGCAGGGGTCGATGAGCAGGCCGTCATATTCGGGCTTGATGCCAAGAATGTATTGGCTTACCGTGAGCCACATCCATGCTGCGGTGCCGGTGAGCCAACTGTTCTTCCCCTCTCCGGGGCGGGCGGCGTCCTTGCCGGCAACCATCTGGCAATTGACGTAAGGCTCCACTTTGTGCAGGGTGCTGTATTTCTCCTCCACATAGCTTGGGAGGATTTTGCGATAGTGGCTCCAAGCATCGTCACCACGTCCGGCGAGGGTCTCACCGATTATCACCCATGGGTTGTTGTGGCAGAAGATGCCGGCATTCTCCTTGTAACCTTCTGGGTAGCTGCTTATTTCGCCGTACTCATAGACATACTTGGTGAAGGCGGGGTTGTTGAGTACAATGCCATGTTCACATTCCAAACGCTCCTTCACGGAATCGAGGGCCTTTTCAACCATGCCATCGTTGGCACCGATGCGGGCCATTGTGCACCATCCCTGGCTCTCGATGAAGATTTGAGCCTCCTCGTTTTCTTTTGAGCCGATTTTGCGACCGTAATAGTCGTAGGCACGGAGATACCAAGCGCCATCCCAACCGTCGCGTTTCACTGCCTCCACCATCTCAGCCACATACTTGCTGGCGCGCTCGGCTTCCGCCTCTTCGCCTACACGGCGGCAGAGAGCAACGTATTCGTTACCGGTCACGACGAAGAGGCCGGCAATCATCAGACTCTCTGCTTTCGAACCCTCCGTCTTGTTCTCAGTCGTTTGGAACGATTCGTTCGGATCCCAAGAGAAGCAGTTCAAGTTGAGGCAGTCGTTCCAGTCGGCACGACCGATGAGTGGCAGCTGGTGCGGCCCGAGATTGTTCACTACATGGTCAAACGACACACGCAAGTGCTCCATCAGCGGAACCTCGCTGCCCGGTTGGTTGTCGAAAGGCACCATCTCGTCGAGAATGCTGAAGTCGCCTGTTTCCTTGATATAGGCCACAGTGCCGAAGATGAGCCAGCAGGGGTCGTCGTTGAACCCACCTCCAATGTCGTTGTTGCCGCGCTTTGTCAGAGGTTGGTACTGGTGGTAGCATCCTCCGTCGGGGAACTGCGTGGAGGCGATGTCGATAATGCGCTGACGGGCGCGCTCCGGTATCTGGTGCACGAAGCCCACCAGGTCTTGGTTGGAGTCGCGGAAGCCCATCCCACGACCGATGCCGCTCTCAAAGAAGGAGGCGGAACGCGACATGTTGAACGTCACCATGCACTGGTATTGGTTCCAGATGTTCACCATGCGGTCAAGCTTGTCATTGCCGGTGTCCACCACGTAGATGTCGAGCAGACGGTCCCAGTATTCATGCAGGGCTTCGAAGGCTGCATCCACCTTTTCTGTCGTGTCATAAAGAGCGATGGCGGCTTTGGCTTTCTCCTTGTTGATTACCTGCGGGGCGATGAATTTTTCCTCTTGGACGTTCTCTACATAACCGAGCACAAAGATGAAATCACGACTCTCGCTGGGTTGCAGCTCCACTTCGATGTAGTGGGAGGCGATGGGGCTCCATCCATGGGCGTGGCTGTTGCGTGGACGTCCTTCCATCACGGCATCGGGTTGGTCGAAGCCGTTGTAGAGACCCACGAAAGTTTCGCGGTCGGTGTCGTAGCCGTCGATGGGTGTATTGACACTGTAGAAGGCGTAGTGGTTGCGGCGTTCGCGGTATTCCGTCTTGTGGTAGATGACAGAACCTTCAATTTCCACTTCACCCGTGGAGAAATTGCGTTGGAAATTCTCCATGTCGGTGGCGGCATTCCACAAGCACCACTCCTCGAAGGAGAAGAGTTGCAGACGCTTCACCTCGTCGGTGGTGTTCGTCAGCGTGAGTTTCTGCACCTCACACCAGCTTTTCAGTGGTACGAAGAAAAGTACGCTGGCTTCAATGCCATCTTTGCGCGATGTGATTCTCGTATAACTCATGCCATGTCGGCACTCGTAGAAATCAAGCGCAGTCTTGCATGGCTTCCAACCGGGATTCCATACGGTGTCGCCGTCCTTGACATAGAAATATCTTCCTCCATTGTCCATCGGCACGTTGTTGTAACGATAGCGAGTGAGCCGGCGGAATTTGGCATCCTTGTAGAAGGAGTAGCCGCCGGCGGTGTTGCTGATGAGGGAGAAAAAATCTTCGTTGCCAAGGTAGTTGATCCATGGCCACGGGGTTTGTGGGTCTGTAATGACATATTCGCGATGCTCATCGTCGAAATGGCCGTATTTCTTCTGGTTCATTGTCTTGTTAGGTTTTGGGATGTGTTGGGATGTGATTAAAGTCTGTAGAGGTCGCTGGCGGCGAGGAGGTCCACTTTTTTCGATTGCAGGATTTGCTCGCAGAGAGCCAGGTCGGAGGGGCGAATCACCACATTGGCGCCATCGCCGTTGCTGAAGGAGTACATGTACTCGATGAAGACATTGGCGTCACTGAGGCATTTGAGAACCACAGCGAGAGAGCCAGGAGTGTTGGGGCATGAGAAGCCGATGACATCAGTGATTTTCACAGTGAAATGTGCTTCCTTGAGCACCTTGTAGCCCAATTCGGGGTCGCTCACGATGCAGCGGAGGATGCCGAAGTCGGAATTGTCGGCAATGCTCATGGCAGACAGGTTGACACCGGCCTTGCCTAAGACGTCGGTCACCTCGGTGAGGCGGCCAGACTTGTTCTCTAAGAAAACGGATAATTGTTTTGCTAACATGGTAGTAGGTGTTATTTATAGTACTCGTTTGTCTATTACTCTCTTGGCCTTGCCTGTGGAACGCTCGATGCCCTTTGGCTCCACAAGCTTCACCTTGAAGCCCAGGCCGATGACACTGCGCAACTCGCCTTCGAGCTTGCGTTGGAGACCAACCATGTCGGACATGTTGTCGGTGAAGTATTCCTCTTTCACTTCCACTTTCAGCAAACTTGTGTCGGTGTTGTTCACGCGGTCCACCTCCAAGAGGAAGTGTGGCTCGAATTCGGTTTGCTTGAGAATAACGGCTTCTATCTGTGATGGGAAGACGTTCACACCGCGGATGATGAGCATGTCGTCGCAACGACCCAAGATGCGGTCCATGCGAACCAACGTACGTCCACAGGAACATTTCTCGTAGTGAAGGGCGGTGAGGTCGTGTGTGCGGTAGCGCAGAAGAGGCATGCCTTCCTTGGTGAGATGGGTGAAGCATAGTTCGCCGAACTGCCCTTCGGGCAGAGGCTCCCCAGTCTCTGGATTGACAATTTCAGGATAGAAATAGTCTTCATTGAGGTGTGTGCCATGCTGACATTCACATTCGAAACCAACACCGGGACCGGCAATCTCGCTAAGACCGTAGATGTCGTATGCCTTGATGCCCAAGGTCTCCTCCAACTTCACGCGCATGTTTTCCGTCCAAGGCTCGGCACCGAAGGCGCCGATGCGTAGTTTGAATTCCTCACGAGGCCATTCCGACTCACGCATGGCCTCTCCAAGGAACATGGCGTAGGATGGGGTACAACAAAGGGTGGTGGCACCAAAATCATGCATCAGCGTGATTTGTTTCTGCGTGTTGCCCGAGGACATGGGGATGACACTGGCACCGATGTTGGTGGCTCCGTCATGCGCACCAAGGCCCCCTGTGAATAGTCCGTATCCGTATGAAATTTGGAAGATGTCTTCCTTGGTGGCTCCGTAGGAAGTAAAGGCACGGGAGATGCTCTCCGTCCACATGGCAATGTCCTTGCGCGTATGAAGAACCACCACGGGCTTGCCGGTAGTGCCGGAGGATGCGTGGATGCGCACAATCTGGCTCATGGGCACGGCGGCGAGGCCAAAGGGGTAAGTGTCGCGAAGGTTCGTCTTGTCTGTGAAAGGCAGTTTGGTGATGTCCTCAATGCCGTGGATGTCGTCGGGAGTGAGGTCCATCTCCTGGAACCGCTTGCGGTAGAAGGGGGTGTTGTGGTAGCAATAATCTACGATTTTCTTCAGTCTTCGGCTTTGGATCTCGCGCATTTGGTCGCGGTCCATGCACTCAATACTTTCGTTCCAAAACATGTTTTAGGTGTGTTATTGATTGATGATTAATTAGTTACTAAGAATTTCCCTCACCAGCATCATCACGTCGCTCACGTCGATGATATCGTCGTAGTTCAAGTCGCCGTTGCCTTTGATGAAGATGTTCACGGCTTTGCACAAAATGACATTGACGGTGGTCATTACGTCGATGATATTCACCTCCTTGTCGCCGTTGACGTCGCCGAGGTGGGCGGTATGGTTGATGATATGGATGGCCGGAGGAGGAGTGGCGCCCTCCATGGGCAGCAGATAGGCAGAGGTGGGAGTGGCGATCGTGGAGGCAGGGATGAATGCATCGCCCGAGGCATTAAGCACGTAGGCTCCCACAGGTAGTGCGTGGCCGCTGACACCTGTGAATTCGTATGCTCCGCACACAACCTTGGGCGAGGCTGTGCTTTCCACGAGGGTGTTGGTGGCGGTGAGATACAGGGTGTGTCCCACAAGGTCGCAAGTTTCCCCCCAATGACTGTCGGGCACTGCCATAAGGTAGGGGGTGTTGGAGCGCCAGCGATAGACATCTGTGAACAGGGCCTCGTCACCATTGATTCCGGCCAACTCGCGTAACCAAAGGTCTTTTCCATCGTTGGAGGGAGTGGTGGTGATGCTCCACTTCAACTGCCGTTGACTGTCGGATGTGTCATAGATGCTATCCACGACGAAGGGTAGTGAGATGGTTTGCCACCCGCACCTGCCGTCGAAGCCGATGGTGGGCTTATGTGTGGCACTCACATAGGAGGCTTTGAAAGAATAAGGTATGTAGTAATCCTTGCCTTCCACAAGACAGATGTTTTCGGCCTTGTTGCCCAACACCACGTTCCTCCCTTGGAAGGAGGCGGGTATGATGGCATCCCTGTCGAAATAATAGATGGTGTTCACATTGCTGTTGGGCATGATGCCGGTGAGCGACAACCCTTCAAGACTGGCGGCAGCCGCAGTCTCTGGGACACGTGCGAAGAAGGGTGGGGCAGTGGCGTTGCGTTCACCAGTAGCAGTCCAAGTAACAAAACCAGGGGTGACCGTCCATGTGTTCGATTGATGATAATAAGTGGTGAAGGGGTCCCCAATATCCATGACTGACACATGGTCTCCGAATTCCAAGTTTTCAAATGTCAGAGGGATGGTGGCACTTTCTCCAGCCTTGATGGTAACCAGTTGCGACATCTGATATTTGTAGTCAGTGTCATGATGGTAGATGTAATAGGACATCAAGCCGCAATAGTCTTCTTTTGTCTCGTTGCGCAATGTCATCGAACCATCAATCACACGACCGTAATGTATGTCACCACTGATGTTTTTAAAAGATACATTCTCCAATGTGAGAATGGGCAGAGAGCCATCTTCGGTGAGGGTGAGTTTTCCCAAACTAAAGGTTTTGTTATAGTTGTTACCTTTGGCCTGTAGTTTGGCAGTATAGCTGCCGGCTGCCTTGTCAGTGTGGAAATTGATGGTGGCCTCTTGGCCGGCGTCAACGAAACAACCTTCGTAGAGGCTCATGTCATTGTTGAGGATGAGGTAAGCGGTACCGATAAAGTCAACGTTGCTCGTGTTTCTCACTACCACACGGATTTGCTTGGGGTTGACCCCGCTTTCAAATACTTGTGAGAAACTGGACACTTGTAGTACCGGCACAGATGTTTCACCGCCGGAAGGTGCATCGGCATTCGTGAAAACAGCCTTGCCATTGCTTACTTCCATGGTGATGAAATAAATGTTGTTATCGAGATTTTCACGCCATTGGTTCTCGCCTGGAAGACGGTTGACACCTCTGATTTCATAAGTGCCGTCTTCCAAATTGGCTCCGAACGTACAAGTAAACTTCATAGTGACAGCACTATCGCGAACCACGCGAAGGTTGGATTTGGTGGAGAGCACTTCAACTAAGGAGTCATTGCTGAAAAGACCAATACCGGCATCGGCGTGTACGAGGTTGACAACGCCGGTGACGCTGTAGTTAAATGACTTCTTGACACCCGATATTTTACTATAGGTGTTGGTGCCGGCCGTGGTGTTGAGTTGTTGTGTTGCGAGATAGGAGGGTGAGGGGTCAACCTTTGTGGTTGGGGGATGTATTCCCACTGTTATGCGCTGGGAATTGTCGAAGGCGGAATATTCTTCAGCCAACACGGAAGGGCGGAGGGAACTAAGGCTGAAATAGCCGTTGGACTTGCCGCCAGCACCCCAGTTGATGTGAAAGAGTCCGTGACCGTCGTAGCCGTCGCAAATGAACACATGGGTGAGAGTGGACGAAGTGGCACCGGTGTAAAGCACGGGGCGGTGGTTGAGCAACTCGTTGTAAACGATGTCGCACCACACATCGTTGTTATAATTGGAGCGGCGCAACTCGCGAACCTCGTCGGAAAAGCCGAAAATGTCATGAAGAGCTTGAGGAATCATGGTGGTGTAGGCTCCAGCGGCATCGCTCTTGTAATTCATTTCCACAGAATGACCACAGTATAGCATCAAGTCGGCCACGGCTTCCAAAGAGGCGTCCACATCCTCATTTTTGGACAAGGGATAGTAAGCACCTTTCATCTTTTCCCAAGAAAACGTAGTAGGGGGAAGAGAAGCGTAGCGCATGCCATTGATGGCTGTGTAGGCGGGGATGGAGGGGGTGGCTGTCACCGGCCATTCGTGATAATTCATCACCTGGGCCATGGCGGTGGCCACACAACCAGCAAGCGATTGTGTGCCGTCGGCCATGAAGCATTTCAAGTTATAGGGGGCTTTCTGGTCCCATGTGGTGGTCAACAACGGGGGGATGGCATGGCGGGGAGAACTGTTGGTTGATGAGGTGGAGGCGGCACGGGTGGCAGTGGTTTGGATGGCGGTTTTTTTGCTCGGGTGACGGGTGATGGTTAACTCGTCAGCATACCAATCAAGGAGATATCGCAAGCCACCAGGTATGTCTTCGGCATCAAACGTACCTGTGTCGCTGTAGCCCAACACTTGTTGAGACTGTTCTTCGCCAGAGACGATGACAAATCCCCTGCCTGTTTCGCTGGTGAAGACATAGTAACAAGGATCATCGGTTGTGGCTGTCGAGGAATGGCCGCTGTAGGCGAGGGAAAGATGATGAGAGGTGAAAGCTTGGCGAGTGGCCAAAAAGGAATTGGCCACCCGAGAGGCTTCTTCCTTGCCTATGGGACCTCCCTTGGCCACACCAAGGGAAGACAACAGCAGAGCTGTCAACAGCAGCGTTCTTGGGCTCATTATGACTAATAGGATGTGGTCACTCGCTCGCTTGAAACGAAAATCGCCGCAAAGTTACGAAAAAACAAGCGAAAAGTGAAAGAAAAGCTCGCTTTTCTTTCACTTTTCAACTTTCATCTTTCATTTCATCTTTTCCCACTCGTTGGCTCCACGTAAATGCGGGCGTCCACAGTGGTCACGCCTGCCTCGTCGGCAAGGAGCGGATTGAGGTCCATCTCCTTGATTTCCGTGGCGAAGCGCAACAATGTGGAAAGCCGAACGATAACCTCGGCAAACCGAGCTTCGTTGATGCCGACTTGTCCACGTGTGCCCTTGATGATTTTGTAAGCGCGTAACGAATGAATCATAGAGTAGGCTTCAGCGTAGGAAAGAGGAGCCAGGCCGCTGCTGACATCCTTGAGCACTTCCACGAAGATACCTCCAAGGCCACAAAGCACGATGTGACCGAAACGGGGTTCATATTTCGCACCGATGAAGAGTTCCGTGCCACGGAGCATCTTCTGCACCATGACTTGAGTTGCACCTTCGATGGCCATCAGGCGCTCAAATTCCAAACGTAGGTGCTTGGCGCTCTTGATGTCGAGAGCCACGCCGCCAACATCGCTCTTGTGTATGGGGCCTACCACCTTGGCTACAACAGGGTAGCCCACGCGCTCTGCAAAGGCCACGATCTCGTCGGGATTCGTGCTTGTCAACTCGGGAACCAGGGGAATTCGGGCGCAATTGAGCAGTTCATGGACGAGGGTGGGGGAGATGTAGCCGCTCTCATGGATGCCGGAGATGATGTCGCGGATACGGGGAACGTCGATGCCGAACAGTTCGATTTCGGGAGGGGCGGGGGGAGGTGTGCGCATCACCTGGGTGAGTGCGGTGGCAAGTGTCACCTCGTCGCTGAAATTCACATGGCCTTTTCGGAGGAACTCCTCCACCTCGGGTCCAGCGGTGTGCAGACTGGGAAGGATGGGGAAGATGGGCTTGTGGCACTCCAATATCTTCTTGTGGAGGATGTCGTAGGTCTCATAGAGCTGCACCAAGCCAGGGGTGCCAAATATCACCATGATAGCGTCGATGTTGTCGAAACGATTCTCACAATAGTCAATGGCTACACCCAATTGTGTGGGGGTGGCGGTGGCGAGGATGTCGATGGGGTTGGCGGTGGAGGAACCTGGGAAGAGCTGTGTCTTGAGCTCCTCGCCAATGACAGGGTCAACAGGTGGCACGGAAAGACCGCCTTTTGACAGGGCGTCGGTGAGCATCACCCCGGGACCTCCGGCATGGGTTACAATGGCAAAATTCTTTCCCTTGATGGGAGGCAGGGTGAAGATGCAGCCCACTGTGGTGAGTTCCTCACGTGAGAAGCATCGTACGATACCGGCCTTGCGGAAAAGGGCTTCTACGGCGGAATCGCTGCTCGCAATGGCACCAGTGTGTGAGGAAGCGGCTCGGCTTCCGCTCTCTGAACTGCCAGCTTTGATGGCCGCGATGCGGCAGCCTTTGCGGATGAGCGAGGCGGCATGGAAGAGTAGTTTGTCGGGATTGGAGATGTTCTCAATGTAGAGCAATTTCACCTTGGAGTCGCGCTCCGCGTCAAAATGCTCATCCATATATTGAAGCACGTCTTCTATGCCAATCTGCTTGCCGTTGCCAATACTCCACACGGAGTTGAACTGCAAGCCCTTGATGACTGCAGATTCAAGGATGAAGACAGCGGTTGCTCCAGAACCGGAAATGAAATCTACTCCATAGGGATTAAGATGCGGGATGGGTTTGGTGAACACACTGTGATGCCAAGAGGTGAGCAGACCGATGCAGTTGGGGCCAATCAATGCGGCACCGTATTCTTCACATGTGTTGAGGATGTCCTGCTCCAAGGCCGCCCCCTCAGGGGTCTCTTCGCCGAAACCGGCAGAGATGATGATAAAGGCACGCACATTCTTCTCTGCTGCAAGCAGGCGCACCGTGGCCGGACAAAGACGGGCGGGTATGACCACCACGGCCATGTCGGTGGGTGGCAGTTCTTTCGCATCGTGAAACACTTTGATGCCTTGCACTTCGTCTTCCTTGGGATTAACGATGCGAAGGACGCCCTGGTAACCGCCGTTGAGGATGTTGCGTACCACGGCGCCGCCGGGTTTGTGGATGTTGTTGGAGCCGCCGATGACGACGATGCTCGATGGGGTGAGAAGTTGTTGGTTGATCATGGTTGAATGTCAGAGGTTTTCGTGATGGATGGGTTTATTCCATAATGGTGGCTACAATTTTCCTTGGGCCGCCATAGTCGCGGAATTCACAAAGATAGATTCCTTGCCAAGTACCGAGGTTGAGACGTCCACTGGTGATGGGGATGGTGATGCTCGTTCCAACAAGGGCTGCCTTGGCATGTGCGGGCATGTCATCGCTACCTTCCAAAGTGTGAAGATAGTATCGTTGGTTCTCAGGAACGAGATGGTCGAGGATGGCTGCCATGTCGTGGCGCACGTCGGGGTCGGCATTCTCGTTGATGCTCAGTCCGCAACTGGTGTGCTTGACAAAGAGGTGGAGGAGACCAGCCTTGGGGAGAGGTGGCAACTGGCGGATGATCTCCCCGGTCACCAAATGGCATCCTCTCCGACGAGCCGTCAGCGTAAACTCCACTTGAGTTGTCATACGCCAGAGAGGATTTGGTTGGCGTGATCCTTTGTCTTGATCTTCTTCGGCCCGATGATGCGCTCCACGACACCCTCCTCGTTGATGATGAAGGTGGTTCGGAACGTACCAAAATACTTGCGACCGTACATACTCTTCTCCCCCCACACGCCAAACTGTTCCACCAAACTCTTGTCAGTGTCGGCAATGAGGTGGAAAGGTAGTTCGTGTTTGGCGATGAATTTCTGGTGCGACTTGGCATCATCCACACTAACGCCAACCACGGCGTAGCCAGAGTCATTCAATGACGAAAGATTGTCACGCAGGTTGCAGGCCTCCGCCGTGCAGCCTGACGTCAAGTCCTTGGGGTAGAAATACAGCACCAGCTTCTTGCCGGCAAAGTCGCTCAGGCGAACAGCGTCGCCGTTCTCGTCGTAGCCCAACAACTCCGGGGCTTTGTCTCCTATTTCCATATTCTTTTCTTTTTTGTTGACTTATATATGCAAAGGTAATGAAAAAAAGTGATTCTACGGCAGAGTTTACGCGGATTTTAAGAAAAATCTCCCCTCTTTTTTGGATTCTTCGACTTTTTCATGTAATTTTGCGTATTCTAATGGTAATCATCAACCTCCAACTCTTTATAATACATACAACAAACAATGAAAAATCACATCATCACTTGGGTAGCCTTCGTGGTCTTCTCCCTTGGAGCACACGCCATGGGGTTTGACCAGGCACGGCAGGAAGCATTGTTCCTCACAGACAAGATGGCATACGAACTCAACCTCTCCATGGAGCAGATGGAAGCCGTCTATGAAATCAATCTCGATTATTTCCTCAGCGTCAACCTTGAGCGGGACCTCTATGGCATTTATTGGGAAAGGAGAAACAGCGACCTCAGGTATGTGCTCAGCCGCAACCAGTACGCCTTCTTCATCAACATCAACTATTTCTACCGCCCGCTCAATTGGGTGCGAGGAGCATGGAGCTTGGCACTATATGGCAGATACACCAACCGGCACCATTTCTACTATGCAAGACCCAATGCATGGATAACTTTCCGTGGTGGAAGAAATACAGGGGTTAAAAGCCATTACAGCTATGGAAACTTTTACCCTCCAACAGGAAATGGAAGACCCGCCGCCGGCCATACACCCACACCCAGCGGACGCTCTGGTTTCCAAAGAGGAAATGGAAATGGTCATCGTCCCGGCAACAACGGCTATCATCCTGGAAATAATGGCAATCGTCCCAACAACGGTTATCAACCAGGCAACAACGGAAATCGTCCCAACAACGGCTATCAACCTGGCAACAACGGAAACCGTCCCAACAATGGCTATCAACCAGGCAACAACGGAAACCGTCCCAACAACGGCTATCAGCCTGGAAACAATGACAATCGCCCCAACAACGGCTATCAGCCTGGAAACAATGACAATCGCCCCAACAACGGCTATCGGCCTGGAAACAATGACAATCGCCCCAACAACGGACAACCATCCAATCGCCCGCGCCGATCAGGAAGATAGGATGGACAGGGACTTTGCCTTCTTGGAATCAGAATTCAAATAAGACAAGCAAATCAATGGAAAAGCGAGTTCCTAATATGAAGGAACTCGCTTTTCCATTGGGCGTTGAAAGGTTGGGTCATTCTCTTATTCTTGCTCCACAGCGGCTTGCTGGTCGAAATACGCGTTAAGCTCATCGGCGGCACTATGGTCGATGTTCGACAAATCCTTCACGATGTGCCCGTGTTCCAGCAAGGTGATACGGGGGCAAATGTCAATGGTGTGCGCCAGATTATGGCTGCTGATGATGATGGTTGCCCCTGTCGCGTGATTGTATTCTGTCAACGTGCGCTTCAAAACGCTCTGGCTCGATGGGTCAAGGAAATTGAAAGGTTCATCGAGAATGACTAACGAGGGTTGGTGAAGCAGGGCGGCGATAATGCCTATCTTCTGCTTGTTACCGGCAGAGAAGTCGCGGATGAGCTTCTTCTGATCCAAAATCTCGCCAGCCATCAAATGCTCGAAAGTCTTCACACGTGTCTCTACTTCTTTTTTGCCCAAGCCGCACACCTTTCCGACAAACTCGAAAAACTCCTCCGGGGTGAGGAAGTCGATGAGGAAACCATCATCCACGTAGGCTCCGGTGTGCTCCTTCCACTCTTCACTCTCAGCAGGATTGACAACGTGCTCAACGGGAGTGTCAGTGCCGTTTTCGACAGCGAAGGTGAACCCCACTGTTCCGTCATCGGACTTGAGCAAGTCGAGCATCAAGCGGAAGAGTGTAGTCTTCCCTGCACCGTTGTTGCCCACCAAACCAATCATTTCACCATCATTAGCGTGATATTCGTCGATGTCAACAGCTACTTTCTCGCCGAAAGTCTTTCGAAGGTGTGTGATATCTATTTTCATATACCTTATTTATTATAATGGGATTGGAAAAGTGCGTATGTGGTGATTATACGATGCCACGCCCGTGACAGTTCTTGAATTTCTTCCCACTACCGCAGGGACATGGGTCGTTACGCCCTGGCAACTTGTCCTTGCGGATGGGCTGACGCTGCTGACGCTGCGCACTCTCTCTCGTGTCGTGGCTTGCAGCTGCCTTCTGTCCCGGATCCACCATCTCGTCACCCTTGCTTTCCTGGTAACGCTGTGTATGACGCTCAGGAGCTGCTTCTTGCACGTTTTGAGGCTGTTGCTGTACCAACTGTGGTATTTGGCCTCGCATGAGAATCTCACACATGCGGTTGTGCATATCGTCGATCATGTTGTCGAAAAGCTTGGCACTCTCAATCTTGAAAATCACCAACGGATCCTTCTGTTCATAAGACGCACTGTTCTGCACGTTGTGCTTTAGTTCGTCCAAAAGACGCAGGTTCTCTTTCCAGAAATCGTCGATGATGTGCAACATCACCACCTTCTCGAATTGCTTCACCACAGACTTGCATTCCGTGTCATAGGCCTCTTTTAGGTTGCAGGGGATGTTCATGACACCACGTCCGTCACTGATGGGAACGTTGATGCGCTCGTATAGTTGCCCCTGCTCCTCATACACCTGTTTGATGATGGGCCAAGCCACCTCGTGGATGCGCTCCGAACGGCGCTTGAAAGTGTCCATGACGGCAGTATAGCTCTTCTCTTCCAAGTCTTCGCGGCCCATGCTCGACAATTCGCTGCTCCTGAAAGGACACTCCATGGCAAAGGTCTTGAGGAACATCTCACTGCACCCACGGTAGTCGGTAGCGTTGTTCTCGATGATGCGCGTGACGCGATCCCACATCATGTCGGCGATGTCCATGCCAATGCGTTCGCCCATCAAGGCGTGACGGCGCTTCTCATAGATCATCTTGCGCTGCATATTCATCACGTCGTCGTATTCCAAAAGGCGCTTGCGGATGCCGAAATGGTTCTCCTCCACTTTCTTCTGTGCACGCTCGATGCTGTTGCTGATCATGTTGTGCTCGATGCGCTCGCCGTCCTCAAAACCAAGGCGGTCCATCACCTTGGCGATGCGTTCAGAGGCGAAGAGGCGCATCAACTTGTCTTCCAAAGAGACGTAGAAGACGGACGAGCCTGGGTCGCCTTGACGACCGGCACGACCTCGAAGCTGACGGTCCACACGGCGGCTTTCGTGACGTTCCGTGCCAATGATGGCCAAACCTCCAGCCTCTTTTACTTCCGGGGTGAGCTTGATGTCAGTACCACGACCTGCCATGTTGGTGGCGATGGTAACGGCACCCTTGCCATCGGTGCTGCGACCAGCCTGGGCGACGATGTCGGCCTCCTTTTGGTGGAGCTTGGCATTGAGCACGTTG
This sequence comes from Prevotella sp., assembly GCA_017619755.1. Lineage (GTDB taxonomy): Bacteria > Bacteroidota > Bacteroidia > Bacteroidales > Bacteroidaceae > Prevotella. The sequence goes on from JAFZRU010000035.1 coordinate 63,549, forward strand.
TGGGGGATGTTGTTCATCTTCAGCATGCGGGAGAGCAATTCCGAGATTTCCACCGATGTCGTACCAACGAGGGTGGGGCGGCCTTGCTCACGCATGGCAATGATCTCCTCAATCACAGCTCTGTATTTCTCGCGTTGTGTCTTATAGACACGATCGTTCATGTCGTTGCGCACCACTGGCTTGTTGGTGGGGATTTCCACCACGTCAAGTTTGTAGATGTCCCAAAACTCTCCAGCCTCCGTGATAGCCGTACCAGTCATGCCGGCAAGCTTGTGGTACATACGGAAATAGTTTTGCAACGTGATGGTGGCGTAGGTCTGCGTGGCGGCCTCCACAGTCACGTGTTCCTTGGCTTCAACAGCCTGATGCAAACCGTCGCTCCAACGACGACCTTCCATGATACGACCCGTCTGCTCATCCACAATCTTCACCTCGCCGTCAATCACCACGTACTCGTCGTCCTTGTTGAACATCGTATAAGCCTTGAGCAATTGCTGTAGCGTGTGCACACGCTCGCTCTGCACGGCGTAATGGCTCATGTATTCGTCCTTGAGTTTCAGACGCTCCTCCTCTGACAAGTCGATGCGGTTCTCCAACGACGACATCTGACCGGTAATGTCGGGCAGCACGAAAAGGTCTTTGTCATTCACCTGCTTGGCCAGCCAATCGGTACCCTTGTCAGTGAGGTCCACGGAATTGAGCTTCTCATCAACCACGAAATAGAGAGGAGCCACAGCCTCAGGCATGCGACGGTTGTTGTTTTGCATATACTCCTCTTCCGTGGCCAACATTCCAGCCTTGATACCCTCCTCGGAAAGATATTTGATAAGAGCCTTGTTCTTGGGAAGTGCTTTGTGTGAACGGAAAAGCGCCAGGAAACCCTCGGCTAAAAGAGCCTTGTCATTGTTGGCCACACCCTTGGCGATTTTCTGACGGGCATCGGCCAGGAAGTCAGTGGCTAAACGGCGTTGCACGTTGACCAATTGTTCCACGAGTGGTTGATACTCTTCGAACATCTGGTCATCGCCACGCTCCACGGGACCTGATATAATGAGCGGTGTTCGTGCATCATCGATAAGCACGGAGTCCACCTCGTCAACGATGGCGTAATTATGGGCGCGTTGCACCAAGTCGTCAGGCGAAATGGCCATGTTGTCGCGCAGGTAGTCGAAGCCAAACTCGTTGTTGGTGCCAAAGGTGATGTCTGCTTGGTAAGCCTTGCGGCGTTCCGGGGAGTTGGGACGGTGCTTGTCGATGCAGTCCACCGACAAACCGTTGAACATATAGAGCGGCCCCATCCACTCCGAGTCACGCTTGGCGAGGTAGTCGTTCACTGTCACCACATGTACACCGTTGCCGGTGAGGGCGTTGAGAAACACAGGGAGCGTGGCCACAAGGGTCTTTCCCTCACCGGTGGCCATCTCCGCTATCTTTCCTTGGTGGAGCACGGCACCGCCGAAGAGCTGAACGTCGTAATGCACCATGTCCCACAACATGTCGTTGCCGCCGGCAATCCAGTGGTTGGAGTAGATGGCTTTGTCATCTTCTATCCGCACAAAGTCTTTCGTGGCGGCCAACTCACGGTCGAAGTCAGTGGCAGTCACCACCACCTCCTCGTTCTCAGTGAAGCGGCGGGCTGTTTCCTTCACAATGCTGAAGGCAACTGGTAGCACTTCGTCAAGTGCTTTCTCGTAAATCTCCAGTATTTCCTTCTCTATCTTGTCCACCTGGTCGAAGATGGGCTTGCGCTCGTCGATAGGCGTCTCCTCTATCTTCGACTTCAGTTCCTCCACCTTCGCCCGTTCTTCCTTGGCGGAGTCTTGAACGTATTGCCTTATCTCCATCGTGCGGGCGCGCAACTCGTCATGGCTGAGCGCCTCTATCTCCGGATAGACAGCTTTTACACTCTCCACAATCGGCTGTATCAGCTTCATGTCACGTGTGGACTTGTTGCCGAAAAGCGACTGCAAAACTTTTAAAAATCCCATTTCTTATCTCGTCTTTTTTGTTAATTTCCAAAAATCGTGCAAAATTAAGCATTTTATTTCACAATGCCAATTTTATTGCCCCATTTTCGCCTTGCAACTCGCTTTTGGAGGTGTTCGTGGGAGCGCGATGCACGAAATAGTAGTTGACTATACACCTCAGTAGCAAAGAGAGTGCCAAAAACACCATCCCTTCGGCATAATCCTGCCAAAAGCCATAAAAGAAGAATACCAGGCACAGCACCCCCCATGTTTGCCACCACCAATGACGCTTGCCTTTACGCTCGCGGCTAACAACGGGCCAAGCCAAAATCAGTGGTAACGGGTTGAGGATGAAAAATTGTAAATTGATTTGCACCGTGGGGTGTTGGGAAAAGACCATTAACATGAGTACGACCCCCGCCAAGCCGCAGACAACGAGCAGCAGGGCATCAAACACCCACATTCGCCGGTGAAGCAGGAATTCGGCCAGGGTGATAATCAAGGTGGAGGCAAATAGCAACAAGAAACAAGTGCGGGGGCGAAGGGGGAAACCTTCCTCCACCACCTGAGGTCCACCTTTCACTACCACCTCCTCACGCAACACGAGTGGCCTGCGAGTGCCGTCCTTTCGGTCCACACGGGCTCGTGAGAAGTCCTTTTGGAGACGCAAGGGGAGAAACTCTCGCTCTTTCTGGGTCGTGGAGCGGTCGGCTCTCACGCCGAGTAGGATGTCGTTGCCAAAACGCGCCCATGGATAGTCGGCATTCATTTCATGCGTCAAACTCCGAAAGGTCGGGTTGATTTCGAAAATGGGGGAGATGCGCACCTTGCCGTCAATATGCGACATCACCATGTCTCGAACACGGGTCGTGCAGTTGTCGTAGAAGAAATTGTAGCGATAAACCACGTTCTCCGGACGGGCGTTTTCAATGAGGGCCGCCACGATGCGAGCTTTCTCGTCAGCAGTGAGGTCGAGTGTCTGCTGTACCACCGAGCGGCCTTCCATGGCGTATTCACGGCAGAACTGTTCGAAGGAGCATACGCCCATCTGATAGTCGGTCAGACCGAATATGAACCGGGTGACAAAATGAGGCTGGTCGAAGCTGAACACGCCGTAGTTGACTGCAATGTCTTCACCAGTGGTGTGGTCGCAAACACGAAGGGCAGTGTGCCCGTAGAGGGCATAAACCTCATGGTGGGGCGAACAAGTGAGAAGACTGATTTCAACTGAGTCGGTGGGGGCGACACTCAGACAAGGAAGTGCTTGAAAGCACAAGGCCAGAAGAAGAACCGGCCAGCGGAGGGGAGTTGGATGTTCCATGTTGCAAAATTACGAATATTTCTTCATTCCATACCAACACAATGGGATTTTTTACAACTTATTTGCACAAATATTGAAAAAACATTCCCAAAATAATTGCACTCTCCCAAAAAAATGCTATATTTGCAAAATCTTAGATAACATTTATCCTTATAACATTATAATACATGAAAATCGGTTTGTTTATTCCCTGTTATGTCGATGCCGTCTATCCACAGGTGGGCGTCGCTACATATAAGCTGTTGAAGCATCTTGGACTGGACGTGACCTATCCCCTCAACCAGACGTGTTGCGGACAGCCTATGGCTAATGCTGGCTTTGAAAAAATGGCCGTGCCTCTCGCAGAAAAATTCGAAGACATGTTCAGTGGCTTCGACTACGTCGTGGCGCCATCTGTCAGTTGCACGGCTTTCGTGAAAATCAATTATCCTCGCTTGTTGGAAGGCAAGAAAACTTGCAAAACAGCTGAAAAAGCCATGGATGTGGTGGAATTCCTTCACGACGTCGTAAAAGTGAAAAGCCTTCCTGGAGAATTCCCATACAAGGTGAGTCTGCACAACTCGTGCCACGGCGTGAGGGAACTCGGACTTAGTTCACCAAGCGAAATGCATGTAGGCAAGTTTAATAAAATAAAGGACTTGCTGGAATTAAAGAAGGGCATCACCGTCGTGGAGCCAGAGCGAAATGACGAGTGCTGCGGCTTCGGAGGAATGTTCTCTGTAGAGGAAACTGCCGTGTCGGCACAAATGGGGGCTGACAAGGTGAAGAGACACATGGAGACAGGGGCGAAATACGTCACTGGCCCCGACTGCTCGTGCCTCATGCACATGGCCGGCGTCGCCCAAAAGCGAGGCTTGGGAATACAATTCATTCACGCAGTAGAAATTTTAGCATCCGGACTATGAGCACACCACATTCAAACAAGGCGAAAGCGTTCTTAGAGAACCAGAAATACGCACAATGGCACGATGCCACTTTCTGGTCTGTCCGCACAAAGCGCGACAACATGGCCATGGGACTGGAAGAGTGGGAACAGCTGAGGGAGAAGGCCTCGGCCATCAAGAAGCACACCATTTCACACCTCGACAAGTACTTGGAGCAATTTGCATCCAATGCAGAAAAAAACGGATGTATCGTACACTGGGCCAAGGACGCTGCTGAATTCAACAGCATCGTGCTCGAAATACTTAAAGAGCACAATGTGAAAAAGATGGTGAAAAGCAAGAGCATGCTCACCGAGGAATGTGAGATGAACCCCTTCCTTGAGAAAAACGGCATAGAAGTGGTGGAAACGGACTTGGGAGAGCGCATCATACAACTCAAGGGGCAAAAGCCAAGCCACATTGTCATGCCCGCCATCCACCTCAACCACGACGACGTGGGTGAACTTTTCGAAGAGAAACTGGGAACAGAGCCTGGCAATCACGACCCCACATACCTCACTTATATGGCACGCCTCAGCCTGCGCAACGAATTCCTTACTGCACAAGCGGGTATGACGGGAGCCAATTTCGGCATTGCGGAGACGGGTGACATCGTCGTGTGCACCAACGAGGGAAACGCTGACATGAGCACGTCGTGCCCCAAACTGCACATCGCTGCCATCGGGTTGGAGAAAGTCATACCCAACTACGACTGCCTCGCCGTCTTCCAAAGGATGCTTTGCCGTGCAGGCACCGGACAACCCACCACCACTTACACCAGCCATTTCAGAAAGGCAAGGCCCACGGCACAAAAAATGCACATCATCCTCGTGGACAACGGACGAAGTGAATGGGTGGCCAACCCGGAGCACTGGGAGACACTCAAGTGCATAAGATGTGGCTCATGTATGAACACATGCCCGGTATATCGTAGAAGCGGAGGTTATTCTTACTCCTATTTCATCCCCGGGCCCGTGGGTATCAACCTCGGAATGCTCAGAAATGTCAAGGAACATAGTGGAAACGTATCTGCATGCACACTCTGTCTCAGTTGCCAAACGGTATGTCCTGTGAAAATCGACCTTGGAGACCAAGTGTACAAATGGAGGCAGCAGCTTGATGAGTTCGGCACCGCCAATAAGGACAAGAAACGCATGTGCATGGGTATGAAGATGCTTTTCGGAAGCAGCGGAATGTACAACACTGCTATGAAATTCGCACCAATGGCCAACTGGGTTCCCTCATTCCTCATGGAGTGCGGCCTTAACCCATGGGCCGATGGACACAAGATGATGAAATTCCCAAGACATTCATTCCAGGAATTGTGGAGAAAAGGAAAGGTATAGTGATAAAAACAGCAAAATATGAGTAACAAAGAAGATATCCTGGCAAGATACAGGAAAAACGTGAAGGTGAAATTCGACATGCCAAGGCTTGATGACATCAACGGCATCACATACCCCGACCCATTGTTGCAGTTCAAATCCATGACAGAGAACGTGGGAGGAAAGGTCGTCGAACTTCAACCCGGACAGGACATCAACTCCTTGGTTAAGGAATTATATCCCGATGCCAAGGAAATCGCCAGCAACCTGCCAGAAATCACCATCGCCACCAGAAATCCCGACACCATCGGCTCGCCACAAGCTCTTAACGGAACAGATGTGGGAGTCATCAAGGGGCTCTTCGGAGTGGCGGAGAACGCATGCGTATGGGTGCCGCAGGCCATGGAAGAGAAAGCCGTATGCTTCATTTCGGAAAACCTTGTCATACTGCTCAAGAAAACCGAAATAGTCAACAACATGCATGAGGCATACAAGAAAATCCAGTTCAACGACTATGGATATGGCACCTTCATCAGCGGGCCGTCCAAAACCGCCGACATCGCACAAGTGCTCGTCATGGGAGCCCAGGCTGCCAGAAGCGCCACCATCGTCCTTATCTAAGATTGGATGAGACGGTCTATAGTCACTATATGCTATAAACACTATAGCCTCTATAGAAACTATTTACAACAACCAAGGGGCTATGGGCGCCAAGAAAAACTCCCATAGTCCCTCATTATAAAAACATTCATCATGAGAATAACCGTCAACGACCAAACCATCGTCATTTTCAAAGGAGCCACCGTCAAGGACGCTCTTTTGAGGGTTTTCACAAAAAAAGGAGTGCAAAGAAACTTCTTCCAGGATGTTACCGCCCGTGACCAATGGGGGCATGAATTGGATCTCGATGCACCTCTAAGAGAGGGCAGCAACATCATTTACGACTTACCCATACAACCATGAGAAAAGTACTCCTCTTCCTGATAGCCACATTTTTTATCAGTGTAGGCATGCGGGCGCAAACCAAGGAGATACACATCCTCTCCGCCAACGACATGCACGCCAACATTGACAACATGCCTATTCTGGCAGACATCGTGGACAGTCTGAGAGCCATCGACAACAACCTCCTTGTCTTTTCCGCTGGAGACAACCGAACAGGAAACCCCATCAACGACCTCTACTCCATTCCCACTTATCCAATGACGGCTCTCATGAATTTCGTTGGATTTGATGCATCGGCGTTTGGAAACCATGAGTTCGACAGCAAACAGAAAGGACTCCGCAGCGTACTCGCATACTCCCATTTCCCACATCTTTGTGCCAACATCCAGGCTGACACGGCATTACATATCACCCCATTGCCTTACAAAATCTTCGACATTGAAGGTGTACGCATTGGCGTATTGAGCGTAGTGCAACTCGGCACACATGGCATGCCCGACGCACACCCCAATCTCTTGAAGGGCATGTCATTCACACCGGTGGAGGAAACCATCAGAAAGTACCTTTGGCTGCGCGACAAGGTGGATGTCTTCATACTCCTCTCACACATCGGATATGAAGACGATGTGGAAATGGCAAACAAATTCCCATGCTTTGACCTCATCATCGGAGGACACACCCATACACAACTCAAGGGAGGAGAAATGCACAACGGTGTATTGGTGACCCAGAATGTCAATAAACTCAAGCGTGTTACTCTCACCACCATCAAGGTGGAAGAGGGGAAAGTCATTTCCAAGGAGGCAAAAAATATCGAGGTGGAGGGACACCAAGGCAAGAACTTGACGGCTCAGGCCATTGTAGATTCCTTCAACAACAATCCAGAGTTTCAACGACAATTGGCTTGGGCGGAGGAATTCTGCAATGTAGAGGAACTGGGTTCCATGATGTGCGATGCCATGATTGAAGAAGCGGAAGCCGACTTGGCCATAGAAAATTACGGCGGTGTGCGATACGACAAAAAAGAAGCCGGGCCTTTCACCATTCATGACGTACTCAGGCTCGACCCCTTTGGAAATCCCTGCATTGAAATGACACTTACTGGGGAGGAGTTTCGACGGATGCTCATCTCTTGCTTTGACAACAGCCAAGGTTATTTTCCATTTGTGGGGGGAGTCGTTTGCCATGTGCAACTTGACAAGGAACAAGAACGCATCATTGACCTCAAATTATTCACACTCGATGGCAAGAAATTCAACCTGAAAAAGAAATACAAAGTCGTCACCAACAGCTTCGTGGCAGCCATCTGCGACGAGCCGCGCTCTGACCAAGGAACAGATATCGGCATGATATGCTCCGACATGCTTATGCATTTCTTGGAAAAAAAGGGAAAGGTGGACTACAGGGGAGTGAAACGTATCAACTTCATTCAATAAAGGTGGCGTCTGGGATGTCATGACGAAACAATACAAAGGACTCACCAAGAGCAAAAAATATGAAATACAGCATAGAGAAAGTGACGGCTCTCATCGGAGCGCGACGCTTTGGAGAGACGGATTGCGATGTGCAATGGGTGCTTACCGACAGCAGGTCGCTGTGTTTTGCAGAAAGCACATTGTTTTTCGCCATTAAAACAGAAAGAAACGATGGACAAAAGTATGTGGACGAACTTTACCAAAGGGGAGTAAGATGTTTCGTCGTGCAACAACTACCGAAAGAATGGCAGAATGATTATCCTGACGCTAATTTCCTGAAGGTGGACAATTCCCTTCTTGCACTGCAAAGGCTTGCAGAGAGGCATCGTGACGAATTTTCCATACCCATTGTTGGCATTACCGGAAGCAATGGGAAAACGGTGGTGAAAGAATGGCTCCACCAAATACTCTCACCCTCCATGATGGTCACAAGGTCGCCTAAGAGCTTCAACTCACAAATCGGAGTGCCCCTCTCTGTTTGGCTACTCGACGAGCACACACAGGTGGGACTTTTCGAGGCTGGCATCAGCATGCCGGGTGAGATGGAGGCTCTCAGAGACATCATACAACCCACTATCGGTGTTCTCACCACCATCGGCTCGGCACATCAGGAGAATTTCGAGAGTATGTATCAAAAGTGCTGCGAGAAATGGAAACTCTTCAAAGACACAAAAGCCATCGTCGTGGACATCGACAACCCATGGGTGGTCAAGATGCTCCAAGACGGTGATTACGAGGGAGAGGTCATTGGATGCTCCAAAAGCGACAGCACGGCAGCCATGTTCGTAGAGAATGTGGAAAAGCACGACACCACCACCACCATCACATACATTTTCCGGAAACGCAAGGGATGTTTAAACATTCCTTTCATCGACGACGCATCGGTGGGAAATGCTGTCACATGCGCTGCTGTTGCACTTCACATGGGCATCACGCAACAACAGCTGCACCAAAGAATGGAAATACTGGAACCCGTGGCCATGCGACTTGAGGTGAAGGAGGGGCAGCACGGATGTACGCTCATCAACGATTCATACAACTCCGACATCAACTCACTTGCCATTGCGCTTGACTTTATGAACCGGAGACCCGACCACAAGGAACGAAGGCGAACACTCGTGTTGAGCGACATCCACCAAAGCGGAATGCCACCGCAAACGCTCTACAAAACTGTCTCCGACCTTGCCAAGTCGAGAGGGGTGGAACGCTTCATCGGCATAGGACCGGAAATCTCGTCACAAGCATCATTGGTGGAAATCGGCGACAAGGCTTTCTTCAATGACACCGACGAATTCGTAGCCAGCGACATCTTCAGCAACTTGCACAACGAGGTCATATTGCTCAAGGGAGCAAGGAAATTCAATTTTGACAGACTCACCGACATGCTCGTGCAAAAAGTGCATGAAACAATTCTGGAGGTCAACCTCAACGCATTGGTGGCCAACCTCAATTTTTATCGGTCATTCCTTCTGCCCACCACGAAAATCGCATGTATGATCAAGGCCGACGGATATGGAGTCGGCGCGGTGGAAATCGCAAAGACACTCCAAGACCAAAGAGTGGACTATCTTGCCGTGGCCGTGGCCGATGAAGGAGTGACCCTGCGGAAAAATGGCATCACAGGCAACATCATGGTGATGAACCCTGAAATGTCATCCTTTAAAACACTTTTCGACTACGACCTCGAACCTGAGGTCTATAGTTTCCGATTGCTCAGCGCTCTCATACATGCTGCTGCCAAGGAAGGAATTACTGGTTATCCCGTACACGTCAAACTCGATACCGGGATGCACCGCCTCGGCTTCGACCCAATAAAAGACATCGATATGCTGTTGGAAAGGCTCAAAAACCAAAACGCTGTCATGCCGAGATCTGTCTTCTCGCATTTCGTGGGTTCCGACAGTGACGATTTCGACCGTTTCTCAGAGATGCAATACCAACGTTTTATCGATGTGAGCAACAAACTGCAAAAAGCTTTCTCACACAAGATTATCAGACACATCGACAATAGTGCCGGCATAGAGCATTTCCCGGAGAGACAACTCGATATGTGCAGGCTGGGGCTGGGGCTATACGGCATCGACAGCAGGGACAACAAAATCCTCAATAATGTCAGCACACTGAAAACCACCATCCTGCAAATGCGTCACGTACCAAAGGATGAGACTGTGGGATACAGTAGAAAAGGCATTCTGACAAGGGACAGCGTCATCGCCGCCATCCCCATCGGATATGCAGACGGACTTAACAGAGGCCTGGGTAGAGGGAGATGCCACTGCCTCGTAAATGGGAAAAAAGCTCCTTACGTGGGAAACATCTGCATGGACGTGGCCATGATCGATGTCACTGATATCGACTGTCAAGAGGGAGACACCGTCGAAATTTTCGGCGACCACCTGCCTGTCACCGTTCTTTCCGACACACTTGGCACCATACCATACGAAATTCTCACCGCCGTCAGCAACAGGGTGAAGAGGGTTTATTTCCAAGTATAAAAACCAACAGGGGCATCTATATGCGATTTGAAACGGATGCAAGCAAGGAAAATCCATCGCTTTTCCAAAAATTAACAAAAAAAATGCTAAAGTGACATCTATTTGTTATAACTTTGCAATTCAAAGTGGGTTTCGATGATTTCCTGCTTGTCACATAGAACGCGGATGATGTTGTTACAATGCCTCAACCCGCAACATAAAGGCGATTTAACTAATCACTTTTAATATATGAGTCCCATACAAACTACGAAAATGACCAACTATCGTTGGATCATCTGTGCAATGCTCTTCTTTGCAACTACGGTCAACTATATGGACCGGCAGGTGCTGTCCCTCACTTGGAAAGACTACATCGCCCCTGAATTCCATTGGAATGACTCCCACTATGGAATCATCACAGCGGCCTTTTCTATTCTATATGCTGTGTTCTGCCTCTTCGCAGGAAAGTTCATCGACTGGATGGGAACCAAAAAAGGCTATCTTTGGGCCATCTTCGTTTGGTCGGTTGGTGCATGCCTACACGCAGCATGCGGATGGGTTACCCTGAAATATGTGGGACTAGAAGATATGACGGCACTTAGGGCTGTCGAGGCAGGATCGGGCATAGCCTCGAACATAGCGATGATCAGCGTCTATCTCTTCCTCTTCTGTCGTGCCATCCTCGCGCTTGGTGAGAGTGGCAACTTCCCGGCTGCCATCAAGGTGACTGCAGAGTATTTCCCGAAGAAAGACCGTGCTTTTGCCACATCCATCTTCAACGCAGGTGCTTCTGTGGGGGCTTTGGCCGCACCCATCAGCATCCCGCCATTGGCAGAAGCCTTCGGATGGGAGATGGCTTTCATCATCATCGGTGGACTGGGCTTCATCTGGATGGCTCTCTGGGTGTTTGTGTATGACAAGCCTAATAAAAGCAAGCATGTCAATGCCGCTGAGCTTACCTATATCAATCAGGATGTGGAGACGGAAGAGGATCCCAAGGATGCCAACGACGAGGGTCCGGCAATCAATTTCTTCGAGTGCTTCACCTTCAAGCAGACCTGGTCGTTCATCGTGGGTAAGTTCATGACTGATGGCGTATGGTGGTTCTACTTGTTCTGGGCTCCCGCTTATTTCTCCGACCAATTTGGTTATAAGTCAAGTTCTACCATGGGACAGTTGCTCATTTTCGTACTCTATCTCATCGTAACCATCGTCTCTATCTTTGGTGGGTATCTTCCCAAACTCTTTGTTGAAAAACGTGGGATGAATCCTTATTCTGGTCGTATGTTGGCTATGTTGATTTTTGCTTTCTTCCCGCTTTTCGCATTATTTACCCAGCCGTTGGCCATGTGGGAGTCAAGTCCTATCAATCCCGCTTGGTGGCCTGCCATTATCATTGGCTTGGCTGGTGCCGGTCATCAAGCATGGTCTGCCAACCTCTTTTCTACCATTGGCGACATGTTCCCCAAGTCAACCATTGCAACCATCACTGGTATTGGAGCAATGGCAGGTGGTATAGGTTCGATGCTTATTCAATTTTTCTCAGGGAAACTTTTTACTTATGCCGAGAATCAAGGTAGTGCATTTACGTTCTTGGGATTTGAAGGTAAGCCTGCTGGCTACATGATTGTGTTCTGCTTCTGCGCTGTAGCTTATCTCATCGGATGGATTATCATGAAGACGCTCGTACCCAAGTACAAGCCCGTCGTCGTGGAAGACTAAATCTTCCATCCTTCCCTAGATGAAAATCCCCCTCGGCAATACCGAGGGGGATTTTCTATCTAAGAATAATGGGATGCTTACATTTTACTTATTCTAAAAAGAGGGAAAAGCCTCACGGTTTCTCCCTCTTTGAACATATAATTATGAGTGTATGTTCAGAATTTTGCCATTTTGATGGCGACGATAGCACACTCGTCTCCTTTGTTTCCCAACTTGCCTCCGGCACGCTCTTGTGCCTGCTCCAGGGTGTCGGTGGTGAGCAACCCATAAATAACGGGAATTTCGCTTTTCGAATTGAGACCAGCGATACCATAGGTGACACCTTGACAAATATAGTCGAAATGAGGGGTCTCGCCACGAATGACGCTTCCAAGAATGATGATGGCGTCATAGCCACCGTTGAGTGTCATTTGGTGTGCACCGTAAATCAGCTCAAAGCTGCCTGGAACACTCTTCACATGGATGTTTTCTGGCAGAGCACCATACTTCTCCAATGTGCCTACAGCACCACGGAGTAGTGCATTGGTAATGCCACGATTCCATTCCGACACAACAATGCCAAAGCACATATTGCTCGCGTCGGGTACTTTTTGCAAGTCTTGTTCGGATAGTTGACGAAGTGCTGTTGCCATGCCTTAATTGCTCACATACTCAATATACTTGTCGATGTCTTGCTGGAGCGGGGAGTTCATATAATCCTCCTTGATGGTCTTGAAAAGCTCAAGAGCTTCGTCTTTCTTCTTCAGTTGCTCGGCAAGGATGATGGCTGCTTTTTTCAAAGCCACGGGCGACACGGAGTTGTTTTTGCCGTCGTTGGTAGCATCATCTGCCATCTTGGCTGCCTTCTTGAAAGCATCAATAGCTTTCTCATACTGCTTTAAGTTGGCGTAAGCGTCGCCAAGAGCCATCAAGGCAAGCGGACTGGCCATCATGTCGGACTTAGGTTTGAAACTCTCCAAATACTTCACAGCCTCCTCCCATTTGTCCTGCTTGGCAAGGCAAAGACCGGCGTAGAGGTTGGCCAGGTTGCCGGCTTTAGTTCCACTAAAGTCGTTGGCAATCTGCTTGAAGCCGGGAACGCCCAGACTGTCGCCGTTAAGGGCCTTCTCAAAATCTTGACTCATAAATAGTTCTTGGCTGTGAGCCAAAGCGGTGCTCGCCTTCTCATTGCGGGACTTGGAATAGTTGTTCCAAAGAATCAATGCGAGTACCACCACGATGATGGCTACAAGCGCTGCTAAGAGTTGCTTTTTGTACTTGGTGAGGAATGCCTCTGACTTGTTCAAGGTCTCAATCAATTCCTGATTGGCCCGGGTGTCTTGTTTTTTTGCCATTATTGCTTTTTAATTTTTGATGTTTGTCCGTTATTTTTGCATCATCCATGCTGTCTTTTTCACTGGCATGGATTTTTGCGACGCAAAATTACTCATTTTATCCCACACAGTAAAATTTATGATGGACTTTTTTTGTTTTTCACCCTTAAAAGACGTAACTTTGCAAAAATATTGTGCGATTGGCACGAATAAACCACCCATGATACTCAACAGCATCTCTATTGTTAATTACAAAAACATCATGTCGGCCAATGTCCGATTGTCACCCAAGATGAACTGCTTCTTGGGGAGAAATGGCATGGGAAAAACCAATTTCCTCGACGCCGTTCACTTCCTTTCCTTCTGCAAGAGCGCACACAGTCCCATCGACTCTCAAGTGATTTGCCACGGACAGGAGTTCTTCATTCTTGAAGGGGAGTATCAAAGCGAAAATGGCGATTTGGAACATATCTATTGCGGTATGAAACGCGGCCAAAAAAAACATTTCAAGCGCAACAAGAAAGAATACAAGCGGCTCTCTGAACACATCGGGCTGTTGCCATTGGTGTTTGTCTCACCCTCTGACGCGACCATTATCGAAGGAGGTAGCGAGGAACGAAGAAGGCTGATGGACATAGTTATTTCTCAATACGACAAATCTTACATCATTGCGCTATACAATTACAATAAGGCTTTGCAGCAACGTAACTCCTTGCTGAAGGTTGAGGAGGAGCCTGATGCGGCCTTGATGGACATCCTTGAGCAGCAAATGGCCGAAGAGGGAGAGAAAGTGTTTGTCAAAAGAAAAACTTTCGTTAGAGAATTCGTACCGGTCTTCCACGATATCTACCAGCGCATCTGCCAGTCGGCGGAGCAGGTATCAGTGGATTATGTGTCACACTGTCTGAGGGGGCCGCTGCTTGATGTCATACGACGCGACCGCTTCAAGGACAGGGCGGTAGGATACTCTCTCCATGGCATCCACCGCGACGACCTCGACCTACGCATCGGAGGATATCCCATGAAACGCGAGGGAAGCCAGGGGCAAAACAAATCGTTCGCCATCGCGTTGAAACTGGCGCAATTCGATTTCCTCAAGCGCACCAACAGCCGTACAACACCTATGCTCCTCCTTGACGACATCTTCGACAAACTTGATGCTGCACGAGTGGAGCAAATAGTCAATATCGTGGCGGGCAAGGAATTCGGACAGATTTTCATTACCGACACCAACCGAGACCATCTTGACAAAATCCTGAGCCATGGCTCGTTTGACTATCAAATCTTCGATGTGGAGAATGGAGAGGTCACAAAAAAACTTTAAGGCTTTATGTTTAGACGAGACGTAAAAAAAATCGACACGCTGCTCGTGCAGTTCTTGCGCTCCACAGGATTGGAAACCCCGTTGCTGCAGCGGAGGCTCGTGGATGCATGGCCGGAGGTGATGGGAAAGAACGTGGCTCGGCATACGGGCCAGGTCTTCATTTCCAATCAAGAACTATGGGTGAAAATCAACAATTCGGCCTTGAGAGCCGAATTGTCAATGATGCGTTCCGACATTGTTGAGAGACTCAACAACCACGTGGGGGTGCGAATCGTGGTTGATGTTCGTTTTTTCTAACTACCCCCTGCTCTAACTCAAGCCTTGCGGAAAGCTGTCACCCATTTCTCCATACGCATGAGATTTTTTTCACCACCCGTACCCTTCAGCGGGGAGTAGGCCACTTTCTGGCTTTCTTCTTTCTTTGGGAAGGCAATGCCTTTCTTAAACACCTCTTTCGTGGTGCGGATGGCGGGGTCGTCCTCGTTGAGATACTCCATCCACGAACACTCATCGAGCATGTTGTAGATGATGCGACTGAAGATGTATTTCTCAAAGAGTGCTTGAGATTTTTGTAACATCAAGTTGCGACGTTGCAGACCATTTTTCTCAGCGTATGAGGCGAATTTATCCAACAATCCCTGACGTTTGAGATAGGCTATCAGTTCGCTGGAGGTTTTCTTTGTTTTCAATTCATCGCGATGTTCGTCGGTGTATTCAAAGGCGAACTGAAGGATGAGGCCGCTCATGGCAGCCTCCTTGTAATAGGAAGTGATGCCCGTGGTGTCCTCTGGAACAAAGATGTCGGGCGTGATGCCACCACCACCATACACCGTGCGTCCGAGCATCGTGTGGTATTCCGGCCCTTCGTGTTTGATACTGTCCATCGAGAAATATTCTCCTCGGTTGTAGCGGGTCAGCAAGTCCTCCTCGTATTCCTTGTCGTTGCCCGTGTTGTAATGTTTCTGGATGCAACGTCCTGAAGGGGAGTAATAGCGGGCGATGGTCAGACGAATCATACTGCCATCGCGCAAGCCAATCTGTTGTTGAACCAACCCTTTGCCAAAGGAGCGACGACCTATCACTGTACCGCGGTCGTTGTCCTGGATGGCACCAGCTAAGATCTCGGATGCTGACGCCGATCCCTCGTTGATGAGCACCACCAAGGGAACATCCTGGTAGGAGCCATGGCCGGTACTCATAAAGTCTTGGCGGGGTTGCTTACGGCCTTCGGTATAGACAATGCGGCGATTCTTGGGAAGAAACTCGTCGGCAATCTGGATGGCCGACGACATATAGCCGCCGGCATTATCGCGAAGGTCAATCACCAAGTTCTCGAAATCCTGCTGGGAGAGGTCTGCCAAGGCACTGATCATCTCACCATAGGTGTTCTCACCGAAATTCTTGATGCGAATGTAGCCTGTATGGGCATCGAGCATATAGGCACAGCTGATGCTCTTCGTGGTGATGTTGTCGCGGGTGATGGTGAACTGACGCACTTTGTTTTGATGGTTGCGTAAGACACCTATCTTCACCTTGGTGCCACGAGGGCCTTTCAAACGTCGCATGGCCTCCTCGTTGGTCACTTCCTTGCCCACAAAGGGCTTGTCGTCCACGCTGACAATTTTGTCGCCGGCAATTAATCCAGCACTCTCAGCAGGGCCTCCGGGGATGACATTCTGAACATGTATGGTGTCTTTTCTGATGACAAACTCTATACCCACACCAGAGAAGGAACCTTGTAGCTCATCATTGGCCGACTGCACGTCCTTGGCACTGATGTAAACGGAATGGGGATCCAATTCTGCGAGGATTTCTGGTATGGCGTTCTCCACCAGTTCGTTCATGTTCACGCTGTCCACATATTGGTCGTCGATGAGGTGGAGCAGGTCGTTCAGGCGGTTGCTGCCGGAATTGATGATGCTCAAGCGGTTGCCGGAGAAATGGTTGGAGTAGAAGGTGCCGATGAGGATGCCAAGCACCACGCAGGCTGCGAGTGCCAGAGGCATGAGGCGGTTGGTCTTGTTAAGGTTCATTCTCTTCGAGATTGATATATTTGACTTCTATATTGGCGCGGCGAAGCAATTCCAAGCCGTCGGCCAGACGATATTCCTCACCATATACCACGCGGCGAATGCCTGCTTGGATGATGAGTTTCGAACATTCCATACATGGGGAGGCTGTGACATACAGCGTCGAACCGTCGCTGTTGTTGTTGCTCCGGGCGAGTTTTGTGATGGCGTTCGCCTCCGCATGAAGCACGTATGGCTTCGTCACGTTGTTTTCATCCTCACACACGTTCTCAAAGCCGCTGGGCGTGCCGTTGTAGCCGTCGCTGATCACCATCTTGTCCTTCACCACCAAAGCTCCCACCTTTCGGCGGGTGCAATAGCTGTTCTCCGACCAAATGCGTGCCATCCGCAGGTATCGAAGGTCGAGAAGGTCCTGTTTTTCTTTGGAAACCATGATTGTTGCGCTATTTTTTTCTTCTCCTGATGCCGTTGCGTCGCAGGAGGGCGTCGATGGTGGGCTCACTTCCCCTGAAACGCTTGTATAGTTCCATGGGGTGCTCCGTCCCGCCGCGAGAGAGGATGCAGTCGCGGAAACGCTGAGCAGTGTTGGTGTCGAAGATGCCGTGTTTCTTGAAGACGCTGAAAGCGTCGGCCTCCAGCACCTCCGCCCATTTGTAGCTGTAGTAGCCAGCGGCATACCCCCCAGCCATAATATGTGAGAACTGGGTAGTCATGCAAGTATCGGGCAACTGCTTGAACACCATGGCTTTCTCCCAAGCCTTTTTCTCAAACTCCAAGATGTTGCCCTCGAAAGGCTTCTTCATCGTGTAGTAAGCCATGTCAAGCAGGCCGAAACTCACTTGTCGCAAACAGTTGTAAGCCACCATGAAATTACGGCTTCGAACGATGCGGTCAATCAACTCGTCGGGTAGCGGCTCGCCTGTCTCGTAATGGAAGGCAAAGGTGCGTAGGAACTCCTTCTCTATCGAATAGTTTTCCAT
This sequence comes from Prevotella sp., assembly GCA_017619755.1. GTDB lineage: Bacteria > Bacteroidota > Bacteroidia > Bacteroidales > Bacteroidaceae > Prevotella. Next base: position 81,348 of record JAFZRU010000035.1, read on the forward strand.
AAACTGCGAAGGCAACTCCACAAAGTCCCACCACACATTGGTGCCAGACATACTCTCGAAACGGGTGTTGGCAAACATGCCATGGAGAGAATGGCCAAACTCGTGGAGGAAAGTCTCCACCTCGCCCAGACTCAGCAGCGAAGGCTTGCTCTCGGTAGGTTTCGTCAAGTTCATCACCACGCTCACGTGTGGGCGAATGTTCTCGCCCTTCGTGTTGATGTATTGGCCTTGGAAACTTGTCATCCAGGCTCCTCCTCGCTTTCCTTTGCGGGGGTGGAAGTCGGCATAGAACACGGCAAGATAACTGCCGTCCTTGTCAAACACTTCGTAGGCTTTCACATCGGGATGATACACGGGGATGGATGTGTTCTCCACGAAAGTGATGCCATAAAGGCGCTGCGCCAAACCGAAAACACCGTCAATCACACGTGAGAGTTCGAAATAGGGTCGCAACATCTCCGAGTCCAAGTCGTATTTCGCCATCTGGAGCTTGTAGGAATAGTGGCTGATGTCCCATGGCTCCATGGTGAAGCCTCGTCCCTCACTCTTGCGTGCGACCTTCTCCATTTCCTTGAGTTCCTTCAGGGCTGTAGGCTTGTAAGAGTCTATCAGTTCGTCAAGCAGTCGATAGACATTGCGCTTGTTACTGGCCATTCGTTGCTTGAGCACATAGTCGGCGTATGTCTTGAAACCCAGTAGTTGTGCAATCTCGCGGCGTAGGTTGACGATGCGCTTGCAGATGTCGAGATTGTTGGTGGTGTTGTCATGTGTGCATAGCGTGTTGCTGGCCATATAGAGTTGACGGCGCAGGTCACGACGGGTGGAATATTTCAACAGCGGCCCCATGCTCGGGGTGTCAAGGGTGAACCCCCAACCCTCTAAACCACGCTCCCTGGCTTCCTGGGCAGCGGCTTCCCTCACACGGTCTGGTAGGCCGTCCAAGTCGCCCTCATCGGTGAGATGAAGGGTATATGCCTTGCGCTCTTTAAGCAGGTTTTGCGAGAACTGCAGGGACAGCAGGCCTATCTCCTCGTTGAGCTGACGCAGACGTGCCTTTCCTGTGTCGTCGAGCAAAGCTCCATTGCGACGGAAACCATCATATATGTTATCGAGCATCCGCTTCTCTTCCGGTGTCAGACGGCGATGGTGACGCTTCACCGCCTTGATGCGTTGGAAGAGTTGAGGGTTGAGCAGCATGTCATTGGAATGCTGTGTGAGCAACGGCTCCATCTTCTGAGCCAAAGCGTCCATCTCGTCATTTGTCTCTGCTCCAAGGAGATTGAAAAAGGCGTTTGACACACGGTCGAGCAAACCATAGTAGAAACTGTCATCATCCTTGTTAAGAATGGTGTTATCAAACGTGGGCTTGTCGGGGTTGTTGATAGTTTTCTCCAACTGCTCTTTGTCGCGGCGCATGCCCTCAATGAAGGCCTCTTCGAAATCCTCCAGCGTCAATTGGTTGAACGGAATGGTGTGGTGTGGCGTGTCGTAGGGCGTGAAAAAAGGATTCACATGGGGAGCGTTGGATGGCGATGCTTCGGTCATTGCTGTTATTTCTTTTTTTGTGATGCAAAATTAGTGAAATCCCCCCAATACACAAAATAATTCAACAAAGTTTTTCTTTTGGGCGGCTTTTGGACGTCCATATTCTCTATTTTTAACGATTGGGATGGTTGTCCTTATGCTTGTCGTCTCTTTTCCAATACTCCCGTCCGCTGATATTTTTCCCAACAGCGTTGCTTCACATCGGCCTCAATGTCACCGATGGGTCGGTGGGGGTTGGAGAGAGATTTCACATACACGCATCCTGCCGACACCACTACCGCCACGACGAAGCTCACCACCCACCGCAGCACCTCACTGGCGATGGGTATATATTGGATACAGAGGATGCCCGTTACCACAGGAATGCCGAAGAGCAGCCAGTCTGCTCCACTTGTGATTTTATACGTACCCACGGCATCGCTGTACTCGCGGTCTTCCGCCAACACCCATTGCTTGTTGGCCAACCACCAATTCTCAAAAGTCTCGTCTTTTTCTTTCATATTTTATTTGTTTCTATTGTCATACCCATACCAAATCGCTCATCACCGTGTCGCTCAAAGTGATGCCAAGCAAGGTGAGTCGTAGCCGCCCTCGCTCAATGACCAGAAGCCCCCTGTCGATATGTTTCCGGGCGTTGCTCATCATATAATTGAACATCTTCAAACCATAACGTTGCTCCACTTCTTTTAATGATATACCTTCACATGTACGCAAAGCGGTGGTCACCATATCGTTATAATGGTCGAAAGATGTCAGCTGCTCGGTCTCGCACGGTAGGATGCCATTTTTGATGGCCTCGATGTATTTTTCCACGTCAGCCACATTGGCTTGTCGGCAAGTTCCATTGAAAGAATGGGCCGCCGCACCAAGTCCTTGGTAGGGTGTACCATTCCAATAGCTGCTGTTGTGGAGCGAGCGGTATCCGGGCAGGGCGAAATTGCTGATTTCGTAATGCTCATAGCCCGCCGAGGTCAACTGTTCCACCAACATTTTGTACATGACAACATAGGTGTCATCATCCAACTCAGCCACCTTACCCGTCTCTAACAAATGGAATAGGGGAGTACCCTCCTCGTACATCAGGCTGTAGGACGAAAGATGCTTCACACCTAAGGAAAGTGCGGAGTGGAGGTCGGACTGCCAGTCGGCAATCGTTTCGTTGGGAAAACCAAACATGAGGTCGATGCTGATGTTGTGGATGCCCGATTGGCGCAACCTTTCCACAGCTTCTACGGCTTGTTGTGCGGAGTGACGGCGGTGTAGGAAGTGAAGCCGCTCGTCAGCGAAGGTCTGCACACCCATGCTCACGCGGTTGACCCCAACTTCCAGCATCGCACCTACAAGTTGCTCGTCCACGTCGTCGGGGTTGCACTCCATCGTCACCTCGATGTTAGGCATCACATCATATACATTGTGGATGGAAGAGAATAATTGACGCAACATCATCGTATCGAGTTGGGAGGGAGTACCACCACCTATGTAAATGGTACTCACCTTTCCGCCACCGCGAAGGTGCATCTCCTTGCATAGGGCATCAACGTATGCCCACCGCCGCCCATGTAACGTGGTGGAGTAGAAACCGCAATACAAACAACGGCTCTTACAAAATGGAATATGTATGTACAAACCTTGCACATTGCAAAAGTAGGCAAAATTTTAGAAATACAAGTCGGCAGTCTGGAGAATTTGCTTTTTAACGGGAAAACAGTTGAAAAAACACCGACAAATACATGCAAATCGCACTTTTTTTCAAGGCAGCTTTATTAATAATATATGGTGAAAATATGAAGTGAATGGAGAGGTGATTTCCCTTGGAAAGCCTAAATGTTTTTAAAGAAATGCGAATTTCAAGGAAAAGTTTTGGCTGTTTGTTAAAAAATGAGTACTTTTATCGGCCAAAACGAAAAAACGACAATTTTCACTTAAAATCTATCAATAAATTTTATGAAAGTCTATCAGACAAACGAGATCAAAAACATCGCACTCATTGGCAGTGCGGGTAGCGGCAAGACTACTCTTGCCGAGTCCATACTCTTCGAAGCAGGCGTTATCAAGCGTCGCGGTACCGTAGAGGCAAAGAACACAGTGAGCGATTATTTCCCCGTGGAGCAGGAATATGGCTATTCCGTATTCCCAACTGTTTTCCAAGTGGAATGGAACAACAAGAAGCTCAACTTCATTGACTGCCCGGGTTCGGAGGACTTCGTGGGAGGAGCCATCACGGCACTCAACGTCACCGACCAAGCTGTCATCATGGTAAACGGCCAATACGGACCCGAGGTGGGCACGATGAACACGTTCCGCGTGACAGAAAAACTGAACAAGCCCGTCATTTTCCTCGTCAACCAGCTCGACCGCGACAACTGCGACTTTGAAACAGTGATGAACAACTTGCGTGAGACCTTTGGAAGCAAGTGCGTGGAGGTGCAATATCCCATTGCCACCGGCGCTAATTTCAATGCCGTCATCGACGTGTTGCTCATGAAAAAATATTCTTGGAAACCCGAAGGTGGAGCCCCCATCATCGAAGACATCCCCGCAGAGGAGATGGACAAGGCCGAGGAACTGCACGCCGCGCTCATTGAGGCAGCAGCTGAGAACGACGAGGCCTTGATGGAGAAATTCTTCGAGGAGGAGAACCTCACCGAGGACGAGATACGCGAGGGCATCCGCAAGGGGCTTGTCTCACGTAGCATATTCCCCGTCTTCTGCGTCTGCGCCAGCAAGGACATGGGCGTGCGCCGCTTGATGGAGTTCTTAGGCAACGTTGTGCCTTTCCCCACCGATATGCCAAAAGTAACTGACACCAACGGCAACGAAATCGCTGTGGACAGCAATGGCCCGGAAAGCCTCTTCTTCTTCAAGACCGGCATGGAGCCGCATATCGGAGAGGTGAGCTATTTCAAGGTGATGAGCGGTACGGTGAAGCAGGGAGACGACCTCACCAACGCCGACCGTGGTTCCAAGGAGCGCATCGGACAAGTGTTCGCATGTGCCGGCGCCACACGTTTCCCCGTGGATGAACTGAAAGCCGGAGACATCGGTTGTACTGTTAAACTCAAGGACGTGAAGACTGGCAACACTCTCAACGCTAAGGATGTGGACATCCGTTTCGACTTCATCAAGTATCCTAACTCCAAATACTCTCGTGCCATCAAGGCCGCCAACGAAAGCGACACGGAGAAGCTGATGGCTGCCGTGCTGAAGATGAGACAGGAAGACCCCACATGGGTGGTGGAGCAGAGCAAGGAACTCAGGCAAATCATCATTCACGGACAAGGCGAGTTCCACCTTCGCACACTCAAGTGGCGCTTGGAGAACAACGAGAAGATTGCCGTCATCTACGAGGAGCCGAAAATCCCCTATCGCGAGACCATCACCAAGGTCAACCGTGCTGACTACCGCCACAAGAAGCAGTCGGGTGGAGCAGGACAGTTCGGTGAGGTTCACCTCATTGTGGAGCCATATACCGAGGGTATGCCCGATCCCGTTGTGTATAAGTTTGGAGGCCAGGAGTTCAAGATGAACATCAAGAGCCGTGAGGAAATAGACCTGGAGTGGGGTGGCAAACTCGTCTTCCTTAACTCCGTCGTCGGTGGAGCCATTGACCTGCGTTTCATGCCTGCCATCCTCAAGGGTGTTATGGAGCGCATGGAGCAAGGTCCTCTTACTGGTAGTTATGCACGCGACGTTCGCGTCATCGTTTATGACGGCAAAATGCACCCGGTGGACTCCAACGAACTTTCCTTTATGCTTGCCGCACGCAACGCATTCTCCAAGGCTTTCAAGGATGCTGGTCCCAAGGTGCTCGAACCCATTTACGACCTCGAGGTACTGGTGCCTGCAGACTACATGGGTGACGTGATGGGCGACCTCCAAGGACGCCGCGCCATCATCATGGGTATGGACAGCGAGGCTGGCTATCAGAAACTCAACGCGAAAATCCCTCTCAAAGAGTTGGCCAACTACAGCATCGCCCTCAGTTCGCTCACTGGCGGCAGGGCATCGTTCACCACCTCTTTCTCCAGCTACGAGCTCGTACCTAACGACATCCAGCAGGAACTTATCAAGCAGCACGAGGCAGAACTTGCCGAGGAGGATTAATCTCCATAGGCTATTTGCCAAATATGAAATTAATAGAGGCCCATTCCTTCATAGGGATGGGCCTTTTCTGACAGTTAAAAATCCTTAAAACACTTGCTTGTCCTTTGTCATGGCGTAGGAAATGACTACCTTTGCACCCGCAAAACGGGCAAGTCTTGCACGGCCAGCTCCCTGCGAATCCTCCAGGACAGGAATGTAGCAAAGGCAGTAGGTTGTAGCGGCGCGATGCAAGTAGCTTGCCCACCCGCCTCTTTAGCTCAGTTGGCCAGAGCACGTGATTTGTAATCTCGGGGTCGTTGGTTCGAATCCGACAAGAGGCTCAAAAAAGCCGCATCTGAAGATGCGGCTTTTTGTTTTAGAAATCCATGGCCATTCGACAGGCCTCTTTCTCGCAAATCATTGTCCGTTGTGCTTGACCGTAAGAAGAGCAACGGCTTCATTCGTTACATCTTCCATCTTCAATTTCTCATTTTTCATCTTTATTATTTTGCTTTGTGGATGGATTGTGCTAATTTTGCAAAACAATTGAGATGCATTACAACAGAATTGAAATCAAAGATACAAATATGACACCACAAGAACAACGCAACGAACGATTGGCTTCCAAACTCATCAAGAACTTGGAACGCCGACATTTTGAGGCATATTACTGCCCCTCCACCAAGGAAATCATGGAAAAAGTGAAAAGCCTCATGCCGGAGGGGAGCAGCGTCACATGGGGCGGCACCATGACCGTGAGAGACCTGGGACTGCCGGCGGCGCTCAAGGCGGCTGGGTATCAGGTTTTCGACCGCGACGAGGTGAAGACCCCGGAGGAGAAACAAGCTATGTACAGAAAAGCTTTCGACGTGGATTTCTATCTCACCAGCGCCAATGCCATCTCCGAAGACGGCGTGCTGGTGAACATCGACGGCACGGGCAACAGGGTGGCGGCCATCACATGGGGTCCCAAGCGTGTCATTTTCATCATCGGACTGCACAAAGTGGCACAGGACCCGGAAGCGGCCCTGAAAAGAGCCAGGAGCACGGCGGCTCCCATCAATGCGGCAAGGTTCGACATCAAGACACCATGCCAGACCGACGGCGCATGCCACAACTGCAACTCCACACAGTCCATCTGCAACTACATTCATTTCCTCAGAAACTCATACCCCGAAAAAAGGCACATCGTCATCCTCACCGACCTGACGTTGGGGTATTGAAAACGAGTAAATGATCATCACAACACCAACAACAAATGATTGTTTGCATCGCAGAGAAACCAAGCGTCGCCAAGGACATCGCTCGAATCATCGGAGCCACTTCATCAAGAAACGGCTACATGGAAGGGAACGGCTACCAGGTGACGTGGACTTTCGGACACCTCTGCACGCTCAAGGAACCCGATGACTACTCAGCCGCATGGAAGCAGTGGTCGCTATCCATGTTGCCCATGATCCCCCAGCGCTTCGGCATCAAACTCATCGAGGACGACGGCATCAAAAGGCAGTTTGCTGTCATCGAGCAACTCATGAGAAATGCCGATGGCATCATCAACTGCGGCGACGCGGGGCAGGAGGGAGAACTCATACAAAGGTGGGTGATGCAGAAAGCACAAGCCACTTGCCCCGTCAAGAGATTGTGGATATCCTCCATGACCGACGAAGCCATCAGGGAGGGATTCGCCACCCTCAAGGACCAGGCACAATACGACCCGCTATACAAGGCCGGACTGTGCAGGGCCATCGGCGACTGGCTCTTGGGGATGAACGCCACACGTCTCTACACCGTGAAATACGGTCACAACCGACAGGTGCTTTCCATCGGACGAGTACAGACACCCACGCTCGCACTCATCGTCAACAGGCAAAGGGAGATAGACAATTTCAAACCAGAGCCTTACTGGGTGCTTGCCACCATCTACCGAGAAACGCTGTTCACTGCCACCAAAGGAAAGTTCACCTCCAAGGAGGAGGGAGAGCAGTCGTTTGCCACCATTCTCGACAAGCCATTCTTCGTCACCGAGGTGCAGAAGAAAAAGGGCGTGGAGGCTCCGCCGCATCTCTATGACCTCACATCGTTGCAGGTAGATTGCAACAAGAAGTACGGCCTCAGCGCCGACCTGACGCTGAAGACCATACAGACCCTTTACGAAAGAAAGCTCACCACCTACCCACGTGTGGATACGCAGTATCTCAGCGACGACATCTACCCCAAATGCCCCGCCATCCTCAAAGGACTGCGGGGATATGAACCCATGACGGCGCCATTGCTCACCACCACGCTGAGAAAGAGCAAGAAGGTCTTTGACACGTCGAAAGTGACCGACCACCACGCCATCATTCCCACCGGAGTGGCCGCCACCGGCCTCACCAACATGGAGCAAAAGGTGTATGACTTGGTGACAAGGCGATTCATCAGCGTGTTCTACCCCGACTGCCTCTTCACCACCACCACCGTGATGGGAAAGGTGGAGGAAGTGGAGTTCAAGGCCACGGGAAAGCAGATACAACAGCCGGGGTGGCGTGTCATCTACAGCAAGGAGGCCGAAGCCATAGCCGACGACACGGTAGCCAAGAAGGAAGAAGAGGAAAAGGTGCTGCCCGAATTTACAAAAGGAGAGAGCGGCCCCCACCAACCCACGCTGACGGAGAAATGGACAACACCCCCCAAGCCATACACCGAGGCGACACTCCTTCGCGCCATGGAAACAGCCGGAAAATTCGTGGAGGACGAGGAACTCAGGGCAGCGTTGAAGGAAAACGGCATCGGGCGGCCTTCGTCAAGGGCGGGCATCATCGAAACACTCTTCAAACGACGCTACATCAGAAGGGAACGGAAAAACCTGATAGCCACGGAAACCGGCAAGCAACTCATCGACACCATTCAGGAAGAGTTGCTCAAGAGTTGCGAACTCACCGGCATCTGGGAGAAGAAACTGCGTGACATAGAGCATCTGCGATACGACGCGGCCCAATTCATCGACGAATTGAAGCAGCAAATAACCGAAATCGTCCAACAAGTGCTCACCGACCCCAACTATCGCAACATCCCCATCCAAACCGTCGAGGATAACAACAACAGCAAGAAAAGCGGTGCTGCGGCCAAAAAGCCTCCCAAAGCAAGAAAACAAACAACGCCAAAGCCAGACAATGCCGCCACACCACCCACGAAAGACCCCTACGTGGGAACGACATGCCCCCTTTGTGGTAAAGGGGTCTTGATAAAAGGAAAAACCGCATACGGATGCAGCAGATGGAGAGAGGGTTGCGGATACAGGTGGAAACCGTGAACCACGTCGGGAGCCACCCCTCCATCATTCGATGACGAAAAGTGTCATACGACATTTTCAGGATGTCCGTTGAGGAAGGATCGGACATTCTGTATGGCCGTCTGCAGCAATCGCCGACGCGCATCGATGGTGGCCCAGGCGATGTGGGGGGTGATGTAGGCGTTGGAAAGGTGGAGGAGGGGATTGTCGGCTTGGGGAGGTTCTTCGGCAAGCACGTCGGCGCAATAGGCGTATAGGCTTCCGGAGGACAACGCCTCTGACACCGCATGGTTGTCCACAAGGGGGCCGCGCCCCGTGTTGATGAGAATCGCCGTGCGTTTCATCATCCCGAGAGTTTCGCGATTGACAAGGTGATGGGTGTCGGCGGTGAGGGGGCAGTGCAGCGAGACCACATCCGATGTGGAGAGGATTTCATGGAGCGATGCCTTGTGCAATCCTTCGGGCAAGGCGTTGGCTGGCTTGCTCGTCAGGGCTTTCACTTCCATGCCGAAAGCAAGGGCGATTTGGGCCACGCGCCTCCCGATGTTACCCAAACCCACTATGCCCATCGTCTTGCCGGAGAGTTCCGTAAGAGGTGTGTCCCAATAGCAGAAATCGGAACTGCCAGACCAACGACCGCGACGGTTCTCATGGGCATAATGTTCTGTGTGATTGGTCACAGACAACAGGTGGGCAAACACCATCTGCGCCACGCTCTCCGTGCTGTAGGCCGGTACGTTGGTGACGATGATGCCGCGCTCGCGAGCAGCCGCCAAGTCAACCACGTTGTAGCCCGTGGCCAATACGCCGATATATTGGAGGTGAGGAAGCTGGTTGATTTCATTCCGACCGACAACCACCTTGTTTGTCAGCAATATCTCGGCATGGCATGCTCTTGCAACCGTTTCATCCGGCGCGGTGCGGGGGTAAACGGTCAAATCACCCATCGCCTCCAATTCTGCCCACGACAAGTCGCCGGGGTTGGCCGTGTGGCCGTCAAGCACTACTATTTTCATTTCATTCTATGGTTGATTGTGTGGTATCCTCACCATCATGCGACTTCAAGCGAAGCGGTTTTCATTGATGCAAGGATGAACTGATGGTGCAAAAATAGTCATTATATGAATGAAATCAAAACTTACGGCCAACTTTTTCTTTTCACTTTCCGATGCAGAGGCTTGCGCCACCATTGCACCATACCTGCTGTGACGAAGGGAAAGCATCCTTGTCATGTCATACAAGGGGATTAGTCGTTTTCCTTGATGTTGGGCAGGAAATAGGTGACAATCCCAAGCAAGGGGAGAAAAGCCGTCAACTGGAACACACGCTGGATGCCGTACAGGTCTGCAAGCCAACCGAATATGGCGGAGCCTATGCCGCCAAGGCCGAAGGAAAGACCAAAGAACGCCCCGGAAATCATACCTACATTGCCGGGAAGCAACTCCGTGGCATAGACCAGGATGGCACTCATGGCTGACGACATCACCATGCCCACAAGAATGGCCAGCACGATTGTCCATGCAAGGTCGCAGTAGGGCAGCAGAAGGGCGAAAGGGGACGAACCGAGGATGCTCACCCAGATGACATACTTGCGCCCGTAGCGGTCGCCCAACTCGCCACCTATCAACAGACCCACTGCCGTGGAGACGAGGAAGGCAAACAACACATATTGTGATGCGGTCACTGTCAACCCGAACTTGTCTATCATGTAGAATGTCAGGTAACTTTGGATGTTTGCCGTATAGAAATCCTTGGAGAACATCAGGACGAGCAGCACCGTCAAGGCAACACCTATCTGACGCTTGGACAAATGGCTGTCGTTCTCAATGTCATACTTTGACTTGCCACGACCGTATAAGGAGAGTTGTTTCTTATACCAACGGCCTATCCTTGACAACAGCCAAATGGCCACGATGGCCGGCATGGCAAACCATCGGATGCTGCCCTGACCGTGTGGCACGACAAGCAGGGCCACGGCCACGGGGCCGAAGGCACGGCCTACATTGCCGCCAATCTGGAATATCGACTGAGCCATGCCCTTGGCACCACCCGACGCCATCCGGGCCACTTTGGAAGATTCGGGGTGAAGCACCGATGAGCCGACGCCGACGAAAGACACAGACAGCAACACGAGCATGAAACTATCGGCCAAGGAGAGCAAAAGAAGACCCGTTAACGTGAAGCACATGCCCACGACAAGCCCGTATGGCCGAGGGTGCTTGTCGGAAAAATACCCTACCATTGGCTGTAGCAGCGACGATGTGACCTGGTTGGTCAGCGTGATGGCGCCTATCTGAATGAAACTCAACCCCAACGTCTCCTTGATCATCGGATAGATGGCCGGGATGACCGCCTGGAACATATCGTTGAGAAGATGCCCCAAACTCACCATCAGAAGCACGGAAATGGCAGCTTTATTTCTTGTCATGGGAATGCTCGTTATTGCACCGTGCTGCAAAGATAACAATAATATGACAACACAGCGCATTTTGATAGTCTTTTTGTTGGTTTTTGTGTGTTTTACGTTAAGGTGCGGATGGATTTTGTGCATAGACGGTCTAAAAGCCGTTTGCAACCTCACTTTACGAATTATGATAAGGTAGGATGCGCCTCGGGAATGAAAACAAAAAATCCTATTTTTGTTTTGCATTGTCTTCGGCTTTCACTACCTCTGGCTATCGCCGAAGGTAGGCGTCGCCTCAACAAAAAAAATAAAAATTGCTTTTTTATTTTGTTTTGTGTTCGGCTTGCACTACCTTTGCACGCAAGAATGTGATATGACAACATCAAGAATGTAATGAGACAATTGTTTATACGTCTATTAGTGCTTTGGACTGCCTTGCTGCTGTTCATCCCGCAAATGTATGCAGAAGAAGACGTCCCCATGGATGATGACGAGATGGAAGCCGTCTTTGCTGGCACCCTCGACGACGATACGTTGGTGGCGGAGGAGATGGCTATGCTGGCAGAGAATGAAGCGGCACCTGAAAGCGAGGGAATGTACAAGGCCCTCAAGCGGAAATTCATTGAGGGCAACGCCGGCTTCATGTCGCTTGTGGCCCTCGCACTCATCCTCGGACTGGCGTTCTGCGTGGAGCGCATCATCTATCTCACCCTCTCCGAAGTGAATGCCAAACGCCTCCTCGCCGATGTGGATGAAAAGGTGTCCAAGGGGGACATCGAAGGAGCGAAGGACCTCTGCCGCGACACACGGGGGCCGGTGGCGTCCATCTGCTACCAAGGGCTGCTGCGCTATAACGAGGGCATCGACAGCATCGAGCGTTCCATCACATCCTATGGACAGGTGCAGATGGCCAACCTGGAAAAGGGCTGTTCGTGGATTACCCTTTTCATCGCCATTGCCCCATCGCTCGGCTTCCTCGGCACCGTGATTGGCATGGTGATGGCTTTCGACAGGATACAAGAGGCGGGGGACATCAGCCCCACCATCGTGGCCTCGGGAATGAAGGTGGCGCTTATCACCACCATTTTCGGTATCATCGTGGCACTCATCCTGCAGGTGTTCTACAACTACATCCTCAACAAGATCGAGGGGCTTGCCACTCAGATGGAAGATGCCGCCATTTCGTTGCTCGACATTCTTGTGAAATATAAAAACAAGGAACAATGAGAATTCCCGGATGGCCCAAAGGCGAGGCCTCGCGCAAAGTGCTGTACCTGCTCGTCACCATCACCGTGGTGGTGTTCGCGCTCTTCTATCTTGTGGGGTACAATCATCCATGGGCGGAAGACCCCGACTTCATAGAGCCAAGGCTCACCTCCGTGCTGATTGTGTTCGCTGTTCTTGTGCTGCTCATCGCTGTCTTGGTGACGGCATGGGCGGTGGTGAGAACCATGCGAAGAAGACGAAGTGCCAAGGCCGACAGCCATGGCGTGCCATCCGCCCTCATTGCCTTGGGAGTGACGGTTTTCACGGCATTGATGTTGGGTGTGTCGTTCCTCATGGGTGCGTCGTCGGCCATCACGGTCAATGGCGAGGAGTACCATGAGGAGGGATGGCTCAAGGCCGCCAATATGTTTGTCATCTCGTCGCTCATTCTCATCGTGGTGGCTACCGCCGCAGTGGCTTTCGCCACCATCAGGACGTATCTCAACAACAGGAAATGACATGAGACTACGCCGACGAAAACGACGCAGGGTGCCGGGCATCAATACAGCCTCCATAGCCGACATATCCTTCACGCTGCTCATCCTCTTCCTCGTCGTCACCTCCATGGACGATGACAAGGGACTTGCCCGCATGCTCCCACCTTTGTCGCCTGAGAACCAGGAGGCTGTGGAATTAAAGGAGAGGAATGTCATGCGCATCGACATTTCCAAAGGGGAGGTCGTCTTTGTCAATGACGAGAAAACACCCATTGGTGGCCTGTGTACGCGAGTGAAGCAATTTGTGGACAACCCACAAAACCTTCCCAACCTGCCGGAGAAGCATCAAAAAGACATCGATTTGCTTGGTGCCTGCGGGGTGACGGAAGACCACGTCATAAGAATCAAGTCGGACGGAGAGGCCAATTACGGCACCTATTTCAAAGTGCAGAACGAAATCGTGGCGGCCTACAGCCAACTGCGCGACAGTCTGGCTATGAGCCGCTTCGACAAGCATTACGCCCAGTGCAATGAGAGACAGCGGGAGGCTATAAGGGCTTACTATCCTCAAAAGGTGTCGGAGGACTATTCACAGGAAGGAGGTACGCCATGAGGTTTGAGAGGAATAGGGGAGGGCGACGCCAACCCGAACTCAACATGTCGTCGCTTCCCGACTTGATTTTCACCGTTCTTTTCTTCTTCATGATTGTCACCACCATGAGGAGCGTTCCCCAAAAGGTGGGCTTTCAGGTGCCGACGGGAACGGAATTGGCCAAATTCAAGAAACAACCATCCACCCTCTATCTCTTCATTGGCAGGCCGGTGCGCCCTCATGGTGCAAGCAGTGAGAACAATTTTGTGGTGCAGGTGGATGACAAGCTGGTGCCGTTGGATGGTGTCGCCTCACAGGTGTCCCGTTATATGGAGGAGTTGCTGCCCGACGAACGGGAAGAGTTGACGGTGATGATGAAAATCGACGAAAACGTACCCATGGGCATGGTGACAAGCGTGAAGCAGCAACTGCGAAAGGCCGGTGCCCTCAAGGTGCATTATGCTGCTGCAAAGCATCGCAATATCCCCACCTCTCAATGACGCATGAGTGTGTCTTTGTCCCCTTGTCGTAGTTGATGCCCACGAGGAGAAGATTGTCAGTGTATTGCGCCACCTTGGCAGGGTATTTTTTCCGCTTGATTTGCGAGATGGCGGTGTCGGCATCCTTGTCGTATTTCAACTCCACGACGAGGGCGGGGGAATCGACGTTTTTCCTCGGGATGAGTACGAGGTCGGCAAACCCCCTACCAGACGCTAATTCCCTGTGGATGATATAATCGTTTTTGGCATAGTAATATGCGATGCTTAACACGCAAGCCATGGAGTTCTCATTATTGTAGGAGAGGATGTTAGTCTCCTCGTCGTGTGCGATGTCGATGCCCCTTGCCACGGCCTCCGCATCGCCGTCGAGGGTGGCACGAAGAAGTTGCTTCGACTGCTGTATGGTATCGAAGACGTTTTTCCATTTGATGGCTCTGACAGACTGCACCAATTCGCCGGCCACCTCGCGGTTGGGGATGCGGCATTCCTGCACACGCCGGTCGTAGGAGAGGTATCCCAAGTGTATGAGTACGGTGAACACGTCATCCTTGTTGTTGATGATTGCCATGTCGTTCTGAAAGCCAGTAGGGTCAACAGGTCGGCTCTCCCCGGCCAGCATGGCGATGATGTCGTCCTTCAAGCCCTCGAAGTTCATGGAGATGTAGTCGGCTACGGAATCAAAGGCTCCCGTCCTGGCCCAGTAACTTCCACACCATTTCCTTTTGAGTGCCTGCATCACGGAATTGGGGTTGAACATTGACAGCTCTTCGCCAATTTGGTAGCCGTCGTACCACTTGGACAAATCGTCGTAATCCATGCCGTACTTTTCCGCCAGCATCCTCACCTCCTTGTTGGTGAAGCCGAAAAATGAGGCCATGTCACCTGGATCCACCATGGAATACTCTTGGAAATTGTTCAAGGCCGACTGCGTCTGGTATTTCTTGATGGGCAGGATGCCCGTCATGTACACTCCGGCGAACACCCTCGCGGCGTTCATCCCCTTGAACATGCGGCGCAGCCAGTCCACATATCGGTCCATGGTTCGTGTGCCGGGCTTGTGCTCACGGCAGATGGCGTCCCACTCGTCGATGATGAAGACGAAACGGTCATCCGTTTGTTCGGCGATGCGTGTGAGAATGTCCATCAGGTCATCACCATCCAACTGCTCAATGTCCGGGTAGGCTCGCAGCACATCTTCCCGCAATCTCTTGTCAAAGATGTCCACCACGTCTATTTCGTGGAACAGCATCACAAACTCCGACAGGTCGAGGTAGATGACCGGGTACTTGTTGAGGTGCTCCTCAAAGGACGGATGGTTGGCAATCTCCAAGTCGGCGAA
>JAFZRU010000036.1 GCA_017619755.1 Prevotella sp.
AACCTACGAAGTTCCAGAGGTGAGACCTACCTGCTTCCTCAAAACGGCGGAAAACTCAACATTCCAAATTCAGTGTCGTATGTCGCAATCTTTTTCAATAATAGTTTTGCCGACTATCGCCCCACCAACACATCATATTGGTTTTCGGAAATAAATGCCGAAACGTGTGTTAATTTCTATGGGGAAAACCTCAACACCTCTGCGGTGACAAATATGAGCCACATGTTTTATAGACTATGTGGAGATGATGGTATAATAGGAAGCTTTGACCTCTCCCATTTCGACCTTTCCAATGTTACCGACATGAGTTATATGTTCGCTGAATTGGGAAATATGGAAAACGGTCTCGACATTTCCACACTCGACTTCAAAACATCCATCAACACCACGAAACTGTTGGAGGATGCTCAGATAGAAAAACTAACTGTATCCGCCACCGCCAACAACTTGGCATCGGATGCGTTCACGGGAATGGGCGAAGCTGATTTCCCACGCACCCTTGAGTGCACTACCAACTTCACGCTTGAAGGAGCCACGCAAAACAACGGATATGTCGAATGGAAGGGCGGATACTTCAATGTAAATGGATTAGAGCCATACGCCGAACTCTCCTCGGACAACACCACGCTGACGTTCTACTACGACACGGAAAGGTCCTCGCGCACCGGCACGACCTACGACATAAACATGGAGAACAGCAATCCGGGATGGTATAAATATGACTCCCCTGTTACGAGTGTCGTTTTCGCCCCCTCTTTCGCCGATGTCCGGCCTACCACATGCTATAAATGGTTCGCAGAAATGCGCCATCTCCAGTCCGTTACAGGCCTCAGCTATCTCAAAACGGACGAGGTGACCAACATGAATAACATGTTTTATAAATGTTCCAGCCTGACGAGTCTCAACCTGAGCGGACTCAACACAGCGAAGGTGACCAACATGGACGGAATGTTCGAAGATTGCTCCAACCTCCAGAGCCTCGACTTGAGCGGATTCAACACGGCAAAGGTGACCACCATGCAAGGAATGTTCCATAATTGCTCCAACCTCCAGAGCCTCGACCTGAGCGGGTTCAACACGGCGAACGTCACCGAAATGCATTATATGTTCTATAAATGTTCCAGCCTCCAGAGCCTCAACCTGAGCGGATTCAACACGGCGAACGTCACCAATATGAATTATATGTTCCACATGTGTTCCAGCCTGACGGGCCTCGACCTGAGCGGATTCAATACGGCGAACGTCACCGAAATGAAATATATGCTCTATCAATGCTCCAGCCTGACGAGCCTCGACTTGAGCAGTTTCACCATACCGTCAAGCTCCAGTTCAATGATGGAAAACTGCTCCTCCTTGCAGACCCTCACCATTCCCGCCAGCGCAACAGCATTGAATGCCAACGCCTGCAACGGCGTGGGAACGCAGGCAACTCCCTGCACCCTCATCTATCCTGATGGCTTCACATTCACCCCAACCTCCACCGGCGACGGCTGGTACAAGTGGAAGAGCGGCTATTTCAAGGATGGGCCAAAGCCTTACGCCGTGCTATCCTGGGACAAGACCACGCTGACGTTCTACTGCGACACGGAAAGAACCTCGCGCATCGGCTCGACCTACGACTTGAACACGGGGAACAACAATCCGAGATGGTACAACTCTCGCACCAATGTTACAACAGTGGTGTTCGACCCCTCCTTCGCCAACGCCCGCCCCTCCAGCTGCTTTAACTGGTTCTCTATGACCCATCTCAACAGTATCACGGGTTTGGAATATCTCAACACCTCTGCGGTGACCGACATGGAACAGATGTTCACGGGATGCCCCTTGGAGAGCATCGACGTGAGCCATTTCAACACGGCAAACGTGACAACCATGGATGGAATGTTCTATGGGTGCGCCAATCTCAAGAGCATCGACGTGAGTGGGTTCAACACCAACAAGATGAATGACCCAGATACAGGCTTCATTTCCATGTTCACCTCTTGCACAAGTCTCACCAGTCTCGACCTGAGCAGTTTTACCTTCTACACTGTTGCCAACACGGCATCCATGCTCTCTAACTGCACCAGTCTGCAAAATCTCACCATCCCCGCCACGGCAAAAGAACTGAATGCCAACGCCTGCTCCGGCGTAGGCACGCAGGATGCACCCTGCACCCTCGTCTATCCCGAGGGCTTCACACCCGAGAAGACAGCCACCGGCGACGGCTGGTATCAGTGGAAGAGGGGCTTCTTCAAGGATGCCGTGGACGAGCCATACGCCGTGCTCTCCCCGAGTGACACCACGCTGACGTTCTACTACGACAAGCAGAAAGGCTTGCGCCCAGGCACCTCCTATGACTTGAATAAGGGGGATGTCGAACCCGGATGGAACAGGCACTGTTATAATGTCACGACCGTGGTGTTCGATGCCAGCTTCTGCGATGCCAGACCCACCACGTGCTATATGTGGTTTGATTTTTTACCGAACTTGACCACCTTCGAGCACCTGGATTATCTCAATACTTCCGAGGTTACCGATATGAGTTATATGTTCCAAAACTGCCAGAGTTTGAAGAGCATCGACGTGAGCACCTTCAACACGGAGAAGGTCACCCGTATGCAATACATGTTCAACGGTTGCACAAGCCTCGAAACCTTGCAGGGCCTTTCCTCGTTCAACACGGCCAACGTGATGTATATGATAGCCATGTTCCAGAATTGCAGCAGTCTCACCGAATTGAAAGGGGTGAACAGCTTCAATATGGACAAAGTACTCAGTAACGACTACATGTTCAAGAACTGCAGCAGCCTCAAACGCTTGCTTCTCGGTCATTTCCGCATCCCCAACAGAAACGACGAAATGATGGCAGGCTGCACGTCGCTGCAAACCCTCTTCATCATCCCGTCGGGAGATGAGTTGGATTCCGGAGCCTGCACTGGCGTGGGAACCAAAAAAGCCCCCTGCACCCTGGTTACTGAAGACCCCAGCACCATCACGCATGACGAGTCGTATGACGGCTACTTCAAATGGAAGGGCGGCTACTTCAAGGATGCCGTGGATGAGCCTTACGCCGCATTCGCCGGCTCCACGTTGACGTTCCTCTATGACAAATGGAGGACCATAGCCGAAAATGAGGACGAGACATTCGATTTGGAACCACGGTTAGGCATACCGAAATGGCTCGCCAAGGCTAATGACATCAAATACGTGGTGTTCACACCCTCTTTCGCAGAGGCCCGGCCCACGTCTTGCGCTTCGTGGTTCTACAATATGACCCAGCTCGTTGGCATCATCAATTTGTCTTACCTCAATACAAGTGAGGTGACCAATATGTTTTATATGTTCGGCAACTGTAAGATGTTGAAGAGCCTTAACGTGAGCAGTTTCAACACCGCCAACGTGACCAACATGGAGGGCATGTTCAATGGTTGCTCCGGCTTGACGAGCATCAACGTAAGCGGACTCAACACGGCCAATGTGACCACGATGGAGACTATGTTCTATGGTTGCTCCAGCTTGACCAGCCTCGACGTGAGTGGACTCAACACCGCCAATGTGAAAAGGATGCAGAATATGTTCTATAAATGCTCCAGCCTGACAAGCCTTGACGTGAGCGGATTCAACACGGAGAAAGTCATAAACATGAGTGGAATGTTCTCTTATTGCTCCAACCTGACGAGCGTCAACGTGAGTGGTTTCAACACACAAAATACCACGTACATGAGTGGCATGTTCAACAACTGCACCAGCCTGACGAGCCTCGACTTGAGCAGCTTCACCATACCATTGAACGGCTATTGGTCAACGATGATGAAGAACTGCACCTCCCTGCAGACACTCACCGTCCCTGCCACGGCAGGAAACATGCCCGCCAGTGCCTGCACCAACGTGGGCACGCAGTCCGCACCCTGCACGCTCATCTATCCCTACGGCTTCACACCCGAGAAGGAAGAGGAGGGCGACGGCTGGTACAAGTGGAAGGACGGCTATTTCAAGGATGGCACGCAGTACTCGCCGTACCTGATGGGCGACGTCAACCACGACGGTTTTTTGTCCATTGTCGATGTGACGCTGCTTGTGGACCACGTGTTGGGCAACAATCCCCCCAACTTCTTCATCGAGAACGCCGACGTGACGGGTGATGGCATCATCAGCATCAGCGATATCACACGCCTCGTGGACATCTTGCTGAATCAATAATAGTTGAAGGGTGAGGGTTTTGCTCCCGAAGCGAACTCTCCATCAAGCAATACCGAGAATGGCCCCGCCGATTGTTCCCATCGGTGGGGCCATCAAGCGCATCCTGCGCGACAAGGCCAAATTCGAGGTGCTTGAAGGTCTGATGACCTTACTTATCGGTGAAAAAATGAAAATCCCGGCTATCGTTGATTTTCACGCCCCGTAGGTATGTATGGAAGTCCCTTGTGCCGACGGGAGGTAGTTAATGCCCCACCAACAGACTTGGAGGAGGATGAAGGCGAAGACAAGCCATGCAAGCGCCCATCTTTTGCGATGAGAGGGCAGCAGCCGATAGTGGATGTAGCAGAGATATGCGAACCATGTGATGGCCGCCCACGTTTCCTTCGGGTCCCACGACCAGTAATGCCCCCACGCCTCCTTGGCCCACAAGGCTCCAAAGAGCATGCCCACCGTCATGAAAGCCAGTCCCACGTTGACGAGGTTGTCGGTGATGTCCTCCTCGTCGCGTGACGGCTCCCCTTTTTTGAAGAAGAGCAGATAGACGGCCATGACGGTGGCCGCCCCGAGCAGTGCATAGGCGAACATGTAAACAATGACGTGGGGCGCGAACCACGGACTCTGCAAGGCGGGCATGAGCGTCTTGGAATGTATTTCGGGCTTGAAGATGTTGACACATACGAAGACGGTGGCAAGGAGCGTGGAAAAGGAAAGAATCCACTTGTATCGCCACCTTCGATAGACGAGTAACCCCGCCAAAGGCAGAAAGAGCGAGTACCACAGCCTCGTCTCGCCCATGGTCCTCAATGGCGGCCTCTCAAGGGTCGCCCACAGTCCGATGATGAAAGCGAAGAACACGAGCACGCCGGCGGACGTGGAGATGGTGGCAGCGGTGGTCCGACCCTTCCATGCCGCCCAGGCGCCGCCCCCCCACAACACCACCGCAGCGAGAGCGAAGAAAAGAAATGCCGTCCAACTCATCTCCCTGCCCTCCTTCCTCCTGTGACAAACATGCACACCGCCCCGGCGAGCATCATCCCAATGCCGGCATACACCACCGGCAGCCACGGGTCGCTCACCAGTTCGAAGATGCTGATTTCACTGTCCTTGCCAGCCGCCGTATCGTAGCCATACTGATAAATCTTCCATCCCTCCACCTCCAAGGGCTTGTTCACGTCGATGGTGGCGGAGATGTTCTTTCCCGACTTGGTAAGCACCTGCACGTCGGACGCGAAACGCTTGGGCGAACCATCGTCGTAGGTCTCCATGACAAAGCGCTTCAGTTCGATGGCCAACGGCAATTCACACAATTTCTGGTTTTGGTCGATGGCCCGCCACTCCGGCTCTCCCAAAGCCGTCACCATCCTCATGCGCTGCATGTCGGCATTGCCCAACGTTGCCGTGACGAGTGCGACGAACAGCCCTAGGTGGTTGAGCAGGAAAGGCAGGTCCCTTCTCCAATTTCCCAGGTGTGCGAGCCTTCTCAGGACGACCACGCCGAGGATGAGTGCCATGTAGGCATAAACGAGGACGAAGGGCCAGAAGGACAGCATGCCTTCCAACCAACTGCCGTTCACCTTCTGTCTCACCAGTCCCATCACCATGGTGAAGGCCACGGCAAACACCATGGCCGGGATGGCGGCATGGACCGATGCGATGAAGCGGCAGACCCTCATCTTCTTTCCCGCCAAGAAGACGGCGAGGACGAGGGCGCAGAAAACGGCAAGGACGACGACGTTGGCAGGCCATCTGAAAGCCTCCCACACGACAGGGCCGACGCTCAGTTCGAGCATCAGTCCCGCCGCAACGAGGCCACCTCCCATGAGGAAGCCCTCCCGCATGGTCCATTTGTCGGATGTCATCAGTTGTTCATTTATTGACCGTTACTCTTCCATTGTCACCGTGCCATGTCGAAGCCGATGCGCACGCCGCTGTAATTCTTGGACAGCTCGCCGATGGCAGCGATGGAGGAGTTGCCGCTGACCGCTCCGAGCGTCTGTAGCACCGTGAGGAGCTTTTGCGATTCGAAGAGGAGGCTCATTCCCGTAGTGTTGAGGTTGACAAAGCCGTTCATGCTCAACAACAAGGTCTTGAGCGTGATCTGGCCGCTGTTGACATCGAGCGTGTATGTCCCACTGAGCGACTTGCCATCCACTTTTCCGGAAAATGTTTTGTCCTCCTTGAAGGTGATATAGGTGTTGGAGCTGCTGATGCCAACAGAGGAGTAATAGCTCTGCAACTGTGTCTTGACTTTCTGAGCCGCCACCTCTCCTCCTGCCTTTGCCAAGAGGTTGTCGCTGGTGAACGCGCACCCCGGTCCGGCATATTTCCATGTCCCGATGATGCTTGTCTCCGACACCTTGTTGATACCCAGCACGCTGCCTAAGATGTTTCCTAATGCGCTGCCAGCGTCAATACCGTCGAGGATACCTCCGTTGGTGCCATTGCCTGTGCCAAGTCCGGCGCATCCTGTCATCATGATGGCGGCCACTGCCATGGCCATCCAGTTTCTTTTTTTCATAATCGTATCGTTTTTATGGTTGTAGTAAAATTTCATTATCGGGACAAACATTCACTCTTCGGGCTGCTCTGTCTGCGTGCGTGGCCAGTTGACAAGGAAGAGTTTCTCCGTTGCCCTGGTGAATGCCGTATAGAGCCAATGGATGTAGGATGGGGTGAGCATCTCGTCGGTCATGTACCCCTGGTCCACATAGACGTGCTCCCACTGCCCGCCCTGTGCCTTGTGGCAAGTGACGGCGTATGCGTATTTCACTTGCAGTGCGTTGTAGTACCTGTCATCCCTCACCTTGAGCATGCGGTCATGCTTGAGCGGGAGGTCGGCATAGTCGGCAAGGACGCCTTGGAAGAGCGTGTCGGATTGCTCTTTGGTGAGGGCGGGTGCCTCGGAGGCGAGGGAGTCGAGCATGAGTGTCGCCTGAAGTTCGAAGTTGTCGTAGTCGGGGAACTCAAGCCACACGTCAGCGAAGCGGAAGCCGTAGAGCGACTGGTGGTTGCGCACCCGCCTCACCCTTGCCCTGTCGCCGTTGGCGATGAACTCCAAGGGGCATTTCTCTTCCCGGGCGCTCCAGAAATAGTTGTTGCGCACGACGATGAGCATGTCGCCGGAGCAGAGTTCCTCCTCCCGCCCCAAGACGGAGGCCCTGATGCCCTTGTTGTAGATGTTGGCCCGCTTGTTGGAGCGTGTGATGACGATGGTCTCGTCCAGCCCCACCTCCCCGTAACTGCCATGGAGGCTCTCGATGAGTTCGTCGCCCGGCACCATGCGGATGTCGGCGAAGCCCCGGAAGCGTATGGTGGGCAATGCGGTGGCGTTGTCGCGGGTCACCATGTTGCGCACGACGGTGGCGTTGTAGAGTATTCCCGACTGCCGGCTCTGCCTCATCACCTCGTTGAGGTCGCAGCAGTAGGCTTTCAGCCCATATCCTTCGAGGAACTGCGCCATGAGTGCCGGCGACTGCGCCTCTCCCACCGGTGGCAGCTGTGCCTTGTCGCCAATAAGCATCAACCGGCAGTTGGCTCCCCCATAGACGAAAGACACAAGGTCGTCGAGGAGCCTCCCACTACCGAAAGCCGCCTCTCCCCCACCCTGGTTGGACACCATGGAGGCCTCGTCGATGATGAAGAGTGTGTCACGGTGGAGGTTGTCGTTGAGGAGGAAGCCTGTCATGTCTCCAGTGAAGGCCTTCTGCCTGTAAATCTTGCGGTGAATGGTGAATGCGGCGTGACCGCTGTTGAGAGCGAAGACCTTGGCGGCACGTCCGGTGGGTGCGAGCAGCATCACCTTCTGCCCCATGGCGGCCCATGCCCTGACAATGGCGGCGGCAAGTGTGGTCTTTCCCGTTCCCGCCGACCCTCTCATGAGCATCACGGCCCGCACATCAGGGTCTGTCGCAAACTGGCAGAACACCATCATGGCTTGTTGTTGCTCTTCAGTAGGCTCCAACCCCATGGCGGTGCGAATGTGGAAAGCCAATTCGTCGGCTATCATTTCTTCAGTTTTTTCAGATCGCTCCTTTTCGGTGCACGTGGCGGCGGCGGCAACTTCTCATAAATCTTGCGCCTGTACTTGGGCGACTTCCCATATCTGTTGGTGTTTTTCTCGCTGTCCTGGCATGCCACGACAGCTATGGCGATGGCCAAGGCGATGTATGCTATGAGAAGGACCCACCCTAAGAACCCCAAGTTCACGTTGAAAGAGCCGACAACGTGGGTGATGCTATAAAGATATGCAGCAAGCACGGCGAAAACCGCCGTCTTGGCGTAGGGCAGCCACGCCCTCTTCCCCACGTCGTGGAAACGTTTCACCTGAGCGGAGAAGACGAAGGCAATGAAGATGTAGCACGGCAGCGAATAGGTAAGATACAACTTGGGGAACATCTTCTCGGGGGGGGCATACCCGTAGCGTTCAATCATCACCTGCTCCATATAGTCCTCCCACACGAGGAAGCCAAAATATGTAACGATGGTGAACAGGACGGAGAAGAGGAAGAACCACCAGTACTCCGACCTTCGCATGCGCTCCTTGAAATTGAACATATAGGCAAAGCCCGTCCACACGCCGTCGAAGAAATTCGCCCTGCGAGTGGTGGATTTGCGGCGTGCCTCCCTCTCCTTGTAGCTTGAATGATGCCTACTGGAGTGGGAACTGTTCTGGGAATCGTTTACATCCATTCTCTTTCCTAATTCTCAATGTGCAAAATTAGGCATTTTCATTCATTCCCACAACATTTTGACATTTTTTATCATAAGATGTGAGGGGATGCTTATCCTTAAATAATGTTAAACGAATGAAAATTTATAGTACTATGTATTGCAAGGTACTATAAAAATACTTATCTTTGCATCGTCATCCAGCGACTGGCCATCGCCATGACACTTTACCTTTATTAAAAAAGAAGAGAAATGAACATAGACAATGCAAAATCCCAGATGCGGAAGGGTATGCTCGAATACTGCGTGCTCCTGCTGCTCCGTCGCCAGCCCTCCTACGCCAACGACATCATCAAGCAGCTGAAGGAAGCCAACCTGATCGTGGTGGAAGGCACACTCTATCCCCTCCTCACACGTCTCAAGAAAGAGGCGCTGCTGAGCTACGAATGGCGCGAGTCTTTCCAAGGCCCGCCCCGCAAGTACTACGCCCTGACCGAAGAGGGTGTCACCGTTCTGCTCGAAATGGACGCCACATGGAGCGACCTCACCCGCACGATATCCCTCCTGAAAGAACCCTCCCCCTTGGCGGTCAGGACCAGCTAAGGGAGACTTCCAAAGACAACAAGACCAATCAACTAATAGAAAGGAAAAAAAGATGAAAAAGAACATCACTGTCAACATATTTGGCACACTTTACCACATTGACGAAGACGCCTACGAGCTTCTCCAGAAATACAACGAGAACATGCGGCGCTACTATGCCAGCCGCGAAGGTGGTGACGAGATATCCGACGACGTGGAGCACCGCGTGGCCGAGTTGATGAGCGAGTTGCAGTCGCAAGGCGTGCTGGCCATCACCATCGAACATGTGAAGGACATCATCGAACGCATTGGCGACCCTCGCGAGATGGACGAGGGCGAACAAGGCGAGGAGCCTCGAAGCGAAAGCGACCAACCATCCGGCGGCGCCGCCCCCTTCTCCTCCACGGAGGGCGCAAGCCGCAGAGAAGAAACGAACACGCCCCATGCAGACACGCGCAAACTGTTCCGCGACGGCGAGGACAAGATTGTGGGAGGCGTTGTCTCCGGCATCTGTCACTACATGGGCATCAACGACCCCCTGCTGCTGCGCTTGGTGGTGGCCCTGCTCATCTTCGTCACCTTCCCCACCGTGGCCATCATCTACGTCATCCTCTGGCTGCTCATCCCGGAGGCCGTCACCCCCGAGGAGCGTCTGCGCATGTATGGGAAGCCGGTGTCGGCCAAGGCCATCAACGAAGAACTGGTGCGCGGTGTCAACAGCGCCAACCAATTCGTCAACAACCCCCAACACCGAGACACGGCCAGGGGATGCCTGTCCTTCGTGGCGAAATTCTTCCTCTTCTGCATCGGAGCCTTCTTCCTCTTCATCTTCGGCGTCGTGCTGGCCGCCCTTCTCGCCGCCATCTTCGGCGTGTCAGCAGCCGCACTGTTCGGAGGTTTGGAAATGATCAACTTCCCCTTCCATATCAACCTTGTGGGCGACGTCATCTCCAAACGGCTGCTCATCGCCGCCATCCTCAGCACGCTCTTAGTCATCAGCCTTCCGCTGTTCGGACTGGCGAGGTTGATGTTCAAGAGCAAGGACAGCGGCAACCTCTCCACCGCCACCAAAGTATGCCTTGTGGTGTTGTGGATAGCCAGCTTGGGCGTGATGATTGGCACATGGAGCCAAGTGGCACGGAAAGCGGACGTGGAAATCAACAGCACGTTGAAGAAGCATTTCACCCGCGACGGTATATACCTAACAAGCGGTGCATGGAAATTGTTAGACAAGGAGGGATGGGAAGTGGAATTGCTCAAGGGCATCAATGAGCATCTCAACCATTGGGGCCTCCTGCCTCGTGGCGAGGGAAGTTACCTGCGCCTGACCGCCTCCGACAACCCGGGTGACATGTCATACACCCTCAGCCAAGAGCGCGAACTGCGCCCGGGAAGCTACAAGGTGGAGGCTTGGGTGAGAAGCGACGGCGAGGGAAACTCCCTCTATGTAATCACCAACCAGGGAAAGGACACGCTTCGCGTGGACATTCCCTCGTGCGACCCACGTCTGTTCGATGACTCTGACGACTGGGCGGTGAAAGAGAAGCTTCAAGGTGAACAATCACCCAGCGACGAGGAAGTGGTGATAGACAGCAACGACAACTCTATGCTGTGGACACATGTGGAAGGGACCTTCGACGTGAAAGAGCAGGAGAAGGTGAAATTTGGCATCAGCAACGAGAGTAATCTTCACAATGCTCCGTGGAACAGCCACGAGATTTCCATTGCCAGCCTGAAGATAAAGACCAACAACTGATGAAGCCAAAAGGGGAGTGCGGTGAACAACACACTCCCCTTTTCATCATCACACACCGACATCGTTGATATGCCTACAAGCAAGACAAAGGGAAAACATTTTTTCAAAAAAAAATGGAAAAAACTTGCATGGATGAAAATAAAGCACTACCTTTGCACCGCATTTGAGAGAAAATGCTGCGGTAAAGGTCAACCTGTATTGGAAGTTTGGGTGAGTGGCTGAAACCAGCAGTTTGCTAAACTGCCGTACGGGATACCGTACCGGGGGTTCGAATCCCCCAGCTTCCGCAAAGAAATTGGGATACGCTGGATTCATCTAATGGTTAGGATACAAGATTCTCAATCTTGGCATAGGGGTTCGATTCCCCTATCCAGTACTAAGGAATTTAAAAACCCCTTGCAAGTAAAGCACTTGCAAGGGGTTTTCTAATTTGGAGGTGTACTAAAAGTGTACCAATAAAACGCCAAGAGGGCGGGGTTACTGTAGGGGTGGACTTTATGACCATCCGCTCGCCCGTCAGGGCGAATGTTTGTCTCACGGCCTCTTGGCGTTTGGGGGAGAATCCACCACCTACTCAAAATACGAAGCCGAAATTGACAAACATATACGGCTCCTTGCTCTTGTTGCTATAGCCCACGACAGCACCTATTGGTCCGAACATGGTGTTGTAGTAATAGCTGAGGGTGGTGCCAAAAAGCAAGTGACTTTTGAACAAGTGGTCAAACTCGTCGGCTTGCTGGGCCACGGCGAATCTGAAGAGCATGATGTTGTTTGCCGTGAAATTCAGCTGTGCCTGTATCTGGGCGGCGAAGAACTTGGACTCGATATTTTCGATGTGCCTCACCCCGGGGAATGGCGACTGGTACTCGATATAATGCCCGAACCATTCACCTCCGATGGCATTGTTCAGGATGTAAGGAACCACCTTTCCATCGACGATTCTCCCATAAAGCAACGGTTGGAGAGACAGGTGCTGGCTGACGGGAAACGACTTCCTCCACATGGCCGCCAGTTCCCTGGGGCCCATCTTGTCCTTCAACTTGACGAAGTCGTCGGTGTAGTAGGCAAATTTGGCATCAAACCTTGCTCCTCTTGTGGGGAAATACCAGTTGTCCTCGCTGTTGAAGTTCGCTTGTGCGCGGTAGCTGAGGTAATGGTCGTTCTCCAATAGTTTTTCCACTCCCCCTCTCGCTTGGTTCACCAACAGCGAACTGAAGTGATAATGGTCCCACTGCGGCCCGATGGAAATGTTGAAATTCCTCACGTCGAAATCGACAAGTGAGAAGTTGACCGTGTGCTGCGAGTAGGTGAGGTTGTATGCCTTGTTGTTTTTCTCATAAATGTCGATGTCGTTTCTTTTGAAAATGTAGGACAAGGTGTGTCGTGCAAAGCCTCTGGGATGGAAGGTGAAATCCACCCTTCCCATGTTGCGCTTCCCGAGGCGGACGGTCATATCGAGGTTCAGAGGCATCTTGGCTTTGAGGGGGAAATTGGCGTTCAGCAGCACCGCCACGGTCTCCTCGTTGTCGATGCGCATGCCCACGTTCACCTCGTTGGTCTTCTTCTCCCCGGCGGTGAACACCACGGTTTCTTTCTTGTCTTCCGGGTCTTTCTCAAATCGGAATGTCGCCTGCTTGTAGAACAAGTCCCTCCTGATGGAGGTGGTGATGATGTCGGCGTGGTTGTCGTCGAAGGTCACCCCCTCCTTCAGCCTGAATTTGGCCTTGATGAAGTCCTCGTCGTTGGAAGTCATGTTTTGGAAACGGAAATGGGCTATCGTGTGCTGGCGGCTGTTGGGGAGCGGCATTTTCGGCTGATACGAACGTGGCACGGCGTGGGGTTCCCCAAGGGACTCTTTCAAAGCCACGAATTCGTCCCAGTGTTTCATGGCCTCCTCCTCTCCCCTTCTGATGAGGGTGTCGATGGCGGCGGCTGTGAAGCTTGCCGCCCCATACCCCTTGACGTTCACCCGGATGGGAATGTTGGCAAGGCGGAGGTTCTCTTCATATTTGTTCTTACAGTTCAAATCCACGATTTGTGCGAGGATGGACCCTGTGGAGCGCAGTTCTTCTGCCGAACGGTCCTCGGCTTGCACGGTGACGCCGATGACGAAGTCGGCCCCCATCTCCAAGGCGATATCAACGGGGAAGTTGTTTCTCAGTCCCCCATCGACGAGCACCATGCCATCTTTCCTGACGGGTGCGAAGACCCCCGGAATGGCCATGCTGGCTCGCATGGCCCTGGGGAGGGAGCCGCTGTGAAAGACATACTCCGTGTTGTCAACGATGTTGGTGGCAACGCATGCGAAGGGAATGGGGAGTTGGTTGAAGTCGATGCTGTCCGTGTACATCCCGACGAGGTTGTTGAAGAGCACGTCGAGGTTCTTTCCTGTGATAAGTCCCCCTCCCAAGGTGCCCTTCCCCTTGAACCGGATGGTTTTAGAAAGGATGTATTTGTTTTGCTTCTCACGGTCCTTCAGACTTTGGTGGCTCAAGTCATCCCTGTCCAAAAGCACAAAACTCCAGTCCTGCTGGCGCACGAGGGAGTCGAGCGTGGAGGCTCCGATGCCGATGGCATACAGTCCTCCCACGATGCTTCCCATGCTGGTGCCGGTGATGATGTCCACCGGTATGCCAGCCTTTTCCAACACCTTCAGCACACCGATGTGCGCCATGCCCTTGGCGCCTCCTCCGCTAAGCACGACGGCCACTTTCTTCCTCTCCTTCTGCGCCGCTGCGGGCATGAAGAAGCAAAGGACAGCCACTATCATCAACAATAATCTTCTCATATCACCTCATTTTTCATAATCGACATGGCAAAGGTAGTAAAAAAACTCGATATACGAATAATATGCTGAAAAATTAAAGTTATCCACCATTCACCAAAAATCTCACTCTCCGTTGAATAATTCATTTTTTTATATTACTTTTGCACGTGGAAACGTGGCCTCCTTCTTCAAGGTCTTTCTGGCAATCTCAGACGGAACCGCACCAAGGGCAACGGACACGAATATGGTAAATCAAAAAAATATAATTGATGAAAGCTAAAAAAATCTACAAAATGGCATTGGCTGTCGTCATGGCAAGTACAATGATGACCGCATGCAACGAAGTCAAACAAGGCGAACAAGACCAACTGCTGAAAGAACGTGACTCCCTGGCCGAACTGTCCAACAGCCAGGCCAACACCATCAGCGAGGTCAACAAGACATTGGGGGAGATTTCCTTGATGATGGACAGCATCAACATCCAGGAGAACGCCCTCATGCTCACCAACAACGACAGAAATGAGACTGCGAATTACCGCGAACGCATCAAAGGCAACATCAGAACCTTTGAAAGTCTGCTCAAAAGGCAAAAGGAAAGAATCGCCGAGTTGGAGGAAACACTCGATGACAGCACGGAAGAGACTGCCAACCTGAGAAATGTCATCAAGTTGATGAAATCGCAAATCGAACAGAAAGACAGGGAGATCCAAGACCTCCGGGCACAACTCGATGAAAGCAACAAAAGCATCCTTGAACTGAAGGAGAATGTCTCGTCTCTCAACGCCATCAACGAAGACCAGCGCTCACAAATCTCCTCGCAACAAGAGACCATTTCCTCACAGGAAGAGACCTTGTCTGCCCAGGACAAGAAGTTGAACGAAGGGTATTACCTCGTGGCGACGAAGAATGAGCTCAAGGACATGGGCATCAAATCCGGAGGAAACCTGTTCAAGAAAAGCAAGACCAATCTCAACAACCTGCCCACAGGAAAATTCAAACAAGTGGACATCCGCAACTTCAGAGGTCTGAACATCCCCGGAAAGAAAGTGACACTCATCTCACCCGCCCCACCAGCCTCATACAGGCTCTACCAAGAACCAGCAGGATACAGGTTGGTCATCAACGACCCCACTTCCTTCTGGAGCATCTCCAACTACCTGGTCATCCAAACGGAATAAAGGCACAAGGATAAGTATTCCGTGATGTGCGGATGAAAACGGCCTGAAAAGACGGTCTAAAAAGACGGCCTGAAAGGCCAACGAGATACCAGCCCAGGGCAACGCCCTGGGGAAAAAAACGGAGTAGATTGCGCCCTGAAAGGGCAAAAGCATTATGACAGCTATAAGGCTTTTGCCCCTTCAGGGCGATAATTGGTGCTCACACTCTTCCCCAGGGCGTTGCCCTGGGCTATTTGCTTTTGGCCTTTCAGGCCGTTTTCATCCGCACAGCTCGAAAAAATTGACTTCCACTTCGTACGTCTATTTATGGTTACGTCTGCTTTGCATCCGCGACCGTTGGTTCTATAATTCTCTAATTCTTGATGAAAAGAGAAACTTGAATAATCATAAGAATGATTTGAGCACCTCATTAGTGAAGGAGCAGTCTGTGGTGTTGGGCAACCACCGCCCATGGACGGAGAGGAAGGCGGCAGTGTGCAAACCGCTTCGCTCCATCGGCATGCCGTCGAAGTGATGCTCCAAACGGTCAAGAAACACCTCGTCGGATACCACCTCCACCACTTTTCCCTTTTTGGCCATCATCTCCCTCACGCTGACATACTGAGGATTGTCCACATGCCACACAGCGGCTCCACCGTCGAGTGCGGCAAGCCTCACGATGCTTCTCGCCGCCACGTCCACGGGCAAAAGCCCAATCCTTAGGGAAGCCACCGAGGCCGGCATCACGCCCATTTGTTCATACAACGCCAAGGACATCGCTAATGCATCGCGCTCCCCAAGGCCATACCACCCAGCATCGTTGGAACGTGGAGAAAGACGCCCCACCCTCACGACACACCCTTTGAGCCTTCCACGAGCCATTTCTTCCAAGACAAGCTTCTCCGCCATCAACTTGGTGTAGGAATAAGGCTCTGCGAAATACTGTCCCATCAACAAGTCGTTCTCTGTCAGACAGACACCCTCCCCTTCTGAGGCGTTGTAAAGACCGGCGACGCTTAATGTAGAAACCTGCACCAACCGGGCGTTGGTGTCACGACAAAGGGCGACGAGCGCCCCCACTGCCTCCGTGTTCACCCTTCCCAACTCTTCCAGCTTGGCGAAATGCCGCACGTCAGCCGCACAATTAATGACGAGTGCGGCATCGGCTTGTCTCCAAACCGCCGAGCCGTCGGGGTCTGTCAGGTCGCCGGGAATCACGTCCACCCTTTTGAAGTCGTCCTCCGAAAGCGGCTGCCCGAAATACAAGGAATGTGTCTCTGTCAGGCGTTTCATAGCCTCCATGTCAGAAGCCGCCCTGACCAAGCACACCACCTTCGCCCGACACGAGGTCAAGATGGCATGCAACACATGCATCCCCAAGAATCCCGTGGCCCCCGTGAGCAGCACCGTGCCGCCAAGAGTTGGTTTCCCGTAGGAGAACGTCTGCCGTTTCTCCATCAAGAAACGGTGGATGTCGGGGCTGTCGGCATCGACATGATAGAAACCGTCCATCCCCTCTGTGGCAAGTTGCCTTTCAAGCAACCTTGGCGTGGGATGCTGGAACACCCAACCATACTCCACCTTGCAACCCGCCTCCCGCAATTCCGCCACAAGACTCATCGCCGTGAGCGACGAACCACCCATGTCGAAGAAGTCATCATCCAGTCCCACCCTTTCCACGTCAAGCACACGGGCGAACGCTTCGCAAATCACCTGCTGCCTTCGGTTGTGCGCCTCTGCGACGGGTTGAGAAGCAGGCACCGGTAACGACAGACGCCGCCTATCCACCTTCCCATTGTAAAGCAGGGGCATCTGCTCCAACCTCATCCAAAGCGACGGTATCATATAGGTTGGGCAGCACTTGCGCATACATCGCTGTAGCACCTTGGAATCCAAAAGTTTCTCCGCAACATAATAGGCACACAGTCGACTGCGCCCGGAAACGTTGACCTCTGCCACACAAACCTCTTCGATACCCGGCAGCCGAGCCACCGCCCTTTCCACTTCCTCCAAACAGACGCGGAACCCGTTGACTTTCACCATAAAATCCTTCCGCCCCACATATTCAAGCAAACCCTCCTCGTTCCACCACACCAAGTCGCCAGTGTGATAGACGAGGCGGTCAGTAAAATCGCACTTCGTGAATTTCTGCGCTGTTAGGTCGGGGGCGTGCCAATATCCCGCAGCCATCTGCACACCGGCGAGACACAACTCACCCACCGCCCCACGTGGCAACAGGCGACCGTGCAGGTCGGTGACGAAGGCGTCGATGTTGTCCACCGGCCTTCCGATGGGTATGGTGGTGTAGGCTCTGCCCGGCAGCAGTTCATGCCATGTGGCATTGACGCAAAATTCCGTGGGGCCGTAGGTGTTGATGATGCGACAAGCGGCTTGGGGTGCAAAAGTCATCCGCTCTCCTCCGAGACAGACATAGTCGAGGGTTGGATGAGGACATGCCGCCACCTTGCCACCCAACTGCGTGGTGTAACACCCTCCTGTCACGGCGTTGTCGTCGATGAAACGGTGCATCCGCTCCAAGTCGTGCCTCACCTCCGTAGGCATGAGGCAAACCATCCCCCCGACGGTCAGTACGGGGAAGAGGTCTTCCACGGAGGCGTCGAAAGCGAGTGAAGAGTGACAACTGATGCGGCTGTCCTTGTTGAGCCTCCAACGCCTCACAATAAAATGCAGCAAGTTGGTCAATGCGCGATGGGAAATCATCACCCCCTTTGGCCCGCCGGTGGAACCAGAAGTAAAAATGACGTATGCAATGCCATCGGGTGTGGAGGCGTCCAATAATACGTCTTCGTCGCACTCGTCATCATCGGGGATGCTGTCCGGGTAGATAATCTCTTTCAAACAAGCCTCCTCCACGACTCCCTTTCGATAAGCCTCCGGCCATTGCGGGTCGAGCGGCATGTAGGCGGCTCCCGTTCTCATGATGGCGAGTGCCGCCGCAAGGAACCAACATCCCGGCTCCGCCCACAGTCCCACACGGTCGCCCTGTCCCACCCCTTTCGCGGCGAGCCATCGTGCTACAGCCACCGACCTCCGGTTGAGTTGGCTATAGGTCATCTTCACAGAGCCATCAGTCACGGCGACGGCCTGTGGTGTCCGTGTAGCCTGTTCATGGAACAAGGCCACCACGGTGCGACCGTCATCATCCACTCGTTCACCCCTTGAAAGCGCCAACACAGCCTCCTTCTCGGCTTTCCCCATCGTCTCCAACTCATCCACCCTCCCCTCGGGGTGCTGCATCATGCCATGGAGGCAGGTTTCCATGCATCTGAGGAACAGTTGCAACTCCTCCTTTGGGCGTCCTACGGCCTCCACCCGCCATTCATACTCATGGTCAGTGGCATAGACCACGCATCCCAAGTCGCTGTCTGCCGCATCCTTGTGCAGTTGCAGCCCCGAAGCTCCGTAGCCTCCCACACTCACCTGCTCCATGATATCGGGACCTTGAAAGGCGAAGCTCACCGCCGCCGACTGGTGCAAGTCGCGGCAAAAATGCACGTAAGGATAGTCGGCGTGGCGCACGGCATCCGTCAGCAACGGACGCAGGTTCCTGATGAAGTCCATGACGACACCCTCCACCTCCACAGCCACCGGCATGGTACGGACAAACATGCCGTATGCTTGTCGTTGCCGGCGTCCTGACCGTCCATGCGTGAGT
The DNA here is from genome assembly GCA_017619755.1 of Prevotella sp. Classification (GTDB taxonomy): domain Bacteria; phylum Bacteroidota; class Bacteroidia; order Bacteroidales; family Bacteroidaceae; genus Prevotella. The sequence continues at coordinate 18,789 of JAFZRU010000036.1, forward strand.
GTGACAAACGCCACGCGCTGCTGGTGGGAGAATTTGGACAAGGTAATGCAGAATGCAGCCATGAGGAGCATGTTGGCACTGACTTGGTGTTGCTCGCACCAAGCATCCATCTCCGCCCGTGGCATGCGATGGCAGACAGTCCTGCTCTCTGAAGGCACACCCGACCTCACACGTGGCAAAGTGGTGAAGGTGGCGTCTTGGAATAGTTGACGATAATACTCCTTGGCCTTTGCATATCCGTTGTTCTCCTTTTTTTGTTGCTCCTCCGCCAGTTCATACAAGGCCGTGACATCAGGCACCAATTCCCTCCCCTCGTATGCAGTCGGCAAGTCTCTTCCCATCAGGCATTGTGTGAGTGTCATGCCGTCGGCAATAATATGGTGGAAATCCATCAGCAGCCAATGGTGAGCCTCAGTCGCCACCACCTCGAAACGGCACAAAGGCTGTGTTCCGAAAAGTGAGAAAGGTCTTATAAAGCCTTGGTAGATATACTGGAGTGCTTCGTTCTCCGTCATCGTCGAGTGATGCACCTCAATGTGGAGGCAGTCATCGGAAAACTGTCGCGGTTCCCCATCGGGGGCCACTACGAGCCGAGTGTGTAGCACCGCCCTGTTCGCGACAACCACTTCGAGCGCCTTGACGAGGCGTTCCGCATCCACGGTCTTGGGGAAGGGGATGGCGCAAGGTAGTTGGTATGCAGTGCTTCCGGGCTGTTGTCGGCAGGCCATCAGCACGCCTAATTGCGAAAAGGTCAGCGGATATGTTTTCATTTCATCGATTTCGTCTTGCAAAGGTACTAATTAGTTTTCTGACGAGCAACGTCCAACCAAAGAAAAAGACACGACCCACCCCATGGTCTCGAAGGTTTGCCAATAATTTACATCAACCATATCGGGGAATTATTATATGAAAAACATAAAAGGTTTAATGGGATTCACAATTTTTATCATTTATGTTACATTTTGCAAAGTCTGTGTTACAATTCTAATGACACAAAATCGAAAATGCAAGATAGCTGAAACATGCTATAAATAAAGATATATAATAAAGATGTAACTTTGCAGCAGAAATTATTCAAGATAAACATCTAAATCTTTATGGCAACCAAAAAGACATTTTGTAGTCATCATTGTGGCATGTTGGCAACAGCCTGCTTGCTGCTTGCTGTTGGTTGGGTCATGAACTCCTGCACGGAGTACGACTTGGATGAGCGCGACCCTGAAGGATGGGGAGCGAGCATCTACAGTTGGCTGGCGGAGGATGGCCATTACACCAACACGGTCAGGATGATTGAAGACCTGGGCTACAAGGAAGTGCTCGCCAAAACCGGTTCGAAGACCCTTTTCGTGGCCGACGACGCCGCTTTCGAGCGCTTCTTCCAGAACAACAGTTGGGGTGTGAGAAGGTATGAGCAGTTCTCCACCTCGCAAAAGAAGTTGCTGCTCTTCGGGAGCATGATGGACAATTCCATGCAGCTCAACAGCCTTCCGAGCGTAGAGGGCACGCCTCCCCGCGAGGGCGAGTGCATGCGCCGCTTTGCCTCCAGCACGCCCTACGACTCCGTGGCCATTCTCTCTCCCGACCAGATGCCCGACAACCGCTACTGGGCGCGCCACAAGGCATCCGGCCGTCAGATGGTGTGCATGACCGACAACTCCACCGTGCCTTTGGTGCAGTTCATCGAGAAACAATTGGTCAACAAGCGCATCACCAACTCCGACTACGACTTCCTCTACAACATGACGACGCACCGCCAAACCGGCGATGCCAGCATCAACGGCGTACAGGTGGAGCATGCCAACATCAAGTGCTCCAACGGCTTCGTCCACAAGATGGCCGAGGTCATCACACCGCTTCCCAACATGGCCGAGTTGTTGTCGAACAAGAGCAACACCACCATCTTCAACAAGCTCTTGGAGCGTTTCTGCGCCCCCTATTATGTAGGCGAGGCCACCACCACGCAGTACAACTACCTGTATGACACCAATGTGGACTCGGTGTATCAGAAGCGCTTCTTCTCCGAGAAATCGCAGAACGGCCGCTCGCTGAACATCACCCCGACCAACGGCCCCGTGAACGGTCTCTTGAAATACGACCCCGAGTGGAACGCCTACTATGCCGGTCTGAACGACCAAGGCGGCAACATCGCCCTCCAGCGTGACATGGCCGTGATGATGGTGCCAAGCGACCAGGCGATGACCGAATACTGGGAGAGCGGTGCCGGCCGCGTGCTGAAGGACTACTACCACACCTGGGAGAACGTTCCCGACGAAGTAGTAGTAAAACTCCTCAACAACAACATGCTCAGTTCCTTCGTCTCGTCCGTCCCATCTAAGTTCCAAGGCATCCTCAATGACGCCAACGACCCGATGGGTGTGGAGGTGGAGGCCATCGACTCCGTGTGGCTCGGCTGCAACGGCGCCATTTACCTCACCAACAAGGTCTATTCCCCCACCGCCTACGTGAGCGTGTCGTTCCCCGCACTCATCAACGAGAGCATGAAAATCCTATATTGGGGCATCGAGCAGTTGCAATACAACGTCTATCTCAACTCCCTCAACTCCTACTACAGCTTCTTCATCCCCACCAACAAGGCACTTTTAGAGTATGTGGACCCCTGCTCCTACGGCAAGAACCAGACGCAGATATTCAAGTTCCACTACGATGCCTCCAAGGTGAATGTGGAGGACCGCGTGTGGGCCAGCATCTGGAACTATGACACCGCCACCGGCACGGTGGGCGACTCCATCGGCATGGCCGACTACAACCAAGTGCGCAACCGTCTGAAGGACATCCTCGACACGCACATCGTCATCGGCAACGTGGAGGACGGCCATACCTACTACCGCACGAAGGGTGGCACGGAAATCCGTGTGAACAACGTCGGTTCCGGCGCCGCCGGCATGACCGTGGAGGGCAGTTACCAGACCAACGAGGGCGAGCCCGTACCGGTGAGCTTCATCTACGACCAGACCGACGGTGGCAACGGCAAGAGCTACATCCTCGAAAAAGAGCCCATCTTAGGCACACGACACACCGTCCGCGACGTCCTCGCCAGCAAGCCCGAGTTCTCCAAGTTCCTCGAACTGATGGACGGCAGCGGCCTCTTCGAGCAGATACACAACCGAAGGAACGCCTGCGGCGGCACCAACATCTCGGTGTTCAACACCTATCATTATACCATCTATGTGCCCACCAATGAGAGCATCGAGGCGCTGCAGCGTCAAGGGAAGCTCTCCTCATGGGAGGCCGTCGATGCCTTCGAGGAGGCCGGCAACCTCAGTGCCAAGACCCGCGACTCGCTGCAAATCGTCAATTTCCTCAAGTACCACATCCAGGACAATGCCCTCTTCATTGGCGCCAACGAGGATAGCGGCGACTTCGAGACAGCCGTCATCGACCCGAGCACGGAGCGCTTCTACCGTGTCAACGCCCAACTCACCAAAGACGGCATCACCATCACCGACCATGCGCGCAACACCCGCCGCGTGCTCACCTCCAACCCGTCGCTCTACAACCTCGTGGCGCGCGAGTTCCAGTACAACACGCAGGACGCCTCCAGCGCCAGTTCCATTGAGACCTCCTCGTCGGCGGTCATCCACCAAATAGACCAACCGCTGATGATAGATAACTGACCATTGAAACATGACAACCATGACAACAAATAAAATAAGGAGAACAATAGTTGCGTCGGCAGCCTGCTTGCTGATGTCAGCCCCCGCCCTTGCACAGAGCGCCGGCGACATCATCAGCGGCACGGTGAACGACTCCTACGGAGCAGTGATCGGCGCCAACGTGGTGGAGCTCGACGGTGCCAACCGTATCGTGGCGTCGGCGGTGACCGACATCAACGGTAATTTCTCGTTCAAGCTGAAAAACCCCAAGGACAAGATCCGCTTCTCCTACGTGGGGTACAAGACCATCACGCAGCCCATCAACAAGCTGAAATACAACATCACCATGTCCGACGTGGAGCAGATTGACGAGGTGATTGTCACCTCGAAGCGCAAGGCACAGGGATCCGGCCTCGCCATCCCCGTGGATGAGATCTCCTCCGCCCGCGAGAGCATCAGCATGACCGAGTTCGAGGGACTCTCCATCACCACGGTCGATGAGGCCCTCCAAGGCCGTATCGCCGGTCTCGACATCATTGCCAACTCCGGCAACCTTGGCGCCGGCACCTCCATGCGCCTGCGCGGTGTGTCGAGTATCAACGGTTCGAGCGAGCCGCTCATCGTCGTCGATGGCAACGTGTGGGAGACCAACGTCAACGACTTCGACTTCTCCTCCGCCAACGAGGAGAAATTCGCCGAGCTGCTCAACGTCAACCCCGAGGACATCGAGAGCATCTCCGTCCTGAAAGACGCCGCCGCCACCGCCATCTGGGGTTCCCAAGGCTCCAACGGTGTCATCGAAATCAAGACGAAGCGCGGAACACGCGGCGCCACCCGTGCCACTTATAGCTTCCGCCTCACCGGCACCTATCAGCCCACGGGCTACAACATGCTCAACGGCGACGAATACACCATGCTCTTGAAAGAGGAGTATTTCAACCCCTCCATGAGCGATGACGCCAGCAACATCCCCGAGCTCAACTACAACCCCAGCTTCCCGGAGTACGAGATGTACAACAACAACACCGACTGGCTGAAGGAAGTGAAGCAGGTGGGATGGCGTCAGAACCACTACCTGGCTCTCAGCGGTGGTGGCGAGAAAGCGCATTTCCGCATCGGCGCCGGCTATGACAACGAGACCGGCTCCATCATCAAGCAGCAGCTCGACCGCTTCACCTCGCGTGTCAACCTCGACTATTTCGTGAGCGACCGCATCAAGATTGAGACCAACATCGCCCTCACCTACACCAAGAACCAGAAGAACAACGGCGACCTGCTCGCCATCAGCTACACCCGCATGCCCAACCTGTCCATCTACGAGCAGGACAAGTACGGCAACGACCTCGACGAGTACTACAGCATGCTGCCCACCGTTTCCAGTCAGCTGCGCGACCAGCTAAGCAACAAGAACCCCGTGGCCCTGGCCCACCAAGCCAAGAACTACGAGACGAGCTACAACATCGAGCCGGAGTTCAAGTTGCGCTACAACCTCCTGGGTCTCGCCGAGACACAGACACGTCTGAGCTACGAGGGCAAGGTGGTCTTCAACATCTTCAACCGCTATGAAGACCAGTTCATGCCCCTCTCCCTCAGCACCACCGGATGGAACGACACCGACAGCAAGCAGAGCAACCGCACGACGGCCAACTCCTCGAAGAGCTTCGGCGTCACCACCACCCACACCCTGACGTTCACCCCGGTGTTCAAGAACAAGGACCACTCCCTCATGATGATGCTCCGCGGACAGCTCACCAATGGCAAGTCCAACTCGCAGAGCACAGTGGAATGGGGCCTTCCCTCCGGCACCATCATCAGTCCGGCAGCCCCCGGCATCATCGACGGCATCAGCACCGGCAGCGGACAGTGGCGCAGCATCTATTTCACCTACTCCGCCCACTACGCCTACAAAGGTCGCTACGTGGCCGACTTCTCCGTCCGCCGAGACGGCAGCACCAAGTTTGGCGAGAACCAGCGCTGGGGTAACTTCCCCGCCTTCTCCATCAGGTGGAACATCCACAAGGAGAAGTTCATGACCGAACACCTGCCATGGATCTCCACCCTCTCCGTCCGTCCGGGATGGGGCATCGTGGGCAAGCAGCCCGGAGCTGAATACCTCTATTTCAGCAAGTATGTCAACGGCAGCGGTTACATGAACGAGCGAAGCATCTACCCGCAGAACATCCGCCTGACCAACCTGAAGTGGGAGCAGAAGGAGACCTACAACGTCGGTTTGGACTACGGCTTCTTCAACGAGCGTCTCACCGGTAACGTGGAATTCTACCGTCAATACACCTCCGACCTGCTGATGGGCGGCCGCGGCATTCCCACCTCCTCCGGCTATTCACAGCTCGCCTGGCAGAACGTGGGCGACATGAAGAACATCGGATGGGAGTTCAACATCAACGGCAACCGCATCATACGCGCCGGGAAATTCAGCGTCGATTTCAACGTCACCTTCGCCAACAACAAGAACCAAATCACGAAGATGGAGGAGACCTGTCTGAGCAGCCTCAACAGCGAGTTCGACCGCAACAACGGCTCCTATCTCACCCGTGTGGAGCTCAACCGCGCCATGGGCAGCATCTACGGCTTCAAGTACAAGGGCGTCTATCAGTACTCCGACTACTCCGCAGAGGAAATCCCCGGCGTGAGCGGCCCCAACGCCCCCGTCGCCCGCGACGCCAACGGCGTGGTGATCATCGACGAGAACAACATGACCAAGCCGATGACCTTCTGCTACGGCTCCGTCAACTACGAGTTCCGAGGTGGCGACGCCATCTACGAGGACATCAACCACGACGGCCAGATCAACGAGCTCGACATCGTCTATCTGGGTTCCTCCCTTCCCAAGTTCACCGGCGGTTTCGGCTTCAAACTCAATTTCGGCCGCTTCACCTGGAACAACCAGTTCAACTTCCGCTACGGCAACAAGATAGTGAATCGCGCCCGCATGCGCGTGGAGAACATGTATAGCAACGACAACCAAAGCCGCGCCGTCAACTGGCGTTGGCGCGTGGAGGGCGACCAGACCGAAATCCCCCGCGCCCTCTACCAGTACGGCTACAACTGGCTCGGCAGCGACCGCTTCGTGGAGGACGGCTCGTTCATCCGCTTGAACTACTCCCAGATCAGCTACAACGTTGACGCCAAGCACCTGCGCAAGTTGGGATTGAAGCAACTCAGCTTCTACGTCTCTGCCAACAATCTCTTCTGCCTCACCAAATATTCCGGCGCAGACCCGGAGGTGGGCTACGGCTCCTTCGGCCTTGTCTTCGACGAAGCCAAGACGCCACGCTCGAAATCGTTCACCGGAGGCATTACCATTCAATTCTAACCACTCATCATTTTGACATTTGACCATCATGAATGACAAATTGAAACATATCATATACGGTGCCTGTCTCGCCTGTGCCCTCTCCAGTTGCTCCGACTACCTCGACATCCTCCCCATGAACGAGGTGGTGCTCGAAAACTACTGGACGGAGAAGAGCGACGTCATCAGCGTGGTGAACAGCTGCTACGAGAGTTTGGAAAGCAGCGACTGCCTCACACGCATGGGCGTATGGGGTGAGCTTCGCTCCGACAACCTGAGATTGGGTTCCAACGTACCCAACGAAATCAACGAGATCCTCAAGGAGAACCTCCTCCCCTCCAACCCCATGTGCAGCTGGGCACGCTTCTACGAGGCCATCAACCGCTGCAACACGGTGTGCCACTACGCACCGGAGGTGCAGGCCATCGACCCCAACTACACCTTGGAGGAGATGAAGGCCAACATCGCGGAGGCCAGCGCCATCCGCGCCCTCTGCTACTTCTACCTCATCCGCACCTTCCGCGACGTGCCTTACACCACCCAGCCGAGCATCGACGACGCGCAGACATACGTCATCCCTGCCACGCCTTTCAACGACGTGCTCGACTCGCTCATCATCGACTTGGAGAAAGTGAAGGGCGACGCCGTGAGGAGATACTACACCGACGACAGCCCTAACGCCTACCAGAATTCCAGCAAGATCACCCGCTGGGCCATCTACGCCCTCTTGGCAGACCTCTACCTGTGGAAGGGCGACTGGGACAACTGCATCAAGTATTGCGACTTGGTGATCGACTTCAAGCGGCAGCAATACGAGGAGATGCTTGAACGCGAGGGCAACGTCAACAACATCGCGCTTTTCGGCAACATCCCCATGATCTTGGAGAAGCCCGTGGGCAGCACCGTCTGCGGCAACGCCTACAACGAGATTTTCGGCACCGGCAACTCCTTCGAGAGCATCTTCGAGCTCTATTTCCGCACCAACCAGAGCCAGCAGAACACATGGGTGAGCACCTACTACACGAACAACAACAACACCATGGGCCGGCTGAGTGCGCCCGACTTCCTCTGCAAGGACGTGGCACAAGGCAACAATGCCGTGTTCAAGAAGACCGACGGCAGGGTGTATGAAGCCTCCGAGCTCGACAACTCCCGCTACGCCATCACCAAGTATGTGCGCCGCTCCGTGAGCTTCTCCAACCAGAACATCACCAAGGAGTCCGACCTCAACCTCACCAGCACCCGCCGCGCCGGCGGCGACGCCAACTGGATCTTCTACCGCCTGAGCGACATGCTCCTCATCAAGGCGGAGGCGGAGATACAGAAGGGCGAGGCTGGCTACCCAACCGCCTTCATGCTCATCAACACCGTCAACAAGCGCGCCAACGACATCACCAGCGCCACACGCTCCGACACCCTCAAGATGGCCGACTACACCTCCTCGAAGGCCTCCATGGAGGAGCTCCTCCTCGAAGAGAGACAGAGGGAGTTCATGTTCGAGGGCAAGCGGTGGTTCGACTTGGTGAGAATCGCCCGCCGCGACGGCAACAACACCCGCTTGGTGTCGCTGGCATCGAGAAAATACATTGAGAATGTGAACGCCATCAAGATCAAGTTGGCCGACCCCAACATCATCTATTTCCCCTACGCGAAAAACGAGCTGAAAGTCAACCCGCTGTTAGTGCAGAACCCCGCCTTCGGCAACGAGGAGGACAATGAGCTCACCAAGTAAACCCTGCCATCAAAAATGAATATCATCATGAAGAAGTTTCCCATCATCCTTGTAGCCCTCATGGCCCTTTTCACCTTCGTCGCCTGCGTGGACAACGACGACGACGTGCCCATGAACTACTACCAGTCGAAGAAAGTCACTGCGGCAGGGTTCCTGGAGGAAAACAGCGAGCAGTTCAGCGAGTTCATCGCCATACTCAAGCGCACACCCTATTTCTCCATGCTCTCCACGTATGGCACCTACACCCTTTTCGCCCCCAACAACGACGCCATCAGCCGCTACCTGCAACGTGCCGGCTATGGCAACGTGGACAACATCCCCACGGAGACGTGCGACACCCTCGCACGCACCCACATCATCAAGAAAGGGGCGTTCTTCACCACCGACATCGGCGAGGGAGCACTCCCGGAGCTCAACATGGACGACGCCTACATCGTGCTCTCCAGCGACTCCGACGTGACCAACCACAACGCCTTGGTGTATTACATCAACAAGAACTCGAAGATGATCGACTACAACGACTCCGTGACCAACGGCGTCGTCCACGTCCTCGACAACGTCATCTCGTCGAGCAGCCTGCTCCTCCCCGACAAAATCGCCGAGGACCCGGCCCTCACCATCTTCTCGCAAGCCCTCTCGCTCACCGGCATGTGCGACTCCTTGGTCAACTACATCGACGAGACCTACAGTTGCAGCGAGGACTCCGTGCATGAAGGCGTGATGGTGCGATGCACCTCCGGCTCCGCGCTCTACACCCGTTCCTTCTGGCCGGAGAAGCGCTATTTCAAATATACCGCCTTCGTGGAGCCAGACTCCGTGTATAAAACCCACGGCATCAACAACCTCGACGACCTCAAGGCATACGCCAAGCGCGTGTATGACGAGACCTTCCCCGAGGACGCCGGCCTCTACGACGACGATTTCAAGAACCGGAAGAACCCCCTCAACCGCTTTGTGAGCTACCACCTCCTGCCACGCATCGGCCAGTACAACAGCTGGGTGATGTCAGGCGAACTCAGGGAGCACTGCTGGTACACCTCGCTGAGCGACCCCGAGGAGTTTTATGAGACCATGTGCCCCGGCACGATGATGCGCTTCGCTGGTCCTCCCGCCGGTCTCTTCATCAACCGCAAGGGCCTGCAGAACAGGTACACCGTCAGGGGTGTGAAAGTTCTCTCGCCCTCCGAGTCAGGCTCCACCGACCAGAACGCCCTCAACGGCGTCTATCACTACCTCGACGACATCCTGGCCTACACCCCGCAGGTGCGCGACGTGGTGCTCAACTGCCGCATCCGCATCGACGCCACCGTGCTCAGCCCCGACTTCATGAACTGCAACGGCCGCGGCCGCTACGGCGAGGACATCCTCACGGGCTTCAAGAACAAGTACATCACCGACTGGAAGGTGAGCGACGAGACCTACGTGGGCGTGCATAGCGACGTGGGCTATTGGAACTCCTACCAGGCCAACGCCGTGTGTATCAGCGGCGTGTTCGACGTGGCGTTCAAACTCCTTCCCGTGCCTTCCGGCACCTACGAGATCCGCCTCGGCTACACCGTGGGCGAGGAGCGCGGCGTGGTGCAGGTCTATCTGAACAATGAGCCGTGCGGCATTCCCGTGGACCTCCGCGTCTATGGCCCCGACCCCAACATCGGCTGGGTGGAGGACACCGACGACGAAGAGGAGAACACGGCCAACGACAAGGCCATGCACAACAGAGGCTACATGAAGGGCATGGACAGCTACCGCCCATGGGATGCCGACAACCCCCTTCGCGGCAACAACTGGAACCTGCGCCGCGTGCTTGCCACGCAGTATCTTGACTCCAACAAGACCTACTACCTTCGCTTCCGCCAAGTGCTCGACGACCCCGACCGCTACTGGTCGTTCGACTACATCGAGCTTTGCCCCAAGAGCGTCTATGGAAGCCCGGAGGGAGAGGATACCCATTAATATACATCAGTCATAAACAGCCAACAACAATGATGATGAATCCAAAACATATCATTTGCGCCATCTGCGCCACCTGCTGCCTGTATGGTTGCTCCGAATGGGACGACCACTACGAGAACAGCGACATGGGCGGCTCCACCGCCACGCTCTGGCAGCAGCTAAAGGAAAACCCGCAACTGAGCGACTTCTGCCAAGTGCTTGAGCAGACCAAAGTCTTCAGGATGCACAAGAAGACGCCGGTGAGCTACGCCGACCTTCTCAACGCCGGGCAGTCATTCACCGTGGTGGCTCCCGTCAACGGCTCCTTCAACCGCGACTCACTGCTCAACCTGGTGCAGACCAACCAGGGCGACTCCGTGGTGGAGCACACCTTCGTGCTCAACCACCTCGCACGCTCCCTCAACTCCGTCTCCACGCAGACCAACACGATGCTCCTTCTCAACTCGAAGCACGTGACCATCGGTCCGGAAGGCATCGAGGGCGTGCGTGTCACCGCCCCCAACAACCATGCCAAGAACGGCGTGATGCATGTCACGGAGCGGCCGCTACCTTATCGCTACAGCATCTATGAAATGCTCTGCGACAACCCCACCCTCTCGCTCATCGGCGCCAATCTCCGACAGTATGAGGAGGACTATTTCGACGCCGACAACTCCGTATCGAGCGGCATCGTGGAAGGCGTGCCCATCTACGTGGACTCCGTGGTCATCGAGCGCAACCGCATCCTCCAGCGCATAGGCTACATCGACTCCGAGGACTCCACCTACTTCATGGTGGCACCCACCAACGAGGGATGGCTGAAGGCATGGGACGTGGCCAACAAGTATTTCGTCTATGACCAGAGCGTCCAGAAGCGCGACTCCATCCAGCAGTACTGGACCAACCGCGCCCTCCTCGACGACGCCATCTACAACAAGACCGACCAGAAATCCATCACCGACTCCCTCATCTCCGTGCAATACACGCGCACCACGCCCGAATACCACGTCTTCTACAGGCCCTTCGAGGCCGGCGGCGTGCTTGCCGGAACCCTTCCGGCAGAGTGCAGCAACGGCATCTTGTACGTCGCCCCGCAGTGGCCCTTCACCCCTGAGAACACCTTCTTCAAGGAGATTTGGAGCGAGGCCGAAAGCACCCACCTCATCACCGCCGAGAAGGACTGCATCTACAGCGTGAGGCACGTGGCGGGCGACAGCATCTCCAAGGGCAGCTACCTCGACGTGATGCCACGCACCTCCACCTCCAACTGGGAACTCACCTACCGCGTGAACAACACCCTGAGCGGTGACTACGACATCTGCGCCATCGTCCTCCCCCGCACCATCGACAACCCCGGAGCCACTGGCTTGAAGCCCTGCAAGTTCAAGGCCACCATCAACTACGTGGACACCCTCGGCAACAACCAGACCTTCAACTGCGGCAACACGCAGTTCAAGAGCGACCCGGAGCACGTGGACACCATCGTGGTGGCGGAGAATTTCCATTTCCCGGCCTGCAACTACGACCAGAACGACATCAAGGTCTCCATCAGGCTGCAATGCTCCATCACCGCGAGGGAGACATCCTCCTACTCGCGTGAGATGTACCTCGACTGCATCTACCTAAGGCCCAGGCCGCTCTCCTCCAACCAGGAGGAAGGAAGCGCCAACCGTTCCTGGACGGGAACCGTGGCAAGCTATTCACCCTCTAAATCCGAACAACCATGAGAAAGCTTATATTCTTCGCTTTGTGGATGGCTGCGGCCTCGGTGGCAGCACAAGACATGAAAGAGGTCACAGGACAGGTGGTTGACGCCGCCACGGGCAAACCCCTCGCCGGCGTCATCGTCCAGGCGTATGGCGATGCCCGCTACTCCGCCCTGACCGACGAGACTGGCACCTACAAGCTGAAAACGCCCGACTACACCCGCTCCCTCATCATGCGCGTCGATGGCTACAACATCGAGCAATGCGCCATCAGCAAGGGCGTGGCCAACGGGCATCTCTACCAGGACAATTTCGCTGCTGAGTACAAGAGCTCCACGACGGCCAACAGCACCTCCGAAGCCAACGTCTTCGACAACACCTCGGAGGTGAGCATCGACCCGCTCGTGGCACAGCAGTTGGCCGCCGACGTCAGGCCCACCTCCATGGGCGGCCTCACCGGCATCGGCAACCGCATGCTCATAGAGGGCATCAACTCCCTCCACGCCAACGCCCAGCCGCTCATCGTCATCGACGGCGTCGTCATGGACATGCAGTACAACCGCCAAATGCTGCACCAAGGCTACTACAACAACATGCTGGCCAACATCAACACCAACGACATCGAGCGCGTCACCGTCCTGAAAAACGGAACCGCCCTCTATGGTGCCAAGGCTGCCGACGGCGTCATCCTCATCCAGACCAAGCGCAACAAGAGCATGGCCACGAAGATAGACGTCACCATCAACGGCAGATATGAGCTCGTCCCGAAGCTTCCCACAATGATGAACGCCGAGGACTACCGCCTCTACACCACCGAGCTGCTTGCCGGAAAGACAAAGAGCATGGGTTCGATGAAATACCTCAACAACGACCCCAACTACTTCTACTACAAGCAGTACCACAACGAGACCGACTGGACGAAAGAGGTGTATGAGAACGCCTTCTCGCAAAACTACGGCATCAACGTGCAGGGTGGTGACAACGTGGCCTCCTACAACCTCTCCGTGGGCTACTCCTTGGCCAACAGCACGCTGCGAAAGAACGACTTCTCGCGCTTCAACATGCGCCTCAACTCCGACATCGAGGTGTTCAGAGGGCTGATGGTGCGTTTCGACGCCTCCTACAGCGACGTGGACCGCAGTCTCACCGACGACGGCGCACCAGTCAATCCGCTTGAAGGTGTCATCACCTCCCCCGGCTTCCTCGGCTTGGCCAAGTCACCCTTCCTCTCCCCCTACGCCTACGACATGAACGGCAACCCGAGCCATTACCTGGCAGATGCCGACGACTACCTCGAGGGAATGTTCCAAGGCAAAGGCCGTCTGGCCAACCCCACGAGCATCCTCAAGAATGGCGACGGCAGCAACCGCAACTCCTACGGCTCGCGCCTCATCATGTTCGCCGTCACACCCACCTACCGCTTCAACAGGCACTTCACCGTGGGTGAGCATTTCTCCCTCGGCTTGGTCAACACCAACGAGAACTACTACCTCCCCATCCAGGGCGTGCCTACGTTCACCGTGAAGGGTCTCGACGAGGGTGCCACGCTGCAGAACATCGTGCAGAGCGCTGCCGCCCGCCAGACCTCCATCCAGAGTGACACCTACGCCAACTGGAACAACCGCTACGGCGCCCACCGTATCGACTTCCGAGGCGGCGTGAGGTACATCACCAGCGAGTTCAAATCTACCTCGCAGATGGGTTACAACACCGGCAACGACAAGACCCCCAACATGAGCAACTCCCTGCAATTCAAGGACACCGGTGGCGCCGATGACAAAACGAAGGAGGTCTCATGGTATGGCATCGCCGACTACAACTACGCCGAGCGGTTCTACTTCAACGGAGGTCTCTCCATGCACACCTCCTCGCGCATCGGCGACGATGCCGACGGCCTGAAGCTCGCCGGAGTGGTGTGGGGACTCTTCCCAAGCGCAGAGGTCGCGTGGGTGCTCTCCAACGAGAATTTCCTCGCCGGTGCCAAGTGGCTCAACTACCTGCGCCTGAACGCCGGCTTCGACATCACGGGCAACGATGACATCGACTACACCGCCTCCAGGAGTTATTTCGTCTCCAACCTCATGCTCAACAGCCAAGTCACCGGCCTCTCCATCGGCAACATCGGCAACACGCAACTGAAGTGGGAGACCACCCGCAGGATTACCGCAGGACTGGAAGCCAACTTCCTCAACAACCGCCTCAACCTCCGTGCCAACATCTTCAAGAGCTGGACCGACAACCTCCTCGCCCTCAAGCAACTGGCATGGACCAGCGGTCTGCAGGAGAACTGGACCAACGACGGCAAGTTGGAGAACAACGGCTTCGACGTCAGCCTCACCGCCAAGGTGCTCGCCTTGCGCAACTTCCAGTGGGAAATCGGCCTCTCCGCCGGCCATTACTCCAACGAGGTGACCGCCCTTCCCGACGGCCGCGCCTTTGAGACCAATGTCTATGGCGCCAACGTGCTCACCAAGGTGGGCCACCCCGTGGGCGTGTTCTACGGATGGAAGACGAAGGGTGTCTATGCCACTACCGGCGAAGCCAGTTCCGACGGCAACTACGTGGTGACCACCAACGGCGACCGCGCCTACTTCCAAGCCGGCGACATGCGCTTTGCCGACCTTGACAACAACCATGTCATCGACAACGCCGACCGCTGCATCATCGGCGACCCCAATCCCGACCTCTATGGAAACATCTTCACCAAGCTGTCGTGGAAGCGCTTCTCCCTCTCAGCGGTGTTCAACTACTCCATGGGCAACGACGTTTACAACTACCAACGCTCCTTGTTGGAGGGCGGCAGCCTCTTCCTCAACCAGACGACGGCGATGAACAACCGTTGGAACACGGAAGGCCAGGTCACCAGCATCCCACGTGTGAGCTACACCGACCCCTTGGGCAACGCCCGTTTCAGCGACCGCTGGATAGAGGATGGCAGCTACCTGCGCCTCAGTTCGCTCACCCTGAGCTACCATCTGCCCATCATCAGCACCTACCTGCAGGGTATCACCTTCTGGGGCAACGCCTCCAACCTCTTCACCCTCACCAAATATCTTGGAAGCGACCCCGACCGCGCCCTGCCCGGCAGCATCCTCTCCCAGGGTGTTGACATGGGACAGCTCGCCCCCGGACGCACCTTCTCCCTTGGCGTAAACATCAACCTCTAAAGCACAACGCAACATGAAATACATTTATCAATTCATTTCAGTCATCTGCCTCACTGCCGCGCTTTCCGCTTGCGCGGACATGATGGACACCGACTCCGAGCTTGTGGAGTTTGAGAAGGACAACACGCTCAACCATCCCACCGACTCCGTGTATAGCGTGATGGGCATCATATCCAAGTTGCAGGTCGTCGCCGACCGCATCGTGCTGCTCGGCGAGGTGCGTGGCGACCTCATGACCACCACCGAAGCCGCCTCCTCCGACCTGAAGCGCCTCGCATCCTTCGACATAGGAGCGGACAATGTTTACAACAAGGTGAGCGACTACTATGCCGTCATCAACAACTGCAACTATTTCATCGCACACGTGGACACCGCCATGCAGCGGCGTGGCCGCAACATCTTCATGGGCGAGTATGCCGCCGTGAAGGCCTTCAGGGCTTGGACCTACCTCCAACTCGCCAAGGCATACGGCAACGTGCCATTGGTGCTCGACCCCGTGATGACGGAGCAGGACGCCAAGAAGGAGATGAACAAGAGCCGCAGCGGCATTGTTGACATCTGCAACTATTTCATCGACGACATCCGTCCCTACGCCCTGACCGAGCTGCCGCGATACGGTGTCATCAACGACTTGTCCTCCTCCAACTTCTTCATCCCCGTCCGCCCGCTTCTTGGCGACCTTTGCCTGTGGGCCGGTCGTTACAAGGAGGCCGCAGAGTGGTATCACAGCTACCTCAACGACAAGGACGACCCCATGCCCATGAACGCATCGGCGCGAACCACCTGGCCCGAAAACGCCACGGAGTTCAACCTCACTTCGCCGGTGAGAGGTTACAATGTCACCAGCACGGCAGAGACCGTCAGCTTCATCCCCATGGAAGACAGGGTGTTCGACGGAGTGGTCAGCGACCTTGGCAACATCTACCAATCCACCCGTGAGAACAACTACTATTACCAGCTCACCCCCTCTCCGGCGATGCTCAACCTCTCTGCCAACCAGACCTACTGCATAGAGTTCAAGAGCGACACCCAGACCGACACCATCTATGTGCCAAAGGTGGGGCTGATGCGCGACATCATGGCCGGCGACCTCAGACTCTACTCCAACTACTCACAGTCGTCGAGAGGCGGACAAGACGAGTATTCAGAGTACTCCTCCATCATGCAGACCATCGACAAGGTGACATCGTTGTGGGTGGCCACCTACCGGCTGAACATGATCTACCTGCGCTACGCCGAGGCTCTCAACCGCAGCGGACTGCCGCAGTCGGCATTCGCCGTGCTGAAATACGGCCTCTGCCCGGAGAACATCGTGGCCTACGTGGATAGCACCGAGCAAGCCCAGGCCGGCGACCTCATCTCCTTCGACGGCAACATCTTCACCCGCTCCACCGTCATCGGCATCCACTCCGTCGGCTCGGGGGATTCCCAGGCCAACGCCTTCTACACCCTGCCCATGCCCAACGCTCCTTTGGCCACTCGCCAGGACAGCGTGGCATACCAAATCCCCTTGGTGGAAGACATGATCATCGACGAGATGGCCTTGGAGGGAGCCTTTGAAGGCTACCGCTTCTACGACCTCATGCGCGTGGCCCTGCGCCGCAACGCCCCGGAATACTTGGCTGACGCCGTGGCACGTCGCGGCGGCTTCATCGACGAAGGCCTCAAAGCCCTCCTCATGGACAAGAACAACTGGTATCTCCCCCTGAAATGACAATGACATCGTCGCCGGCCACTCCCGTGGCCGGCAACAATTGTCACAGCTTTTCGGAATAACGTCATCCCGTCATAACGTTATAACGTCCTTTCGGAATAACGGAATCCCGTTATCCCGAAATCCCGAAACAACAAAATCCCGTGACAACGGAATAACGCCCTCCCACGATTTCGTGACAATCCATCACTTTGTTATCTGAAAAGAACTATCGGTTACAAATGGAAAGGTGATTTTGTATTATTATTATTTATTTTGCAAGCAAATTTCACGATAAACATCTCTATAACTAAATTTTTTAACCAAACCTTTTAATTATGCTAAAGCTTTACAAACTATTCCTTGCACTTACGCTTTGCGTGATGGGTGCAATGAACGTTTCCGCCCAAGAACGCATCCCGCTGACGCCGGACCTGTTCTTCGCTTGGGACGGATGGGGCGCCGATGCCCAAAAGACCGGCCCCGCTGACTGCGCTTACGTGCTCAACGAGTCAACCGGCCAACCTTATGGCGACCCGTCGGTCATCAACTATGCCGACCTTTCGCTCTACTCCAAGCTCATCGTCACCGTGACGGAGGGCACACCGCGTTTCCTCTTCAACCGCACCGTTGACGAGGGTCAGTACAATGCCGACGAGTCACAGTCCAACCTCTTGGAGTATCCCAAGAACGGATGGACCGACCGCTATTTCACCATAGACGGCAACGACTACATCGTGGACCTCAAGCAGATCACCAAGGACAAGGGCTTCGCTCACCTCCATGCCATCAAGGGTGCCAACTGGTCCAACGTGACCGTGACCAAGATGGAGCTTGAGAAGCAAGGCAAGGCCCAGGTGGTAGGTTGGACCGACCTCATCACCAACGGCGACTTGGAAGGCGACGACGTGAGTTGCTTCTACTCCAAGGAGAACGCCAGCGCTCCCTTCCCCTCCGTCATCACCGACGGCGTGGGTGTCGATGAGAGCCGCGGCATCATGGTGCACTCCGCAGCAGGGGCTGCTCAGGACTGGGACGCACAGTTCTGGATCAACCTGCCGGAGACACTCCCCGAAGGAACCAAGTATCGTGGCTCCTTTGCCTATCGTGCCAGCATGGACGCTTCAGCCGACACACAGGCTCATCGCGACCCCAGCGACTACATCCACTATGAGATGATTGGCTCACCCAACTTCACCACCGAGTGGCAGGTTTACACCTTCGAGGGCGAGATTACCGCTCAGCAGTCAGGTGAGGGCACCATGCACTCCATCGCCTTCAACCTCTCCAAGGACAAGGCCAATGACATCGACTTCTTCTTTGACAACATCAAGTTCGAGGTGTACAAATATGGCACTGTGGCCGAGTTCAGCAACGACGTTGTCCAGGTTGACTTCGGTTTCGAGACCAACATCCCCGAGTTGGTGAAGCAAAGCGGCAGGAAGCGCCTGATGTTCCCCGACGGCACCGCCTCGGTGAAAGTGAACGGCGAGAACATGCCTCTCTACTCCATTGAAGGTTTCGAGGACGGACGTTTCTATGTCTTCCTTGAGGAGGCTGTCAACGAGGACGACGTGGTGGAAGTGACCTTCACCAACCCCTCTGACGCCGCCTATCACCTCATCTACACCTCCGGCCCCGGCGGCGACGTGAACAACTTCACCGGCATCGCCACCTACAACATCGACATCGAGGACAACGAGGGCTATCCCTACGCCTTCCTCACCCCGACAATCATGAAGGCCGACCCGGAAGAAGGCTCCTTCAACCTTCCTAACAGCCTGAGCGAAATCAAGCTCACCTTCGACAAGCCAGTTGACTGCGAGGCCATCGACGCCAAGCTCAACCGAGAGCAGCTTGCCGTGAACCCCGCCACGGGCTTCGCAGAGCAAATCACCCTCGTGCGCACCTCCACCGGCGACCTGGCCGATGGCGAGTACACCATCCAAGTGTCCAAGATCTATCCGGAGCTTCGCCTCGACGACTCCATCTTCGGTGACTCCATCTGGACCATCAACGTTGGCAAGGTGAACCTCGACCCGAACGACGTGCCTGAGGACATCCTGCCCGACTACTTCGCCTCCACCTCCAACAACGGCATCCCCGAGGGCTACCTCGTCATCTTCGGCGAAGAGACCCGTCTTGCTCCCACCACCTACAGCTCCGGCGCCCGTCTGTTTGACTTCGCCGCCGGTGGCGACTTCACCAAGGCCCTCTATTTCCGCAGCGACTATGTGGAATATGGTGGTCTGGAGGGATACGCCCTTCCGATGAAGGCTGGCAAGCGCTACAACATCCACTTCAACGCCGCCGCTTGGAAGGACAACGGCACGCACATGAAGTTCCAGATCATGAACGAGAGCGATGAGATTCTCTATGAGACCATCGTGAAGACCACTCCCAACGTCAACGGCAACACTGGTTCCGCCGTCAACGGCTCCACCAGTTTCGACGACAAGTTCATCCCCGAGGCCGATGGCAACTACAAACTCAGATGGATTCCCGTCACCGGCGAGAACGGCGACCAAGGCAGCTTCAACGAGGTGCTTCTTGCCAACCCGCGTGTGAGGTACGTGCCCAACGTAGCCGGTATCGAGGAGACCCAGCTCTTGGCCACCGCTTTGGAGAATGCCAAGAAGACCCTGGAGGAGAACTCCGACGAGCGTTTCAACGGCCCCGCCTACGACGCCCTGAAAGCCGCCATCGAGAAGTATGAGGCAGAAGGCAGCAGCTACACCGCTCCGTCGGCTTACCGTGAGGCAGCCGCCGTGCTCGACGCCGCCGCTCAAAGCATGAAGGACCACCGCGCCCTCTGTGACACCTACGACCCACTGCCCCGCCAGGCACAGGAGATTCTCGACAACAACGCCGAGAAGAAATTTGCCGCCACCACGCTCTACGCCGACTTGAAGGCTGTCGCCGCCAAGTATGTGACCAAGGAGCAGTCCACCCAGGTGGATCCGGAGACGGGCGAGGAGACCCCCGTTGTGGTTTACAACATCCTCAAGATCAAGGACGACGCCGAACTGCAGGCCGCCATCAACGAGCTGCAAGACTTGGTGAACACCACCGGCTTGCTCTTCACCGAGGGAGAGTCGAAGACCTCCGACACCGGTGTGAAGGTGCTGGTTGAAAGACTCCGCCTGGGTGCAGAGGCCCTCAAGAGCCTCGGCGTGGCTGAGGACGACGCCCTCATCAAGGCCGCCAACAACGCCCTCTTCGACGACGACGACTTGGCAGCAGCCATCCAGAACAAGCTGAAGGTCATTCTCTACGAGCAACTGAAGGATCCCGCCAACCAGCTCTTCGCCGAGACGGTGGACGAGAACACCCTCGAGGTCACCACTCCGACCTACGACATGACCGTATTTGTGAAGAACCCGAACATCTACAAGCAGCAGGACAACACCAACTTCACCTCCGAGAACGTTCCCGGTTGGGATACTCCCGAGGGCTACAGCCGTCCGGGTCTGAGCGTGGGCTGGGGCCAGCCGCGTGGCACCAATGAGATTGCCGAGGACTGCATGTTCCAGACTTGGGGCAGCAGCTACCGCGTGGAGCAGACCGTCACCAACCTGCCCGTGGGCGTCTATACGCTGAAGATTGGCTTCGGCGAGCGCATGAACGATGACGAGGCCAACTTCGAGGACAGCTACATCTACGCCAAGACCTCCGACGTTCCGGAGTATGAGAACGGCCAGATGGGCGAATGCCCGGGCATCGGCCAGTCCTTCCCCTATGCCAACGCCGTGATTGAGAACGTCGTCGTGCTCGACGGCATCGTGACCATCGGCGCCAACGGCGGTCCGAGCTCACACACCTTCTTCAACGACGTGAGACTCCTCATTGCAGCCCCCGTTGACGGCTACGACTATGGCCAGGCTTACCAGGAGGTCCTCAACGGCATCGAGCAGAACGCCACCAAGCCCGCCGTGGTGCGTGCAGTGGAACTCTACGACCTCAATGGACGCCGCATCCTCAACGCCACGAAGGGCGTGATGATTGTCAGGAAGTTCATGAGCGACGGAACAGTAAGGGTTGAGAAAGTAATTAAACGATAACCCCTCTTACCCAATAGGGGCGGGCAGGTGCGCAAGGACGACACTTGCCCGCCCTTTTTCAAACAACATGTCATGACAATCAAGAAAAGCATCCTTCTTCGCACAGCGGCCGCCCTGACCCTGCTCCTGACAGTCGTCGGCGTCCAAGGACAGTCGCGCCGCCCCATCGACTCCAAACACCCCCTCTGGCTCATCCACATTGACGTGTGGAACAAGGCCGATCCCCAGAAGATCATCAACCTCATCCCCGACGACGTAAAGCCCTACGTCTGCATGAACCTTTCGCTCTCCTGCCAGTACGACACGGAGAAGAATGTCTATAAGATGCCGCAGAACGCCGTGCGCACCTACAAGTCGTGGGCCACCGTCTGCCAGCACAACGGACTGTGGTTCACCTGCCAGCCGGCCAGCGGAGGGCACACCCACATCCAGGACGACGACTTGGAGACCTTCGAATATTTCTACAAACGCTATCCCAACTTCTTGGGCTGGAACTACGCCGAGCAGTTCTGGGGCTTCGACGAACCCAACGACCGCAGTTCGAGCACGCAGACCTCCCGCATCGCCCTCTTCGCCAAGTTGGTGAACATGGCCCACCAGTATGGCGGGTTCCTCACCGTCTCCTTCTGCGGCAACATCTGGTCGCATCCCCTCAACCCCATGGGGATGATGAAGCGCAACAAAGACCTCTTGGCCGCCTGCAAGGAGCACCCCGAGGCCATCCTGTGGCTGTACAAATACACCACCTCCTCCTGCTTCTACAACAACGAGAGTGTCACCTTCGGCCCCTTCTTCTCCGGCCTGGCCAAGAACTACGGCGTGAGGTATGACAACTGCGGATGGAACGGCGCGCTCGACGCCCTCTTGGGCGACAACCACGGCAAGAAATACCCCGTGGCCGCCGGCATTGGCACCGTGATGGAGCAGACGGCAGTCAACGGAGGCGCAGTGTGGGATGGCCCGGAACTCATCTGGACGGAGGACTTCCAAAACCTCAACAACTCCACCGTCGAGGGCTACTCACGCCGCAACTGGGGCACTTTCTCCGGCTTCCGCAATGCCTGGATCGACATGTTCCGCAAGGTCATCGACGGCACCATCTACATCCCCACCCGCGAGGAAGTGGTGGGAAAGACCAAGGTGGTGGTCATCAACGATGTCAACAGCGGAAACGACGAACAGAAATACGCCGCCTGGGGCAACCTCTACGACGGCATCTACAAACAGGACGACCCCTTCAACCGTGGCAACGGGCAGTGGATGGACAATTTCTGCTATTTCAAGAAGACCGGCCGCTACGCCGCAATCCCGCTCGTCATCGGCCTCTACGACGACGCTGCCAACGCCGTCCCGGTGAAGGTGAAGAAGTCGAACTACACCTCGCGGTGGTCCACGCAGACCAAGAAGGTGGCCGACTTCAACGAGCAATACCCCGAGGTGAGCAAAGGAGACCTCTACGTTTCAAGGATGAAGGACCAGCTCATCGCCTACACCCCCTACACCTACCTCAACAGCAAGAAGACGGCCTCCGCCGCCATCCCGCTCCTCTACAACTCATGCGACAGCCTCCTGCTCACCTTCGGCAAGTTGAGCAGCGGAACGATACGCGAGCATGCCGACCACATTGACTTCTATCTCAACAACTACCGCAACGACACCACGGCGATGGTGCTCGACGAGATACGTGTCACGGGCGTGACAGCACAGCCCTCCTACAAACTCACCAAGCGCGTGCAGGCCACGGCCAACGCCTCGGCGGAATATGACGCCGAAAGCGGCATCTTCACCCTCTCCCTGAAACACAACGGCCCGGTCGATGTCACCATCAACTGCGCGGGCGAAGGCATCACGAAAGGCGGCGACACGCTCAACGACACACCACTCTCCGCCGACCTGCCCAAACAGCCGGAGGCCTACCACGGCGAAATCATCATCGAGGCGGAGGACATGGACTACAAGAGCATCAAGAGTTGCGTGACCGACCCCTACGGGTGGTACCCCTCCGTCCGCGGGCATGCCGGCAACGGCTTCATGGACATGGGCAGCAACACCTCCGGCTCCCTGCGCCACACACTCACGCTTCGCGAGGGCGGCGAATACCGCATCGCCATCCGCTACAACTCCACGCAGCGCACCGGCAACCTCTCCGTCCGCGTCAACGGCACGGCACAGGCGGTGCCATGCCCGAAGACCGCCGTCAACCAGTGGCTCAAGGCCGTCTTCACCACCACGCTGAACGAGGGCGACAACACCCTCGTCATCAACAACACCAACGGCATCGGCATGTATATCGACCAAGTGGTTTATACTCCGGCCGACGTGGAGGAGGAGCGTTTCGGCGTGACCATCCGCCAAGCGGAGCACGGCTATGTGACGGCTGACGTGGACTCCGCCGCCGAGGGCCAGACGGTACACCTCACGGCGACGCCCGACGAGGGTTACGAGTTGAAGGGCTGGACGGTGGTGCACGGCGACGTGGTGATATCCGATGACAACAGCTTCATCATGCCCGACGACAACGTAACCATCATACCCGTCTATGCCGACATGTCGGCGGTCTATGCCCTCGACTTCACCAACGTCCTGGCAGGCACCATTCCTCCGGGATGGTGCGTCGTGCAAGAGGACAACGCCGTGCATGAATACCCGGGCGATTACGGCTCTGGCTCCCGCACCTTTGCCGGCTTCACCGGCTATCAAGGGAAAGGGCTTTACTGGCGCGTGAACAGCTGCGAGTATGGCCGCCAGACGGCCTATCCTCTCACGCTCGACGTGGGAGCCTACCGCCTCACCTACGCCATGGCGGCTTGGAAGGAGCAGCCTAAATACAAGGCCCGCATCATCGGCCCCGACAACACCATCTTGGCCACCACCGAGGCAATCACCGCCACGCCCAACGCGGCGGGCAGCACCGGCGCCAACCTCTCCGCCGCCCAGTTGCGTGAACTGGACTTCGAGGTGAGCAAGCAAGGCAACCACGTCATCAGCTTCATCAACAACGGCACTGGCTTTGACGAGTTCCTCCTCTTGGAGTGCCGCGTCAACACCACCGGCTCTTCAGGCATCGCAGAACTGCACACCCCCACCCTCCCGGCGGGCATCTACAGCCCACAGGGCGTGAAGCGCGAGCAGTTGCAAAGAGGCCTCAACATCATCGTCGCTCCCGACGGCAGCACCCGAAAGGTCATCGTCAGGTAACGACACATCCATTCACGATAGTGGGCGACACTTGCAAGTGCCGCCCACTATTTCTTTTTTATCCTTGTTATCATGAGGCGTTAAGCATGATGAGGTCCACGATGAACATCACGTCGGTGACGTTCACCACGTTGTCACCATTCATGTCGGCGTTCTCGATATGGAAGTTGTCCGCAGACTGACCGAGGATGTGGCTCACGGTCATCGTCACGTCCACCACATTCACGTCGCCGTCATGGTTGACGTCGCCCAACGGATACATGTAGAACCATCCCGCCTTCCATTGGAAGCTGCCGACTGTTTCCACGCCGAAGTCGAAGCTGTTGGGGGCGGAGATGAAACACGGGGCCTTCTCCGTTCCCACGCCGTTGCAAGCCTTGGCGTCCAATTTGCCCATTGTGCCGCTGATGGCAAAGCTCTCCAAACCCTTACAGTTGTTGAACATCAAACTCGTGTTGGTGACTTTCGACATGTCGAAGTTGCTCACGTCGAGTGAGACGAGGCCGTAGCACCTGATGAACATGTTCTCCATCGTAGTGACGTTCGAAGTGTTGAAGCTGCTCAAGTCGATGGAAGTGAGTTTGGCACAATCATTGAACATGCCCGCCATGTTCGTCACCTTGGAGGTGTTGAAGGTGCTCAAGTCGAGCGTGACGAGGCTGGAACACTTGTTGAACATGCTCCGCATCGTCGTCACCTCGGAGGTGTTGAGATATTCCATCCCCTCGATGGTGGTGAGGTTGCTCATCCCGAAGAACCACTTGTAGGTGCTTGTGGGTCGTGCATCGGCAAACGACGGGTCGAAGACCACGTTGGTAACACCGGCAGCCACGCTGGTGTCGAGACCTTCATAGGCATCGAGGCCAATCACCGTCCCCGTCCGCTCGCTCTTTTTGTCGTCAAGGTAGAACGTGGCCGTTTTTCCATCCTCGGATACGGCGAGATAGGGTCCCGGGCCGTCGTCGATGATGAAGATATAGGTGTTCAGACTGCGTGCCGGCGTGGTGACAGTCAATTCACTCACTGGTTGGCTGATGTTGATGGGCAATTCCTGCAAGAGCGCATCATTGGCCGTTGACAGCAGGTGAATGCCGCTTTTCACCTTGCAGGGCAATTTGAGTTTCAAGTTATTGGCGTTCTTGGTGGTGTCGATGGCCATGACGATAATGGAGTCCCCCTTGATGTAGGCAGATGTCTCGAAAGCCGAGTTGGTGCCGGTGGTGACGCTGGCGGTGGTGCCAAGGCGTGTGGAGCCGGTGACATGCTTGGAGAAGTGCGACATGACGTATGCGCGAGGGAGCAACGCGTTCTTGGTGTTGCCGGGATTATACTGCGACTCTCCCGTGCCTACGAAGGCCCAGTGGGCGCGCATATACCAGTAGATGTAAGCCGTGCAGCCCGCCAGCATACATTCGTTCAGTTCCTCGGCAAAGAGCAGTTGCTCATGCCAGTTGGGCAGGCGGCTGACGTTTTCGGTCACGGAGTGCTCCGTCATCCACACCTCCTTGCCGTATTGTGAAGCAAGGACGGCGGCGCTCTTCAAGTTGCCAAGTGGTGGATGGCCATAGATGTGTCCGGCAACAATGTCGATTTGGTCACGTGCCACCTGGTCTCTTAACAGCATGTTGGAATAACTGGGGTCGAAGCCGAGAGGCTCGGCACTGATGAGGCGCACTCCATTGTATTTCTTCCTGTCGAGCATGTGGGCATAGTTCTTGACGAGGTTGAGTTGCTGCTGGGGTGTGTAGAGGCATCCGGAATAATTCACCCACCAGTCGGGCTCGTTTTGGACGGACACGGCGTCAACGTTGACACCGTTGGTCTTCATATACTCCAAAAAAGTGTTCAGCCAAGGGAAGAACTTGTCGTAACAGTCTTCGCGAAGCTGTCCGCGCTGATAGCCCTGGTCTTCGGCGTTGCCGCCCTGTGCCGTTCCGTTGGTCTTGTATTCCCCCGGGGGTGACCATGGCGTACCGAAGACGATGCCGCCACGCTCCTTGACAATCTTGGCCGACGGCAGTGAGCCTTTCCAGTCGTAAGGGGTGTCCCAGTAGCCCCATTCCGGTACGACCACGTCGCCAACGAAGTTGGGCGAGATTTCCATACGCATGATGTTCAGCCCGATTTTTGAAGTGGGGCCGTAGAGTAGTTTTACAGGTTGTGTGTCGTTGCCAAAGGGGCACATGGCACCATCGCAAGCGGCGGCACCAAACCCCGTTATCTTCTGATAGCGAGTGTCGCTCACGGTCACGGTGATGTCTCCGGCTTGGACAGCCAAGGCTGCAACCAATGCAAATAGGATAGTAGTGATTTTCTTCATTGTTATTATGATAAGAAATATAAGTGCAAAGGTAGTGCAAACCGAATGCAGAGACAAGCTTGCTTGCTATGCTGAGGTGCAGCCTACCTTCGCTATCAGAGTGCAAAGTTACGAAAAAAACGATGAAGAGGGAAGAAAAGAAAATAATATCTGCATCTATCCGTAGCAACTGCCTTGAATCCGAGCCATAAAGTTGGTTTCAAACGGGTTTCGTCCTAAAGCCAAGAACCCCATCCTTCCCATAGGGAAATCCTTTTATGCATTCCTAAAACCAAAAGGCCTGGTGTGTATGAAGGGGTGGACTTTATGTCCATCCGCTCGCCCGCCAGGGTGAATGTTCGACACATAACGCATAACACAGAAACCTGAAAACAAGAAAAACTGCTGACGCAAATATTAAAGCCACCGTATAAGCCACAAAAAATTGCTAAACAATGTTTAGCAAAAGCAGTCTATCTCTTCGAGAGAGATGGATTTCGGTACAAATATACACATTTTTGTTGAAAATCCGCAATTTCATCTTAAAAAAACAAGTTTTTGGTTGACATTTCGGTCTTATTTGTCGTAAAATGACTTTTTTCCTAATTCGTCATTAATTTTGAAACATACGCAAAAAGTCCGAATTTTTGATTTTTTCCTAAACAGATTTTATAAAAATGTACAGTAGGAGATTCTAACCATTTTTATATCATCGACTTAAAATTTTATCCATCTCTCTCGAAGAGACGAATAAATTCTCTGTATTTCCAGAGTACCAACAATCAATCCAAAGTTCCATCATCTTGCAGTGAAAAAAGTTATGATTCATCCACAAGTCGCCGCATAAAAACACACAATATCTTTCAAATGGCAAGAATATACGACAATATTGAAGTGAAGTTCACCGAAGGTCTTCAAGGCATCATCACCAATGTAGGTGTGAAGCGAGTTGACTTTTGTGTAGGCTATTTCAACATTCGGGGTTGGAGACTTGTAGTCAATCCCATTAACGACATCCCAGGTGACTACGTTTATGAGGGTAGTGAGCAGAAATTCCGCTGCTGCCGTCTTCTTATTGGTATGCATCAACCCAACCGCGAGTTGGTTCGTCTCCTTTATTCAGAACATACGCCCCCCGATTCCAGCTATGCCCGCCAATGCAAATTGGCCATCGCTCGTGACTTCAAGCAACAGTTACTGATAGGCTTGCCCACGAAAGAAGATGAATGGACTTTGCGCCGCCTGTCAGCACAATTGAAAGAAGACAAGGTTTGCGTGAAACTCTACGTGGCTGAACCCCTCCATGCCAAGCTTTACCTTGCTCATCGGCCTAATGACAATTGGAATAAGATTCAAACCATCATGGGCAGCAGCAACCTCACCTACTCCGGCTTGACCCACCAAGGTGAATTGAATGCGGAGTTTAGCGATAGTGACAATGCCCGGAAACTCGCCGACTGGTTCGACGACCGTTGGAACGACCGTTTCTGCATAGACATCACCAAGGAATTGATTGATGCAATAGACAACAGTTGGGCGGGAGAACAAATCATCCCCCCATATTACATCTACCTGAAAGCAGCCTATCATCTTTCAGCCGAAGCCCGCTCTGGTATCAAAGAGTTCACCCTTGACCCCCAATTTCAACACGAGCTGTTTGATTTCCAACAGAATGCGGTGAAGATAGCCGCCCGCCACTTGAACAACGACAAGCGTGGTGGAGCCATGATAGGAGACGTGGTGGGATTGGGAAAGACCATCACCGCCTGTGCCATCGCCAAGATTTATGAGATGACCTTTGCCAGCAGCACACTCATCATCTGCCCTGCCAACCTACAAGAGATGTGGGACAAATACCGCAAGCGTTATGACTTGAAGGCCGACATCATCTCCATGGCAAAACATATCGATGTGGACAGCGCACGCTTCTACCGCCTCGTCATCGTGGACGAAAGCCACAACCTACGCAACTCCTCTGGAAAGCGCTATCAAAATATCAAGTCGCTCATTGAGCACCAAGACTGCAAAGTGCTGCTGCTCACCGCCACCCCCTACAACAAAGACTTCTCCGACCTTGCCTCACAACTACGTCTTTTCATTGGCGAAGATGATGACCTCGGCATCCGCCCGGAGGCATACATCCGCGACCTTGGTGGCGAGCGAGCTTTCCTGCAAAAGCACAGTGAGGTCTTCATCAGGAGCATCAAGGCTTTCGAGAAAAGCCCGTTCCCCGACGACTGGATGGATTTGATGAAACTCTTCCTTGTGCGTCGAACACGGACGTTCATCAAGGAGAACTACGCGAAGACAGATCCGAAGAATGGCAGGAAATACCTGGAGTTCAGGGATGGTCGCCGCAACTATTTCCCTGACCGGGAACCCAAGGCCATCAAGTTCAAAACAGTGGATGGCGACCAATACAGTCGTCTCTATAGTAAGGAAATGGTGGATATGATGGGCGACTTACAACTGCCCCGCTATGGGTTGTCAAAATATGAAAACCCCGATGCCACGACCAATGCCCCGAGAGCCGACAAACAACTGTTGGAAAACCTCTCCCGAGCCGGACTGCGTATGATGGGTTTCTGCAAAAGCACCTTCTTCAAGCGTATTGACAGCAGCGGCTTCGCCTTCCTGCTGACCCTCTACCGGCACATCCTGAGAAACGCCGTCTTCATACATGCCATCGACCACAAACTGCCCTTGCCCATCGGCGACGAAAACAACCTGCCCGACACCTTCATTGAGGACGAGGACATCAACGACATCTTCGACCACGACAACGACGAGGAAGACCGCATGGGAGGTGACGGGCTGATTGAGATCCCCACCGATATGAAAGTCTACATGGAGAAAGCGCAAGCCTATTACGACATCCTCAGCGAGAAAAACAACGTGGCGTGGATCAACTCCACCTATTTCAAACGCTCGCTCAAAACTCACCTCAAACAAGACTGCCAAAAACTGATACAAATGATTGAGCTCTGTGGAAAATGGAACCCCTCCACCGACCAGAAACTCAACGAACTGCAGGACCTGCTCAACAATCAACATGGCAGTGAGAAAGTGTTGGTGTTCACACAATATTCCGACACCGCCAACTACATCTACCGACAGTTGCGCAAGAGAGGCTTTCAACAATTAGAACGCGCCACCGGTGCCAGTGTCAATCCCACAGACATTGTGGAACGCTTCTCACCAAAATCCAACAACGCCCAAGTACAAGGAAAGGAACTACGCATCCTCGTGGCCACCGACGTACTGTCGGAAGGACAAAACCTGCAAGACAGCCACGTCATCGTGAACTACGACCTGCCATGGGCCATCATCCGCCTCATACAAAGGGCCGGGCGTGTGGACCGCATCGGACAGCAAGCGGAGAAAATCTTCTGCTACTCCTTCTTCCCCGCAGAAAAGGTGGAGGAAATCATCAACCTGCGCAAGCGACTCAACGAGCGAATCAACCAAAACGCGAGCATCGTGGGAAGCGACGAGGTTTTCTTCGAAGGCAACGAGAAAAACCTACGTGACATGTACAACGAGAAAAGTGGTGTACTCGACGACGAGGAAGACACCGACGTGGACCTGGCTTCCATGGCCTATCAAATATGGAAGAATGCCACCGATGCCAATCCCAAGCTCAAGAAAATCATTCCTGAACTTCCCGATGTCATCTATTCCACCAAGCGTGCCACCGACAACATGCACGATGGCGTGGTGACCTATCTCAAAACCTACAACGACTTCGACATTCTCACTTGGTGCAACTCCAAAGGAGAGGTCATCAGTCAGTCGCAAAAGAAAATTCTGCAAGCCCTCGCTTGCAGTGCAGACGAGCCGGCACTGCCACCCCTCGACAACCATTTTGAATTGGTGAAAAACGCCGTGGAAAGCAGCAAGCAAGAGGACACCGGGGTCAGCGGCATCCTCGGCAACCGCTTCAGCACACGATACCGCATCATCGACCTCTTGGAGCATTACTACAACCAGCCCCCCACCCTCTTCTTTTCAGAAGAGCAACGCCAACAACTCAAACTGGCCATCGACGACATCTACAACTATCAGTTTGTAGAAAGCAGCAAGAACATCCTCGGAAGGATGCTCCGCATATCAGAAAACGACGATATTGTAGAAACCGTGCTGGAGATGAGAAAGAACGGCACACTTTGCCGCATCGACAAAGAAAAAAGTGAGCACAAAGACCCCACCATCATCTGCTCCATGGGAATGGCATACAAAAACGACAATCAAGAAACCAACAATCAGCCATGATGAATAAACGAATTTTCATTCAACACATTTCTAATGCCTCTTTCAAGGAACTATTCATCCGGGAAATGGGATGGGACAACACAAAGGGGCAGACACACTTCGACCTCGACATAGAGGGCGTAACGTTTCAATTCTCACAAATAGCAGTTAGAAGCGGCTTCCAAGTACTAACATGCCAAGTGGAGAAAATACCTACTTCATCAACCGCCAAAAAGATAGACACCAGACTGAGGAGGCAGGCCAATGACTATATATGTATTTTCCACAAACCGGGAAGCGAACACCACCTCTGGGTGGTACCAGTGAAAAAGGTGGAGAAACGTGACTTGGTACTTGTGGAGTACAAGACAGCGGAGAAAGCACAATTCCTCTTGGAAAAAATGGACAATTTCACCTTCGCCATTGACGAGACGACCACTATCATGGACGTGAAGGAGCGGGTGCAAGGTGCCTTCATCATCAACTCCGACAAAATCACAAGCGATTTCTACAAAGGCTTCAGAAAAGAGCATGCCAACTTTGCCAAGTTCATTTCAGGCATTGAAGACAATGTGGAGTTGAAGAAAAACAGAAACAAACAATGGTATGCTTCTGTCATGCTCAACCGCCTCATGTTCTGCTATTTCATCCAAAAGAAAGGTTTCCTCGCCTTAAACAACAACTACCTGAGAGAGAAATTGGAACAGGTAAGGAAAGAGCAGGGCAAAGGAAAATTTTACACCTTTTATAAAGGGTTCCTCATCAGCCTCTTCCACGACGGCCTCAACTCACCAAGGCATAACCCGGACTTTATGAGAAAGTATGGTCGAATACCATACCTCAACGGGGGGATGTTCGACATCCACGAACTGGAAAGCCGCTTCCCTAACATTGACATCCAAGATGAAGCCTTCATCAGCCTCTTCACTTTCTTCGACCAATGGCACTGGCACCTCGACGACAGGCTCACAGCTTCGGGAAAGGACATCAACCCCGACGTGTTGGGATACATCTTCGAGCAGTATATCAACGATCGGGCACAAATGGGGGCTTACTACACCAAGGAGGACATTACGGAATACATAGGAAGAAATACCATCGTGCCGTTCCTCATGGACGCCACCAAGAAAGCAGACGAAAAACCATTCCTTGCCGATGGTGCAGTGTGGCTATTCCTACAGCAGAGTGGAGACCGATACATCTTCGATGCCGTGAAGAAAGGGCACGACATACCCATACCAGACGACATCGCCATAGGCATCGACACCACAAAACCGAACCTATTAGAACGTAGAAGCAGATGGAACGAGCGGACTCCTGAGAAATGGGCTCTGCCAACAGAGATTTGGAGGGAAACGGTGGAAAGGTTGCAGCGATACAGCGACATCAAAGCGAAAATTGAGCATGGGGAAATCTGCGAGGTGAATGACTTCATCACATACAACCTTGACATACGGCAGTTTGTTCAAGACTTCCTCGCCACCACCGATGACCATCGCTTCGTTTTGCATTTCTATCACGCCCTACAGCAAATCACTATCCTCGACCCCACTTGTGGCTCGGGAGCCTTCCTTTTTGCAGCTCTCAATATACTGGAGCCTCTATATGAAACGTGTATCACCAGAATGCAGGACTGGCAAGCCAGCAATCCCAATCTCTTCAAAAACGAATTGCAAGAACTCAATGTGAAATACCGCTCCAACATCAGGTATTTCATCTACAAAAGCATTATCCTTCGCAACCTATACGGAGTGGATATCATGGTGGAGGCAACGGAAATTGCCAAGCTACGCCTCTTCCTCAAAATGGTGGCTGTGGTGGATGTGGACGAACGTGACAGCAACCTCGGATTAGAGCCACTGCCCGATATCGATTTCAACATCAGATGCGGAAACACGCTCGTAGGGTATGCCACAAGAGCAGAATTGGATAAAGACTTGGTGGAAGGGGATATGTTTGAAAAGCAAGAGTTCGAACAAAAAGTAAATGACAAATGCTTAATTGTAGCCAAAGCATTCAACATCTTCAAACAGGTACAACTGACACAAACACCCAATTTGGAGACATACAAACAGGCAAAGAAGGAACTGAAAAATACATTGAAAGAACTCAATGACTTGCTCAATAAAAAAATGTATTCACAAGTAACTGCTAAAACATACCAAGAGTGGTTCAGTTCACACCAACCTTTCCACTGGTTTGCGGAATATTATGACATCATTCAAGGAAATGGGGGATTTGATGTGATTATTGGGAATCCACCGTATGTTGAGTATAATAAAAAGGTTAATGGCGTTGCTGTCTCTGACATATACAAGATACATGGTTATAGAACGATTGAATGTGGGAATCTTTATGCTTATTGTATTGAAAGGAGTAAAACCATTTTAAATATCAATGGAAAGTATGGTATGATTGTTCCAATTTCTTCTGTAACAACTCCACGAATGAACAAACTTACTAATATGCTTTCTCGTGGTATATGGTTTTCTTTCTACGACTTTAGACCAGGACATTTATTTGATGGGGTTAATCTTCGCCTCTGTATCTTCGTAGGAAATATCAGAACAAATGAAATCTATTCAACAAAATATAACCGATGGTATTCGCAAAATAGATATAACCTTTTCAATCTTTTAATGTATACATCTTCTTTTATTAAGGATGATAGTTGCCTCAAATTATCTCATACAATTGAATCCTCCATCTATAATAAAATAGTTGGTAATCGTTCTCGCTTTTCACTTAAAAGCAAGTTCATTCTTTATTACCATGATGCAATCCTATATTGGCTAAGAGGTACCGATTTCGAACCATCATTTGAAGGATATTTATCTTCTCATGTTAAAACTGTTTGTTTTGCCGATAGGAAAGATTTGTCATCCGCAATCTGTTTATTTAATTCGAGTCTATTTTATTGGTTTTGGACCCTTTCATCTAATTGTAGAGACCTTGGATTTGATATGTTTTACAAAATAAAGCCATTATTATATAGTGACAAATCTAATAGACTGGTTAATTCTCTTATGAATGACTTTGTCAGAAATAGTCTTATAAAAGAAAGGAATCAGAAACTTACAGGAATTGTCAAGTATCGAGAATTTTATCCTGTAAAGTCCAAACCCATTATCGATGAAATTGACAAAGTGCTTGCTTGCCACTACGGCTTAACAGAAGAGGAATTAGACTTCATTATCAATTACGACATCAAGTATCGTATGGGAGATGAGTTGAATGAAAAATAACTAAAATCCAAAAATTATGTCGAAGTTAGAGAAACTTTACAGTATCATTGACAACTCTCGCGAGGTAGGTGTTCGTCTTAACGAGGATGTTCTGCGTCAAGTGGAAGAGTTGGAAGAGGGCATCATCAAGGAGGAAATATTGCCAGCCTTGGGAAATGACATTGCCCCACGCTTGGAGCCTATCAAGCGAGACTTGGTATTGGTGGTGGAATATCATCCTGGAGAGCCTATCCGGGTTGCTCTGAGCCGTAAAGCCAAGATTAGCGAGATTATTGACGCCAAAACACTGACCCCTCGAAGCAGCACACCTGTAAAAAGCGATGAAGAGCCTGTCGTTGCTGAGCCCCATACTCCAACAAAACATGTACAAAACACTACCAAGGGAATGCGGGTTACATTTCCTGATGGTACGGTAATTTGGCGTCGTGCAGCCATTGACACATTCATTGATGCACTTAGGAAAATCGGTTTGGAACGCATACCCCAAGTGGGAAGAATACATTCCGGATACAATCTTGTTGGAAAGGTAAAGCGCCCTCCCGAACCAGGAAGGATATGGCAGCACGAATGCGACGGATGGTTTATCTACTCCAACATCAGCAATCCCACCAAGGCGGATGACTTGAAACTCATTTCTGATTACTACCATCTATCTTTGAAGATAGAAGAGGGCAAGCCCTAATAAAAAGATGTCTCAGGTCTCTTACCTTGGCAATCAATCCTTGCTCTCCTTGCCGAAAACGGCCTTTTTGGCATCGAACACCATCCCCTTGGAGATGGTGCTTCGATGCTATGACTGGGCAGTGATGATGCGCGACGCGGGTCGTTGCGTGGTGAGTGGTTTCAGCAGCCGCTTGGAACGCGATGTTTGGGACTTTTTAGTCAGTGGCAATCAGCCTATCATCTTGGTGCTGGCACGTGGGATGTATCGGCGTGTTCCGACCTCATTGGAGCCGTTGCTCAAATCTGGTCGTTTGTTGGTAATCAGCACCACCTTGTCGCCACGTCAGTCGCGAGCCACTGCCTTTACCCGCAACAAATACATCTGTGAGTTGGCGGACGACATTCTCTTTGTCGGAGCGGACGAAAATAGTTCTCTTCATCCTTTGCTGGTGGCATATTCGGGAAAGGCCATCGTATGGTAGTTTCTCATTGATGTTAGTGGCACTCTGACGACATCAATTCTGTTCCTATTGACACAGCATCTTGGCATTAGGATAGGTTCTCAAATCTTTCGACACAATCATAAAACCAACGATGAAATTGAAAGTATCTGAAAACGTTAGACTAACTCATAACGACAGATTCCTTTCAGCATCCGAAATGTCAAGATAACATTCCTTTTTCCCGCCTTCAGGCGTTTTCCAAAGCGTCCAGCGTTTCAGATTATTAGCAGACGAAAAATATCTTGCTGTACGGATGAAAACGGCCTGAAAGGCCAAAAGCAATCAGCCCAGGGCAACGCCCTGGGGAAGAGGGTGAGCCAGTTATCGCCCTGACAGGGCAAAAGCCTTACAGATGTCATAATGCTTTTGACCCGTCAGGGCGCAATCTACTCCGTTATTTATCATTTACCCAGGGCGTTGCCCTGGGCTGGTATCTCATTGGCCTTGCAGGCCGTCTTTGCACAAAATCCATCAGCACAGGACGGAAATTTTTATTACTTTTTTTCCACGCCCTTGGGCGTTATTATCAAGCGGTGAGCGTTTCAGATCATTCGCAGACAACCATTTGATTAAGCCAGATTAGCAGAGCGGAACTTGTTCCAGCTATGCCATGGCGGAAAATGGTAGGATGAAATCCAATATTTTTTATTCGTCTTATTATTATTTATCAGCGAAGCGGTTTTTTTTCTTCTTGTTCTTCTTGGCGTGAGGCATTACATGAAGTAATGCCCTACAGTAATGATGGCCTCTTGATTTACACCATGACATACTCCAGTTTGAATTATGCAGGATAAACCCATTTTCTTCCATGAAAATTTGCATGTTTGCCAAATAAACCCTAATTTTACATCGTGAACCATAAGCAGGGAATCTTGAAGGACGAATATGAAGCGAATTGACAGGAAAGACGCATGGGTTTTAGCCGCACAGTTGGCCGCGTGGGCGTTGGTGTTCACCATCCCCATTCTTTTGGCGTGGCTCTCTTCCAACAGCATCGAAGTGGCTCGAAAGACGGGAATGATGCTCATAGGCATGCTCTTCTCGCCCTGCGCACTCTATTTCCTCAACTTCTACCTCTTGGGACCCTTCCTTTTCTTCAAGAGGCGGATGGTGTTGTTCTTCGTGTCCAACATCGTGGTGTTCACCGCACTCAACTATGGCATGGTCTTTGCCAACCGCTTCATCTCACGAATGCCGTTGGAGGCCAGGATTGGCTCCTACATGGGCTTCTTCGTCTTCTTCCTGTTCAACGTTGCCTGCATCGCCTTGGCATTGGTCATCCGTCATCTCATCCGTGTGGGAAGAATCAATCAATAGTTGGAGGAGGAGAAAGCGAAGAACCTTGAAGCAGAACTGGCATGGCTGAAGAGCCAAATCAACCCGCATTTCCTCTTCAACACGCTCAACAACATCTCCAGCCTCACGCAAATCGACCCCGACAGCGCACAAGAGGCCTTGGCGCAACTAAGCGACTTGCTGCGCTATGCGATGTATGAGACACAGAAGGAGAAGGTGCCGTTGAAAGGAGAGGTGGAGTTCATGGCCAACTACGTGGAACTGATGCGCCTGCGCTGCAGCGACACCACCCAAGTCTCCACGAAGTTCGACGTGGAAGGCACCACGGAAGTGGCGCCGTTGCTGTTCATCTCCTTGGTGGAGAATGCTTTCAAGCACGGCGTGAGCAACACCCAGCAGTCGAGCATCGACATCAGCATGGAAGAGAAGGACGGACGCCTCACATTCACCTGCGACAACACCAACCACCCCAAGGACCAGAAAGACCGCAGCGGCTCCGGCATCGGACTGGAGAACACGCGGCGGCGACTTGAACTGCTCTACCCCGGGAGGTACCAATGGTTCCAGACATTGGAAAACGACATCTATCACATCAGCATCACCATCGACCTTCGCCCATGAAAATCCTGCGTTGCATCATCGTCGATGACGAGCCACTGGCCGTCAAACTCATCCAGTCTTTCGTGGAGCGAACCCCCGGCATGGAGGTGGTGGCTGCCGTCACCGACCCCGTGGCGGCCATCGAGGTCATCCGGGCGGCCCAGGCAGACCTCGTCTTCTTGGACATCCAAATGCCCGACGTAGATGGAATGGAGTTGGCACGCGCCGTACCGCCCTCCATGCGCGTCATCTTCACCACGGCGTTCAAGGAATATGCTTTCGAGAGTTACGAAGTGGAGGCCCTCGACTTCCTTCTCAAACCCATCCGTTACGCCAAGTTCCTCGCTGCCGTGGAGAAGGCGAAAAGGTGGTTTGGAAAGGAGGAAGAGGATGCGGAAATGGACAGCAAGCCCGGGGCGACCTCGGCTTACATCAAAGTGGACGGTGAACTGCGCCAGGTGCTTTTCGACAGCATTCTCTATGTCTGCGGGATGAAAGACTATGTCATGTTCTACCTCAAGGGGGAGCGCAAGCCGCTCATCACCCACCTCACCATGAAAGCCGTGGAGGCCATGCTTCCTGCGAAGCAGTTCCTCCGTGTACACCGCTCCTACATCGTCGCGCTGAAGAGCATCAGGAAGGTGGACCGCAACGACTGCATATACATCGGCGACGAGATCATCCACGTCACCCAGGCATACTCCGACGCCTTTCACCAGTATCTCGACCAACTCACGCCCTGAGTCACCTCATGAGCCACACCCCGTCGCGTTCCACCATGGGCATCACCACCTGTTCCGTGGTGCTGTCGGCGTAATGGAGCCGGATGAAGGCGGAAGCGGTGTGCTCGTCGGAGTTCACCTCCGCGCCGGCCTTCTCGATGCCTACAAGCCCGCCTCTTGTCTTCGCCTGCGCCACAACGAACATTTTTGCGTTGTCGCGAAGCTCTTCCACGTAACCTTCCGCCTGCTCGACATGCTGGTCGATGCCTGCCACGAAGTCGTCGTATTTCCCGTCGATGAGATATTGGCAATAGAGCAACGCCGTGTTGGCCACGAGTTGCTCCTGGTCGATTTCTCCACTGCATGCGACAAACAAGGCGGCGACGATGGTGCAGACAAGGTGGGCTGGTTTCATAATTGGTTATTTCTGCCTGATGAACACGTTGATGGGGCATCCCGTCATCTGCCAGTTCTCGCGGATTTTGTTTTCAAGGAAGCGGCGGTAAGGCTCCTTGACATACTGCGGGAGGTTGGCATAAAAGACGAAGGTGGGTATCTGCGTGTCCGGCACCTGCATGCAATACTTGATTTTGATGTACTTTCCCTTGACCGATGGTGGTGGATAAGCCTCGATGAGGGGCAGCATGATCTCGTTGAGCTTGGAAGTGCCCACCCTGGCAGTTCGGTTGAGATACACTTGCTTCGCCGTTTCAAGCACGCGGAAAATGCGTTGCTTGGTGAGGGCCGACGCAAAGATGATGGGGAAGTCGGTGAAGGGGGCCATTCGCTCCCTGATGGCGTCCTCGAAAGTCTTGACAACCACCTGGTCCTTGTTCTCCACCAAGTCCCATTTGTTCACCACGACAACGAGCGACTTGTTGTTGCGCTGGATGAGTTGGAAGATGTTCATGTCCTGGGCCTCGATTCCCCTCGTGGCGTCGATCATGAGAATGCAGACGTCAGAGTTTTCGATGGCACGGATGCTTCTCATGACGGAGTAGAACTCCAAATCCTCGGTCACCTTGTTTTTACGGCGTATGCCGGCGGTATCTACAAGGTAGAAGTCGAAGCCAAACTTGTCGTAACGGGTGTAGATGCTGTCGCG
Organism: Prevotella sp.; assembly: GCA_017619755.1. Taxonomy (GTDB): domain Bacteria; phylum Bacteroidota; class Bacteroidia; order Bacteroidales; family Bacteroidaceae; genus Prevotella. The sequence continues at coordinate 57,889 of JAFZRU010000036.1, forward strand.
GGTGGTGCCGGCGATGTCGGTGACGATGTGCCTTTCCTCGCCGATGAAAGCGTTGATGAGGCTGCTCTTCCCGGCATTGGGCCTTCCCACGACGGCGAAGCGGGGTATTCCCTCTTCCACCTCATCCTCCTTGGCGTCCTTGAGTTTCTCCAACACCACGTCGAGCAGGTCGCCCGTGCCGCTTCCCGTGGCAGCACTGATGCAGATGGGGTCGCCCAGTCCGAGTTTGTAGAATTCGGCCGCCTCATAATACTGGTCAAAGTCGTCGGCCTTGTTCACCACGACGAGCACGGGAAGTTTCGCCCTCCTCAGGATGAGGGCCACATCCTCGTCCCAGTCTGTTAGACCGGTGGCGATGTCCACGACGAAGAGCACAAGGTCGGCCTCCTCCGTGGCGATGACGACTTGCTTCCTGATTTCCTCCTCGAAGACGTCGTCGGACTTGACGACCCAGCCTCCTGTGTCAACGACGGAGAATTCCCTGCCGTTCCATTCGCACTTGCCGTATTGGCGGTCACGGGTGGTGCCGGCTGTTTCGCTGACGATGGCCTTCCTCGACTTGGTGAGTCTGTTGAAAAGAGTGGACTTTCCCACGTTGGGGCGCCCCACGATTGCTACTAATGCCATATTCTCTGTTAATAAGATTCTGTGAGAGAGAACCTGTACTTGGTTCCCTTGCTGTTGGTAAACATCCCCTGAAAGCCATCACCACGACCTTCCAACTGTCCGTTGAAAGTTCCAGTGTGATTTCCTTTGGGCGTATATTCGTAAAGCACCACCTTCATGGAGCCATGGAGGTTGATGGTCTCAAATTTCTTGAGAATGAGCGTGAACCTGGACTTGGGCCTGTTATTGTAGTAATAATACCCGCAATATTCATTGGTAGTGGCCGACAAGTCGATGAAAAGAGTGATGGGATATGGGCCTATCTTTCCCTTGTAAACGGTATAGTCGTACTGCTCAACAGACGACAAGTCATCGACACCTTCAGGTGAATGGGCCAATACGGATGTTGATGCCACCAACACCAAGAGTGTGGCGAACAAAGTGGCAAGGATAGGTCTTTTCATACTCGTATGGAATGGGATTAATCTGGATTATAGCCGAAATTGTCAAGTTCTTTCTTTGAGGAACGCCAATCCTTATCGACTTTGACAAAGGTTTCCAAGAAGATGCTCTTGCCGAAGAATTTCTCCAAGGCTTTCCTCGCCTCCGTGCTGACTTTCTTGAGTGCGTAGCCGCGATGGCCGATGATGATGCCTTTCTGCGAATCGCGCTCCACATAGATGACCGCGCTGATGCGTATGATTTTCTCCTCCTCCTTGAACTGCTCCACGGCTACTTCCACGGAGTAGGGTATCTCCTTGTCGTAATAGAGGAGGATTTTCTCTCTGATGATTTCGCTGACGAAGAACCTTGCGGGTTTGTCGGTGAGTTGTTCCTTGTCGAAGAATGGCGGACTGTCGGGGAGCAGTTCCTTGATGCGCTTGAGAATGAGGTCGGTACCAAACTTGTTGAGCGCGGAAATGGGCAAAATCTCTGCATCGGGCAGGAGCGTGTGCCATTTCTCCACAATGCTGTTGAGACCCTTCTGGTCGGTGAGGTCGATTTTGTTGATGAGCAGCAGCACCGGGACTTTCAACTTCTTCACCTTTTCAAGGAAATCGATGTTTTTCTCCGGATTCTCCACCACGTCGGTGACGTACAGCAGCACGTCGGCGTCGGCGAGGGCCGAGACGGAGAAGGCGAGCATCGACTCTTGCAGTTTGTAGTTGGGCTTGAGCACGCCTGGCGTGTCGGAAAAGACGATTTGCATGTCGTCGGTGTTGACGATGCCCATGATGCGGTGACGGGTGGTCTGTGCCTTGAAGGTGGCAATGGAGATGCGCTCGCCCACGAGTTGGTTCATGAGCGTGCTCTTCCCCACGTTGGGGTTTCCCACGATGTTGACGAATCCTGCCTTGTGTTGCATGTTTTGTTGAATTAGCCAAAAAAACGCATCTTGATGTCAATCGGGATGCGTTTCGATGGTGTGTGGTTGTTGTTCAGACGTCTTAAAGGCTTCTCATTTCGCCGCCACGGCATAGCCGTCGTATGCCCATCTGAGATAGGAGGCTCCGTGAACGAAGCCTGCCCCGAAGGCGGTGAGGATGATGTTGTCGCCCTTGCGCAACCGGCTCTCATACTCCCAGAGTGCGAGGGGAATGGTGGCGGCGCTGGTGTTTCCGAAATGTTCGATGTTGACCATCACCTTCTCCATGGGCATGTCGAGCCGCTTGGCCACTGCCTCGATGATGCGCATATTGGCCTGGTGAGGCACGACCCATGCGATGTTGTTCTTGTCGAGGCCGTTTCTCTCCGCGATGAGTGCGCAGTCGTCGCTCATGTTGGTGACGGCATACCGGAATACGGTTCGACCCTCCTGATACAGGAAGTGCAGACGGTGGTCAACCGTGAAATGGGATGGCGGGCAGACGGAACCTCCGGCTTTCATGTGCAGGAAGGGAAGGCCCTTGCCGTCGGTGCGCAGGTGTGAGTCCATGTAACCCACCTCCTCATCTTCGGAGGCCTCCAAGAGTGCTGCTCCTGCTCCGTCGCCGAAGAGGGGACAAGTGGCCCTGTCGGTGTAATCGACCATGGACGACATCTTGTCGGCTCCCACGACGATGACTTTCTTGCATCTACCGCTTTCAATGAGGCATGCAGCGGTGTCGAGAGCGTAAAGGAAGCCGCAGCACGCCCCCCAGAAGTCGAAGGCGTATGCGTTTTTCAATCCCAGTTTTCCCAGCACGATCGATGCCGTGGAAGGGAATTGGTAGTCGGCCGTGGAAGTGGCAAGCACGAGCGCGTCGATGCTGTCAGGATCGGCGCCGGTTTTCTTCAGCACCATCTTTGCTGCCTTTCGAGCCATGTAGGAGGTGCCAAGACCCTCTTCGGTGAGGATGCGCCGCTCCTTGATGCCCACGCGCGTCATGATCCACTCGTCATTGGTCTCCACCATTCTCGACAACTCCTCATTGTTGAGGACGTAGTCGGGAACGTAGCCCCCCATTCCGGTGATGATCGCTCTGACTTTTCCCATTCTTACTCAGCGGTTTCCACCACGATAGCTACTTTGCCTCTGTAGTAACCACAAGCCGAGCAAACGGTGTGATATACATAGTAAGCACCGCAGTTGGGGCAGAGGGCCAGTGTGGGAGCCACAGCCTTGTCGTGGGTTCTTCTCTTCAGTGTGCGAGTCTTCGACTGTCTTCTTTTAGGATGTGCCATTTTGTGTTATTCTTTAAATGTTGATTTTATTTTTTCCAATCCCCGCCATCTTGGGTCGCTTCCGCCTCCCTCGTTGTCGCTGGCAGAGAGTTCTTCCAGTTTTCTCAGCATGGCCGGGTCGCATTCGCCGTCCTCGTGGACGTGCCGTGTGGGAACGGCGAGGGCGGTCATCTCATAGATGAGCCAAGACACGTCCAACGTCCCATCCTCTTCGGGTATGGTGACGATGTCGTCATCTTCCTGGTACTGATCGCCGAGGCGCACCTCCATCTTGCTCTGGGTGTTCACCTCGACTTCCATGTCAGCCAAACAGATGTCACACGGCACAATGACCACCCCACCCACTTGAAAGTCAAGCAGATAGGCTTCTCCCACCTTGCTCACCTCCAAGAGTGCCTGAAGTGTGCCTCCATTGATATCCTTGGCCTCCAAGGCCTCGAAATAGTCATTGCCGAGATCGAACTTGAAAGTAGCCTTTTCCTCCTTCATGCCCTTCAAGTCGATGATAAATCTTTCTTGACCACGCATTTGGGCTGCAAAGTTACAAATTTTATTTGGAATAGTGGTAACAAATCTTGTTTTTTTCCATTTTTGCTTTGCAAAATATGGTGTTGCAGGGTATTCGGCCTCTTTTTGCTAAGTGGTCTTGAGTTCTATTCTGAAAGTGGTGCCTTTGCCCACCTCGGAGTTTTTCACATAGATTTTCCCCTTGTGGTATTCCTCCACAATTCTCTTGGCGAGGGAGAGACCCAGCCCCCACCCTCTTTTCTTGGTGGTGAAGCCCGGCGTGAACACATTCCTGATATCTTTCTTGCGGATGCCCTTGCCGGTGTCGGTGACGTCGATAAGCACCTTCCCTTCTTCCTTTTCCACGCGCAGCGTGATGTCACCCTGGCCCTCCATGGCGTCAACGGCGTTCTTGCAGAGGTTTTCTATCACCCATTCAAAGAGGGAGGCGTTGATGTTCACAATGACATCTTCCTCCGGCATCACCGTTCGCATACTCACCTTGGCCGAGGTGCGGCGGTCCATATATTCCACCACATGCCCAAGGACTTCGCTGATGCTGCAAGGAGCCAGTTCGGGCAGTGAGCCGATTTTGGAGAAGCGGTCGGCGATGAGTTGCAACCGGCGAACGTCCTGGTCCATCTCCGGCAGCAGGTCGTCGTCGGGATAGGTCTCCTTGAGGATTTCCGTCCATGCCATAAGGCTTGAGATGGGCGTTCCGAGTTGGTGTGCCGTCTCTTTCGACAGCCCCACCCACACCTTGTTTTGCTCAGCTCTCTTGGAGGTGAGGAGGGCGAAGATGGCGACCACGACAAACACCATGACGATGCCTAATTGGATGTATGGCCACAGTTGCAGCCGCTTGATCATGACGGAATCGTCGTAGCACACGTTGATGAAGTCGCCCGAAGCCTCGTCGTCGAGGTATATTTTCACCGCCTTTCCCGCCTTGAGCATGGCCTCTCCCATCTTTGCCGCCACTCTCAGGCTGTCCTCGTAGTCCACCGCCTCGATGCGGACATTGCGGAAGGTGCTGGCCCTCCCCTCCTTGTCGAGGACGATGACGGGGATGGTGTTGTTGCCGTCGATGACTTTCAGCACCAGGTTGAGGTCGGTGTTCTCGTCCGCATTGTTAAGAGACCGCATGGCCTCCGCCCACACCTCCATCTTGTGACGCTCTTCAAGGAAAAGGTCGCGCACAAGGTATTGGGAGATGAACAGCGACGCGACAGCGATGAGCACCGCTGCCACGACGAGTATGATTTTCACCTGCCTAATCCTGTCGGTCCACTGCATGTGCTTGTCTTTCTGCTGTTATCCGAAGAAGAAATAGCTGAAGAATACGGCGGCCACCATACCGGCGAAGTCTGCCGTCAGACCGCATTTCACGGCATAACGGTATTTCTTGATGCCCACGCTGCCGAAATACACCGCGAGGATGTAGAAGGTGGTGTCGGTGCAACCCTGCAACACGCTGGAGAGATGGCCCACGAAACTGTCCACACCGAAATGGCTGAAGTTTTCAAGCATCATCCCACGGGCTCCAGGGCCGCTGAGCGGTTTCATCAATGCCACGGGCAGCGCACCCACGAAGTCGGAATTGAGGCCGACGGCTTCCACACCCCTCGCCACGAGGTCTTGCAACATCTGCAACCCTCCCGAGGCCCTGAACATACCCACGGAGACGAGGATGGCCACGACATACGGTATGAGGCTGACAGCGACGTGGAAACCTCCCTTCGCCCCCTCGATGAACGAGTTGTAAACGTTGATTTTCTTCCAAAATCCCGACAAGATGAAAATCATGATGGCTCCTACAATCATGACGCTTGTGAGAACGCGACAGAACTGCTGCATTTCGGTTTCGTTCATCCCTGCCATGCACGAGAAGAGTGCGGCGACAAACGTGCAGATGACGACAAACATGAGGAGGATGTAGCGGTTGAAGAGGTTGATGCGCTGGATGGCGGAACAGACGAGAAGACCCACGATGGTGGAGCAAAGCGATGTGAGCAGTAGCGGGATGAACACGTCGGTGGGGTCGGCCGCTCCGTTGGAGGCGCGATACGACATAATGGAGATGGGGATGATGGTGATGCCCGAGGTGTTGAGCGTGAGGAACATGATCATGGCGTTGCTTGCCGTGTCCTTCTCCTTGTTCACGCTCTGCAACTCCTGCATGGCCTTCAGTCCCATGGGTGTTGCCGCGTTGTCGAGACCCAGCATGTTAGCCGAAATGTTCATGAAGATGGAGCCAAGTGCCGGGTGTCCTTTGGGAATTTCGGGAAAGAGGCGTGTCAGCACGGGACTGAGGAAGCGCGCCAAGCGGTTGATGAGCCCGCTGTCGTCGCCCACCTTCATCAGTCCCATCCACAAGGTGAGGGTGCCGGTCAGTCCGAGACACATCTCGAAGGCATCCTTCGACATGGTGAACGTGGAGTCCATCATCGCCGGCAAGGCCTCCGTGTCGCCAAGGATCAACTTGACAATACCGACGATGAAGGCCAGGACGAAGAGGGCAATCCAAATGTAATTGAGAGCCATGGCAGCTTAGTTGTTCACTGTCTTTTCCGGGTCGAAATGACGCTTGCGCTCAATATTCTGCTTGCGCATGGCCTTGATTTCAAAGGGCAGGTCATCCACCTTCTCATCCTTGATGATGACCTTCATCTTCTCCCGCGCATAATGGTTTCTAAGAGCTTTGATGTCGGCGTCACGCAAGCGGATGCATCCCTCGCTGGCCCTTCCCGGCACGCTTTCTGCATTGTTGGTGCTGCCATGGATTCCTATGCCGCTGTGACCGGGGGTCACCAATCTGAGGAAGAAATCGCCATAAGCCTTGATGTTGCCCCTGCCGTCCTTGAAATCGTGTTTCCACGTCGAGGCATCCTGTATCTGCGAGATGTAGAACGCATTGGCGAATGGGTTGGCTTTGAGGCTGTTGCACGAACTTGGCGTTTTCTTGTCGCCACGTTTCTGCTTGTTGCCCACATGCTGCCCAAAGCAGCAGTCATAGCGGGCGAGCAGCACAGTGTCCTTTCCACGGGCCTCATAAACATAGAGGTAATAGTCTTTTTTCGAGATGACGATGAAGCAGTTGGCCTTGTTCACCATTAGCGACGGCTCGTCAATGGTCTTGTCAGGCTCGGTGCGGACACACTTTTGGCCATGGTCCTGCACTACATTCTCCTTTACTTTCGTGTATTCAAAAGGCTTGTAGTCTCCATCCTTCCCATCTGTGATGTCGTGGGAACGAGTGATGACGCCTCCTCCAACGATGCAGGCATACTCTTGCTCGTAGGAGCTATGAACCGTCGTGCCCAAAGACAATGCGGCAAGGCACGTTACAGCAAATAATATGTTCAATTTCATAAACTATAGAGTGAATGATTTGTTACTCAACGAGATAGGTGTATTGTTTCGACATATAGTACTTCTTTCCCATATAGACAACCTGGTACCAGTCGCCATCTTCTCCGATGCATTCCAGGCGGGTGCCTTTCTTCACCGACTTAGTGGCGCCTTTCTCATCCTTCAAATAGTTGGCTTTCAGGCTGGGGCCGAAGCGAAGGCGTACTCCCTCACCGTTGACGACCACCTGCTGTGACTTCTTGGGATTGTAACTCACTTGGCTGTCACCTTCCTTCGCCTTCAACTGCTCCTCTTCCGGCACCTTCACCTGCGTGGTGTCGGTCACTTCCTCTTCATCCTCGTCGTCGGTCTTGATGGAACTGTAATGATAGATGCTGCCAACGATAAGCAGCAAAGCGAGTACGGCGATGATGAAAAAGAGCAAGCGTCGGTCGCCTTGTGAATGTGGTGGCGGCGGCGCGGGTGTCGGCTCGACGATGGTTTCTGAAACCTCTGGAGCCGTGGCGGGCTCTTCGCCTTCCAAGACTTCCTTTTGCTGGAATTGCTTGATGGATTTGCCACAATAAGGGCAAAGATTGGCATCATAGGGAATTTGCTTCCCGCAATGTTGACATTTTATCATATCGGCATTCTGAATGGAGAGCAAAGGTAAGACATTTTTTCAATATAAGAAAAGCAAGAAGCACAAAATATGTTAATAGGGGCTATAGTTGCTATAGCTTCTATAGCATCTATAGCTGCTATAAAGAAAAAAGCCGCTCCTTGGAGCGGCTTGTCATGAAAAGGAGGCGGCGACCTACTCTCCCGCATTGCATTGCAGTACCATCGGCGCGGGCGGGCTTAACTTCTCTGTTCGGGATGGGAAGAGGTGGGACCCCGCCGCCATAACCACCTGATTGTATCTTACGGGACGCCTGCGCGCCGCCGTGTGGGATGACATGGATGGAGGCAAGAACTGCGACTTCGGAAGAACGCGACACCGGAGGACGGCTGCAGGCACGGCCGGCGGGAAAGATTTCGGGCAATTAGTAGCGCTCGGCTTTGGCGTCGCCGCCTTTACACCTGCGCCCTATCTACGTCGTAGTCTCCGACGGCCCTCGAAGGAGCTCTAATCTCGCGGAGGGCTTCGCACTTAGATGCTTTCAGCGCTTATCCCGTCCATAGGTAGCTACCCAGCGAT
>JAFZRU010000037.1 GCA_017619755.1 Prevotella sp.
CCCCCCGTCCCCCTCCCGACATCGGGAGGGGGCTCAACCGCTCCTACTCGTCGCTCATATATTAAGGTACCCTCGACCCATCAAAGGGTCGGGGTGATTGTTTACGCAACAAAGTTGCGATTTTTCATGGGCTTCGCCCGTCATTCCGCGACATTTATATTATTGGAGGAGAGCAAATCAAAGAGTTTGTCAAACCATCCAGCCAGAGGTGAAGAACAGCTAAGAAGACCTCCGTTGAATTGCAGATTCAGCATCGAGAAGCGGATACGGAATGTTGGATGATACTTCTTATTCCACAAAATAGTTCGGATTTGTGTGCTAAAACAACACTTTTTCGAACTTTAGAATGCAATTATACTATCCAATTCATGATAAAAAACAATAAATCGGCTTAAAAAGAGTTATAAAGATAAGAATAGTTGATTGCAGATGTCACAATATCTCCTCATCACGGCGAGCGCCTTTGTGCTGAGTGCACTGATAGGTTTTTTCATGATTCCCCAAATCATGAACTACTGCAAGCGCAAGAAGCTCTACGACATCCCCAACGAGCGAAAGGTGCACAAGAACGCCATTCCCCGCCTTGGCGGCATCATCTTCATGCCGAGCATGCTGCTTGCTTTCCTCCTGGCCCTTGTCGTGCTTGACAAGGTGACGGGTGAAGAGCCCATCACCATCAGTTTGTGGACTTGCACATTCTTGGTGAGCCTGATGCTGATCTACGCCGTGGGAACGGTGGACGACATCTTCGGCCTTGGCGCCCGTTCCAAGTTCACCGTCCAGATCGCCGCCGCCGTGCTTCTCCCCGCTTCCGGCCTCTACATCAACAACCTCTACGGATTCATGGGCATTCACGACCTTCCTTTCTGGGCCGGCGCCCCCTTGACGGTTTTCATCATCGTTTACATCGACAATGCCATCAACCTGATAGACGGCATCGACGGTCTTGCCGGCGGCCTTGCTTTCTTGGCCCTTGGCGGGTTTCTGGCCTGTTTCCTTCGCGAGGGCCTCTACACCTACTGCGTACTCATTGCCGGGCTGATGGGCGTGCTTGTACCTTATTTATATTTCAACCTCTTTGGCGACCCCAAGAAGAACCGCAAGATATTCATGGGCGACTCCGGCAGTCTGACATTAGGGTTCATCCTTGGCTTCCTCTTCGTGAAATTCGCCATGCACAACCCCAATGTGATGACTTACCACAAGGACGGCCTGATACTATCCATCACGATGCTCATCGTCCCGATGTTTGACGTGGTTCGCGTGGTGCTTGTCCGCCTGCGCTATGGCCGCCCCCTTTTCGACGCCGACAAGAACCACATCCACCACAAGCTGATGCGCTCGGGCATGACCCAGCATCAAGCATTGGCAGCCATCCTTACCCTCGCCTTGTTGTTTGCCGCCCTCAACATCGTGATGGTTTTCATATTTGACGTGGAACTCACTTATGTCCTTTTGACCGACATCCTGCTGTTCATTGTCACCAATCACGCCATCAACATCACCATCCACCGTCATGGTGAGAAAGCCTTTGTTTAGATGTCATTTTTGGAGATAAATTGTTCCAAACGTCATATTTTTCATACCTTTTCCAACATAAAATGCCGTAAAGAGTAAAAATTGCACATTTTTTTTTGAATTGTGCAAAATAGATATTATCTTTGCACATTATTTGAAAAAATGTGCAATGGAATTGAATAATAGTTTCAATCAACTCATCGCCAAGAGCATCGTTTCCAATTGGGACTTCGACGCCCTCACCGATTACAAAGGAGCCACCCTGCAATACCATGATGTAGCACGCAAGATAGCAAAGTTGCATATCCTCATGGAGCATATCGGTGTCCGTCCAGGTGACAAGGTGGCCTTGTGCGGTCGTAACAGCGCCCATTGGGGCGTCGCCTTCCTTGGCATCCTCTCCTACGGAGCCGTGGCCGTTCCCATCCTCCACGAATTCAACGCCGAGCAGGTACACAACATCGTCAACCACAGCGACGCCCGCCTCTTGTTCGTTGGCGACGTGGTGGCCAAAAGCATCGACGGCGAGCAGATGCCGAGTTTGGAAGGCATCATCTACCTCCCCGACTTCTCCGTCTTCCTCTCCCGCTCCGACAAGCTTACCTACGCCCGTGAGCACCTCAACGAGCTTTTCGGCAAGAAATACCCCAGGGCCTTCCGCAAGGAGCATGTGTCCTACTACGCCGACCAGCCCGAGGAGTTGGCACTGATCAACTACACCAGCGGTACGACGGGTTTCTCTAAAGGTGTGATGCTCCCCTACCGTGCCTTGACGGGCAACATCGACTTCATACACGAGGAGCTTGCCATCCCCCACATGAAGCCTCACTGCAACATGCTGAGCATACTCCCCATGGCCCACATGTATGGCATGGCCGTGGAGTTCCTCTTCCCCTTTAGTTTCGGTGCACACATCTTCTTCCTCACCCGCCTCCCCTCCCCCGCCATCATCGCGCAAGCCTTCTCCGACATCAAGCCGGCAGTCATTGTAGCCGTGCCGCTCATCATCGAGAAGATCATCCGCAAAAAAGTTTTCCCCAAGATTCAGAACAACCTTGTGCGGCTGTTGCTCAACATGCCGATGATCAACAAAAAGGTGAAGCAAAAGATATGCGAGCAGGTGTATGAGGCCTTTGGTGGCAACGCCTACGAAATCATCATCGGCGGTGCAGCCATCAACCAAGAAGTGGAGACCTTCCTCAACAGCATAGAATTCCCCTACACCGTAGGTTATGGCACGACAGAGTGCGCTCCCCTGATCGCCTACTCCGACTGGCACGAACATGCGCTGGGCAGTTGCGGCCGTGCAGTGAAAGGCATGGAGGTGCGCATCCTCAGCCGCAATCCGGCCTACGTGGAGGGCGAGATTGTCACTCGCGGCCAAAACGTGATGTTGGGATACTACAAGAACGAAGAGGCGACGGCGGAGGCCATCGACAGCGAGGGCTGGTACCACACGGGCGACCTTGCCACGATGGACGCCGGCGGCAACATCTTCATCCGCGGCCGCAAGAAGAACATGCTTTTGAGTTCCAACGGCCAGAACGTCTATCCGGAGGAGATAGAAGACAAGCTCAACTCCATGGCGATGGTGAGCGAAAGCATCATCATCCAGCAAGACGACAAATTTGTCGCCTTGGTACACCCAGACTACGACGAGGCCCGCAACCTCGGTTTTTCCGACATCGACCTTTGCGATGTGATGGAGCAAAACCGCCAGGAGCTCAACGCCGGTCTGCCAGCCTACAGCCGTATATCTTCGATAGTCATCCACAAGGAGGAGTTTGCCAAGACCCCGAAGAAGAGCATCAAGAGATACCTATACCAAAACGTATGAAACCCAACACGTTATGGAATCAATACCAAATTTCAACTCTCTCATAGAGAAAAGCATCAAGGAGCATTGGAACCAGGATGCCCTGACCGACTACAAAGGTATCACGCTTCAATACCACGACGTAGCCCGCAAGATAGAGAAGCTACACATCATGTTTGAGAGCAGCGGTGTGCAGAAAGGCGACAAGATAGCCCTCTGCGGCCGCAACAGCGCCGGTTGGGCGTCGGCTTTTCTCGCCACCCTCACCTACGGTGCCGTAGCGGTGCCCATCCTCCATGAGTTCACAGCCGACCAGATACACAACATTGTGAACCACAGCGAGGCGAAGCTTCTCTTCGCCGGCGACGTGGTTTCCACGCAGGTGGACCCGACGAAGATGCCGGGCATCGAGGGCATCATCTACATCCCCGACTACTCCCTCCTCTTCTCGCGCTCCGACCGTCTGACCTACGCCCGCGAGCACCTCAACGAGATGTTCGGCAAGAAATACCCCAAGTATTTCCGGCAGGAGCACGTAGTGTATTACAAGGAGCAAAGTCCCGACGAACTGGCTCTGATCAACTACACGAGCGGCACGACGGGCTTCTCCAAAGGGGTGATGCTTCCCTACCGCGCCATCTGGAGCAATTACGACTTCGCCTGCCATGCGATGGGCAACAAAGTGAAGCAGGGCGACAACGTGCTGAGCATCCTCCCCATGGCTCACATGTATGGCATGTCGTTTGAGTTCATATATGAATTTCTTCGCGGCTGCCATGTCTATTACCTCACCCGCGTGCCATCCCCGGCCATCATCGCCAAGGCTTTCGCGGAAATCCACCCCGCCATCATCATCGCCGTGCCATTGGTGATAGAGAAGATCATCAAGAAGAAGGTGTTCCCCAAAATCCAAAACAACCGCATGCGGCTGCTTTTGAGCATGCCTGTCATCAGCAAGAAAGTTCGCCAGACCATCCGCGACCAAGTGGTGAACTCCTTTGGCGGCAATTTCTTCGAGGTGATTATCGGCGGTGCTGCGTTCAACCAGGAGGTGGAGTCCTTCCTGCACCGCATTGAGTTCCCCTATACGGTGGGCTACGGCGCCACGGAGTGCGCCCCCATCATCTGCTATGCCGACTGCTCCGAGTTTGTCCCTGGCAGCTGCGGCAAAGTGGCCATCCACAACGAGCTTCGCATTGACAGTCGCGACCCGGAGAACATCCCGGGCGAGATTCTCGTGCGGGGGTTGAACGTGATGTTAGGCTACTACAAAAACGAGGAGGCCACACGCCAGACCATCGACAAGGACGGATGGTACCACACGGGAGACCTGGGCGTGATGGATGCAGAGGGCAACGTGTTCATCAAAGGCCGCAGCAAATACATGCTTCTGAGCGCCAACGGCCAAAACATCTACCCGGAGGAGATAGAGGACAAGCTCAACTCCATGGCGATGGTGAACGAGAGCATCGTCATCCAGGAGGACGACAAGTTGGTGGGCTTGGTGCATCCCGACTTGGACGAGGCGTTGGCCATGGGTTTCACCAACTCCGACTTGGAAAGCATCATGGAGCAAAACCGCAAGGAACTGAACGACATGCTTCCTGCTTACAGCAAAATTTCCTCCATCCGCATCCACACCGAGGAGTTTGAGAAAACCCCCAAGAAGAGCATCAAGAGGTTCTTGTATATCAACCAGTAGGAAAAGTCCTTAAAGACCTCAAGGGCCTTGAAGATTTAGTCTTCAAGGCCCTTGAGTTTTAGTCGAGCAAAGTGGCCGACCGCACCCTGCTGAGCGTTTCGGGCGTCATCTGCAGGTAATTGGCGATGTAGTTGAGGGGTGCTCTCTGCACCACCTTTGGCATAAGTTTTATCAGTCGCTTGTATCTGTCCTGAGCCGTCTCAAACCTGACGAGGTCGGCATGCACCTGTGAGAGGATGAGCGACTCCTCAAGGATTTTCCTATAGAGGATTTGTATGTTCACATTATGCAGCGCCACCTCCTCAAGCCTTTTCTTGGGCAGAGCGTAGCAGATGGTGGGTTCGAGGGCTTCGACCTGCAGGATGGTGGGTTCCTCCCTAAAGAGGCTCTCGATGCACATGACGATGGTGCCGTCCACCCCCAAGTGTTCGGTGACCATTCTTCCCCTTTTGTTGTAGAACTGCCTGAGCAGTCCTGAGTGTATGTAAAGAATCTCTTTGCACACGTCGCCCTCCTTGAGAATGAGTTCTCCTTTGGCATACTTTCTCTGCACGAGTATCCCCTCGAGTGTGTCAAGTTCGCCGTGTGTCATGGTGCTGTATTTTCGCGCCAGCTCCCTTGCGATGTCCCTTGTGGTATGCGACAATTCTTTCATGGCATTTTCTTTGATGTGTGGAGTAGTTAGTCAAGTTTCAAAACAGCAAGGAAGGCTTTTTGCGGCACTTCCACGTTTCCTATTTGCTTCATCCGCTTCTTTCCCCTTTTCTGCTTCTCCAGCAGTTTTCGCTTTCTGGTGACATCTCCACCGTAGCATTTCGCCGTGACATCCTTCCTGACACATTTCACCGTCTCCCTGGCGATGATTTTTGCCCCAATGGCCGCTTGGATGGCAATGTCGAACTGCTGTCTTGGAATGAGTTCCTTGAGTTTCTCGCACATCCTTCTACCGAATGCGACGGCATTGTCCTGGTGTGTGAGCGTGGAGAGGGCATCGACGGGCTCTCCATTGAGGAGGATGTCGAGTTTGGCGAGCTTGGAGGGTCTGTATCCACAGATGTAATAGTCGAAGGATGCATATCCCTTTGAGATGCTCTTGAGCTTGTCGTAGAAGTCGATGACGATTTCCCCCAATGGCAGGTAGAACTGTATCTCCACCCTGTTGCCACTGACAAACTCCTGGCTGATGAGTTCTCCCCTCTTGTCGAGGCACAGCGTCATGATGGGTCCGATGAAATTGGACGTGGTGATGACGGAGGCCTTGATGTAAGGTTCCTCGATATGGTCGATCATGGTTTGTTCGGGCAGTCCGGAGGGGTTGTGCACCTCGCGGCATCCTCCCTGCTTGTCGTACACCATGTAGGAGACATTAGGCACCGTGGTGATGACGTCCATGTCAAACTCCCTGTCGAGCCTTTCCTGGATGATTTCCATGTGGAGCAGTCCGAGGAAGCCGCACCTGAAGCCGAAGCCAAGGGCCACCGACGATTCGGGAAAGAAGGAGAGGGAGGCGTCGTTGAGCTGCAGTTTTTCCAACGACGAGCGTAGGTTCTCGTAGTCGGTGGGGTCGATGGGATAGACACCCGCGAACACCATCGGCTTCACTTCCTGGAAGCCCTCAATGGCATTTTGGCATGGTCTGGCCACATGGGTGATGGTGTCGCCCACCTTCACCTCCTTGGCGTCCTTGATGCCGCTGATGATGTAACCCACCTCTCCGGCAGAGAGTTCCTTTCGAGGAATCATGTCCATCTTGAGCACGCCCACCTCGTCGGCGTCGTATTCCATGCCGGTGTTGAAGAATTTCACCTTGTCGCCCTTTTTGATAGAGCCGTTGACAATTTTGAAATAGGCGATGATGCCCCGGAAAGAGTTGAACACGGAGTCAAAGATGAGTGCCTGGAGGGGGGCCTTGACATCACCTTCGGGGTGAGGTATTCGCTTCACGACAGCCTGGAGGATGTCCTCGACGCCCTCGCCTGTTTTCCCGGAGGCCCTGATGATGTCCTCTGGGTCGCATCCGAGCAGTTCCACGATTTCGTCCTCCACTTCGTCGGGCATGGCCTGCGGCATGTCGATCTTGTTGATGACCGGCACGATTTCCAGGTTGTGATCGATGGCCATGTAGAGGTTGGAGATGGTCTGCGCCTGCACGCCCTGCGTGGCATCGACAACGAGCAACGCCCCTTCGCAAGCAGCGATACTTCTCGACACCTCGTAGGAGAAGTCCACGTGTCCCGGGGTGTCGATGAGGTTGAGGATGTATTTCTTGCCATCGGTCTCATACTCCATTTGTATGGCATGGCTCTTGATGGTGATGCCCCTTTCCCTCTCCAGGTCCATATTGTCGAGCATCTGCCCTTCTGTAATCTGGATGGTGTTGGTATGCTCCAAGAGCCTGTCGGCAAGTGTGGACTTGCCATGGTCGATATGTGCGATGATGCAAAAATTTCTGATGAGCTCCATGTCGTTTTTCTCTATGAAATGCAAATATACGAAAAAAACACGTGTCTCTCTCCGTTTTTCCGTCACCTCCCCCATTTTTTAAATAATTTTAGCAACTAAGGGGAGGATTGTTGCTGTAATACAGCAACAGACGGAACACAGGCGAGGAGGGAGAGGAAAAAAAGCGGGATGAAAGGTGTAATGAGAGAATAATTTCCTATCTTTGCATCGTTAAACCAATCATTGAGAAGAAAGATGCTGAAAAAGACAATCATCGTGTGCATGCTGGCCTTGACCGTGGGTTGCCAGGAGTCGTTGGAAGAGCGTACGCTGCGAGAGGTTAAGGAATACACCCAGCGCCGCTGCCCTGAGCCTCAAGGCAACAACTCCATATTAGACAGTTTGACATTCGACGTGAAGACCCACACCCTGACGCACTACTACCGTCTCACAGGTGCGAGCGACAATGAGGAAAATGCGAAGCTGATGAAAGACCGGTTGAACGACGAGATGATTGAGGCCACTCGCAAGGACATGACCTACAAGCGCTACAAGGACGCCGGCTACACCTTCCGCTATATCGCCCGCTCCGACAGTTCAGGCAAGGTAATCTACGACCAGACCATCACCAAGGACGACTACGGCTATTGAGGGTGGCCTTTCAGCCCTCACAAAAAAAGAGGGGGTCACGCCCCCTCCCTTTGTGCTTGCTCCAGCGCCCTGCATAGTTGGTCGGGACAGCTGGTGTTCTTAAATCCGCATCTGATGCCGTCGAGGCGCTTTTTCACATCGTCGGCCTTCTGCCCTATCACGAGTTGTCGTATTCCCTGGAGGTTGCCGTTGCATCCTCCAATGAAGACAACATCACGAATGACATCATCGTCGTCGAGTTCCACCTCAATGAACTGGCTGCAAGTGCCATGCGTGGTATAAACGGTACGGTGATTGGCCATGACATTCAAGAGTTTATTCCTCTGCCGGCTTCATATTGGTGAAGACGGTCTGCACGTCGTCGAAGTCCTCGAGTTTCTCCACCATCTTGTCGATGGTTTCCCTCTGTTCCGGTGTGACATCCTTGAGGTCGTTGGGGATGCGAGTGAACTCAGCACCCGTCACCTCGAAGCCCTGGCTCTCCAAGTGTTTCTGAATGTCTCCAAAGCTCCTCGGCTCTCCATAGATGGTGATTTCATTGGTTTCCTCGTCCTCGTCAAATTCGTCCTCCACCCCATAGTCGATGAGGTCGAGAATGAGTTCGTCCATGTCGATGTCGTCCTTCTTCTTGAAAGTAAAGACACACTTGTGGTCGAAGAGGAAGCTGAGGGAACCTTGTGTTCCCAAGTTTCCGTTGAACTTGTTGAAGACCGAGCGCACGTCACCCACGGTACGGGTGGTGTTGTCGGTGAGAGTCTCCACGAAGATGGCCACTCCGTGAGGGCCGTATCCCTCGTAGTTCATCTCCTTGTACTCGCTCTGGTCCTTACCCATAGCGTTTTTGATGGCGCGCTCAATGTTGTCCTTGGGCATGTTCTCGCGCTTGGCGTTGGCGATGATGGCCCTGAGCGTGGGGTTGTTCTCCGGTTCGGGGCCTCCAGCTTTCACGGCGATGCTGATTTGCTTGCCAATCCTTGTGAACGTCTTGGCCATGTGGCCCCATCTCTTCAATTTTGCCGCTTTGCGGTATTCAAATGCTCTTCCCATTTCTTATTGTTTTCAGTTTGTCTCAAGTTGAAATAATATGTCACCTCAACTCGGCGTTCAGTTTCGCCTTGAGGTTCTGTATCAGTTTGTTCATGATGGTTTCTATCTGCTTGTCCTGAAGTGTCCGCTGGTCGTCTTGGAGGATGAAATTGACGGCGTAGCTCTTCTTTCCGGCAGGCAGGTTCTTCCCCTCATACACGTCGAACAGTTCCACGCTCTTGAGGAGTTTCTTCTCCGTTGCCTTGGCCACCTGCTCAATTTGTGCGAATGGCACGTCCTTGTCGATGAGCAGTGCGAGGTCCCTGCTGACTGCGGGGAACTTGCAAATTTCAGAGAATTGCACTTTGTTTTTCTTCACCACCTTCATAAGGGCGGTCCAGTTGATGTCGGCGTAGAACACCTGCTGCTCCACCCCTGTTCGCTTGAGCATGGATGGTGCCACGATGCCGGTTTCCACCACCATTCTTCCTGCCCTGTTCTCCATGACGAGCGACTTGGAGAAGATGTCGCTGTCGCCCTCCTTGGTCACGAGCTGGCCGGGAGCGACTCCCACCCGTGCGAGGACGTTGTCGAGATACGCCTTGAGTTCATGGAAGGAACTATCCTCATTGGGATGCGCCCAACTTCCGCTGACACGTTTACCCGTGAGCCACAAGGCGAGGTGATACTCCTCCTTGTAAGCCCTCATGGGGTCTTCGGCATTTTGTTTCTCCGGGTCGAACTGATAGCAGTTTCCAAACTCGAAAAATCTGAGGTTGGGGTTCCTGCGGTTGACATTGTAGGCGATGCTTTCCAGTCCACCGAAAAGCATGGTCTGCCTCATGACATTGAGGTCACTGCTCAGAGGATTCATAATGCGCACGAGATTCTCTGTCGGGAAAGCCTTCAGTTCGTCGTAATATGCCGCCTTTGTGAGCGAGTTGTTCATGATTTCGCAGAAGCCGCACCCCACGAGCTGCTCAGCCACGAGGTTGTGCATTTTGTGCTTCAGGTCCTCGTCACCCTTGATGACGAGAGAACTATTGAGCTGTGTAGGAATTTCCACATTATTATATCCATAGATGCGCAGAATGTCCTCCACGACATCGCACGGCCTTTGCACATCCACGCGATATGCCGGCACACGCAATGTGAGAGCCTCAGCGGTCTCCTTCTCCACAACCATTTCGAGGCTTTGCACGATGCTCTTCACCGTCTCAGCAGGAATTTCCTTGCCAATGAGAGCGTTGACGTAGTCGTATTTCAGCTCCACGATGCTGTCGGGTATGGGGTTGGGATACACATCACAGATATCCATGGAAATCTTGCCTCCGGCAAGTTGCTTGCAAAGGATGGCCGCCTGCTTGAGAGCATAGATGATCCCGTTGGGATCCACTCCCCTCTCGAAACGGAAGGACGAGTCCGTGCTCAGGCCATGCCTTCTGGCGCTCTTCCTGATCCATGTGGGGTGGAAGTAAGCACTCTCGATGACAACGCTGTGCGTGGTCTCGTAGGTACCGCTTCCCTTTCCTCCGAAGACACCTGCAATACACATGGGCTCCTCCTCATTGCAGATGGCGAGGTCGTATGGGCCGAGGATGTGCTCCACACCGTCAAGTGTGACAAACTTGGTGCCTTCCGGCTGCGGCTTCACCACGATGTGATGCCCTTTGACCATGTCGGCGTCGAAAGTATGGAGAGGTTGTCCGTAGGCCATCATCACATAGTTGGTGATGTCCACGATGTTGTTGATGGGTCTCAAGCCTATGGTTGTGAGGTGGTTTTTGAGCCATTCAGGCGATTCCTTCACCTCGCACCCCGTGATGCTGACACAGGCATATCGCCGACAAGCCTCTGGTTGCTCGATGGTCACCTTGATGGGCAGCGACTGGTCGTCCACTTTGAACTCGTCGCACGAAGGACGATGGAGAGCCGTCTGATAGCCGTTTTGCTTGAGCCATGCATACAAATCTCGCGCCACACCCCAATGTGAGAGGGCGTCGGCGCGGTTGGCGGTGATGTCCACCTCGATGAGCCAGTCGCTCTCCAAGTGGTAGTATTGTGCCGCCGGCATTCCCACGGTGGCGTCCTCGGGCAGTACGATAATTCCATCGTGGCTTGTTCCCACGCCGATTTCGTCCTCGGCACAAATCATGCCACAGGACTCCACTCCGCGCAGTTTGGATTTCTTGATAACAAATTCCTTGTCTCCGTCATAAAGCACGCAGCCCAAGTCAGCCACGATGACTTTCTGCCCCTCGGCCACGTTGGGTGCTCCGCATACGATTTGCGACGGGGCATCCTTCCCCAAGTCCACGGTGGTGACATGCAGGTGGTCGGAGTTGGGATGTGGCTCACAAGTGAGCACCTTTCCCACGTAAAGCCCCTTGAGCCCGCCCTTGATGGTTTGCACTTCCTCGAGTGCGCCCACCTCCAGTCCCTCGGACGTAAGAGCGGCACACACTTCCTCCGGCGAGAGGTCGAAGTCAACGTATTCTTTCAGCCATTTAAGAGATATATTCATGCTGTCGTTGGTTTGATTTCAAAAAAATTCGTGCAAAATTACACAAATTTCATCAAAGCAGCAAATAAATGGCTGTTTTTTTGGGATTGTCAGTCATCGCCCACGAGCGCCATGAGGTAGTCCACAGAGCCATTGAGACCAAATTTGCTGACATCGAGGGACACATCGTAGTTGCGTGCATCATACCACTCGCTTCCTGTGAACGTCTTTGTGTAGAGTTCCCTTGTGTAGTCGTTGTCCACGATCATCAGTTTGGCATCGTCGGCAGAGACACCATATTTCTCCACAATCCTGCGAATGCGTTTCTCTTCAGGGCTGTGAATGAAAATCTTCAGCGAGTTGGGATGGTCCTTGAAGATGTCAAAAGCACACCGCCCGATGACAACACACGACTCCTCCGCAGCAATCTGCTTGATGACGGATGCTTGCGCCTCAAACAGTTCATGCGAGGTGATTTCCGGTCCGAGGTCCTGGTAGTGGTTGTCAATCATGTATGAGCGGTAGAACTGTGTGAAGTCGTCCCACCATGACATGTTTCTCGCCTCGAGTTTCTTGACGACCTCCTGGTCGATGGCGAATTTTCTTGCCACGGCCTCGAGAATTTGCTTGTCGAGCAGTTTCACCCCAAGCCTCTCTGCGATGGCCGCTCCCACCTCATGGCCGCCAGTGCCAAACTGGCGGTTGATGGTAATGACGAATTTCTCGTGTTTATTCATAATACGAAAAGTATTGATTTTCTAACTATGTTGCGAAGATACGAAAAAAGTTGGACACATGCAAATTTTCGGGTGAAATTTGGCCAAGATAACAGAAAAAGGGCGTTGTAGAACGTCAAAAACAGAAAAAAAACGCTCCAAATTCAAACAAAAAAGCAAAAATGTGTATTATTCGTAAAAAATGATTATCTTTGCATCAAACTAACAAAACTATTTATTATGGATCTTGACGGAAGAAGAGAGAGTGAGAATTTTGAGGACCGCCGAGGTATGAGCGGCGCCACCATGGCCGGCATGGGCATAGGCGGCATGATCATCATTGGTTTGATCACGCTGCTGATGGGTGGCAATCCTCTTGACGTTATTCAACAGACCGGTGGTCTTGGGAGCATGACCGGCTCCCAGGAGGAAGCTACGGAGCAAACCTACTCTCCTGAGGAGGAGGCGCAGGTGAAGTTCTGCAAGCAAATCTTGGCGAGCACGGAGGATGTGTGGTCTGCCGTGTTCCGCAAGGAATTCAATGCCGAGTACACCCCTCCCACGCTGGTGATATTCAAGAACAGCGTTCAAACGAACTGCGGCGGTGCCACTTCGGCTGTTGGACCGTTCTACTGCTCTGCTGACCAAAAGCTTTACCTTGACCTGGCGTTCTTCAAGCAGATGGAGACGCAGCTGAAGTCGGGCGGCGACTTTGCCAGAGCCTACGTCATCGCCCATGAGGTGGGACACCACGTGGAGAACCTAGTTGGCATCTTGGGCAAGGCCCACTCACAGATGCAGCGTTTGAACTCTGCCCAGTCCAACCAAATCAGCGTTCGCTTGGAGCTGCTTGCCGATTATTACGCCGGCGTGTGGGCTCACTATGAGGACGAGGCTTTCGGCTCGTTGGACGAGACGGACATGAGGGAGGCCATCAACTGCGCCCAGCACATTGGCGACAACTACCTCCAGGAGCAGGCGCAAGGTTATTCCCAGCCAGAGTCATTCACCCACGGCACCTCCGACCAACGCATGCGCTGGCTCAAGAGAGGCTATCAGACGGGTGACATGCGCACCACCACCTTCTCTGGCAGCTACAACGACTTGTAAGACCTTAAAGTCCTTAAGGTCCTTAAAGTCTTTAAGGTCACTTTTGCAATCGTCATTGCAGAAAAGACATCCTGGCAAACCATGGCCACGATGTCCTTTCTGCAATGACGATTGTCAACTTTTGAGCTATAAGATTACACCTTAATATATTAACCTTAAAGCTCTATTCCCAAATATCTCGCACAACTTTCCGCACACCGCTCGCCATCGATGCCAGCCGACACGATGCCGCCGGCATAGCCTGCCCCCTCGCCACAGGGAAACAAGCCGCGAAGCCGTATGTGCTGCAAGTTTTCACGATTGCGAACAATTCTCACTGGTGAAGAAGTGCGGGTTTCCACTGCGATAAGCACCGCCTCGTTGGTGAGGAACCCCTTGCTGTTTTTTCCGAAAACTTGAAATCCTTTCCTCAGTCTGCCAGCCACCTCTTGTGGAAGGCATTCGTGAAGCGGACTATTTACCAGCCCCGGGGCGTATGAGGAATGGGGCAAGTCATGACTTGTCCTTCCTTTGACAAAATCCTCCATTCGCTGCGCTGGAGCCGTCTGCCGCTTTCCTCCATGGAGCCAGCAGTCATGTTCGATGCGCTCTTGCAGTTCCATCATCCTCAGCGGACTGTTGCCTTCCACATCCTCCTCTCTGATTTCCACCACCATTCCGCTGTTCGACCATTTGGTGCCCCTATTGCTGGGGCTCATCCCGTTGACGACTATCTGTCCGGGGCCTGTTGCCGCTGGAATGACGAAGCCACCGGGGCACATGCAGAAAGAATAGACCCCCCTTCCATCCACCTGTGTGACAAAGCTGTATTCAGCCGCAGGGAGATACTTGCCCCTCCCTTCCCGGCTATGGTATTGTATTTGGTCGATGAGGTGCGCCGGATGTTCGAGCCTCACTCCCATGGCCAGTCCCTTGGCCTCCACCTCCACACCGGCGTGAGCCAAGTATCGATAGACGTCGCGTGCTGAATGCCCGGTGGCAAGTATGACCGGCCCATTGAAGACAAGTTGCCGGTTGGTGGGCAGATGGACGGCTTCCACGCCAGTCACCTCGTCCCCCTTGAGGAGCAGCCTTGTCATCTTCGTCTGGTGGTGCACCTCCCCTCCACATTGCAGGATGGTGTCTCGCATGGCAGCGATGACTTTTGGTAGTTTGTCGGTGCCGATGTGCGGGTGAGCGTCGGCCAGGATGTCGGTTGATGCCCCATGCTGACAGAAAACGCTGAGGATTTTCTCCACATTTCCCCGTTTCTTGGAGCGGGTGTAGAGTTTCCCGTCTGAATAGGCCCCTGCGCCTCCCTCCCCGAAACAGTAGTTGCTCTCCCCATCCACCTTCTGTTCCCGTGTGATGGCCGCCAAGTCTCGTTTGCGTTCCGACACGTTCTTTCCCCTCTCTATGACAACAGGACGCACTCCAAGTTCTATCAGCCGGAGCGCGGCGAAGAGTCCGCCTGGCCCCTCCCCCACGACGACGGCTTCAGGTGCATCGGAAACATCGGGGTATGTGATGCGTGTGAAAACATCTTCCGCCGGTTCCTCGTTGACATAAACCCTCAGGGTGAGGTTGACATAGATGGTGCGCTGACGGGCGTCGATGCTTCTCCGCAGCACGCGGATGTGGGTAATAGTGCGCTCGTCAATGGCCAGTTCACCTGCCACCACCTCCCCAAGTGCTTTTCCCGAGGCTTGATGCGGCTGTACTCTTAATTGTAACTCCTTGGTCATAATGGTGGTGGTTAGACAATGTCTTTTTATTTTCCAAGCACGTTGCGGTAAATGTCAGCTACTTGCGCGGCGGTGTCAGTTCCCAAAAAACGGCGGATGTATCGGCTGCTGGCGGCGATGCACTGCTCCCGACCAAGTGCGCCCCGGAGGGAGGCGACAAGGGCCTCCGCCATGGCTCCCACATCGTCGGGGTGGACGTAGAGGCAATCCGGTCCTCCGGCTTCCTCCAAGCATGAGCCTGTGCAGGCCACGACGGGAAGGCCACACCCCACGGCTTCGATGATGGGAATGCCAAACCCCTCGTATCGAGAAGGATAGACAAAAGCCTCCGCCTCTTGGTAGATGGCATGTAGTTCTTCATCACTCACGCCGTGGAGGATCTTCACCCTCTCACCCAATCCATGGCTGTCGGCGTATTCCCTTACCTTCTTGGCGTATGGCGTAGCCTTTCCCACAATGATGAGTTGCACGTCTTGGGGAATATAGGCCAAAGCCTTGACAGCGAGGAGGACGTTTTTCCGTTCCTCCACGGAACCAACATTAAGAATGTATCTCTTCGGAAGCGCATACTTTTTCCGCACTTTCTCCACCACCTCCTGTTTCACGCTGCCATGGTATCGCTGTGCAAAACTCTGATAAATCACCTCAATTTTGCTCTCCTCCACACCACCTAACTCCATGATGTCGCGCTTGGTACATTCGCTGATGGCGATGATTTTGTCCGCCTCCCTGCAAGCGTGTCGGAATTTCCATTCGTAGATGGCCACATCCCATAGGTGATAGTATTCGGGGTGTCGCATAAAGATGAGGTCATGGATGGTGACAACACTTTTGATTCCAGCCTTTTGCAGGCCGAAAGGCAGTTCTCCCGTAAGGCCGTGGTAAAGAGCCACTCCATCTCGGCGCAAGTCATCCACCAGTCCCCGCTGTCGCCACCACCACTTTCCCACCATTGGCCATGTGCGTCCGGGGGTGACGAGGCGGCATCGGTCATCCTCCGGCAGTTGGTTTCGCAGGTCTTCGGCACCGAGGGTCGGTGCATAGAGAGCGAACGAGAAATCCTGTGCACTTTCAACGAGGTCGCGCACCAGCGTTCGCCCGTAGTTGCCCAGTCCTGTTCGGTTGTTGACGATGCGCTTGGCATCCATTCCTATCAGTGTCATCATCTCGGATTTAAAGAGGTGTTTAGACAGCAGTTATGACCTAAGCCATCTGAAGAGAAGCCATTTCTTCATCAGTTTTTTTCTCACCCTGGAAAAGTTGTGCCTTTTCTTGATGGAGTAGAGCGTTTTTAGTTCTTTCTCCCCCATCCCCCGCATTTCGATGTAATGGTGGGCCACGAAGTCGAAGAGATCCTCCTTGTAAGTGAAGCGCGTGATGTTTTCCAAGCACTCGTGGAGCGGCGGCCATCCCTCCCGGAAATGCATGCGGTTGATGTCGATGAGGGAGAAGCGGATATCCTCCCCTCCCCTGTCGTCATACTGCACGTTGGTGGAGTTAAGGTCATCGTGTAGCACGCCCTTTTTATGGAGCGAGACAGCATAGGCGGCGAAAGCCTTTGCCAACCGCTTGTCGAATTGTTGCGGCCATTCGAGGAGTTTGCGTATGGGTGGGTTGTCGTCCACGCCTGTCACCAAGAAGCTGTCCTCAAGCAATCCCCAGCGCTTGATTTCAAGAAAGGCGATGTTGACAGGAGTGGAAAAACCCAATTCGAGGAGTTTTCCTCCGTTGTAATACGCCCTTTCCGCCTTTCCCTTTTTAAAAAAAGTGTATGCCACTTTCTGGATGAAATTAGGCCGTCGGAACCGCTTCACCACCACCGTCTCCCCTCCGACGGTGATTTTCTTGATTTTGTTGCGGTCATCGTAGATGAGCGTTCCCTCCTGGTCGAAGCGCAACGGCAATGCACTGACAAAATCTCTCAGGTGTTCGTAGGCGGGGTTGATTTCCATTCTCATGGCACATTGTTTCGCTTAAGTGAATAAACAGACGTCTCAAGGAGGTCGGAACTGACAAACGTGGCATTGAACTGGCTTTCAGTCAATTCGTATTGGGTTGCCGTCCTTTTCGTTCCTTCGACATCCTTGATGACAATGGCGTCTTTGGCATCGACATACCAAGTGAAAGGCATCCACCACACCACTTTTCCATCTTCGCTGATGGTTTCCTTTCCTTTGCCGTTGACCGCTCTTTCCGCGAAAGGTTGGAAGACCATCACCACGTCATCATAACTTTTTGTGACAGGTTGGTTGGTATGACTGTCCACATAGTCGGTCACCATACTTCCTTTCCATTCCCCCGTCAGCAGTTCCGCCGTTTGATGGAGACTGTCATTTCCTTCCGGGACGTAGGGGTCTTCGTCGATGTCTCCATCCCATTCCGCAGGATTGTCATAATGCAAGTCCTCCCGCTCACATCCCATGGATGCGAACGAGAGGAAACCTGCTAATAACATAACGGCGGTATGTCTCATGCGTTGCTATTGGTTGAAGCGGAAGACGCGTTTCGGCTTGTGGCTCTTGTTTTCAGTGGCGGCAGGAGCCTTGTCGTTGTCCACCAAGTCGTCGTCATCCTGCATGGAGACGAAATTGGAATAATAGTAACTGTCGTAGTAGTAGTCATATCCCCAATGGCTGTAACTGTTCCAATTGGGCGAAGAGACGTGGTAGAGTTCGAATTCGTTGCGTGAACCGTCGCGCCATGAGATGTACCCCCTGAAACGGTCGTCGTTGAGCGAATAGTTGTAGATATCCACATAGTCGTCGTCTTCCACGAAATAGATGCGGATTCTTCCCATGTCCACCTTCCACTCTATGTGGCTGGCCACACGGTTGGTGCCGCCCCAGTAATTGTCCTCATAATAGTCCACCCAGTAACCTGTTCCGGAGGAATAGCGGTAGGGATCCTTGAGGAAGCACACCTCGGTGTAGGAGGCGTTGACGGAATAGGTGCCCCAGTCGGCATACACATACATATTGCCACGCCATGTACCCTCGAGGGTTCTTGCGATTTCGTCGTCATCGTCGCAGCTGGTGAAAGAGAAGGCGAGCATGGCCATCATCATCCAGGCCAAAGTTTTTGTAAAAGTCTTCATTTCTTTATCGTTTATAGGGTTTGTTTTCTGTTCGCAGTCGGATATTTCCGTCTGTCATGGTGCAAAGGTAATGCTATTTCTTTGTCCATGCAAGAGGAAGCCCCCTTTTCGTTGAGGAATTTCCCTATTTGTGCATAGGGAAAATATCCAACACGCAGCACACATGGCGTAATTGATTACAAAACACAAGGTTTCTCGTCATTATTATAAATAGTCATCTCCATGCAAAAAAGACTCCACCTTGCGTTGGTCCTGTCGCTACTGTTGTGCGTGGCTCATGGCAAAGACATCTATGTCTCCACCTCTTTCCACGAGCCAGCCACCGAAGGTCTTCGCTTCATCTACAGCCGTGACGGCCTCCACTGGGACTCCATCCAAGGAGTCTTCCTCACTCCACAGGTGGGCAAGCAACATGTGATGCGCGACCCCTCCATCGTTCGCGGCCCCGACGGCACGTTCCACTTGGTGTGGACAAGTTCCTGGCGTGGCGACCGCGGCTTCGGCTACGCCTCGTCAAAAGACTTGATACATTGGAGCGAGCAGCGATTCATCGAGGTGATGGAAGACACCACGACCGTCAACGTGTGGGCCCCGGAGTTGTTCTATGACGACGAGCGCAGACAGTTCATGGTGATCTGGGCCTCATGCGTACCAGGGAAATTTCCCGACTATCAAGAAGAACACTTGAACAACCACCGCCTCTACTACACCACAACGAAGGATTTCAAGACGTGGAGCAAGACCCGCCTGTTCTACGACCCCGACTACAGCGACATCGACGCCACGTTGATCAAACGCGGCAAAGGCGACTATGTGATGGTGGTGAAAGACAACTCCCGACCGATGCGCAACATCAAGGTGGCCTTCTCCAACAGTCCCTACGGCCCATGGGGAGCCTCTTCCGAACCGTTCACCGAGCAATTCACCGAAGGCCCCAGCACCGCCAAGGTGGGCGATTGGTGGTACATCTACTACGACTCCTACCGGCGCGGCATCTATGGCGCCCATCGCACGAAAGACTTCATCCACTTCCAAGACCAGACGGGAGCCGTCAGTTTCCCCAAGGGACACAAGCACGGCACCGTGTTCATGGCCCCGGAAGAGTTGGTGGAAGAACTCATCAAGTACAACCGGGACGTGGTCCACTACACCGGTAGCACCATCGCCCGTCCCGAGCGTCACGACGGCGGTCTGAAGCCCATTGTCGGCGTTCACAGCATCCAGACGATGCGCGGCGAGCGTCCCTGGACCTACAACCATCAGCCCATGCTGGCATGGTGGAACGACAAGTTCTACATGCACTATCTCACCGACCCGCGTCACGAACACGAGCCACCCGGCAAGACCATGCTGCAGACCTCCGACGACGGCTACACCTGGAGCACACCCGTGGAACTCTTCCCCGAATACCCGGTGCCCGACGGTTTCATCAAGTCAACCCTCCCCGGTGTGGAGGCCAAGAACTTGAAAGCCATCATGCACCAGCGCGTGGGCTTTTACGTCGCCCCCAACGGCAAGTTGCTCGCCATCGGCAATTACGGCGTGGCCCTCACGCCGAAAGACGACCCCAACGACGGCAACGGCATCGGCCGCGTGGTGCGCGAGGTGCGTCCCGACGGCACCTTCGGCCCCATCCATTTCGTCTATTACAACCACGACTTCAACGAGCGCAACACCCTCTACCCCTACTACAAACGCTCGAAAGACAAAGCTTTCGTCAAAGCTGTGGATGCCATGGTGGCCGACCCCATGCAGCGCATGCAATGGGTGGAGGAGGCCGACCGCGACGACCCGCTCATCCCCTTGCGCCGTCCTTACAAAGCCTTCTCCAGCTACACCCTCCCCGACGGCAGGAAGGTAGCCCTATGGAAACACGCTGTCACCAGCCTGTCCAACGACGGTGGTGCCACGTGGCGCGAGCCCTGCGACCGCGCCCCCGGCTTTGTCAACGCCAACGCCAAGATCTGGGGACAGCGGCTCACCGATGGCAGTTACGCCACCGTTTACAACCCTGCCGAATACCGCTGGCCCTTGGCTCTCTCACTCAGTTCCGACGGTTTGGAGTACACCACCCTGTCGCTCGTCAACGGCGACGTGACCCCCCTTCGCCACGGCGGCAACTACAAAAACTACGGCCCACAATACACCCGTGGCATCCAGGAAGGCAACGGCACACCCCCCGACAGCAACCTGTGGGTAACCTACTCCAACAACAAGGAAGACATGTGGGTGAGTAGGATTGCCGTGCCTGTGCGCCTCCATGCCACCACCCACGCCATCCCCTTCGCTCCCAATGCCACCCTGCCAAGCCTCACCGACTGGAACCTCCACATCCCCCTGCTGTGCCCTGTGACGCTTTCCGATGGACAGTTGACGCTGAGCGACGCCGACCCCTTTGACTACGCCAAGGCCGAGCGCGTCATCCCCAACAGCCGTGAGTTAGAAGTGACATTCGACCTCACCATGGACCAAGACAACCACGGTGAGTTGGACATCGAGTTCGTGGACGACGGCGGCAACGTGGCCTCCCGCATCGTGGCCGACTCCACCGGCACCATCCGCGTGAAAGGAGGAGCACGCTATGGCACCCTGCTGAAGAAATACGCCCCCGGCACCACCTATCACATCAAGGCCGTCCTCTCCGCCTCGCTCCACCGCGCCATCTACTACCTCGACGGCAAGAAAGCGTGCGAACGGCAGTACGACACCCCTGTGGAGAGCATTTCCCGCCTCGTCTTCCGCACCGGTCCCCTCTTTGCACAACCCGACATCAACACCCCTGCCGACCAAGACTTCGACCTCCCCCGCGCCGACGAGCACGACCCCCAAGCCACCTTCCACATCGCGAACGTGAGCAGTCGCTCTCTCGACGGCGACTCCGCCTCCGCCGTGCTGCACTATGCCGACTTCGCCCATTACGTCGAGCGGTTCAACACGATGGAAGACGAGAACATCGTCACCACCATCCCCAACGCCCGGGCCTCAGAGTGGATGGAGCGCAACATCCCCCTGTTCGACTGCCCCGATGACGATTTCCGCGAAATGTACTACTACCGCTGGTGGACGTTGCGCAAGCACATCAAGCGCACGCCCGTCGGGTACGGTATGACCGAGTTTCTCGTGGAACGCTCCTACGCCGACCGCTACAACCTCATCGCCTGCGCCATCGGCCACCATGTGATGGAGAGCCGCTGGCTGCGCGACACCACCTACCTGCATCAGATACTGCGCACTTGGTATTTCGGCAACGACGGCAAGGCAATGCAGAAGATGGAACGCTTCAGTTCCTGGAACCCCGCCGCCATCCTCGAAGCATGGAAGGTGGGCGGCGACACACCTTTCCTGCTCTCGCTGCGCCCCCGCTTGGATGAAGAATACACTCGGTGGGAAGCCACACACCGCCTGCCAAACGGACTCTACTGGCAAGGCGACGTGCGAGACGGCATGGAAGAAAGCATCAGCGGTGGAAGGAACAAACAATATGCCCGCCCCACCATCAACAGCTACATGTGCGGCAATGCCAAAGCCTTGGCACACATCGCCACCATGGCCGGCGATGAAGCCGCAGCACGCCTCTACGAGCAGAAGGCCGACACGCTGCGCCAGTTGATAGAGCGCCGTTTGTGGAACGACAACCACTTGTTCTTTGAAACCCTCCGAGGCGACAGCACCTCCAACGTGCGCGAGGCCATCGGCTACATTCCGTGGTATTTCAACATCCCCTCCCCCGGAAGAGGATACGATGTCGCATGGCAGCAACTCACCGACGAGAAAGGCTTCTCAGCACCCTACGGACTGACCACCGCCGAGCGGCGTCACCCGGAATTCCGCAGCCATGGCACCGGCACCTGCGAATGGGACGGCGCCGTGTGGCCCTTCACCACCTCGCAGACCCTCACCGCCCTTGCCAACTACTTGGAAACCACCCCGGCGCCGACCATCGCCGACACCGTCTTCTTCCATCAGATGAAACGGTACGTGGAGGCACAGCACCACCGAGGAAGACCCTACATCGGAGAATACCTTGACGAGACCAACGGTACCTGGCTCATGGGCGACCGCGAACGCAGCAGATACTACAACCACAGCACTTTCTGCGACCTCGTCATCACCGGCATCGCCGGCCTCAGACCCCAGGCAGACGGCAGCATCGTGCTCAACCCTCTCGTGCCAACAGGTAAATGGAAATATTTCTGCCTCGACGGCATCCACTACAGAGGAAACGACCTCACCATCATCTGGGACGAAGACGGTCAACGCTACCACCAAGGCACCGGCCTCATTCTCCTCATCGACGGCGTAAAGGCCGCCCATCGCCCCACCCTCGGACGACTGACCACCACACCATAACCCCAAAGAACTCCCAAGAAAACCCATACCCCATGAGAAAAGCCCTCATCCCCCTGCTGCTGTCCTGCTCCCTATACTGCACAGCCCAAACCTACGCCGACCACTTCACCCGACCCCTGAGCGACGTGATGCGCGATGTGGAGCGCCGTTTCGACATACGTCTGAAATACGACATGGACACCACTGGACTGAAGGTGCCATACGCCGACTTCCGCATCCGCCCATACAGTGTGGAGGAGACCCTCACCAACCTCCTCTCCCCGCTCGACTTCAAGCCCGTCTATCAGCAGAAGAACGTGTGGAAGGTGAAATATTATGAATACCCCAGACGGCAACCCGCAGACGGAGAGAAACTCATCACATACCTGACCTCCCTCTATGATAACAAGGCACAATGGGAGGCCCGCCGCGACACATTGCGGAAAGAAGTGGCCGAACGACTTGGCATCCTGCCCCTCCGCCGAAAATGTGTAATGGAGAAGAATGAGTTTTCTGCAACACGTCCATACGACGGCTACTCCGTGCAGAACTTCCGTCTCTCCACCATCGACGGCCACTCCATCTGTGGCAGCATCTACGCACCCATTGCCATGAAATGGAAGAAAAGTTTCTTCCCTCGTGAGCATGAGAAAGGAAAATATCCCCTCATCATCTGTCCCAACGGCCATTTCAACCAAGGGCGTTACAATGCCGACCTGCAAAAACGATACGCCACCCTGGCACGCATGGGTGCCGTATGCGTGAGTTACGACCTCTGGGGATGGGGAGAAAGCGAGGATGAGGTGGGAGCCGAGGCCCATCACACCAGTGAAGCGCATGTGATGCAAGTTTACAACGGTCTGCACATCCTCGACCTCATGCTCCAACACAAAGACATCGACCCACAGCGCGTAGGCGTCAATGGCGGTTCGGGCGGCGGCACGCAATCCGTACTCTTAGCCACCTTGGACGACCGTTTCACCGTCTGTTGCCCCGTGGTGAGTATGTCGTCGTGGTTTGACGGCGGCTGCCCCTGCGAGAGCGGCATGCCCATCCAACTCGCCGGCGGCGGCACCTGCAATGCCGAACTCGCCGCCACTTTCGCTCCCAAGCCCATGCACGTGGTGAGCGACGGTGGCGACTGGACCTCCACCACCCCCGTTTTGGAATACCCCTACTTGCAACGCATCTATGGGTTCTATGGCGCAACCGACCAGGTGAGCAACACCCACTTGCCCGACGAGCGTCACGACTTCGGTCCCAACAAACGACAAGCCGTCTATCAATTCTTCATCAACACCTTCGGCCTCGACGCCTCCCAACTCGATGAGAGCAAGGTGACCATAGAAGACGAGAACACCCTGCGATTCACCCCCAAACGCTAAAGCCCATGCCCACCGCCACCCACGACAACGACGTCGGCCAGCTCTTCACCGAGCGACCTACCCTTGGGCAAGTCGCCCTCGTGTTGCTCATCCTGCTGTCGGCGATGTATGCCGCATCCGCACAGGCCAGCGGCCCACACAAACTATGGTACGACCGCCCCGCCATCAACTGGAACGAAGCCATCCCCATCGGCAACGGACGTTTGGGGGCGATGGTCTTTGGCAACGTCGCCGCCGAGCGCCTTCAACTGAACGAGGAAACCATCTGGGCCGGCCGTCCCAACAACAATGCCAATCCCGAAGCCTTGGAATACCTGCCCAAGGTTAGGCAGTTGGTGTGGGAAGGACGCTACAAGGAGGCGCAGGACATGGCCACGCAACACGTGCAAAGCAATACCAACCACGGCATGCCCTACCAACCCTTCGGCGACCTCTACATCCATTTCCCCGGACATAGCGACTACACCAGTTACTTCCGCGAGTTATCACTCGATTCCGCCATGGCCATCACCCGCTACAACGTTGGCGGGGTGGAATACCGCCGCGAATACATCGCATCTTTCAGTCGCAACACCATCGCCATCCGCCTCACCGCCAATAGGAAAGGCGCCATTACATGCACAGCCACGCTCACCTCCCCACACGCCGACGTGGACATACGCAGCGAGGGAAAGGAGGTGGCCCTCAGCGGCACCACTTCCAACCATGAGGGACTGAAGGGCAAGGTCACCTTCACCGGTAGAGCCACCGCCACCACCGTCGGCGGAAAACTCACCTCAAAAGACGGCGTGCTGAGCATCACGGGAGCCGACGAGGCCGTCATCTACGTGACCATCGCCACCAACTTCAACCGTTACGACGACATCAGCGGCAACGACACGTTGCGTTCGGAAAAGTTGATGACAGAGGCACTCACCACCGACTATTCCACCATGAAACGCGAACATGTGGCACACTACCGTCAATACTACGACCGCGTAGTGCTCGACTTGGGTACCGACCGTTTCTCCCACGTCACCACCGACAAGCGCGTGGCTCAATTCAAGAGCCACGACGACAAGCATTTGGTGGAAACCTACTTCCAATTTGGAAGATACCTCCTCATCTGCACCTCGCAGCCCGGTTGCCAGCCCCCCACCCTCCAAGGCATCTGGAACGACAAGATGTTCCCCAACTGGGATTCGAAATACACCACCAACATCAACTGCGAGATGAACTACTGGCCGGCTGAAATCACCAACCTCTCCGAACTCACCGCTCCCCTCTTCTCACTCATCGACGACATCAGTCATACCGGGCATGAGAGCGCACGCATCATGTATGGGGCAGACGGATGGGTGCTGCACCATAACACCGACATCTGGCGCGTCACAGGAGCCATCGACAAGGCACCCTCCGGCCTCTGGCCCACCGGCGCGGCATGGATGTGCCAACACCTCTGGGAGCACTGGCTCTACACTGGAGACATCCAATTCCTAAGAGAAACCTATCCCATCATGGTGGGAGCCGCCCGCTTCCTCAACCAAATCATGGTGCGCCACCCGCAAAAAGGATACTGGGTGATATGCCCGAGCCTATCGCCAGAGAACGAACATCCCCACGGAGCCACCACAGCCGCCGGCGTGACGATGGACAACGAACTTATCCGCGACCTCTTCACACATGTCATCGAGGCTGCCAATATCCTCCAAGAGCCTCTCGCCCTCACCGACAGTCTGAAAGAAAAGTTAAATGGTCTGCCCCCGCTGCAAGTGGGGCGATGGGGACAACTACAGGAATGGCTCGACGACTGGGACAACCCCGAGGACACCCACCGCCACGTGTCGCACCTCTATGCCCTCTTCCCCAGCAACCAAATCTCCCCCCTCACCACGCCGGCATTGGCCGAAGCCGCCAAGACCTCGCTCATCCACCGAGGAGACCCCTCCACCGGATGGAGCATGGGATGGAAAGTATGTCTCTGGGCACGCCTGCTCGACGGCAACCACGCCCTCAAACTCATCGGCGACCAACTCACTCTCGTACGAACGGAGAAGAAGCGAGGCGGCACCTACTCCAATCTTTTCGATGCCCATCCACCCTTCCAAATCGACGGCAATTTCGGCTGCACCGCCGGCATCGCCGAAATGCTGCTGCAAAGCCACGACAACGCCATCCACCTCTTGCCGGCACTCCCCGATGCCTGGCAACAGGGGGCTGTGAGCGGTCTGAAAGCCCGTGGAAACTATCAAGTGGACATGGAATGGATCGATGGACACATCACCAAGGCCGTCATCACCGCCCACAACGGCGGCACACTTCGCATCAGGTGCGCCACCACCCTCAAGGGACACAAGATGAAGCACATCCGAGAAAACGGATACCACCTTTACGAGATAAAGACAAAGAAAGGAGAAACCATCACCCTGAAAGGAGCATGAACAACAACCCGACAACAATAGACTCTATAGCTACTATAGCCACCATAGCTACTATAGCCACTATCCCCCCACTCCAAAAACCCAAAAGATTATGAAGAAAACCCTGTTTTGCCTGCTGTTAGTCCTCCTCGCCACCGGCACCCTTGCCGCCAAAGTCCATCAACCCTGGCAGCACGGTCCGCTGAAGGTTTCCGACAACCAACGCTACTTAGTACACCAAGACGGCACCCCCTTCTTCTGGATGGGCAACACCGCCTGGCTACTGCCCGAACGGCTCAACCGCGACGAGGTGGAGTTTTACCTCAACCGAGAGCGGGAGGAAGGCTATAATGTGGAGCAGATACAAGTGCTCAACGCCATTCCCACCTTCAACGTCTTTGGACAACCTGCCAACGACGAGACCTTCAACTTCGCCCCTTACACCAAGGCCGGCACATACGGATACTGGGACCACCTCGACTACATCGTGGACATGGCAGCCGCCAACGGCATCTACATCGCCATGGACTGCATCTGGGGTTCCCAAATTTCAAAGATGGACGAGAAGAAAGCCGCCAACTACGGGAAATTCCTCGGCGAGCGATACAAGAACAAACCCAATATCATCTGGATGATTGGTGGCGACATCATGGGCGACAAAGGCACCGCCTCATGGGACGCATTAGCACGAGCCATCAAGAAAGCCGACCCGAAACACCTGATGACCTTCCACCCACGAGGACGCACCACCAGTGCCTGGTGGTACAACGACCGGGAGTGGTTGGACTTCAACATGTTCCAAAGCGGGCACCGCCGCTATGGGCAGCGCAACGGCGATGGCGACTACACCATCAAGGAAAACACCGAGGAGGACAACTGGCGCTATGTGGAAATGAGCACGGAAAAAGAGCCGCTGCGACCCGTCATCGACGGTGAACCCTCGTATGAGGACATCCCCCAAGGGCTACACGACTTCTCCGCCCCCCGATGGCAAGACTACGACGTGCGCCGATATGCTTACTGGGCAGTCTTCGCCGGATGCTTCGGGCACACCTACGGTCATAACAGCATCATGCAGTTCATGAGACCCGGCGTGCTTGCCTCCTTTGGAGCTGGCAAAGCTTGGTGGGAAGCCTTGGAAGACCCGGGCTATCGACAGATGAAATACCTGAAATGGCTCATTCTCACCTTCCCCTTCACCGAGCGTGTGGCAGACCAAAGCGTGGTGGCCGGACAGAACGGTGAGCGTTACGACCGCGTCGTCGCCACCCGAGGCAACGACTACCTTCTAGCCTACAACTACAGCGGAAAGCCCATGCGCATCGACCTTACCAAGGTGAGCGGTGGCAAAAAGGACGTTTGGCTGATGAATCCCTCCGACGGCACCCTGCAATACCTCGGGCAATATGACAACCAACCCACCGACTTCGCCTGGGACGGTGCCTACCTCCGAGGCAGCGACCGCGTGCTTATCGCCGTGGACAGCAACGCCCATTACATCGACAAAAACGCAACACAACTGGAAGAGAAATGGTAAGAGACACACTTTTCACTTTCCCTCGCCGACTGTGTGCGCTGTGCTTGCTATGCACCGCCATCTTGTCTTCAGCCGCCATCACGACCACCCCGGCCAAAAACAAGAAAGCCAAGCCCTCTGACATCCAAGTGAGCGACTTGCGCACCGAGCGGATGAGACGTCCCATGAGCATCGGCACTGCCACACCAAGATTAGGATGGATGGTGAGCACCCATCTCAACGACGTGATGCAAACTTCCTACCATCTCATCGTGGCATCCACGCCGGAGAAGGCCGAGGCGTTGGAGGGAGACCTGTGGGACATCACCGTCCATTCCGACCAGTCGCAATGGGTGCGCTACGCCGGCAAAACCCTTAGAAGCAACACTCGGTGCTACTGGCGGGTGAAAGTGAACACGACCAAAGGCGAGAGTCCATGGAGCCCTATGGAGATGTGGAACGTGGGATTGCTTACCGAAAGCGACTGGCAAGGGCAATGGATAGGGCTCGACCACGCCATGCCCTGGGACGTGGAGGATGAGCACAGCCGCCTCAGCGCACGATACCTGCGCACCACCTTCGAAGCTGAAGGCCCCATCCGACAAGCCACCCTCTACATCAGCGGTTTGGGCATGTATGAGGCCTACATCGACGGCAAGAAAATCGACACCGACGTCAACGGCAGCCACCAAGTGCTCTCACCCGCACCCACCGACTACCGCAAGACCATCCTCTACAACGCCTTCGACGTGACCAACGTGCTAAAAGAAGGCGGCGACAACGGGCTTCACGCCATCGCCGTCGTTCTCGGCAACGGCCGCTACTACACCATGCAGCAAAACAAGAAGCCCTATAAAATCACACAGTTCGGCTATCCCAAACTCCGCGCCAACCTTATCATAGAGTACACCAACGGCAAGCGCAAGGTGGTGTCCACCAACGACAAGTGGAAACTCACCGCCGACGGTCCCATCCGTAGCAACAACGAATACGACGGCGAGACCTACGACGCCCGCAAGACCCTCGGGGAATGGACCATGCCCCACTACGACGACAGTCAGTGGCAGACGGCGGAGCGCGTAGCCATCCCACAAGGCACGCTTCGCGGAGCCATGGCACCCAACATGACCATCTCACAAGCCATCAACCCGAAGTCCATCACCCACAAGGGCGACAAGGTGGTGGTGGACATGGGCCAAAACATGGCCGGGTGGCTCGCCGTCACTCTCAGAGACACGCACACCGGCGACACCATCCGCCTGCGCTTTGCCGAGCGTCTCGACTCCACCGGCAACATCTGGGTGGAAAATTTCCGCAATGCCCTTTCCACCGACACATACGTGGCAGATGGCACGGAAACAGAAACGCAATGGCGGCCCACCTTCGTCTATCACGGCTTCAGGTATGTGGAGGTCAGCGGCCTTCGCAGCCCGCGCCTCACAGACTTCACCGGTGAAGTGGTGGAAGACCAGATGGCCACCACCGGGTCTTTCGCCACCACCGACACCATCCTCTCCAAAGTGTATCGCAACGCCTTATGGGGAGTGCGGAGCAACTACAAGGGGATGCCAGTGGACTGTCCGCAGCGCGACGAACGACAGCCATGGTTAGGCGACCGCACACGAGGCTGCTACGGCGAAGCCTTCCTTTACGACAACGGCCCACTCTATGCCAAATGGGTTCGTGACATCGCAGAAGCCCAGCGCGAGGACGGTTGCATCCCCGACGTGGCTCCGGCATTTTGGAACTACTACTCCGACGATGTGACATGGCCCGCCGCTCTGCCCATGGCCCTCGACATGCTCCTCACCCACTATGGCGACGATGCTCCACTGCGCACCTACTACCCCAACGTAAAACGGTGGATGGAACACCTGAAATACCAATACCAAAGCGACGACCTCATCAAGAAAGACAAATATGGCGACTGGTGTGTGCCACCAGAGCGCGAGGACCTCATCCACAGCGAAGACCCCGCCCGCATCACCGACGGCACACTCATCTCCACTGCCTACTACTACCACCTCTGCAACATGATGCGACGTTACGCACTTATGCAAGGTTTGAAGGACGACGTCACTTATTTCGAGGAGGAGGCAGCCATCACGTTGAAAGCCTTCAACAAACAGTTTCTTACCACACGTCGTGGCACCACCACCGTACCAGGACACATCCTTTACCCCGACAGCACCTTCTACGGCAACAACACCGTCACCGCCAACCTACTCCCCTACGTCTTCAACATGACCCCCGACTACTACACTCGCCAGGAGGTGGGGAAGAACATCGTCAAAGCCCTCATCGACCAAAACTTAGGCACCGTCACCTGTGGGGTCATCGGCATAGGATGGCTCATGCACGGCCTCACCGCCATGGGCCGCACCGACCTGGCCTGGCTCTTGGCCACTAACAAGAAATACCCCAGTTGGGGCTACATGGCCGAACACGGCGCCACCACCATCTGGGAGTTGTGGAACGGCGACACCGCCAGTCCAAAAATGAACAGCGGCAACCATGTGATGCTCTTGGGCGACCTCCTCTCCTGGCTCTACGAAGACGTTGTCGGCATCCGCGCCGCCAAACCCGGCTTCAAGAAAATCCTACTCCAACCTGACTTCTCCGTCGATGAGCTCGACAACATCAAGGGAAGCTACCATTCCATTTACGGCCCCATCGAAAGCAATTGGCATAAGGAAAACGGTAAACTCCACTGGCAAGTGTCAATACCAGCCAACACCACCGCCACCGTGTGCCTGCCAGGAGGCGAGACCCAAGAGGTGGGTTCCGGGGAATGGCACTTCGTGCGTGACCTGCCGAAACGCGACCCACAAGTGGTGGTGGACGAATTCCTCTACAAACAAGCCTCCTTCCCCGAATGTCACTCCGCCAGCATTGTGGAAACCCGCAAGGGCGACCTGGTGGCCACCTATTTCGGCGGAACGAAAGAGCGCAACCCCGACGTGTGCATCTGGGTGAGCCGCAAGCCCAAGGGAGCCAAGGAGTGGACAAAGCCCCAGATGGTGGCCGACGGCGTTTTCACCAGCGAGCATCGCGAGGCCTGCTGGAACCCCGTGCTTTTTGAAACACCCTCCGGCGAACTGCTGCTCTATTTCAAAATCGGTCCCAACGTGGCAGGATGGAAAGGATGGATGGTGCGCTCAAAAGACGGCGGCAAGACATGGAGCCGCCGCGAGCAACTGCCCGACAGCCTCTACGGCCCCATCAAGAACAAACCCATCCTCAACAACGGCCGCCTCATCTCGCCCACCAGCGACGAGCGCAACGGATGGAAACTCTATTTCGAGTACAGCGACGACATGGGCAAGACGTGGCGACGCACCGACTTCGTGGAGGCCGACGAGGGTGTAAGAGCCATCCAACCCACCATCCTCGTCCTGCCCGACGGCCGTTTGGAGGCACTCTGCCGCACACGCAGCCGCCATATCGGCGTCACCTACAGCAACGACAATGGCCAGACTTGGAGCAAGCTACAGTTCATTGACACCCCCAACAACAACAGCGGCATCGACGCCGTCAACCTGAAAGGCGGAGGGTACGCCCTCATCTGCAACGACTGGCCCATCGAGCCAACAAAAGAAAAGGGGGCACGCACCCCCCTCTCCATCCTCCGCAGCGACGACGGCCAGCACTGGAGCCACTGGGTGACACTGGAAGACAGCCCCATCCTGCAATACTCATACCCCTCCATCATCCAAAGCCGCGACGGCCACCTCCACGTAGTCTATACCTGGCGCCGGCAGCGCATCAAGCACGTGGAGCTCATCCCGTAGATGGGAGTGACAGGAGGTCGCCCCACAAAAAAATCAAAATAATGCGAAGCATCCTCACAAGCACCTTGCTGCTTTTTGCAGTCACCACCTTCACGCAGCCAGTCTCCGTGGCCGGCCTCTTCCCCCTTGAAGGTTCCGGCCGCATCGTATATAATTTCAACGAAGGCTGGCGCTTCATGGCCGGTGACGTGCCACAAGGCGAGACCATCACCCTTGACGACAGCACATGGCCCGTCGTCTGTGTCCCACACACCGTGCGCTTGGAGCCCTCGGAAGCCAGCGGAGGCCGCAACTACCAAGGTCCTTGCTGGTATCGCAAGCATTTCACCATGCCCGCCGACATGGAGGGCAAGGAGGTCACCCTGCACTTTGAGGCTGTCATGGGCAAGCAGAAAGTGTTTGTCAATGGAAGACCCGCCTGCGAGCACAAAGGCGGTTACCTCCCCATCATCGTCAACCTCAGCGAGATGGGCATAAAGGCGGGCGAGGAGTGCCTCATCGCCCTCATGGCCGACAACAGCGACGACAACAGCTATCCCCCCGGCAAGAAGCAGACGCAGCTCGACTTCGCCTACCACGGCGGCATGTACCGCGACGTGTGGCTTATCGGCAAGTCGCCGCTCCACATCACCGACGCTTTGGAACGCGACGATGTGGCTGGCGGCGGAATCTTCCTCCACTACGACAACATCAGCACGGCGAGTGCCGACATCTACATCGACGTGGAAGTGTGCAACAATAGTGAGACGGCCTACACACCTGTCATCGAGGCCTGCATCAAAGCCCCTGACGGCAAGGTGGTGAAAACCATCCGCCAAAAGGTGTCAATGCCCAAAGACCTCCCCGGGCTGATGTGTACCGCCACCCTTTTCACCACCCTCAAGAACCCGCAATTATGGTCGCCCGAACACCCGAACCTCTACGACGTGGAATTGCGGGTGCTTGACGGAAAGCAGTGCCACGACGGCGGCATGGTGAGAATGGGACTGAGGAAGGCGGAGTTCCGTGGAAAGGACGGCTTTTGGCTCAACGACAAGCCTTACCACCAATTAGTGGGCGGCAACCGCCATCAAGACTTCGCCTACGTGGGCAACGCCCTCCCCAACAGCCAACAATGGCGTGACACCAAACGCCTGAAGGATGCCGGAATGACCATCGTCCGCGCCGCCCACTACCCCCAGGACCCCTCGTTCATGGACGCCTGCGACGAACTGGGCCTTTTCGTCATCGTTCCCACTCCAGGTTGGCAATATTGGAACAAGGCTCCTGAATGGGGAGAGCTGGTGCACCAAAACACACGGCTTATCATCCGACGCGACCGCAACCATCCCTGCGTACTGATGTGGGAACCCATCCTCAACGAGACCCGCTATCCCGAAGACTTCGCCCTCCAGGCACTGGCCATCACCCGGGAGGAATTCCCCTACCCCGGCCGTCCCGCAGCAGCAGCCGATATGAACTCCGCCGGTGTGAAGGAGAACTACGACGTGCTTTACGACTGGGCCGACAACATCGGCAGGACAACGCTCGACACCGACAAATGCATCTTCACCCGTGAATGGGGCGAATACGTGGACGACTGGTACGCCCACAACGCCATCAACCGCGCAGCACGAGGTTGGGGCGAACAGGCCCTGCTCACCGCCGCACGCTCCCTTGCCGACACCTACGGCATGATGTACCGAGGACAGAGGCAGTTCATTGGCGGATGCCAATGGCATCCCTTCGACCACCAACGTGGGTACCACCCCGACGCCTACTTAGGCGGCATCTACGATGCCTTCCGACAAAAGAAATACGCTTTCGAGGCCTTCCGCGCCCAGACGACGCCGGAGGGCGGCAGTGCGACAAGCGGCGTACCGGGCGAACCGATGGTGTTCATCGCCCATGAGATGACACAATACTCCAGCAACGATGTCGTGGTGTTCAGCAACTGCGACAGCGTGCGCCTCACTGCCTTCGAAGGAGCAAAAACCGCCACATTGCCCGTCATCCACCATGCCGAAGGCACACCCTCCGCACCTGTGGTGTTCA
This sequence comes from Prevotella sp., assembly GCA_017619755.1. GTDB lineage: Bacteria > Bacteroidota > Bacteroidia > Bacteroidales > Bacteroidaceae > Prevotella. The sequence continues at coordinate 33,757 of JAFZRU010000037.1, forward strand.
AGGATTTCTGGGACTTCTGGCATGCGCGTGACTACAGCTACACCCACCGCGACTGGCAACACGTGTCATTTCTGGCCGAGGGCATCATTGGCGGCAAAGTGGTATGCAGCGAGAAAAAAATGCCTGCACGTCGCAGCACACGCCTACGCCTCCATGCCGACGAGATGGGACGGCAGTTGGTGGCCGACGGCAGCGACTTCATCGTAGTGACCGCCGAGGTGACCGATGACAACGGCAACGTGAGGCGCAACGCCCGAGAGCATGTCACCTTCACGGTGGAAGGCCCTGGAAGCATCATCGACGACAACCGCATCATGGCCAATCCCCGACAAGTGGAATGGGGCAGTGCCCCCATCCTCGTGAGAAGCACCCATCAGGCCGGAGAAATCCGCATCATCGCACGACCCACCTTCGAGGGTGCACACGCCCCGACCGCCGACACCCTGACGATAGCGAGCGTGCCATATAAAGGAAAGATGTGCCACCGCGACATCAGCACCTCCACCAACCAGGAAACCCAAGCCGCAGCGACAAGCAGCCACACCACCCTGCCCCCAAGCACCATGACCGAAGAGGAAAGACGCAAAAGCCTCGAAGAAGTGGAAAAGCAGCAGCAGGATTTCGGAATACAATGAAAGGTTGAAGACCATAAGGACTTTAGAGACATTAAGGACCTTGGCAAGTTAAAAAATCATAAAATGCGACAAAAGGAGCAGTATTTTGCAGAGAAATGGCTAATTTTGAAGCCAAATAGACGCAAACTGCAACAAGAAGAAACCTAAAAACAAATCCTATAAGCTTATGAAGAAAATTTTTACACTAATTGCCACGGTGCTACTTACCATGAGCGCCAGTGCACAAACCGAGAGTTACAAACCCATCATCGTGGACGATGCCGGCACCATCACCCTCGCCCCGGAGTTTGCCGCCGTTGTCAATGAGAACAACGAAGCCACCAACGTCGTCGATGGCAAGTCTGTGGTGACAATCAGCACCGCCAACATGGACCTTGAGGCTGTGGGTGGAGCCACCATCGCCAACAAGATTGACCCAGAGGACCCCAGCGCCAACATAGGCCAAGACCTCGTTCCGGGTGCTGTCATCAGCGAGGAGGACCACACCTATCAGATAGCCTCCGTGGGTTCGTGGAACGCCATCTCATGGAAGAACGGCAACAACAAGCTCGACATCAACGATGCCGCCGGCACAAAGCTCTATTTCATCATGGGAACCGGCAACCCCTACGTGGAGATGTTCTGCGAGGAAGTGTACAGGGACGGCGAGCCTACCGGCACATATCGCGCTGCGTACTCTTACTACAAACCCGGTCTCCAAACCATGCCGCTTGTGGGATTGTATTACAAATTCACACCCAAGGTGGACGGCACACTGAAAGTGCAGGTGTGGGCCAACAAGGGCAACCGCAACACCTACGTTATCGACGATGTCACCAAGCAAGCCGTGCCACTCACCGCAGAAGGTTATGTCAACGGCAAGCGTGCCAACTACAGCACCCCAGCTCTTGACCCCGAAACGGGCGAACCAAAAATGGACAACCAAGGCAACCCCATCTACGAGCAATACCAAATCTTCTACAACAACGAGCAGATAGACTCCATCCACAACGACTACATCTACAGCAGCTACTACAACATGCTGAAGAAAAACGAAGAGGCTGCAGCCGCCGGCGAACCGGCAGTCTATTCCGAAGAGGAACTGGCCGCGAAGAAAGCAGAGTGCGACGAACTGGCAGAGACACGCAAATACGTGCTCTCGACCGGTGGCCAGGCATTCTGGGGATGGATCACCTTCAAGGTGGAGGCCGGCAAGAGCTACTGGCTCTTCCAAGACAGTTCGCAGATAGGTTTCGGCGGCTATGAGTTCAACACCGGCGGCGGCCCCGGCCCCGTGGGCAACGACCTCTCCGAGTTGGCAGCTGCCGCCACCGCCCAAGACGGGCAAGTGGTCATCAACCTCGACGCCGATGCAGAGTACACCATGAGCAGTCCCATCAGCCGCAGCAACATCACCATCGCCGGCGTGGAGGGCAGCAACGCCAAAATCAAGCTTGCCGCCGGTGCCAACTTCACCGCCTCCTCCAATGTCATCCTTAAGAATGTGGACATTGACGCCAGCGCACTTGGCACCGACGCCCTTATCAAAATGAGTGAAACACCCGCCACAGGCAGCATCTCCGGCGATTATAACATCGTGGAGAAAGTGGAAATCGTGAACTGCAACATCAGCGACGTGCCGCAAATCCTCAGCGACAATGGCGGTGCGAAATACTGCATCCACACGATGACCATCGACAACTGCGTGGTATCGCTGAAGGCTTCCGCTACCAAGACCGTCATCGACATGAGTTCCAACGGTTTCGTCAACGACCTCACCATCAAGAACAGCACCTTCTACGGAAAAGGCACCGACCAAGACTATTTCGTTCGCTACGCCAATGCCGGCCGTTGCGACCGTGCCGGTTTCGAGAGCAACAGCATCACCTATGAAAACAACACGTTCTACAACGTGGCCAAAGGCGGACAATGGGGCAACTACAGTGGCTTCGCCGGACGCGGCACCTCTTATTGGACAATGACCAAGAACATCTTCGTGGACTGCGGCAACGGACAAGTGGCCCGCCGTTACCTCGGTGGCCGTCAGAACCAAGCCACCGCCACCTTCGGCTACAACACCTATTGGTTCAACGGTGCTGCCGAAGACCCCTCCGGCTACGACAACAGCGAGACCATCCTTGCCAGCGACCCGATGTTCAAGGACGCCGCCAATGCCGATTTCACCGTGCAAGGCGCCGACCAAGTGGCCAACCAGACGGGCGACCCGCGCTGGCTTGACACCAACGCCATCACCGACATCCAAGCTGTGAGCGAAACCGCCGATGCTCCCGTTTACAACCTCGCCGGACAACGCGTGAACCCCAACACCAAGGGAATCCTCATCAAGAACGGCAAGAAATACGTGAACAAGTAATCACCCATAGAAAAAATCAGGGGAAGCGCGAAAGGCACTTCCCCTGATTTTTTATGCTATACGGTCTTTAAGGACTTTAAAGACCTTAAAGACTTTAAAGTTTGATCTTGTATCCAATTGTTAGTTGGAAAACACCATTCTTGGAATCATCCTCTCCTTGTAACGACTCTTTGTTCACCTTTGTCAGACCGATGTTGTAACGTGCATCGAGGACAAGGTGATTATTAAATTCGTATGAAAGACCCACGGGAATGGAGATGTCAAATTTCTCACACTCATCCTTCATATCCTCATCGTATTCCGTCTTCTGGTTCGTTGAGCCACTCGACTGGGAAAGAGAAACTTTTACCTTGGCGTTAGTCATAAATCCGAACTGCACACCCGTCTTCAGAGCGAGACCCTTACACAAGTAGAAATTGGCTACGACAGGCAAGTTGATGTACCCTGTCTCAATTTTCGCGTCTCTCATCTTCACAGTGGAACCACCTAATTTAAGGTCAGTGTCCTCCCATCCGCTTCCCTGCATGGCATAACTCACGCCAGCAGTGAGACCCAACCATTTAGCTGCTTGGTATTCAAACTCCGCCCCAACAACAGCACCTCCTGTTGGGGAACTTTTGATGTCCTTTTCAAACCCGAGGGAGGCGAAGGGCAAGTCGGGCATGTTGCTCATCCAAGAGGCGGTAACACCTACCTTAGGTTGTATAGAGAACGTCCCTGGTTCATACTGAGCCTTGGCACTGATGGATGCCACCACCAGTCCAATCAAAAGAAATATCTTTCTCATATCTTTTAATTCTTTGCCTTACTTGGCAGGTTCATAATAATATGTAGTGGAAGGAGTGTAAATGCCCCATGTGATACCAGCCAAGAAGCCATCCCAGAAAGTTTGCATTGTCCTAACACGGAAATGCTTGGTATCCTTGACGTGGTTCTCCGCCTTGTCCTGCGTCTTCTCCACCAATCCATAAATGAACTGTTGGTTTTTCACTTTTGCCACCTTCGTAGCGGGTGCAAACTCATCCATACCGACATTAATTTCTTGCACATAGCATGAATTTAGCATCATGGTAGCTCCAATGCACAAAGCACCAAAAAATAGTTTTTTCATTGTTTTATAAAGTTTAATTAAACAAAATAAAAACTCCCCACCCCACATGATCATCGTGAGTGGAGAGTAAGAGTTTATTAAATGGTTGGCTATTCTTCCTCCCAAATAAAAGTGTTTCCGCGTGCTGGACCGTCACCACCTCCACCATAGCCAATATCTACATTGGTCTCAATGTTGAAAGCGTTGTATCCATTCAGGATGATGTCCACCAACAATGTGACATCAGCAACACTAATGACATGATCACCATTGACATCGGTTGCAGGATTATCCAATCCACCTCCCGCAAGGATGATGTCCACCAAAACCGTTACATCGGCAATGGAAATAGTGCCATCACCATTAACATCTCCTACGAGTGTAGCCTTGCTAATCTTCGTGCCACCTTTTTTTGTGTTGGCTTGAGCTACTTGCGGCAAGCAAAGCCAAGCCGATAGGAACAACATAGAAAGTAATCTTACCATATTCTTTCTCGAAATATAAATTAATAAAATACTATAAAGTTTTTTCTTGAAGCGAAATGAACTAAATAAATACTACCGCCATCATGGTGAAGTACAAAAAATAGCCCAAAGTCACTAAACATCTGCAAAAATACACTTTTTTTTTGCTCCCTACAACTTTTTTGCTAAAAACATCAAAAAAAATTTTAGTGGAGAATATTTACAGATAGAATATCCTTATTATCTTTCCCATATATGCAATGGAATTGGCAATGTTTCACTACTTTACATAAAAGCCCCAACTTTTATGATCAAACATTCCTTGTTCTTTATACTGCCACTCCGCAAACCATAGGCAGCAAGCGATGAAACTGCATCATGGTGGTCTTGTAAAAAGGCCCCTCTTTCGAGGAGCCTTTTCATTGTCGTTTTTTTTATTCTTCTTTCGTTTCGGCTTTCTTGCGTCTCGTCGTCTTCTTCACGGGAGCATCCCCCTTGATTTTCTCCAATTTGGCCTTGAGTTTGTCCTCCTCTTTCTGCATCTTGTCGATTTTGGCTTGCAGCCTGATGATGGCCTTGTCCTTCTTCTCAATCTCGTCGCCTTGGTTGCGAATGGTGTTAAGCAGCGGCTCAAGTTCGTCGTTCTCGATGGAGAGCGGATAGAGGTTGTTGACCCTTGTGATGAAGTCGCCAAGGATGTTCATATAGTTGGTGAAGGCGTCGAACGGTGTGCTATAGATACCCCTGTCAAGTCCCACGTTGGATGGTTTTGTGGTCATGAACCTGAAGTTGTTGGATGCCTGCAAGTAGTCCCAGTCCTGGTTGATTCTCGGATCGTCCACGATGCGCAACCTGTCGGCGACGCTGTACAGTTTGTTGAAAGCCTCCCTCTGCATGTTGTTTCCAAGCCAGCAGCTCACGTCGCGCTCCTCGTCCACCCATGAGAGTGTGTCAGGCACGTCGAGGTTGCCCACACTGTTCATCTTCAAGCATATTTCCGTTGGAGTGGAGAATGTAATTCCCCTCTGCTTGGCGCATGCCGGCAGTGCCTTCAGGAATTCGAGAATGTTGCTCGACAAAGGTTGTGCGATGCCAAGTGCGGAGAGTTCCATAAAGATGTTGATGACCTGCTCCTCCTCGGGGAAGTTGGCGATGCGGTCGATGTAGTTGTCGGCGAAGAGCGGATAACCCTCCCACTAGCTGTTGTTGAATCTGAGGGAGATGTCGTCGCTGAGTGTGACATCGCGAAGGAGGAGTTTGAGGTTGGGTGCGATGGCGCAGTTATACACATAGTGTGGTGACTTCCATCCGAGCACGTGCTTTGCCCCTTCCGTGAGCATTCCCTTGAATCCCATGGCAGCCGCCTGTCCTCCTATGTCGTCGCTGTAGATGAGCGAAGAGTTTCTCAACACCTTGGGTTCTTGTCCGAAATATTCTTTCATCTTCACCATCTGCTTTTTGACATCCCTCTCGAAGGAAGCCTCGTTGGCAAGGGCGGACAAACCGTGCGAGTAAGGTTCTGCGAGGAATTCCACACATCCTGTTTTAGCAAGTTCTTGTAGTTTTGCCAGTACTTGCGGTGCGTGCATTTCGAGTTGCTCGATGCCCGTTCCAGAGAGGGAGAAAGCCACTTTGAAATAGTCTCCGTGCTGCTCAATCATCTCACCAATGGCGTTGAGAGCCGGCATGTATGACCGGTTGGCGATGTCGGTGATGGAGCGCTCATTCTCATAGTCATCGTAATAATAATGGTCTGTACCGATGTCGAAGAAGCGGTACCGCTTGAGATGTATGATTTGGTGAATCTCAAAATAAATGCAAATTGTTTTCATTTTGATGTGTTTTTTTGGTTACTTGTTGAGTGTGCGGATGTAAAGTTCCTTGATCCAGCGCCCCACCTTTTCCCAGGTGATTTGATCCACCTCTTTCTTTCCTTCTTCCTGTAGGAATTTGAAGAGGCTTTCGTTGTGGCAGATGGAGTAGATGGCGTCGGCCAGAGCGTGAATGTCCCAATAGTCCACCTTGATGCAGTTGGTGAGAATTTCAGCGCATCCGCTTTGCCATGAGATGATGGAGGGTGTGCCGCATTGCATGGCTTCGAGGGGTGAGATGCCGAAGGGCTCGCTCACGGAAGGCATGACATAGACGTCGGAGTCTTTGAGGCATTCATACACCTGCTTCCCTCTCATGAATCCCGGGAAGTGGAATCTGTCAGCGATGCCTCTCTCTGCGGCGAGTTGTATCATGGCATTCATCATGTCACCCGATCCAGCCATGCAGAAACGCACGTTACGTGTTCTGTGCAGCACCATGTTGGCAGCCTCTACGAAATACTCGGGTCCTTTCTGCATGGTGATTCTTCCGAGGAAAGTGACCACTTTTTCTTTTCCGGTATGGTCGGGTCTTGGAATGTCCTGCAGTTCTTGCTTGAGAGGATAGACTGCGTTGTGGACAGTGAAGACCTTTCGTGGATCCTGATAGTAGTGGTTGATGACGGTTCTGCGTGTCAGCTCGGAAACACACATGATGCAGTCGGCGTTGTCCATGCCGTCCTTCTCGATGGAATAGACGGTGGGGTTCACCTTGCCTCGGCTTCTGTCGAAGTCGGTGGCGTGAACGTGAATGCACAGTGGTTTTCCACTGACGTTCTTGGCGTGTATGCCAGCAGGATAGGTGAGCCAGTCGTGTGCGTGTATGATGTCAAAGTCCTCTGTTCTTGCCACAACTCCCGCGATGACGGAGTAGTTGTTGATTTCCTCATGGAGGTTGGAGGGATAACCCCCGGCAAATTCCATGCATCCGAGGTCGTTGACATGCATATAGTTGAAGTCGGCGTAGATGTTGTCTCGCAGTCTGTAGTAGTATTCTGGCGGCATGATGTTGCCTATGCGTTCTTTCACATAGTCGTAGTTGACATCGCGGTAGGCGATGGGTACGGCGCACATTCCCACGATTTTGCAAGCCGATGTGTCTTCGTCTCCAAACGGTTTGGGCAGACATAGAGTGATGTCGATGTCACCCTGTGCATGCAACCCCTCGGAGATACCATAATTGGCGGTGGCGAGTCCACCAAACACGTGAGGAGGATACTCCCATCCAAACATTAAAACTTTCATATTTCGTGTCCTCCTTATTTATTATATTTGTACGATTCGAGCATGTTGAGCGAGCGTAGGATTTCCGCGACGTTCATGGCGAACGACATGGCTCCTCTTCCGAGGAATGGCGGATTTCCGTCGAAGAGTTCGCTGATGGTGCCGAGGCAGTGGTAGTCCATCTCCTCCTCATATCCCACCATCTGCCTCTCAATGAAGCTGAGGCGTGTGCGCTTGTACAGCTTGAGGCAGGCCTCCATGTAGAATCCCCCAAGCCACGGCCATGCGGTGCCCTGGTGGTATGCATAGTCTCTCTGTGTTTGCGGCCCTACGTACATAGGGTTGTATCCTCCGCTCTTGGGCGATAGCGACCGAAGTCCCTTTGGTGTGAGCAGTTCCCTGGTGCATACGTCGAGCACGCTCTTCTTCTGCTCCTGCGAGAGTGGTGAATAGTCAAAAGCCACGGCGAAGACCATATTGGGTCTGACGCTCCAGTCCATCATGTTTCCATCCACGTAGTCGAAGAGGTATCCATACTCGTTGAGGAATGTAGCCACGAAAGACTGTTTGCATTTCTCTGCTCTTTCCTCCAGTTCAGCAGCCCGCTCGTTGTTTCCATTTTCCGTTGCGAGAAGTGCAGCAAAGCGAAGTGCGTTGTACCACAGTGCGTTGAACTCCACAATGTATCCTGTTCTTGGCACCACGGGTCTTCCATTGGCAGTTGAGTTCATCCAAGTGACGGCTTTGTCCCGTCCCTCTGTGTGCAGCAGTCCGTTGTCCTCGAGTGTGAGGTTGGGATGCCCGTCCTTGATGATGTAGTCGATGATGTCGTCAACCAGTTTGCCATACATCTTGCGGCATTTTTCCCTTCCACATTCCTTGGCATACTGTTGTACGGCCCAAATGGCCCACAAGGGCACGTCGGGCTGCTCCATCTCATAGATTTGGCCTTTGATGTCCTTTCCCTCCATGAATGCCCTTAACTCTCTCTCGGCGGTATGCATGACAAATTCGAAATAGTCCTGCTCCTCAATGGCGAGTGTAAGTCCCGGAAGGGAGATGAAAGTGTCTCTTGCCCGGCACTTGAACCAAGGGTATCCGGCAAGCAGGTATCTTTCATCGTTGGGCATTCTTTTGTGGAACTGGTGTGCAGCGTTGACGAGGCAATGGAAGAAATTGTCTCTTGGGTTGCGCTCCTCCACCTCTTCTTGGAAGAGTTTCTTGAGCGTGGTGGACCGGATTTTCGATGTAGAAGCAGAGAAGACGATGCTCTCTCCTTTTTTGATGTCCATCTCGAAATATCCCGGCACATAGAGGTCTTCATTGGAAGCATATCCACGCTCTTGTTCCTTTGGATATTCAATGCCCCTGTACCAGTCGGGTTGGAAGATGAATTCGTTTTTCTTGCTGAACTGCATGTAAAGGTCTGGATATCCCGCATACATGCAAGTTTTGATGCCGTTGTCCACTTTGGTGTAGTCGCGGCTTGCGGTGTAGTTCTCGTGAGTGAACGCCCTCACACTTCTGAAGGCCAGGAAAGGCCTGAAGCGAAGAATGGTGGCGGAGTGTGCGTCGTCGAGTGTGTAGCGTATGAGTATTCTGTCCTCATAATGCTGGAAGACGACTTCTTTTCTCAGCACGACGCCTCCCACCCTGTAGATGGTGGTAGGCACCTTGTCGCAGTCGAACTGCTTGATGTACTTGTGACCCTTTGGGCTGTAGTTGTTGCCCTGATACTTGTGGAGGCCGAGGTTGAACTCCGCTCCATGCTGCACGACTGTGACATCAAGAGATGAAAGTAGCACGTGGTTCTCATCATCCATCTCTGGTATGGGTACGACGAGCAGCCCATGGTACTTCCTTGTGTTACAATCGACGATGGTGGAGCAGGAGTAAGCGCCGGAACGGTTGGTTCTCAACAGTTCCCTTGGCAGCGACTCCTCCAGGTTGGTCATCAGCGCCTTTTCTAATCGTAGATAACTCATAGTTGTTCTATTAAGGTTTTAAAACGTATCAGATTTGTCACTCAGCATTTGGGGTAGTTTCACCACCCCTTGCTAAATTTGTTCAAAGGTAGCAATATTTGTCAAACTTTCAAAATTATCTTGGCTTTTTTTTCACAAAAGTGCTGTTTTTGTGTAGCCGTGTACACATTTTGTCAAGTTTTCTTATCTGTTGGATGAAAATGATTTCTCCGTATTTATGATGGGATGATGAAGTTGAGTACCTCCTGCTCTACACTGACCTTGAAAGCTCCCACGGGTGTTTTCATAATTCTTCCATCCACTCCGACGAGAGCTCTTTCTGCCTTTTCCACCATCACCTCCTTCGTGCGGTATGGATGCACGCTTCGATGGTTAAGAATTTTTCCACTATACAAGAGATAGAGCCCCTCGATGAGTTGTGTCATTTCCGGGTGATGCACCACAGAGACGTCGAGCAGCCCGTTGTATGGCACGGCACTGGGTGTGAAGCCATATCCTTGTGCATTGCCAATGCATACGGTCATCACCTTTCTGTCAATGATTTCGGTGTCGATGCGCAGTTTCATCTTGTATTCCAATCGTTGGAAAATCATGAGCAAGGATGACGGAATAAAAGCGAGTTTCCTCCATCCGAAAGGTCCGCTGGCCATCCTCCTTTTCTTGATGACGGAAGCCACGAGGCCGATTGACAGGCAGTTGAGAAAATACCTATGGCATTTCTCATTTTTCTCATTGGTGTATCTAATGCACCCCAGGTCGATGGGCCTCACCCGTTTGTTGAGGAGCATGTCGACACAAGCCTCGATGTCGTTGTCCTTGATGCCCCAGAAATGCGCGAAGTCGTTCATCAATCCGTTGGGAATGACTCCGAGAGCGATGCCTTCCCTGACCTCCTTCGGTGTTTGCATGAGGCAGTTGGCGGCCTCGTTGAGAGCCGAGTCTCCTCCCACGATGACCAATGTCTTGTATCCATTGGTCACCATCATTCTTACGAGTCTCTCCACGCTGCTGGAGTTCTCACTTTGCACATGGTCGTAGTCGATGCCTTTCTCCTTCAGGCATTTCTCCACCTTCTCCCATTTGGCATGGGGTCTTAAAGCTCCGCTTCGAGGGCAGAAGATGACGCCCCACTTGTTGTTTTCGGCCATTGTCTTTGTTTTTATATAGTGGCTATAGTGATTATCGGGTCTTATGTTGTTTCTGTTCTTTCCAAATTGTCTTTGTCCAGTTGCTTGATGAGTTCCACTTTTTGTGACAGAGGCAGGGATGCATCCATCCAGTGAATGGTTACTCCTCTTCTTTCCATTCCCCTGAACCACGTCATCTGTCTTTTGGCAAACTGGTGGATGGCAATTTCGAGTTGTGAGAACATCTCCTTGTAAGAGATTTTTCCTATGACGTGCTCGGTGACATATTTGTACTCCAAGCCATAATAGATGAGGTTTTCAGGTGGTATGCCGCTGTCGAGCAGCCCCCTCACCTCTTCTATCATTCCCTCTTCGAGGCGCTGTTTGAGCCGTAGCGTGATGCGCCTCCTTCTCTCCTCCCTGTCGATGTCCACCCCGATGACACAGGAGCGGATGGAAGGGAAGGACCTGTCTGGCACGGGGTTTTTCAGGTAATACTCCTCAATCTCTATGGCCCTGATGGCTCTTTGGGCCGTGTCCACGTCAGTGCGGTTGTGCATGATGGCACCGTTCTTCTTTTTCAGTGATTCGAGGATGGTGGTGAGTTCTTCAAGTGTCTTTCCCTCAAGTTGCCTGCGTAATGTGTCGTTTTGCGGAACGGGTGAAAGCCTGTATCCCCTGAGCACTGCTTCAAGGTATAGTCCAGTTCCTCCGCATAGCACCACCCTCTTTCCCCTTTTGGTGATGTCACTGTATGCATCGAGGAAATCCCTCTGGTATTCATAAACGTTGTATCTGGTTCCCGGTTCGCAGATGTCAACGAGGTGGCATGGCACCCTCTCTCCTCCTACGATGTAGTCTTCAAGATCCTTTCCCGTTCCGATGTCCATTCTCCGGTACACTTGCCTACTGTCGGCGCTGATGATTTCGGCGTCGATATCCTTGGCAAGAGCCGCAGCAAGTTGTGTCTTGCCACTGGCCGTGGGCCCGAGTATGGTAATCATGCGCACTACGTTTTTCTTGTTCTATTTTTAGGCCAAGATGGGACAACTTCGCCGTGCAGCGGCAAAGTTACGTAAAAATATCGACACGTGCAAATTGTGGGTATGAAAAATGGCCTTTGCCACTTTTCATCCCCATGACACGAGCGTTCCTTTTTTCAATCTACCTGTCTTTGACATTCGTTGCATCGTGCCACCATCTGCCGCCCCTCTGTAGAAGTGATGAAATCTACCAGTTTGGCAACATTGGGATTTTTGTTTTCCCTGTCAAACATCAAGAAAACATCGAAAAGGAATGGATAATGCTGCGAGCTGACAGTTTCCCCCTCCACCTTGAGCATCCTTGTGCATTTGTTGGCATACATTTTGGCATAAAAGGACCAATATGCATAGCAAAGACCACCCTCGTCAAGAGCCACTTTGTCGATGATTCCCGGCATGGTATGCACTTCAGAGTGGTTGGAGTCTATTTTGTTTCCTCTCACCACCTGCTCGAAAGCACTTTGACTTCCGTTCCCATGTTCGAGTTGGTAGGTGTGCACCTCCATATCGGGGCCCTGCAACTCCCTCCAGTTGCTCACCCTTCCTTGATAGGCGTCCTTCACTTGTTCTACGGTCAAATCCTCCACTGTGTTGGCTTTGTTGACGAGGAAGGCTAACGGCTCCTTGCAGAAAGGCACGAACTCCAGTTTTCTGTTGGAAAGCTGTAGGTCTTTCATTTGTTCGTCGCTTGGTATGGTGGAGCAAAGCAGGTCAATAGTTCCCTCTGCCAACGCCTTAAATCCCACAAGTGTGGCCACCTTGTCGAGCGTCACCCGCTCAGTGAAGCATTGGGGGTCGAAGATGTTTTGCAGGATGCCGGCAAACAAGGGGAAGAACGCACTTGTGGCATGGATTTTCAACGAGGGGTCTGCCATCTTGAATGTCGTGGGACACTTCACCAAGAGGTTGTTTTCCCTGAAGGGTACATAACGTGGTGTTTCGATTTTCAAAACCGTTTTCTCCAATTGTTTTTCCATCATTCTCAATTATTTATCAATTAGACTTGTCTTTTCTTCCACGGGGAAGAACAGTTTTTGCATCTTCCAAGGCCTGGAACTTGAAAATCCACGCGACAGCTGCAAAGACAGCCACCCCCACCGTTCCCCCTGCCAATAAGCCAACCCAAAGGGAATGGGTGGATGCCACCACCAAGATGGAAGCAATGAATGCGAGGATGGAGGCTCCCACGGTGGGAGCCAAATCCCTCATCTGGACGAAAAACCCCGCTCCTATCAACTTCCCAGTATAATAGGTATTAATGGCCAAAGCCACGACGGAGCAAAACACCTGCCCATAGCAAATGGCCTCAATGCCTTTAGGGAGAGTCACCATAAGCACGGAAATTCCCATGACCTTTTTCACGATTTCAAGTTTTAGGAAGAGGTCTGAACGCCCTTTCACCTGCAGCAAGTTGAGGTTGATGGCATGAATGGGGTACCACATCCTGGCGAAGCATACCACTTGCAGCAGCACCACGCAACCCATCCATTTCTCACCAAGCAACAAGGCCACCAACGGCTTCGCCACTCCGGCAAGCACCATCATGAGCGGGAATACGAACAAGGCAGCTACGCGGAGCAATCGCCTGTAGTTGAGAGCCAGCCGCTCGTCTTCGTCCTGTATCTTCGCCAAGACGGGGAAAGAAACTTTCTGCAAGACTGTAGTAATGCTTGAAGAGGGCAGTCCTGCCATCATCTTCGCTTTTGAGTACAATCCCAAGCTTGCAGACGTGAACACCTTTCCGATGACGATGGTGTGGAGATTGTTGTAAAGGGTGTCAATAAGGGATGATGCCAACATCTTCGACCCGAAGTCGAAGAGATCGTGGAAGGAATCCTTGGAAAAGCCGGTGACAGGATGCCATCGCACCTTTGTCCACAGCAAAATATTCGTCACGACGATGCCGGTCAAGTTCATCACTGCCAATGCCCACACCCCCCATCCCATGAAGGCGAGCAACACACCCAGCCCACCCGAGACGATGTTGGCCACGACGGAAATCGCAGCCTTTGTCTTGAAATCTATTCTAATGGTCAACTGTGCCTGCTGCACCATGGTAAACGCCCCCAAGACGACCCCCAGCCCGACGACTTTAAGCAATGGCGAAAGCACTGGTTCGTTGTAGAACTTGGCCACGTAAGGTGAGATGAGCACCAAGAGAGCGTAGCAAGTCACCGACACGGCAATGTTGAAATAGAACATGGTGGAGCAGTCGGCCTCCGTGCGGTTGTTTTTTCTCACCAATGCGGCCATAAAACCGCTGTTGACAAAAACATTGGAGACGGAGATGAAGACAGTAAGCATGGCAATGGTTCCGTATGCCTCCGGTCCGAGAAGTCTGGCAAGAATGATGGAAAAGACAAATGTGACAGCCATGTTGACCACATTGTCGGCTGCCCCCCAGGCAAATCCCCTCAATGCTTTCTCTTTCAATCCACCCTTTCCCATACGCTGAAGTATTGGCTAAGATAATGAATTGACTAGGTAATGGCTGTCCCAGAGCTTGCGAAATTCCTCACAGTATTCCTCGAAGGAAGGCATCGACGTATGAGTGACATTAATTCCCATGGTCTATGTAATGAGGGGTGAATTGACAGGTCGTCCGTCGTTATCGACCAGTGTGTAGTCGTCGAGCAAGTCATGCAATTGTTCTTGTGAATGACGCATAACGGCATCGACGATGGACAGCCCGTTGGCGAAGGTGATGTCTTCAGGATAATGCGAAGCGACGTTGGAATGCAAGAATGAGAGTGAGATTCCTTGCTCTTCAAACACCTTTGCATCATAGAGTTTCATCCCCCCGATGGGGTTGACGTAGCGCGTTGCTCCCAAGCGATGGCAAAAGTCAAAGATGCGCTCCTTTTCCTTGAAAGCGTTGTTGCCTTCTATCAGCGAGGTAGTCATCAGTCTTGTTTCGATGCCCAAATAACAGCACATCTCCTCAATGGAATGTTTGAGGAATTGTGCAAGGTTTCGCTCAGGATAATTCAAGATGCGCTCCATAAGAGTCATTCCTTCTTGGAAATGTGGCATCCTGCGATAGTTGAAAAAGAGTGTCTTCAGCATTTTCTTAGCATCTACCTGCACTATCCTCATATCGCAAATCAATTTGCTATGGCTATACTTCTCTAAATCAAGACGAAAATATGTACAATTCCCGTTGCACAATATCCTGTTTCTGTTAACCCATCCGTGCCTAATGAAGGCATAGTCGTCGCCTATAACGAAAACATCGGCGGCATGTATGAGTTGCCAATATGGGAAATATGGCATAAAATAAGGTTGATTGGCGGAGATTGTCATAGCAAATCGCAGTGGCTGAGGATAATCGGGTCGTCGGTGTGTATGGTGCATGCCTTCCTGTTGTCACCGATGTTGGTGACGGGCAGGCTGGAGCATCGGAAGAAGCCGGAGTCGAAATAGCGATCGTCCACGCATAGCATCATTCCGCACATGTAGTCGTCGAAAGGCGTGCCTTCCCAAATGGTAGGATATGTCCTCTGCTTGATGAACGGCTGCGTCACCATTCCTTCCGGGTCTATCCGCAGTCGCCTCTGCCACTCCTCCTCATCGGTGAGGGGGCCGGGCAGCAGCCCCTCGCTCTTTCCCAGTCGGCACGGCTTCACGATGAAGGCGTTCTTGTTGGCAAAGGCTTCTTCAGGCACACCAAGAAAAGTGGGTATGGCATGGTCGCGCAAGAATTTGGTGTCATCGGTATTGAGGCATCCACAGGTGAACTCATCTTGGAACCACAAATACATGAACCGCTTGTCGTGTATGAGGAAGATGTTTCTGAAATCACTATACATCCCCGCCTCCATCATGGCCTGCAGTGTCTGGTCGCTCATTTGGAGGATGTCTTTCTGATTGAGTGCACTGATGAGGAAAGCGTCGTGCTTCCATTGGTCGATGTGGCTTTCCACCTCTTCGGCTTCGAGCACCGTCACACGGATTCCGTGCTGCTCGTAGAATTGTTTGTAGAGGCGTATCTCGGAGGTCTTGTCGCTACTCTTGAAGACGAAGATGCGCTTATGGTCTCCCACAATGGCAAGCATATAGTCCATCATCTCGTTGAAACGAGACGGGCATGGCGGCAAGCCAAACTGGCGCAGGAACCGCTCCCTGGCTCTCACGTCGTATATCGAAAAGAAGATGCCGTGAGCGAAGAAGCGGGATGTGATTTCACAAAGGAGCAACCTTCCATCGTCCGACACGATGTAATCAGGTCTATAGGTGCCTGCTTTGAAAGGATGCCGCTCCTGCTCCGCAAGGATGTCCATCTCCCGCTGAGACAAAGGCATGCATGCCGGTAGGAAATCCCTGTAATGAGCGACGAAATGACAGATACAGGCATACAACACGCGGTGCAACCGTCGTAACTCGTCTCTCCTCTCCGTAGTGATGGCCACCGGCTTTGAATGAAACCATCGGAGATAATAATCAGTCAGGTCCTTAATCATGTTTGAAAAGCTCTGATTGGTAACCGAGGCACTGGAAGCCATTCTTGTTGATGATAGGTATGACATCCTCACTAATGCCGAGTTGCTTTCTCACCCAATAGCAGATACTGGTGCTCATGCCAAGCGTTTCAGTGTATTGCATCATCTTCCGTATGTATCGGATGCTGGTGTCCCTGTCGGGCGCCGTCCTTCCTCGCTGCTTCCTGTGGTCTGCATTGGAGGGTCGGAGGTAGTCGTCATACAACTGCCTTTCGAGCGACGGGTCGAAGAAGGCGAGGTATTGTCCAAGCATGGCGAGGTTTTCCATGCATGCGGTGAGAAATTCGGGCTTGTAATTGATGATACCGGCTTCTTTGAGTGCATCGAAGAACTGTGTGATGTGCTCATCGGTGAGATAGGGCGTGAGGATGGGTTGGACGAGGGCGGAGTTGGCCTGGACACCTCTCTGACGACACAATTCCACTGCCTTGAGCCGCTCCTCGATGGGTGCGGCGGCGGGTTCGATGAGGTCGCGCATCGCCTTGGGCATGATGGAGACGCTGGTGTTGAACTGCATCTTGCCCTTGAGTTGCTCGAAGAGGTCGAGGATGCTTACTCCCTCATACTCATAAAGCAAATGCTTGGTTCCGGCCTTGGATGCGATGAAGAGTCGGGCCTGGGAGTCGGGATTCCTCTTGAAGTGGTCGATAAACTCCTGAAGGACACGGTGTGCAATGCCCGGCAAGAGCGACGCTTCCTGGAATGCCTCTGTCTTGGGCGAGAAATAATAGTAGTGGTTGGCGTTCTTGCTGCCCTTCCCATTGTGTTCGTCGAGCAGGTTTCGCACGTAGAGGTGATAGTTGTCGAGGGCCACGAGGGGCTGCTCGTGCACACCGTCTGTGACGAGACAATAGAGGCATCCCACGGTACAGCCTCTGACAGGGTTGATTTCGTAAGTGAGCGTGGGGCACCTGCCGGTGTAGTTATGTATCTCGGTTTTGACAGTGTCGGGATCAGTTTCCTCTATTCGGAATGTGTTTTTGGGGACAAGCGTCTTTTCCTTCAGTCGCTGTGCGAAGAGCCGCGAACCACGTACAAGCCCGTCCAACGTGTCCTGGGAGGGACAAACCGACACTCCTAAATGATGAAGATATTCGGCATCGACAATGGCAGGTTGGAAACCCTCCAAATGATAGACATTGTTATTATGTCTATAGAAAGGAGTGAAAGTCACATTTTCCATTGAAAAACATTTTATGAAAAGGCTTCTATTATTTGAATTGCTTTTTTATTTAAGGTGCAAAGTTAGTCAATAAATTTCTTTCATCATAGATAAACAAGAAAAAAAGGGCAAAAAATCAGTATCTCTTGATGTTCAGCCTAAAGTGAGGATAATACCATTTGCGTATTCTCCATAGCAGGGGGAGCCGTGTCGTTCCAACAAAATGGTCAATGCGCCATGGTATTGAGAACTGGCGTATTTCCGGTGCGAACTCTTCCTGATAGGCTTTTCTGATGTATGCGGGCATTTCCTTCCCTGGGGCGAACCTGTTGATATGGTTGGCTATTTTGTTTTTAAAGAGGTGGGCATGGCGTGGATAGTCTTGGGCGAAGCCCTTGAGCATGTTCACCCGAGAGCGCTCCAATATGATACGTTCCTTGTAACGCTCCTTGTTCCATGTCAGCTTGCCCACCCAGGAAAGGGGGTTGTCGATACGATAGACCGACATAGGCTCGTTCATGTAATACACTCTTCCTTTCATGGCGGACATTAACTGAACGGAGTAGTCTCCCGCCTCGCAATGTCTGCAATAATCAGGGTAATCACGCTTCACTTCGGGGCGGAAAAGGATGCTGCAAGTGGAGATGAACAACCCACCTTTATAAATAATGTCCTTGGTGCTGACGAAGCGGCTCTCACAGTAGCAGTAGTTCTCCCCTACGATGGAATGGTTCTTCAGGGAGTAGAGCAAGGTTCGGTTGCACACCAACATGCAATCGGGATGGGCCTCCATCACCTCCACCTGCTTTTGGAGTTTGAGAGGGTCGATCCAATAGTCGTCGCCCTCGCAAACAGCCCAGTATTTCCCTCTTGTCAAAGCGTCAACCTTTTCCATATTGACTCCCAAGGCAAATTGGTTTTCCTCCTCGTAAATGACCCTGATGACATCAGGATGACATTCTTCGTATTCTTTCAGGATTTCTATCGTGCCGTCGGTGGAGGCATCGTCATGTACGATGACCTCGAAACGGAAGTCGGTTTTCTGCATGAGAATACCATCGAGGCACTCACGGATGTAGGGGGCATGGTTGTAGGTGAGGCACTTGACGCTCACTAACACCGGTCGTTGGTCTTGGAATGTATTCGTCAAAATAGAACAGAGCTATATGATATTACCTAAAAAAGCCGCCGGCTGTGCCGGCGGCTGTAAGCATACACTTGATCTCTTGCCAAAGATTATTTGAGTTCGGCGAGGTACTTGATGGTGCGAACCATCTGAGAGGTATAGGAGTTCTCGTTGTCATACCATGACACGACCTGCACCTGATAGGTCTCGTCGTCAATCTTGGAAACCATGGTCTGAGTAGCGTCGAAGAGCGAGCCGAACTTCATACCGATGATGTCGGAAGAAACAATCTGATCCTCGTTGTATCCGAAAGACTCGGAAGCGGCAGCCTTCATGGCCTCGTTGATGCCCTCCACGGTGATGTCCTTGCCCTTGACAACGGCAATGAGGATGGTGGTGGATCCAGTGGGAGTCGGAACGCGTTGTGCGGAACCGATGAGTTTTCCGTTGAGCTCGGGGATGACAAGACCGATGGCCTTGGCAGCGCCGGTGGAGTTGGGCACGATGTTCTGTGCGCCGGCACGTGAACGACGGAGGTCACCCTTGCGCTGCGGTCCGTCAAGAATCATCTGGTCACCAGTATAAGCGTGGATGGTGGACATGATGCCGGAGGCAATGGGAGCGTACTTGTTGAGGGCGTCAGCCATCGGAGCGAGACAGTTGGTGGTGCAAGAAGCAGCGGAGATAACGGTGTCCTCCGGTGTCAGGGTCTTATGGTTGACATTGTAAACGATGGTGGGGAGGTCTTTTCCGGCGGGAGCGGAGATGACGACCTTCTTGGCACCAGCCTCAATATGAGCGGAGGCCTTTGCCTTTGATGTATAGAAGCCTGTGCACTCGAGCACGACGTCAACACCCAGTTCAGCCCAAGGCAGCTCGGCTGCATTTGGCTTGGCATAGATGGTGATTTCCTTTCCATCGACGGTGATGGAGCCCGGAGTAACGACAGTCTTTCCATCCTCGCCGAGAACAGCGTCCTTGCAGGTCACAGTGTGCTTGCCCTCGCCATACTTGCCGGCGAAGCCACCCTGTGCTGTATCGTACTTGAGAAGGTGAGCAAGCATTTTGGGACTTGTCAAGTCGTTGATAGCGACAACTTCATAACCCTCAGCCTCGAACATCTGACGGAAAGCGAGACGACCGATGCGGCCGAACCCATTGATAGCAATTTTAATCATTTTGTTAAATTTAATATTATAAAGGTTTGAAAATAATATATGCAGGTCTTTTAAATCCCTCAAACATGCCCTTGAACACAAAAAAATTACAAATTTTGCCTCTCGGAACATTTTTTTCTTAATTTGCGTGCAAAGTTACGGATTTTTTTTTAATTTTGCATCAAATTTGAGTATTAATAAAATGAAAATTGGCGGTTGAAGTTACAAAAAACGTGAAATCGCCCTTTAGGAAATGTAGGATTGCAAAATGTACTTGGCAAAATGCCCTTCCGGCAACCAAGCGCATGGTCAAGAAGAAGAATAGTTTTACACATATTTTATACATCAACCAAAATTTTTAAACTATGGGATTTATTAAAGAATTCAAGGAGTTTGCCATGAAAGGCAACGTGATGGACATGGCCGTCGGTGTAATCATCGGCGGTGCGTTTGGCAAGATTGTCACCTCCTTAGTTGACGACGTGTTGATGCCATTCATCGGCATGCTCACGGGCGGTATCGACCTCTCTGGCTTGGAGTACAAGATGATGATTCCCAGTCCCGATGGCGGCGAGCCACTCGCCGGAGCCGTATTGAAATACGGAGCGTTCATTCAGAACATCATCGACTTCCTGATCATCGCCTTCTGTATCTTCTTGATGGTGAAAGCTATGAACAAGCTGACCGCAAAGAAGGAAGAAGAGCCTGCCGCTCCTGCCGGCCCAACCCAGGAGGAACTTCTCACCGAGATTCGCGACTTGCTGAAGAAGAAGTAAATCTCCTTTCATTCACTACAAGCGGCTCCTCTCATGGAGGAGCCGCTTTTTTCAAGCACCCAATAGATTAATGATGAAAAAGTCCCTCCTCACCATCCTCCTTCTCACCCTTTCCTTCCTCGCGGTGGAGGCTCAATCCGTCAAGGAACGCTTCGCCTTCGAAGGCACCCTTGACGGCAAAACTGCTGTCCGCCTGGCTTTCGAAGTCAACTCCTCCAACATCGCCGCCGGCCACATTTACTACCCCAAGGCAAAGCACCCTGCCCGCATCATGATCATCGGCTACAAGCACTCCAACGGCACTTACCACTTGGACGAGTACCAAGCCGACGGAGAAATCACCGGCAATCTTTCCCTCATCATCAAAGGCGGCAAACTGACCGGCCAATGGACTAATCCCCGGACGGAGAAAGACATGAGTTTCACCAATATGCGAACTATCTCCTTTCCCAAAGGCTTTGGCGGCCTTCTCACTCCTGATAGTCCCGACAAGTTAGGCCACGAGTATGCTTACAAGCGATATCACACCGGCATGCGCGAACTGATGGGCGGCCATGTTAGCCTGAAAGCTGCCGGCAAGAACCGTGTGCATTTCGACATCTGCAACGTTCCCAGCAATATCGCCGAGGGAAAAAGTGCCCCCGGACGCCCCGCCGTGCTTCAAGGCAACACGTTCACCTACACAAAGGTCAACGAATGTGGCTATGGCTTCAAGGCCATTTTCTTCCCCCGCTTTGTCGTCTTGGAGACAACCACAAGTTATGAAACACTGGGGTGTTTCGGCGCCCACACCGCCTTTGACGGCATCTATATCAAGACAAAAGACTAAGGATAAAAATCCTTATTATCCTTGACAAGCCAAAAAGAAGAATATGAAAATATTGGTAACGGGAGCCGCTGGCTTCATCGGTTCGAAACTCTGCCATCAACTGGCCCTTCGCGGTGACGAGGTGGTGGGTTTGGACAACCTCAACGACTATTACGACGTGCGACTGAAAGCCGGTCGCCTACGCGAATTAGGCATCGCAGCCAGCGACGACTGCGCCATTACCTGGGGCGAACTGCTCGCCAGCTCCACCCTCCCCACATTCCGCTTCATACGCATGGGCATAGAAAACAAGGAGGGGCTTTCCCGCCTTTTCGAAGCCGAGGGTTTCGACAAAGTGGCCAACCTGGCGGCCCAGGCCGGCGTGCGCTATTCCATCACCAACCCATACGCCTACCTGACGAGCAATCTTTTGGGCTTCCTCAATATTTTGGAATGTTGCCGTCATCACCCTGTTGAACACCTGCTTTACGCCTCCTCAAGCTCTGTGTATGGCCTGAACACAAAAGCCCCCTTTTCCGAGGACGACAAGGTAGATGCACCAGTGAGTTTGTATGCCGCGAGCAAGAAGTCCAACGAACTGATGGCGCACAGTTACAGCAAACTCTACGGCATCCCCTGCACCGGCCTTCGCTATTTCACCGTCTATGGCCCATGGGGGCGCCCCGACATGGCCCCGATGCTCTTCGCCTCGGCCATCTCGCAAGGCAAGAGCATCAACGTCTTCAACAACGGTGACATGATTCGCGACTTCACCTACATCGATGACATCGTGGCCGGCACCATGCTTTGCCTCGACCAACCACCCTTGGCGGCAACCTGTCCCAACGGCGTTGCTGCCAGGGTGTATAACATCGGCTGCTCCCACCCAGTGAAACTAATGGATTTCATCACCGAGATAGAGAATGCTTTGGGTATGAAAGCGCAAATGGTAATGAAACCCATGCAACCTGGCGATGTCTATATGACCAACGCAGACACCACCAAGTTGGAGCAAGAAATAGGCTACAAGCCCCGTGTGCACCTCCATGAGGGCATCACCCGCTTCATCAACTGGTATCAATCAGAGAAAAATCCTCTGAAAGGATAGGAGGTCATAGGAAATCATAGGATGTCATAGGATATCATAGGAGTTCATAGGGAGGACCTCCTACTCTATCACCACGTTGGTGGCGGTGCAGTTTTCAATCATCGAGGGGTCAAAGGCTTTTTTTTGGTCTTTGACCTTGATATTTTCGAAGGTGAAATCAGTGAGGCGATATTTGTCGGATGTTCCCACGTCAAAGAAATTCTTGCAGTCCATGTTGATGTTGCGCATCACGATGTTGTTGCAAGTGGAGAGCGGCATGTCCTCCCTGTCTTCCGGTTTGAAGAACTGCGTCCATGGCCTGACAACAAGGAAACTGGAGCAGTTGCCCTCTATGTCCTCCACGGTGACATATTCATAGTGCTGGGGCGTGTCGGGCCTCATCTTGAGCCACAGCACGCGACTGGCGTCGGTCACCTTGCACCGTCTGAGCACGATGTTCTTATCATGCAGCGACTCGCTGCCAAGCGTGAGGCATCCATGCACCTTCCCGTAAGTGCAGTCCTCCACGATGATGTTATAATTAGGGCCGTTTTCAGGAGCTTTGTCGGCCCAAGTGCCTTTGCCCCCCTTGAGTACGACGGCATCGTCGTTGACACTCATGTAGCAGCCTTTCACCAACACGTCATGGCATACGTCGAGGTCGATGGCGTCGCTGCTCGGCGCCTTCACTCCAGAGGTGGGTGAGAAGATGTAGCAGTCGAGGAAGCGCACATGGTCGCACTTATAGACGTGATTGGTCCAGAAGGGACTGTTCATAAGCCTGACATCCTGCACGGTGACATTCTTGCTGTTGGAGATGTATGTCAGTCGTGGGCGGAGAGCCTCCAAATTGGTACACTGCTTGTTATACTCCCTTCTAATCCAAAACTCCTCCCAATAATTGTATCCGTTGCCGTCGATGGTGCCACGCCCGGTGATGGTGAATCCATCCACTCCATCGGCGTTGACCAAAGCGGCGAAATATTTGATGGACTGTCCCTCCATCCTCGTGTCGAGAATCTTGAAATTTCTGATGCGGTCGGAACCCTTGAGTTTTCCGCCCTCCATCACATGGAGGTGTGTGCCAGGTTTGAAAAAGAGCGAACCACTGAGGAAAGTGCCTTGTGGAATGACCACCACCCCGCCACCTTCGGCAGCAGCCTTGTCGATGACCGCCTGCAAACGCTCCGTTTGAATAATGTTGCTATCGTTAGCCACGCCATGCTCCGTCACCACGTATTTCCTCCCCAGTGTCTCCACGTCCACCTTCTCGGTTTTGGAAAACCACTCGGGAATGGGTGTTCCGTCGGGGAAC
Source organism: Prevotella sp. (assembly GCA_017619755.1). Taxonomy (GTDB): domain Bacteria; phylum Bacteroidota; class Bacteroidia; order Bacteroidales; family Bacteroidaceae; genus Prevotella. Next base: position 57,479 of record JAFZRU010000037.1, read on the forward strand.
ACTGCCACTTTCACCTTTTTCTTTGCACCGGCCAACGTAATGGCAGCACACATAATCACCACGAAAAAAAGTCTCTTCATCATATTCAAGTAATTTGTTTGTGCAAAATTAGCGAAAAAAACGTCATGTGCCAACGAAATGAAAAATATTTTCACTGACAAAGTGTTCATGTCGATATTTTTTCCTAATTTTGCACAATAATTACCAAAACAAGACAACAAGAATGAAAGAGTTTTTCAAAATGGTATTTGCCACCATCGTAGGCATTTTCCTTTTCAGTCTTATCATAGGCCTTTTCGCCGTGATGAGCCTTGTAGGCATGGTGGCTTCAGGGAGCAGTGTGAAATCAGTAGATGACAACAGCGTGATGGTGCTCAAGCTCACCGGAGATTTGGAAGAGCGTTCCCAGAGCGATGTCAAGAGCATGCTCATGGGAGGCTCCACCAGTGGCAGCATCGGCCTCGACGACGTGCTCTCCTCCATCAAGAAAGCGAAGAGCAACGATGACATCAAGGGCATCTACATCGAGGCAGGGATGTTCTCTTCCGACTCTTACGCCTCGCTGCAAGCCATCCGCCGCGCATTGGATGATTTCAAGAAGAGCGGCAAATGGGTGGTGGCCTACGCCGACACCTACACGCAAGGAGCCTATTACCTCGCCTCCGTGGCCAACAAGGTTTACATCAACCCGCAAGGAATGGTTGACTGGCACGGTATCGCCTCAACCCCCATTTTCCTCAAGGACGCCTTGGCCAAATTTGGCGTGAAAATACAGTTGTCGAAAGTGGGCACCTACAAGAGTGCGCCGGAGATGTTCACTGCCGACCACATGAGCGACGCCAACCGCGAACAGGTGACGGCCTATATCAACGGTATTTGGGAGAACGTGCTCAAAGAGGTGTCGGCCAGCCGCAACATCCCCGTGGATTCTCTTAACAAGTACGCCGACGAAATGGTTCCGCTTGCCTCTACGGAGCAACTGATGGCCATGAAGTTGGTGGATGGTGTCTGCTACACCGACGAGGTGAAAGGCATCGTGAAAAAACTCCTCAAGATAGATGAAAAAGACGACATCAACCAGTTGAGCCTCGCCGATATGAGCGGTGTGAAGGAACCTGAGAGCGAGGGCGAACAGATAGCCGTCTATTACGCTTTTGGCGACATTGTTGACGGCGACTCCCAAAGCCTCACGAGCGATGGTGCAGTCATCGACGCACAAGTGGTGTGCAAAGACTTGGAAAAACTCACCGACGACGACGATGTGAAAGCCGTGGTGCTGCGTGTGAACAGCGGCGGCGGCAGTGCCTACGCTTCCGAGCAGATATGGCATCAGGTGGAACTGCTCAAGCAGAAGAAGCCCGTGGTGGTGTCGATGGGCGGCATGGCAGCCTCCGGAGGATACTACATCAGCTGCAACAGCAACTGGATTGTCGCCGAACCCACCACGCTCACCGGAAGCATCGGCATCTTTGGCATGTTCCCCGACTTCAGCGGCCTGCTCAAGGACAAGCTCGGCGTGAAATTCGACGAGGTGAAGACCAACAAGAACAGTGCTTTCGGCACCAGGGCGCGCCCCTTCAACGAGGAAGAGATGGGTTACCTGAACACTTATATCGACAGAGGTTACAAACTGTTCCGCCAACGTGTGGCCGACGGCCGCAAGCTTAGCACCGATGCCGTGGAGGCCGTGGCCCAGGGCCGTGTGTGGCTTGGGCAAGACGCCCTGAAACACAAACTCGTGGACCAGTTGGGCAGCCTCGACGACGCCGTTGCCAAAGCCGCCAAACTGGCGAAACTCGACAAATACTACACCGAGTCCTATCCCGCCATGCCCGACTTCTTCGAACAGCTGATGTCCAGCATGGATGAGAATACCGGCAGTTACCTCGACAAGACGATGCGTGCCAACCTGGGCGAATATTACGAGCCGCTTCAGTTGTTGCGCAACATCAATCGTTACAACGCCATCCAGGCCCGCATCCCCTACCAGCCCAACATTCACTGACATGCGCATATACAGGAGCTTGCTGCCTGCCAGCTGGCTCTACGGCATGGCCGTATGGGTGCGCAACCGCCTCTTTGATTGCGGCATGCTGAAAAGCCGCCAATTCGACATACCCGTCATCTGCATAGGCAACTTGGCTGTGGGAGGTACGGGGAAGACCCCCCATGTGGAGCATTTGCTGCGACTGCTGCAAGAGCGTTATCGCGTGGCGGTGCTCAGCCGTGGCTACAAACGTCGAACAACAGGCTTCGTCTTGGCCAACGCCCACAGCACAGCCCTCGACCTCGGCGACGAACCCATGCAACTGCATAGCAAATTCGCCGATGTCACCGTGGCCGTGGACGAAAATCGATGCGAGGGCGTCGAGCACCTCAAGAACCTCGGCATGGAGGTGGTGGTGCTCGACGATGCCTTTCAGCATCGCCACATCCACCCCAGTCTGAGCATCCTCCTCATCGAACACGACCGTCTGTCAGGCGACCGCCTACTGCCCGCCGGACGGCTGCGCGAGCCGATGGATGGCATTCGTCGTGCCGACATCGTAGTAGTAACGAAATGTCCGTCGGGGATGTCCGAGGCCGAATACGCCGCCGCCGCACGCAACCTTCCCCTCTCCACCAAGCAACAACTCTATTTCTCGCAGATGGAATACTTGGGGCTGGAACCGGTTTTCCCGGAAATAGCAAGCACAATCACCACCATCCACCCCGACACCAGCGTGCTGCTTGTCAGTGGCATAGCCAATCCGTTGCCCATAGAGGCGGAAGTGCGTCGCCACAGCCCTCATGTCACCCATCTGGCTTGGGGCGACCACCATGCTTTCCAGACACAAGACATCAAAGACATAAACAACACCTTTGCAAGCTTGCCAACACCACGGATACTCGTAACCACGGAGAAAGATGCCGCACGACTGAAGACCACTCCTGGTCTCTCCTCCGAGGTGATGCACCATGCATTCCAACTCCCCATCCGTGTTAAATGGCTTCAAGGCGAGACAAACAAATTCAACCAACATATTTTTCACCATATTTCTTCATTTGTTGGAACAAATATGGATGAAACTGAACAGAGCCACTCAAAACATACATAATGGAAATATCACAACTCGGAGAATTCGGCCTCATCAGCCACCTCACCAAAGACCTGAAAATGAAAAATCCCTCCACACGAATGGGTGTGGGCGACGACTGCGCCGTGATGCGCTATCCCGACCGCGACGTGCTCATGACCACCGACATGCTCATGGAGGGCATACATTTCGACCTCACCTACATCGACCTGAAGCACTTGGGCTACAAGGCGGCGATGGTGAACATCAGCGACATCTTCGCCATGAACGGCACGCCTCGACAAATGGTGGTGAGCATCGCACTCAGCCGCCGCTTTCAAGTAGAAGACTTGGAGGCCTTCTACGCCGGTCTGCGCTTAGCCTGCGACAAATGGGGCGTGGACGTTGTGGGAGGCGACACCACATCGTCGGTCACCGGCCTGGCCATCAGCATCACTTGCATTGGAGAGGCGAAAGCAGAGGACATCGTATATAGGAGCGGTGCTCGCGACACCGACCTCATCTGCGTGAGCGGCGACCTCGGAGCAGCCTACATGGGTTTGCAACTTTTGGAGCGCGAAAAGCGCGTCTATTTCCAACAAGTGAACGAGGCGAAAAAAGCCGGTAACAAGGCCGCTTTAGAGCAACTCGCCTACTTCCAACCCGACTTCGCCGGCAAAGAATACATCATCCAGCGCCAAATCATGCCAGAGGCCCGTGGCGACATCATTCGCCAACTACGCGAGATGAACATACACCCCACGTCGATGATGGACATCAGCGACGGACTGAGCAGTGAACTTCATCATATCTGCGAGCGCAGCGGCTGCGGCTGCCGCGTGTTTGAGAAAAACATACCCATCGACTATCAGACAGCCCTCATGGCCGAAGAGTTCAATATGAACGTCACCACCTGCGCACTCAATGGTGGCGAAGATTATGAACTGCTCTTCACTGTGAACATCGGCGACTATGAGAAGGTGGAACAGATGGAGGGGGTACGCCTCATCGGCCACATCACAGACAAGAGCTTGGGGCTTATGCTCGTGACCCGCGACGGATCGGAATTGGAGATGAAGGCCCAAGGATGGAATCCATTAGGAAAAGACAAATGAGATATTTGCGTATTTAAAATAAGGTGTGACGGCCATGCCGCCACACCTTTCTTTTGCAAGGATGCGAGTGAATATAAAAGGATGATAACTTACTTGACAAATACCTTTTGGCCATTGACCACATAGATGCCCGGCTGGAGTTTGCCCATCTCCTTGGCGCTTACGCCCTTTGCTATACGCATACCGGAGAGGTTGTAAACATCCATCTTCTCATTGGACTTGGCGATGGCGGCGATGCTGGTCACCTCGTTGGCACCCATATGGATGGTGTTGAGCTGGATGTCGTTGCCGGAAGCCACCTTGATGTAGCAACGTGAAGCATAGAAGCCGCTCTTGGTGTTATCGACAGCCACGAAACGAGCCTCGGAATTGTCTGCGGCAAGGATGCCATAGAGACCCTCACCCGGGGTATGTTGGCGTGCGCCAGCCATGGTCACAGTCTCTACATTGCCTTTTGCCATGAGGGTGATGGCAGCCTCAGCGTCGGTGACGACAGCGGTCTTTGCAATGCGTCTGTAGCCATTCTCACCCGTGAAGTGGATGATATAAGGTGTGTTGGCCTCAATTCCTGCGGCCTTGCAGTCCTGGAAATAGAGATTCATAGCCGAACCGTTGTTTTCCACAGCCACAAGTTTCTCCAGTTGGCAGTCAGTTCCAAAAGCCTCGTTCACCTCGCTCTCCGTGAGTGCGAAAGGCAGTGCGATGGTGTTCCATCCATTGAACATGTAGCGGTTGACCACGACATTGCATTCCTGCCCGTCAAAGCGAGAAAGGTTGGTGCCGTTTAAGGTGCTGATGTTAAGTGTCTGCTGTGCGCTTGCAGCGAGGCTCATAACGGCCAGAGCTGCGATAAGGTAGATTTTCTTCATAGCTATACAGTTTTGGTGAATATTTCAAGATAAAGACAAACTTTGTTATTGATGTTGCAAAGATAATAAAATAAGATAAAAGGCCAAAGAAAAACCAGTTTTTTTTATTCATTCATGACAAATTGCATATTTTTTCACAAAATGAGTGACAATAACATCCAACACGAATATGGATAAAAATGGCGAAAACCTTTTTTGTCTCATACGAAATTCGTATCTTTGTCGGCAAAACAACAACACTCATGATTATGAACAAGCTTTTACTCACTGTGGCCATGACAATCATTTTCCAAATGGTTGCAGCTCAAGATTCTCGAAACCGCTTCCGACGCGAAGCTTTCACCACCGACAATCCCATGGTACACGACCCCGTGATGGCCAAGGAGGGCGACACCTACCACATTTATTCCACGGGCATGGGCATACAGCAGATGACCTCCAAAGACCTCAAGACCTGGACGATATCCCCCATCCCTGTAATGACCGTCATCCCCGGATGGACGACCGACTCTGTTCCTGGCTTCAACAGCCATGTGTGGGCGCCCGATATCATTCGCTGGCACGACCGTTGGTGGATGGCCTATAGTTGCTCCACTTTCGGAAAGAACGGCTCAGCCATCGGTCTGCTTAGCAGTCGCTCACTCGATGCCAACATCTGGAAAGACGAGGGCTGCATCGTCACCTCTCGTGAAAAACGCGACAATTGGAATGCCATCGACCCCAATTTCGTCATCGACGAGGCCACCGACACTCCGTGGCTTGTCTGGGGTTCTTTCTGGGACGGCATCCAACTGGCCCGTCTCGACACCACGATGCACATCACCAAGGGGGAGAAACCCCATACCATCGCCCGTCGTTATCATCCCGATTACAAGGCCTCTGAACCCAATCCCACATCTAAATATGCCGGCACCAACGCCATTGAGGCACCTTTTATCTTCAAGCACGATGGTTATTACTACCTCTTCGTCTCATGGGACTACTGCTGCCGTGGCTCCAAGAGCAACTACCGCGTGGCAGTGGGTCGCAGCAAAACTGTGGAAGGCCCTTATTTCGACCGCAAGGGCATTGACATGGCCAACGGTGGTGGCGACCTCTTCTTAGAAGGCGACAAGAAGGAATGGGAGGCCGCCGGACACTGTGCCGCCTACACCATCGATGGTGAAGACATCTTCATCTGCCACGGCTATAGCACCACACGCAATGGCTCCGCCATGCTCATCCTCCGCAACATCGCCTGGACAGCTGATGGATGGCCGGAACTCAAACCATGATTTTATCTGGCTTGGAACGGCGGGATGACATGATGGCGGGATAACGGAATAACGGAATAACGGGATAACGGAATAACGTCAGAACGAAGGAAAAAAATGATGGCAGCGGCATTATATTAATAAGGTGAAAAGAATGGATCCTCCCCCAATTATGCACACGAAAAAACCCGGCTCCTTGCGGAAAACCGGGCTGATGAAAGGAGGAGTGGTACCTCCAGGAATCGAACCGGGGACACACGGATTTTCAGTCCGATGCTCTACCAACTGAGCTAAGGCACCATTTCTTTCGTTTTGCGGTGCAAAGGTAAGCATATTTCTGCAAACTCCAACTAAAACCACAAGAAAAATGTATTTATTAACTTTTATTAACAGCCAAGCCATACCTATCATTCCCATAGTATCATAGATGCAATAGTCACAAAAAAAGCCATATCCTCCACCGCCCCATATTCAAAATGTCACCATTATCGTAGAAAAAGTGACATTTTTCTTTGAGTTTGCAAAAAAAGCAGTAATTTTGCAACCGAAAATTTTTAATTAAGAATCATAAAACATGTAGAACAATATTCTAAAAATTTTCAATCAATGAGGAAACAAACATTCAAGAGTTCCTCACTGGCCGTTGCCCTGGCTGTTTTCAGTTCGGTGGCGGCCATGGGGCAACGTAGTGATGAGCAGTCTGTTGACTGGCTCAAGGAACTAACTAACCGTATTGAACTTCACGGTTATGCACAAGGCGGTTATTCTTACGATGACAATGGGAAAACGAGCAGTTCGTTCAACTTGAAGCGCACCCTGTTTTGGGCCAAGGCACGTGTGACCGATCGTTTTTCCTTTCTTTTTATGCATGACTTTTCGAGCGTAGTACAAGAATATTATTTGGATTATCGTTTTTCCAAAGACAAGTCGCTCAACGTCCGTTTGGGTCAGTTCAAGCATAGCTACAGTATGGAGAACCCCCTCTCCCCCACCATGCTTGAGTTAATCGACGTCTATTCACAAGCCGTGCTTTTCCTTGCCGGTGAAGGTCCAGACCCTCTCAACGGTGTCAACTACGGTCGCGACCTTGGCATGATGGTCTATGGCGACCTTTTCAACAACAAGATTCACTATGAGTTGGCCGTGATGAACGGCCAGGGCATCAACCGCAAGGACTTGAACACCGACAAGGACTTGATTGTCCATTTGGAATACAAGCCAACAGAGCATTTCCGCATCGTTGGCACTGCCCAGAAGGGTCGCGGACATGCCGTGGGCACTGCCGCATGGAATCCCAGTGTCAACTTAGGCGACAACTACCGTCGCGACCGCGTGAGCCTTGGTGCAGAGTGGAAGAGCAAAGAGCTGAACGTCCGCGCCGAATATCTTGGTGGCAAGGACGGCGACGTGGACAGCTATGGCGGCTATGTCACCGCGAGTGTTCCTGTGGCCAAAGGCCTCGACATCGTAGCCTCCGCCGACTATTACGACCGTAATACCGACATGGACTACTACCAGACCAACCTCACTGGCGGCCTTCAATATTGGTTTTACAAGAAATGCCGTCTTCAGCTGCAATACACACGCTGCCTGAGCCATTTCTCCGATGACTACAACTGGCTTCAGGCCCAAGTTCAAGTGGCATTCTAACCCAAAAACACCATCATAAAATGATCATAAAAGTACTTCTCACCGTCATTTTCCTGGCTGTTCTCATTGGCGTGGGCATTTACTCCCGCAAGCAAGCCAGGACCGTTGAAGGTTTCGTCCTTGGTGGCCGCGCCGTGGGTCCCTGGCTCACCGCTTTTGCTTTTGGCACCAGTTATTTCTCCGCCGTGGTCTTCGTGGGCTACGCCGGACAGTTTGGTTGGAAATATGGCTTGTCAGCCTCCTGGATTGGCGTGGGCAACGCCGTGATTGGCTCCCTGTTAGCATGGATTCTCCTTGGCAAACGCACCAAGTTGATGACACAGCACATCGAGAGCCGCACCATGCCCGACTTCTTCGGCACACGCTATCATAGCGAGTGGCTGCGCGTGACGGCCTCCATCATCGTCTTCGTCTTCCTCATCCCCTATACAGCGGGTGTTTACAAGGGTATCTCCACTCTCTTCGAGATGGGTTTCGGCATCCCTTATGAGTATTGCGTGGTGCTGATGGCCATCCTCACTGCCGTCTATGTCATCTTGGGCGGCTACAAGGCAACAGCCATGAACGATTTCGTCCAGGGTGTCATCATGCTCGTGGGCATCGTGGTGGTGATAGCCGCCGTGCTCAACGCCCAGGGTGGCTTGTCAGCCGCCGTGGAGAAAATGGCCGCCCTTCCGTCGGACGCCGACACCACCGTCAATGGCGGCTTCGCCACCTTGTTCGGCCCCGACCCCTGGAACCTTCTCGGCGTGGTGGTGCTCACCTCGCTCGGCACATGGGGTCTTCCTCAGATGGTGGGCAAATTCTATTCCATCACTGACGAGCAAGCCATCCACCGAGGCACGGTGATTTCCACCATCTTCGCATTCGTCGTGGCTGGCGGTTGCTATTTCCTTGGCGGGTTCGGCCGACTTTTCGGCATGCCTCCCACTCTTCCCAATGGTCGTTTGGACTTCGATTCCATCGTCCCATCGATGCTCGTCACCCTCCCCGACATCCTCATCGCCTTGGTGGTTTTATTAGTGCTATCCGCTTCGATGTCCACACTGGCCTCCTTGGTGCTCACCTCATCTTCCACCATGACCCTCGACTTGATCTACCGCGACAAAAAGTCGGCCCCTGGCGAGGTGGCCGAGGGAACGATTGACGACATCGTTTCGGAGAAGATCGAGCGTCGCAAAGTAGTGGTGATGCGCGTGCTCATCATGTTCTTCATTGCCATCTCTCTTCTCATCGCCCTCAACCCGCCCACATTCATCGCACAGATGATGGGCATTTCATGGGGAGCCTTGGCAGGTGCTTTCTTGGCGCCCTTCATGCTTGGCCTTTACTGGCGCGGAGTGACTCCCGCTTCCGTGTGGGCTTGCTTCGTCTGGGGTGTGGGTCTCACCGTCATCAACATGCTCATAGGCAATCCCATCAATCCCATCAACTGCGGCGCCATCGCCATGGTGGGCGGATTCGTGGTAGTGTTCCTCGTCAGTCTTTTCACCAAGAAGATGCCCAAGGCAGAAGTGGAAAAGATTTTTGAGTGCTACAAGAAGGGATAGGAAATTATAGGAGATAATAGGAGGAGATAGGAGTCTATAGGAAGTAATAGGAGCCTATAGGAGATAATAGGAGCCTATAGAAGCCTATAGGAGGAAATAGGAATCCTATGAAGACTAATGACTACCCCTCAATGAAAAATCCCCCCGGTTGGGGGGATTTTTCATTTGTTTATTCATCTTCGAGGAAGAGTGGGTCGTCAGGCATGACGATTTCCGGTTTTTGTTTTTCGGCCTTGAGGATGTTCTCCGGCACGTATTTCTTGTCCACGACGAGGCGGAACATATACTCCCGGAACCAAGGGTCAGACATGATAAGGCATCCCGCCTTTCCGGAAGAAGCGCCCCAACTATTCTCCACCTTCCATTTTTTTGCCTTTCCCTGCTCGTCAAGGTCAACGGCGGTGAGTGTCATGGCATGTGTGGAACCGCTGTCGAAAGTGGTGATGCGCTGCGCCTTATCCATCGGAAAGTTGGTGCCGAAAAGCGAGGCATAATCATACACGTCAATGTCGAGGAAACCATTTTTCCTATCAAACTGTTTCCCCACGTCGTAGGATGAGTATAGCTTTGTCCCATCCTTGATGGATGCGATGGCAAGTTGCTCGATGTCATCCATGGGCAAGTTGATGTACTTCCAGTTATGGCCGTCATAGGTATGCCTATCCCATTCCACTTCGAATGTCTTGTAGTATTCCCTCCTTGGGTCGTTCATGGCCATGATGAATGTTCCGTTGAGCGGTCCTCCCACGGTTTCCTTGTAGAATTCAAGCGGAGTATAGGTTTTTATCGGCGTTACCACCTTTCCCTTTGAGTTGAGGAAAGCGTATGAGAACTGCTTCACCGGCTCACCGAGAGTGATGGCGAGGATGTGATAGATGGTGGCGAGCATCTGTGTCTTCCGCTCTTTGATGTCCTTGGTGCTCTTCTTTTCGGCCACCATCTGCCTCAGCTCCAGTCCGTACTCACGCAGTTTGGAATCGATGATTCTTGACATTCGGCTGGTGTTTTCCGCAGAGTAAGTCTCCGGTTGGACGCTCATAGGCACGAGACCATATTTTTCTGCCAAGTCCGCCACGCCGCAGAATGTTCCTCCGTCGCTGATGGGCGATTTGAAAAGCATTCTTACAAATTTGTCATCCATGGGTTTGTCGGCCATGTCAATGACACCCTGTAGCATGAGATTGGCCTTTTCCAGTTGGTCATAGAAGAAGAGGTAGTCGTGTGAGAATTCCACGACGATGCTGTCGTTGTGGCGCTTGGCGAAGTTCGCCCTCAACACGTTGAGGCCGCTGAACATCCAGCATCTCCCACTGCTTTTCTGGTTGTGGATGGACTGGCTCTTCGTCTCATGGCTGAAATAACTGTCGCTTGGACCTCTGTTGGCGAAATTTTTCGCCAAGTCGTCGATGGAGTTGGCCGCGATGGCATTGAAGAGGGCTTTGTCGGATGGATTACCATTCTGCATGCTTTCGATTTTCGAAAGCATGTCGGAAGAGATACCCCCCTGCCCCTTTTGTGCCCAAATTCCTGTGGCAAAACATGCCAAGACAATGAAAATGAGTGTTTTTTTCATAATGAACATTTCTTTATAATCGTGAGACATGGTGCAAAGATAGCACAAAAGAATTGTTTGACAAAAAAAAGAGGATGATTCTTGTAGTTTTAGTGAAACACAGATAACAAAAAATTCTCCCAGGATACTCTATGAAAGGTCGTCATGTAGTTGTTTCTTGGCCATGATTGAAATTTTAATGTTAAAAACAATTGAAGTTTCAATAAAAATCATTAATTTTGCAATTTACAATAATATGTCTGCGCTTGGCTTCCCCCTTGTTGCGGCTATTAGGATACAATGAAACAGTCAGAATACAACATACTCAATAAGATAGACAGCCCCTCCGACCTTCGCCAATTGAAGGAGGAGCAGTTGCCATTGCTCTGCGAGGAACTTCGCGACTACATCATCCAAGAGTTGTCGGTGAACCCCGGGCATTTGGCGTCAAGTCTCGGCGTGGTGGAACTCACCGTGGCGCTCCACTATGTTTTCAACACCCCCGAGGACCGTATCGTATGGGATGTGGGGCACCAGGCCTACAGTCACAAGATACTCACCGGTCGTCGTGAGACTTTCAACACCAATCGGAAACTCCACGGCCTCCGCCCCTTCCCCTCCCCTTTGGAGAGCGAGTACGACACGTTCACCTGCGGCCATGCATCCAACTCCATCTCGGCAGCCCTTGGCATGGCCGTTGCAGCCAAAGCCACTGGCAGCAAGCGCAAGGTGGTGGCAGTAATAGGCGACGGGGCGATGAGCGGCGGCCTGGCCTTCGAGGGTCTCAACAATGCTTCTTCCACCCCCAACGACATGCTCATCATCTTGAACGACAACAATATGAGCATCGACCGCTCCGTGGGTGGTATGAAGCAATACTTGCTCACTTTGAACACCACTGAGACGTACAACAACGTGCGTTTCCGCGTCGCCAAATGGCTCCGCCGCAAGGGGATGCTGAGCGATAATCGCCGTCACGGCATCATCCGCCTTACCAACGCCGTGAAGTCGGCCATCAGCCACCAGCAGAATGTCTTCGAGGGGATGAACATCCGCTATTTCGGCCCCTTCGACGGCCATGACGTGCTTGAGGTAGTGAGGTTGCTGCGCCTGATGCGCAAGATGGAAGGCCCCAAGTTGCTCCACCTCCACACCATAAAAGGGAAGGGGTACAAGCCAGCGGAGCAGAACGCGCAGGCCTGGCATGCCCCCGGAAAATTCGACGTGGACACCGGCGAGCGTATCGTAAGCGACTGCACCGGTCTGCCTCCGAAATTCCAGGACGTCTTCGGTCACACCCTCCTCGAACTCGCCCGTGCCAACAAGAACATCGTCGGCATAACCCCTGCCATGCCCTCCGGCTGCTCCCTGAACATCATGATGAAAGAGATGCCCAAGCGCACCTTCGACGTGGGAATCGCCGAGGGACATGCCGTGACCTTCTCCGCAGGAATGGCCAAAGACGGCCTCCTGCCTTTCTGCAACATCTACAGCGCCTTTGCCCAGCGTGCCTACGACAACATCATCCACGATGCAGCCATCCTGCACCTCCCACTTGTGCTATGCTTCGACCGTGCCGGTTTGGTAGGCGAGGACGGTCCCACCCACCACGGGGCGTTCGACATCCCCTCGCTGCGCACCATCCCCGGCGTGACCATCTCTTCCCCCATGGACGAGCGCGAGCTTCGCCACTTGATGTATACCGCCCAGCTCCCAGGCAAAGGCGTGTTCGTCATCCGCTATCCCCGTGGTCGTGGTGTCTGCTGCGACTGGCGCTGCCCCATGGAAGAGATTGCCGTGGGAACAGGACGCCGCCTTCGCGAAGGCCGCGACGTCGCCGTGCTGAGCCTCGGCCCCATCGGCAACAACGTCAGCAAGGCCATCGAAGCTCTCTCCTCAGAGGGTTCCTCCCTCTCCGTGGCTCATTATGACATGCGTTTCGCCAAGCCTCTCGACGAGAAACTATTAAAAGAGGTGTGCTCGCAATTCAGCCGTGTCATCACCGTTGAGGACGGAAGCATCGCCGGCGGCTTTGGTAGTGCCGTTGCCGAATGGTTCCTCGATCACGGCCACACACCCAAACTACTTCGACTGGGTCTTCCCGACGAGTTTGTGGAGCACGGCACTGTGGACGAGCTCCAACATCTGGCCGGCATCGACAGCACCACCATCAAGCAAACCATCATCAACCTATGCGAATCATCATCGTAGGAGCATCGGCCATCGGCTCACACTTAGCACGCCTGCTCTCCCGCAGCAACCATGACATCGTATTGATGGACGAGAGCGAGGACAAACTGGACGCCATCAGCAGCGAATACGACCTGATGACGCTCGTCGGCTCCCCCACGGAAGTGAAGGCGTTACGCAATGCTGACACCGACTTGGCCGACATCTTCATTGCCGTCACTCCCGACGAGAACGCCAACATGACCAGTTGCGTGATGGCCCACGTGATGGGAGCGAAGAAGACAGTGGCACAAGTGACCAACTATGAGTTGGTGAACGCCGACAACGCCCCACTCATCCAAGGCATGGGCATCGACAACATCATCCACCCAGAGAAACTTGCCGCAGACACCATTGTTAAAAGCCTCAAGCTCAGCTGGGTTCGTCAGCGATGGGATGTGCATGGCGGTTCACTGGTGATGCTTGGCATCAAACTTCGCGAATCGTGCGAAATCCTCAATCAGCCCCTCCGTCAACTCTGCGGTCCCCAAGACCCGTATCATGTGGTGGCCATCAAGCGGGGCAACGAAACCATCATCCCCGACGGCAATAGCGAACTCCGCCTTTACGACATCGTGTATTTCATGACCACCACGCCCTACATTGCCTATATCCGCAAAATCGTGGGAAAAGAGCATTACGCCGACGTGAAGAATCTCATCATCATGGGCGGTGGCAAGACCGCCATACGCGCTGCCAAGCAGATGCCCACGTTCATCAACACCAAACTCATTGAAATAGACGAGCGACAGTGCGAGCGTTTGAACGAGGAGTTGGACGACACGAAGGTGATGGTGATTCACGGCGACGGCCGTGACATCAACCTCCTGAAAGAGGAAAACATCAAGAACACCCAAGGCTTCGTAGCCCTCACCGGCAACGACGAAATCAACATCCTGGCCTGCCTGACAGCGAAGAAACTCGGTGTGCGCAAGACCATCGCGATGATTGACAACTCCAACTACCTGAGCATGGCAGAGAGTCTCGACATCGGCACGGTGATTAACAAAAAGATGCTTGCCGCCGGCAACATCTACCAAATGATGCTGAGTGCCGATGTACAGAACATCGGCTACCTGCCCTCCGTTCAGGCCGACGTGGCGGAGTTCACCGCACAGCCCGATTCCAAGGTCACTCGCAAGAAAGTTTACGAACTGGGGCTGCCACGCGGCTGCACTATTGGCGGCCTGGTTCGCGGCAAGGAGGGAATGCTGGTGTCGGGTGGCACGCAGATAGAGGCAGGTGACAAGGTGGTGGTGATTTGCTACGACCTTGATTTGAAGAAAATAGAAAAGTTTTTTGCCAGATAATGTTCAACAAGAAGCTCATCTCCAAGGTGATAGGCTCCCTGCTGGTGCTGGAGGCCGCTTTCATGTTGCTTTGCGTGGTCACCGCGTTGTTCTATCGCAGTAGTGACGCATGGCCCTTCATCTTCTCCTTCCTCATCACATTGGGAGCCGGGGTGGGCTTGGTGCGTCTGGGCCTTGGCGCACCCACGACAATGACCCGACGCGACGCATACATCGTTGTTACCTTCACCTGGGTGACTTTCAGCATTTTCGGTTCCCTTCCCTATCTCTTCGGAGGCTTCTTCGGCACGTTCAGCTTTTTTGACCTGAGTTCCCAAATAGCCATCACCACCGACGCTTTTTTCGAGACGATGTCGGGGTTTACCACCACAGGGGCTTCGATGCTCAACGATGTGGAGGCCCAATTGGACTCCCACCATGCGATGCTCGCTTGGAGGTCGCTCTCACAATGGATTGGCGGTTTGGGAATTGTATTCTTCACCATCGCCATCCTCCCCTCCATGGTGGGCAACTCGATGAAGGTGTTCTCTGCAGAGGCAACGGGCCCCATCCGCTCGAAAATGCACCCCCGCCTCAGTGCCACGGCGATGCGTATATGGTGGGTTTACATCCTGCTGACCGTGGGTTGCGGTGTGTGCTACGCCCTTGCCGGCATGGACGGCTTCAGTGCTGTCAACTACGCGATGACGACGACAGCGACGGGCGGCTTCTCCATCCACAACGACAGCATCGCCCACTTCCACTCCCCCACCATCGAGTACATCGCCATCGTGTTCCAGTTCCTCGCCGGCATCAATTTCTCCATGCTGTTCATGGTGATGGCCAAGCGCAAGCTGAACAGCTGGCGTGAGTTCAAGCGCAGCGAGAAGAGCAAGTGGAGCGAATTCTTAGCCAACGAAGAGACACGCTTCTTCATCCTCGCCGTGACGTGCTGCACCCTCGTGATAGCACTCATCCTGATGTTTTCCAACGGCTATGCCTTGGAGACAGCTTTCCGCAAGTCACTTTTCCAAGTGGTGTCTCTCATGACAACGACCGGCATCTTCTGCGACCACGTGGGTGCCTGGCCCCACATCACATGGATGATTCTCTACATCCTCATGTTCGTCGGCGCCTGCTCCGGCTCCACCACGGGTGGTTTCAAGAGTTCTCGCGCACTCATGATCATCAAAGTCATTCGCAACGAGTTCGTGCGCATGATGCATCCTCGCGCCGTACTGCCGGTGAAACTCAATGGCAAGGCGATGCCATCCCAGATAGTCAACAGCCTCCTCGCATCCTTCTCCATCTACATCTTGGTGTGCTTAGGCACCATAGCCCTCATGATGGCCATTGACATCGACATTACCAACTCCGCCATCATCTCCATCAGTTGCCTGAGCAACGTGGGTCTGCCTCTCAACGAACTTGGTCCAGACATGACATGGAGCAGCCTGCCCATTTGGACAAAATGGGTGTGCACCGTCCTCATGCTCCTCGGTCGTCTTGAGATATTCAACGTACTCATCCTATTCACCACCCCATTCTGGGAAGACAGTTAAGTCTTAAAGTCTTTAAAGTCCTTAACGACCCTAAAGTCTGTAAAAAGCCCAAAACTCCATTTCAAAAATGCTAAAATTCTATCCAATCTATAAATGCACCATTTGGGGAGGCGAGAAAATCGCCGCCCTCAAGCATTTGGAAAATGCTCCGCTTCAAGTGGGCGAAAGTTGGGAAATCTCAGGCGTACCAGGCCATGAATCCGTGGTAAGCGAGGGTGAGCATGCTGGCAAATCCCTCAACGAATTGGCTGCCCTCCTTGGCCCCCGCCTTTTGGGTGCGGAGAACTATCGTCGTTTCGGCAATGAGTTTCCCTTGCTGGTCAAGTTCATCGACGCTCACGACGACCTCTCCATCCAAGTACATCCCGACGATGCGACGGCTCGCCGCCACGGCAAGAAGCGTGGAAAGACAGAGATGTGGTATGTCTTGGCCTCCGAGAAAGACGCACAGCTTTACAACGGTCTGCACCACGCCATTACCCCGGAAGAGTACAAATCGATGGTGGCCAACCATACCATCTGCGAGGCCCTTGCCCGCCATACGGTGAACGAGGGTGATGTTTTCTTCATCCCCGCAGGCCGCATCCACAACATCGGCAAAGGCTGCTTGGTGGCTGAAATCCAGCAGACGTGCGACGTCACCTACCGTATTTACGACTTCAACCGCGTTGACAAGCATGGCCATTTGCGAGAGTTGCACACCCAGGAGGCATCCGAGAGCATCGACTACCGTGTTCTTCCCGACTACCGCACGCATTACACACCGATGAAGAATCAGGGAGTGGATTTGGTGCGCTGCCCCTATTTCACCACCAGTTTGTATGACTTGGACGAGCCAATGACCATCGATTACAGTGACCTCGACAGTTTCGTTATCCTCATCGGGGTAAAGGGTAGCTGCACACTAACCGACGACACAGGCAACAGCATGTCGCTCCGCGTCGGCGAAAGCATCCTCTTGCCTGCCACCACGAAAACCGTCAAGGTGGAAGGGAAAGTAAGTGTTTTGGAGACTTTTGTGTGAAACAGTCACTTTTTCCATATATTTTTTTTGCAAATCAGTTTTTTTTGACTAATTTTGCCGTACTATTGGCATAGCCCATTCAACAATCCCCTAAAAGAGTGATTTGGAGTACCGCTCAGACAACTTGATGGCTCACCCAAGGATCTCTACATAAACTTTGGACGAAAGACCATTGTGAAGTGAAACATTGAAAAAACTACTTATCTATTTTTATCAACCTAATAAATCAACCTTATGAAAAAAATTTTATGGTTATTCCTGAGTTTCCTGCTATTCTTGACAGGAACACAAGCAGTTTCTGCAGAAGGCGAGTTCACAGCCACTTACGCCGTGCAAGAGGGCGAGACATTCGCCTCCGGTGAAACCGTCAGCGTGACGGCCAACGGCACGGAAGTGGCCACCCTCACCTTCGGAGAGGCGGGCGGCAACGAGTTCCAAGCCGGCGCCGCCGACGCACACATCGAAGGCTTCGTGGCCTACACTCCTGGCAACGGCACCAACGGCAACAAGGCCGGCGGCACTTTCTACACCATCGTACCGAAATACGACGGCAAGGTGACCATCGGCGTGGTTCTCAACAGCGAGAAGGACCTCTTCATTCTGGAAGACGGCACGGCTTTGGAGGACTACAACGGCATCCGCAAGTCGGAGAAATACTACGGCACTTTCGACTTCGACGTGAAGGGCGGCAGCAGCTACAAGATTTACTGCGCCGGCTCCAAGCTCGGATTCTACGGTTTCAACTACAGCGGGACTATTTCGGCACCGACAGAGGAAATCTACATCGAGACCGACCTCACCAACCAGTTCGGTTCCCTCACCGAGTACACCAACTGGGTGGGTGCCAGCGGCTATGCCACATGGGCTGCTCCCCAGGTGACCACCAATGCTGGCAAGACCGTCTACATGTGCGAGAGGTATGACACCAACTGCGACACGACGGGTGACGTGTTCTACCAGAACCTCACCGGCCTCACATCCGGCACCTACAAGATTGAACTGTACGGCTCGGCAGCGTTCACCTTCGGACGTGGCATCCGTTCCGATGCCTTCGCCGACGACGACACACCTGAAGGCCCGCTGACCGAAAACACCGGCATCAAGCTCTACGCACAAACCTCCGAAGGCGTTGTGGAGCAGGAAATCGCCGCTTACAAGGCCACCTCGTTCTCCGAGGTTTCCACCGCCGTGCTCGACGGCGTGGTAGTGGGCGAGGACGGTGCCATGAAACTTGGAATGAGCAAGAGCACCTACTCAACCAACTGGCACATCGTGCAGCTCAAGGGCGTCACCGCCAAGGTGTTGGCCTCCGAGCTATACGCCACCTACATCGCACAGGCACAAGCCCTCTTGGGCGAACCGATGAACGGCGAGACCCTCGCACAACTGCAGGCCGCCATGGTGGACAACAGCGGCTTCACCACCGCTGAGCAGTACGAGCAGGCCATCGCCACACTGGAAGCTGCCATCACCGCTGCCAACAGCTCCGTGGCCGCCTACAAGAACGTGAAGGACGCCCTCGACACCTACGCTGCGAAGGCCGCCCAGCTCGACGCCGCCGGCCAGGCAGCCTACAACGTGTCTGCCATTCAGAAAGGCTACGACGAGCGCACCCTGACTGACGACAGCGTCATTGCCGACATCGCCAATGCATACATCGCAGCGGTGAAGCAGCAGACCACCCCGGGCTCCGACTACACCGATGCCGGAAGCAAGGCACAGTCGGCATGGATTGGCTCCACCGGTTCTTACCAAGGAGACTACGCCGAGCGCTTCGGCCAGGAGATGCCCGCCGACACCATCATGCACCAGACCATCAGCGGTCTGAAGGAAGGCACCTACAAAGTGGAGCTGTACGCCGTAGCCAGCCAGGCATGGAACAGCGCAGCCGTGGGCAACGACATCACCGTGGCCTACGCCAACGAAGGCATCTACCCATTGGAGGTCATCGCTCAAGTGGCCTGCGATCCAAGCCAAAGCGTGGCCACCATCGAAGCCACCGTTGGCAGTGACGGTCTGCTTGACATGGGTATGCGCAACATCGCCGCAGGCGGCAACTGGTTTGTCATCCAGCTCAAGTCCATCACCCTCGAAAGCCTGAAAGCACAGGTGGGTGAGCCACTCCAACTCTTCGTCGAGAGCGGCAAGGACATCACCGCCGAACTGGCAGCAGCCCTTGAGAGCAACCCGAATCCCTCAAGCATCGAAATCGATCTCGCCGCCGGCGGACAGTACACCGTCAGCGGGACCATCGAGACGGCAGCACCACTCACCATCTTAGGTGACGTTTCCGACATCGCCACCATCGACGCTTCCGCACTGAGCGCACCGATGACGGCCATCAGCACCACCCCGTATGAGAGCACGCTCAACGCCGCCAACAACTTCTACGGCATCGGCGACATCGCCTTCAAGAACGTGAAGGTGAAGGGTCTCGCCCAGCAGCTCATCTACGGCAACAAGGTGCGCGCATTCATAGAGAACCTGATTGTCGAGAACTGCATCATCGAGATTGCCGGTGGCAGCAAGACGACCTTCGACTTCAACGGAGGCGGCGTCGTGGGCCACTTAACAGTAAACAACTCCACCATCTACGGTAACCCGCAGCACACCGGACAGCTCTACAGCTCGCAGAGCGGACAGAAGGCTACTGAGGTGAGCGACGACTTCATCCAGAAGTTCACCTACATCAACAGTACTTTCTACAACTTCTCCTACGCAAAGAACGTCACTTCTCACCGCCAAAGCAACCAGAAGTGGCTGAGCTACGAACTGACCAACTGCCTCGTCATCGACTGCGGCAAGGACGGACAGTTTGTCAAGGGTCTCAACGGAGGCCAAGGAGGTGCCAACCCCATCTGGAACATCTCCGGCAACTCCTTCCAGCGCATTGTTGACGGTGCATTTACCGACATCAGTGCCAACGAGAGCACCGGCGACGACGAGGAGCCTGTGACCTACAACGTGGAAGGCGTGGTGGTCTTCGCCGGCGACTATGCCAACGGTGACTTCACCTTGGGTAGCTGCCCGCAGAACGGCGCCCTCATCGGCGACCCGCGTTGGTTGAGCATTGACAACACCCTCGTGCTCGACGTGGAGAGTGGCAAGGACATCACCACCGAACTGGCAGCAGCCTTGGAGAGCAATCCTGCTCCGTCGGCCATCATCATCAACCTCGCCGCCGGCGGACAATACACCGTCAGCGGAACCATCGAAACGGCCGCACCGCTCACCATCTCAGGTGACGCTTCCGACATCGCCACCATTGATGCTTCCGCACTGAGCGCACCGATGACGGCCATCAGCACCACTCCGTATGAGAGCTCGCTCAATGCCGGCAACAACTTCTATGAAATCGGCGACATCACCTTCCAGAACGTAAAGGTGAAGGGTCTTGCCCAGCAGCTCATCTACGGCAACAAGGTGCGCGCATTCATAGAAAACCTGCTTGTCGAAAACTGCATCATCGAAATTGCCGGTGGCAGCAAGACGACCTTCGACTTCAACGGAGGCGGCGTCGTGGGTCACTTAACAGTGAACAACTCCACCATTTACGGCAACCCGCAGCACACTGGACAGCTCTACAGCTCGCAGAGCGGACAGAAGGCAACTGAGGTGAGCGACGACTTCATCCAGAAGTTCACCTACACCAACAGCACCTTCTACAACTTCTCCTACGCAAAGAACGTCACTTCTCACCGCCAAAGCAACCAGAAGTGGCTGAGCTACGAACTGGCCAACTGCATCGTGGTGGATTGCGGCAAGGACGGACAGTTTGTCAAGGGTCTCAACGGTGGCCAAGGAGGTGCCAACCCCATCTGGAACATCTCCGGCAACTCCTTCCAACGCATTGTTGACGGTGCTTTCACCGACATCAGCGCCAACGAGAGCACTGGCGACGACGAAGAGCCCGTGGATGACATTCTGGAAGGCGTGGTGGTCTTCGCCGGCGACTATGCCAACGGCGACTTCACCTTGGGTGTCTGCGTACAGGACATTGTTGGTATTGGCGACCCGAGGTGGCTAAGTGGCACCAATTACTATGACTTTGTGGCCAGCGAATGGATTGCCGGCGACCCAGGTCGCATCAGTCCCGAGCAGGTGAGCGTCAATGAAGAAGAGAACACCATCACGGTGAGTCAGACAGGCCAGAACAACGTGAACCTGCTCTTCCGCTCGCAGAACGTCTATACCGTACCGGCAGAAGCCCGCTACTTCATCATCACCGCCACCGGTCTCTCCACCAACGACGGCGACAGCTATCTCTGGTGGATGAACAACACCAACGACGGAGGCCAGTACAAGCCCACAGTCATCTACGGGGAGGACGGCGAGACCGTCTTCGCATGGGATGTCAGCCTGCTTTCCATCGGCGGCACCCTCGGCTTCACAAATACGGAGTTCAAGGACGACGGCGGATGGAGCACCACCTTCGGCATGACGCTTGCCGACCCGGCAGTGCCGGCAGTCATCAGCTACATCGGCTTCACCAGCACCATCGAGCAACCGACGGAGGAGGCTGAGTATGCATGGGATGCCACGCTGTGGGTGGCTGGCGACCCAGGACGTATCACCGCCGACAAAGTGGTGGTGGACGAGACCGCCAACACCATCACGGTGAGCCAGACAGGTGACAACAACGTGGCACTGCTCTACCAGACCGACAAGGTGCTTTACGTGAACAACGCCAAGTACTTCGTCATCCAGGGCAAGGGTCTCTCCATTGCCTCCACCAAGTCTTACCTCTGGTGGCTGAACAACACGAACAACGGCACCCAGGTGGAGCCTAACATCGCAGTGGAGGACCAGGACGGCACTGTCACCCTCGTGTGGACCATCGCCGACACCGGACTGGGTGCATCCTTTGAGACGGAGACAGGCAAGACCTACCTCGTGGGCAATGCCGGATGGAACACCACCTTCGGCCTCACCCTGGCCGACGAGAGCGTGCCGGCAGTCATCAGCTACATCGGCTATGAGACGACCGACTCTGACATCGTGAAGCACGCAGAGGAGCTCAGCGGCATCGTCAACGTGACCATCGACGTGGCCAACGGCGACATCTACGACCTCATGGGCCGCAAGGTGCTTACACCGCGCAAGGGCAATGTCTATATTCAAAACGGAAAGAAGTTCGTCGTGAAATAACTTACGGACACAAATCCTACCCTAAAACGTGGGGGAATGGCCTTGACCATTCCCCCATTTTGTATAGTTTGGAATTAAAGTGTTCTGTATGTTGTTCTTTTATTCTATCAAGAATTGTAGAATTTAAGAATTTTCGTACAAGCCATTTATTTCTACAATTCGCTAATTCTTGATAATTGATTTGCTCGGTGAACCAATTTGGACGTATTGTGGCTGTGCGTAGCAATAACCCTGGTAAATCATTGCGTTTGGATAGACCTTCATTCCATCGTAACTGTATGAGGCCATCATGTCACCACCATAGTCCACCGAATGAATGTTGTTCATATCGAAAGCTTCCACCTTCTTGGCATAGACCACGTCGATGCCCATGCAGCCCTTTGATATGTTTGAGGTGTAGAAGCAATGGTCAATTCTGCTGTAATCTTTGTTGTCTATTAATCCCACGATTGCTCCCTCATTGTTGTCGCAATAAACGTGGTCACCATCATACAAACAATTGACGATTTGCTTGTTAAAGACGGAAGAATTATGACAACAACCTACAAGGCCTCCAAACGAGGTGCCTTTTTCTTCATCGTTCCACACCTTGAAAACGTTTGCAGCACTCGTGCAGCCGCTGAGTTGCCCCGAACATTCACCTACAATGCCTCCATAGTTGTCGCCATCTACTTCTGAATTAGAGCCTTTGGTGCAAATCACATCCACGCTCGATGTCACATGGCAGTTGGAAACCGTGGTATTATAACCTGTATATCCCACGATGCCCCCCACGCAAGAGCCATTGGCACATATAATTTGCGACTCGGTGAGTGTGAGGTTCTTGACGGAACCATTATATGTAATTCCACCAAAAAGTCCTTGTGGATAATAGTAAGAAGAGGTGTTGTTGCGTTCAAAATGAACCCCCTTGATGGTGTGTCCCTGTGCATCAAAATACGCAAGAAAACCTACTTCATCTCCCGGATTATTGGAGCCTATGGGAATCCAGTCGTAGGGAGTGAGGTCCAAGTCTCTTTCCAAACGGATGGTCCACCAGACGTAAGGCACTCTGGAATCCACTGTGCTGTTGAAGATTGACGCGAGCAGCGCCAGTTCCTCCTCGCTCGTGATGGTGATGACTTTGTTGTCATTGTCGATTTTGGAGAACTCCGCAGCCTTGTATCTGCTCCAACTGCCACCCTTGATGATGTGGAAAGACTTGGAAGCCTCTCCTGCGTAATAGCCAATTCCCTCCACCACGAGGGTGTATGCACCAATTTCCTTTATCTCCTCCACCACATTTCCATTACTGTCCTTGATGTAAAAGATGAAATCCTCGTTGGGGATGGCTTTGCACCGCCCTCCTTCTTCATAAGGAGGATAAACTTCTATTGATTGCCCAAGTTCTTCGTAGTAATCAAAACCATCATATTTGAGAAAGCGCGAGGGAATGTAAATGATGGATTTGCTAATGTCGTACATGGTAACGGCGACCCGAATTGTTGCAGATTGACCGCACTCCACGTCAGTCACCGTGATGGTAGTATTTCCTGCCTTTTTGCCCGTCACCTTGACCATACCATTCTCTATCACCGCTGTGGCTATCTCATTGATGTCAACCTCGACGTTATAGTTGCCACTGCCAGATATGATTTCCACCGTTCTCTGGGTATTGACAGCCATTCGTAAGTTTTCCTCGGCAAGTCGGAAATTGTAAACTGTGACTTCGATGGTTGCAGTCTGCAAGCTCGTCATATCCGTCACCGTGATGACAGCCTGGCCATCGCCGATGCCAGTCACTGTGATTTGGGAGCCTTCCATCGCTGCCGTGGCAACAGCCTCGTCGCTGCTCACCACGGAGTAATTGCCACTGCCGGAGGTAACCTCCACCGTGTTCTGGGAGCCAACGGCAAGGGTGAGAGAGACAGAGGAGAGCTCAAGGTCGAGGCCACACCACACCGGGCGCACCGTGCGACCGTAATAGCGTTCGTATTTGGCACAACCCACGGCGTTATTCCCCACGGCGTCCATGCGGAAGTACAGGCAATAGGCGGCGTACGAGCGCGACAGGTCCTGCGTGGACGACGAGTATTCGCCACGGCTGCCAGCGTTGCTCAAGGAGCCGTCCCAGTAGTAGCCCGCCGCAGGCAGGAATATGCTGACGCCGTTGGTCTTGCTTGTGAACTTCTCACCGTTGACATCACCGATGGTGGTCCATTCGTGGCTGCAGTTGTCCAACAGTTCCTCCAACTGGTCTTGAGATGGCATCATCCAGCCGCCGCCCCATTTCACATGGGCGACATCGTAATCAGTGCCGGCGATGTCTGACCCGAGGTTGTCATAAATGGCATAGGCAGGGGTTTCACTGCCATAAGCATAGGAGTCCAAAGAGTAAGAGTTATTCTCCTGCACCTCCGTCTCGCCCCAAGCGTAGTAGCCGCCATAGTTGGACGGGCTTTGATTCCCAAGGTTTTTCGTGTCCACATTGCAGCACGCCCATAAAGTGCCGGAAGGCAGGCCGAGGTTGATCATGTGCGGGTGGTGGTCGTCGGGGCAGGCGAGGTAGGATGGCAACTCCCCGGGATTGAGAATGCCCAAGATTTTGTTAACCAAGCACGACACGTCGGTGACGTTGGTCACGCCGTCGCCGTTGACGTCATAGATGTAGCCTTGTTCATCCTCTCCCGCATTGGGCACACCAAGGATGTTGTTGACCAGGAACGTCACGTCGGTGATGCTCACCACGCCGTCCTTGTTGACGTCGTAGTGGTAAGTCCTTGCTCCAACCATTGTCACAGTCAGCAACATTGCAAGGGAGATAGATAGTTTTTTCATTTTTTCAAAAAATCAGTGCCATAGAAATTTAGAATCATTTACAAGTCTCAAAGCAACAAAAAGTTGCTAAGGATTATTCCATATCAGAAATATCACTTGCCTTTGTGATGCAAACCCAAAGCAATAAAAGCTCCGAAAGAAAGTGCAAAGTTAGAAATAATAAAATGAAAAAACACCTCATTTGCAAAAAAGACGAAAAAAACGCCACAAGGATGTGTGTTTTTCATTTTTTTTGCTATCTTTGCCGTGCTTAAACCATGATGCCATGCAGAAATACGCCGATTACATCGAACAAATAGAGATAGACTCCCTTTGGAGCGGCCGCCGCCACATCAAATGGGACTTGGACCAACACGTGAACATCCTCAGCGGCACCAACGGCCAGGGAAAGAGCACCATTATCAATAAGGTGGTGAAAGGCCTTGCCGCCGGTGGCGAATACCCCAGTCACCTGCTCAAGGGCGTACACCTGAAGGTGTACCCTGCCGAGGCGAAATGGATACGCTATGACGTCATCCGCTCCTTCGACCGCCCCTTGATGAACCTCGACACGCTGGCCAAGATGGACATGAGCCTTGCTACCGAACTCGACTGGCAACTCTTCCAACTCCAGCGCAAGTACTTGGACTATCAGGTGAACATTGGCAACCGCATCATCGAGGTGCTTCAGAGCGGAACTCCCGATGCGGCCATAAGGGCTCAGGAACTGTCCGCTCCGAAGAAACGTTTCCAGGACCTGATGGACGACCTCTTCTCCGACACGGGGAAGAAAATCGTCCGCACTGCCAACGAGATCTTCTTCTCCCAGATAGGCGAGACATTGGTGCCTTACCAACTGTCGAGCGGCGAGAAGCAAATGCTCGCCATCCTCCTCACCGTGCTCATCCAAGACAACAAACCCTCGGTGCTCTTCATGGACGAGCCGGAGGTGAGCCTCCACATCGAGTGGCAGAAGCGCCTCATCGACATGGTATTGGAACTGAACCCCAACGTGCAAATCATCCTCACCACACACTCTCCCGCCGTCATCATGAACGGCTGGATTGACCATGTGACCGAGGTGTCCGACATCACCGACAGCCTATAACCCATCCCTTTCCATCCAACCCCACCCTTCCCACCACCCATGGCCAAACGCCTCCGAGACAACCTCAACTCCGACTACTTCAGCGCTGCCAACAAGCTGAAGCCCAAGATGGCGCGCCGACGAATCGCCGCCTACGTGGAGAGCTACGACGACATCTTCTTCTGGCGGTCGGTGCTGAGTGAGTTTGAGGACGACACCCGCTATTTCGAGGTGATGCTCCCCTCGAAGGTCAACCTATCAAAAGGCAAGAAGCAAGTGCTGATGAACCTCGTGAGCGACAACGTGGGGGAGGACCTGATAGCCTGTGTGGATGCCGACTACGACTTTCTTGTTCAAGGAGTTACAAAAACGTCGGAGAAGGTGATTCACAACCCCTACGTCTTCCACACCTACGTCTATGCGATAGAAAACTACCAGTGCTACGCCCCCTCCCTTCACAACGTGTGTGTGATGGCCACGCTCAACGACCATCAGATATTCGATTTTGAAGAATACCTGCGCCAGTTCTCCCAGGCCATCTTCCCCCTCTTCGTGTGGAGCATCTGGTATTACCGTTCCACGAAATACACCGATTTCACCATCACCGACTTCAACAAAGTGATTGAGACGGGCCATTTCACCTTGGCCAACGCCGCCGACGGCCTCGCCAACGTGCGCCACAAGGTGGGGCGGAAAATCATCCAACTGCAAAAGGAGAACCCCGAAGCCAAAGCCTCCTATTTGGCACTTAAAGACGAACTGAAAGCCCTCGGAGTCACGGCCGACACCACCTACCTCTACATCCAGGGACACCACCTCTACGACAACGTGGTGGCTCCGATGCTCGGCAAGGTATGCGACCGCCTCCGCCGAGAGCGGGAGGTAGAGATTCACAACAAAGCCGTCCACCACACCCAGATGCGCAACGAACTGTCGTGCTACGAGCACAGCATAGAGAGCGTGTCGGCGATGCTGAAGAAAAACACAGGCTATACCCGCTCCAAACCCTACAACCGCCTTCGCTCCGACTTATCGCACTTCCTCTCCCACCTGCCTCCCTCGCGGGAAACGGAAGCCACCGCTCCTCCCCCACAAGCAGAGCCAACACCCACTCCCCTGCCATCACAACAATCCCAAGAGCCGCTCCCGGCTTCCCAAGACCAATAACCTATGGAACAGAAAACTGCCTCCCTCCAGACCGCCCGCCTGCTGCGCAAGCACCGCTTCAACGAGCCCACCACGAGTTACTACGACGCCGACGGCGTATTCCGCACCGTGAGCGCCTCCGACGCTTGCAATTGGAACAGCCCCACCTACGACAAGAGTCCTCGCAAGAAAGCCTACTCCTCCCCTCCCCTTTCCGTGGCCCACCAATGGCTTCGTGAGAAGAAGCGGTTCGACGTGCTGGTGGACCGTGACTACCTTTTCGGCAAGGTAGGCAAGTATTTCGCCAAAATCATTCGTCTGAAAGACGGAGCCATCAGCGAGACAGGCCAATACCGCAGTTTTGAGAAAGCATTGGAGCAAGGCATTGTGAAAGCCCTCCGCACGATGTAATACCATTGTAATCGTTTTCGTGAAAAAAAGCGTTGTCAAGCCGCTGGTTTGGCCCAATTATTCGTACCTTTGCAGCCCAAACCAAACAAACCATGACATCGCTAACCATTGCTATCGTATTCGCATTCGTCGTAGGCTATCTTTGCATCGCCTTCGAGAGCAGTTTGAAAATCAACAAGGCAGCCATCGCCCTCCTCATGTGCGTGGGCACCTGGACCCTCTACATGCTCGACCCGGGCATCTACTTGGTCGGTCTTTCTGCCTCCGAGATTCCATTGCGGGTGAGCGAAATCCTCAAGGAGCACCTTGGTGAGACGGGCGAGACGCTCTTCTTCCTGATGGGTGCCATGACCATTGTGGAAATAGTGGACAAGAACGGCGGTTTCAACTTCGTCCGCGACATGTTGTCCACCACGAACAAACGCAAACTCTTGTGGCGCATCGCCTTCTTGACGTTCATCCTCTCCGCCATCCTCGACAACCTCACTACCAGCATTGTGATGATCATGGTGCTTCGCAAGTTGGTGAGCGACCGCAACGACCGCCTCATCTACGCCTCCCTCATCATCATCTCCGCCAACAGCGGCGGTGCCTTCTCGCCCATTGGCGACGTCACCACCATCATGTTGTGGATCAAGGGAACCATCACCACGCAGGGTGTCATCAGGGAAATCTTCATCCCCTCCTTGGTGTCGATGGTCATCCCGGCGCTCATCCTGCAATACCACCTCAGTGGTGAGTTGGTCAAGCCCAAGAGCACAGGCAAACAAGAGGTTGTTGACCTTTTCACCAAGCGTCAGCGCACCACCATCTTCATCTTAGGCGTGGGTGGACTGATGTTCGTTCCCATCTTCCGTTACCTCACCGACCTCCCCCCGTTCATGGGCATCTTGCTCATCCTCGGTATTCTTTGGGCAACCACGGAATTATTCTACCGTGGCATCAACCCCAAGAACAAAGATACTTTCTCACGGCGCGTGTCGCATCTGTTAGGCAACATCGACATGGCCACGATTCTCTTCTTCCTCGGCATTCTCATGGCCGTGGCCTGCTTGGAAGAGGTGGGTGTGCTGACCGCCCTTGGCGAAAGTTTGGACAAGATGTCGGGCGGCAACCATTACCTTGTAACAGGTATCATCGGTGTGTTGTCGAGCATCGTGGACAACGTGCCGTTGGTGGCTGGCTGCATGGGCATGTATCCGATAGCCGAGACAGGTGCCATGGCCGTTGACGGCATCTTCTGGCAGTTGCTGGCCTACTGCGCCGGCGTGGGCGGCTCGATGCTCATCATCGGCAGCGCGGCCGGCGTGGTGGTGATGGGCTTGGAGAAAATCACCTTCGGTTGGTACATGCGCAAAATCACATGGATCGTCTTCGTGGGCTACTTGGCCGGCATGCTCAGCTACTGGCTCTTGGACACCTTCGTCTTCTAACCCACTTGTCAGCGAAAAGCGCCTCCCATGTCTCCATGGGAGGCGCTTTTCGTGTATGTCAGAGTGAAAAAAGTGCTATTTTTGTGAGGCAAAGCCAAAAAAACGCGGAAAAAAACGTTTGTTAACAAAAATTATTACGCTCCAAGCCCGATATTTTTTCAATTTGAAGTAATTTTGCGTGTGAAATAGACAATTTCAATTTTTATATAAAAGTTAGTATGATTATTCCTTACGTGTTTTGGCTTGTTCCCATTGCCTCGGTGTGCGCATTGGGCATGGCTTGGTATTTCTTCAAGCAGATGATGCAAGAAGAAGAGGGCACACCCCGAATGGCAGAGATTGCCGAGTATGTACGCCGTGGCGCGATGGCTTATTTGAAACAGCAGTACCGCGTGGTGCTGATTGTGTTCATCGTTCTGGCTCTCATTTTCTCCTTCATGGCATACGTGTTGAAGGTGCAGAACCCCTGGGTGCCTTTCGCCTTCCTCACCGGTGGTTTCTTCAGCGGCCTTGCAGGCTTCTTCGGAATGAAGACGGCAACCTACGCCTCCGCCCGTACGGCCAACGCCGCCCGTCGCAGCATGGACCGCGGCCTCCGCGTGGCCTTCCGCAGCGGAGCCGTGATGGGCTTGGTGGTGGTGGGCCTCGGCCTTCTCGACATCGCCCTTTGGTTCATCATCCTGAGCTATTTCTATCAAGATGACCCGAAGATGCTGATTGTGATCACCACGACGATGCTTACATTCGGCATGGGCGCCTCCACCCAGGCATTGTTCGCCCGTGTGGGTGGCGGCATCTACACGAAGGCAGCCGACGTGGGTGCCGACTTGGTAGGCAAGGTGGAGGCCAACATCCCTGAGGACGACCCCCGCAACCCCGCCACCATCGCCGACAACGTGGGCGACAACGTAGGCGACGTGGCCGGCATGGGCGCCGACTTGTACGAGAGCTACTGCGGCAGCATCCTCTCCACCGCCGCCCTTGGCGCCACCGCTTTCGCCATGGACCCGACGATGCAGTTGAAAGCCGTCATCGCCCCGATGATCATCGCCGCCGTGGGCATCTTCCTCTCGCTGATAGGCATCTTCCTGGTACGCACGAAGGAAGGCGCCACGATGAAAGACCTGCTCCACTCCTTGGGCATCGGCACCAACGTGTCGGCCATCCTCATCGCCGTGGCTTCCTTTGTCATCCTCTACATGCTTGGCATAGAGAACTGGGTGGGCGTGTCATTCTCCGTCATCACCGGCTTGGTGGCCGGCGTGATTATCGGCCAAGGCACCGAATACTACACCTCTCACAGCTACAAGCCCACACAGAAAATCGCCGAGGCATCGCAGACCGGCTCCGCCACGGTGATTATCAAGGGTATCGGCACAGGTATGATTTCCACGATGATTCCCGTGGTGACCATCTCCATCGCCATCCTGCTGAGTTATCTTTGCGCCAACGGCTTCGACCTGTCGATGAATGCTGCCAGCATGTCGCACGGTCTCTATGGCATCGGCATCGCCGCCGTGGGCATGCTCTCCACCCTTGGCATCACCCTTGCCACCGACGCCTACGGCCCCATCGCCGACAATGCCGGTGGAAATGCTGAGATGAGCGAGTTGGAGCCTGAGGTACGCAAGCGCACCGACGCCCTCGACGCCCTTGGCAACACCACCGCTGCCACCGGCAAGGGCTTCGCCATCGGCTCTGCCGCCCTGACCGCCCTGGCCCTGTTGGCCTCTTACGTGGAGGGGGTGAAGATAGCAATGGAGCGCACCGTTGACGCCGCTGGCAACTTCATATCTTCTTACGGCACCATCAATCCTTCCTCAGCCACGATGTCCGACTTCATGAGCTACTTCCAAGTGAACTTGATGAACCCGAAAGTGCTTGTGGGCGCCTTCATCGGTGGCATGGCCGCCTTCCTGTTCTGCGGTCTGACCATGGGCGCCGTGGGTCGTGCAGCCCAGTCGATGGTGGAGGAGGTTCGCCGCCAGTTCCGCGAGATCAAGGGCATCCTCGAAGGTCAAGCCACTCCCGACTATGGCCGTTGCGTGGAGATTTCCACCCGCAGCGCCCAGCGTGAGATGATATTCCCCTCCCTTCTCGCCATCGCCATCCCCATCGTGGTGGGCATGCTGCTCGGCGTTGCCGGCGTGATGGGTCTTCTTGTGGGCGGACTGACTGCCGGCTTCACACTTGCCGTCTTTATGGCCAATGCAGGTGGTGCCTGGGACAACGCCAAGAAGATGGTGGAGGAAGGCAATTTCGGCGGCAAGGGCTCAGCTTGCCACAAGGCCACGATTGTTGGCGACACGGTGGGCGACCCCTTCAAGGACACCTCCGGTCCGAGCCTCAACATCCTCATCAAACTGATGTCGATGGTGAGTATCGTGATGGCTGGCCTGACCATTGCCTGCGGTATGTAATTTGCTTCCCATAACACTTGTAGCCAAAGACCTTGGAGTACCATATATGCTCCAAGGTCTTTGACTTTTTCAGTCGTTTTACTCTTCTCATAAGCCATCAAAATGTTGTCAGTTTGCTGTTTTAACAAAAATTACCATTCCATTTGAGCATAATAAGCGGAATAGTTGTAATTTTGCACACAAAATACAAAAACCTTTTGCATATCGTCTTTCACACTTGAACAATCTCAGGTTGATTTTCAGGCAGAAAGCACAAATGGATATGCATGGAAAAAACAAATGAAACAATGAGCATCCCCGACAATTACAAGAGCGGTTCATCCCATGGCAGTTCATCCTCCCATGGCAGTTCGTCTTCGCATAGCAGCCATCACCACCACAGCGGCAAGAAAAAGAGGAAACACATGGATGACTCCGACCGCTTCAAAAAGCATGGATTGACATCCATCCGTCGTCGCAGAATTATGAGCAAATTCCTTTGGTGGCTATTAGTGCTGGCCGCAATAGCGGTTGTTGTCGCTGCCATCATTGTCTATACCCAAGTACCGGTGACAAAATACAAATAACATCGGACACATTCTCAAACAAGACGCACATTTTCCATAATTGGCAAAAGGCCAAGGGCGCATCCCTTGGCCTTTTGTTGTGTTGTGGCTTCTTTCTCGCTTATTTGCTCACTCTGAACCAGTCAGCCTCTATCCATCCCCTGTCGGTGTTGCCCGCTGGCTCCACGCTGACGAAACCCATCTTCGCCCCAATCCATTTTCCTTCCTTCATAGTAAAAGGTTCTCCGGCATCCTTGAATTTCTTTCCATCGAGACTATAGGCGAACTTGCAAATGCCGTTATCGACAGTCATTCTGAGGAAGATGTCGAGGTGTATTCCCGGCTTGTAGTCCACCTTGTCTTCCGCTGTGGGCTTGAGGGTGGCGATGTCGATGGTCGCCTCCGGCTTGTTCTTGTCAGCCGCCTTGCACGTCACCCTTTGGAGTATGAATTCCTTCCCCACCCTCTTGGCCATGAGTGCGGAGTAGTCGAGGCCCTGCATGATGATGCCCGCCGACTGGTTGTCGGCTTTCGACGTGATGCGCACCTTCGCTGTGGCGGTAAACTTGTCGGCCGGTGTTTTCTGCAAAAGCATGTTGGGCACGTCCCACATGTTGGGAGCCTGCAGGTCGTGCTTGAAATTGAAGATGCGGAAGGTGCCGAAGGTGGTGGGCATGCCAAAAGTCTGGTCGTAGTTGGCCTGCCACTGCCATTGCAGCCCCATTTTGGGTTGGTCGAACTCATCGCCCTCCACAGGATTGACCACCTTCCAAGGTGTACTCGTCTTGGGTTTCTTGTAAGTGGTCACCGGCTCGCCGCAATAGTCGCCGTCCTTGTCCACGCCCATGACAGGCCAGTTGTCCTTCCATGTCACGGGTTGCAAGTGCACCACCCTCCCATAACATTCCTTGTCTTGGAAATGCAAGAACCAGTCCTCCCCCATGGGCGTGCGCACCCATCCTCCCTGATGGGGGCCGTTCACCTTGGTGGTTCCTTGTGCCAGCACCACCTTGGCCTCGTAAGGCCCGTAAGGCGACTTGGAGCGCATGGCGAGTTGGAAGCCGGTGGGCACTCCACCAGCCGGACACATGATCCAATACCATCCCTCCCTTTTGTAGAATTTCGGTCCCTCGCAAGTGCGGTTCTCCGTTCCGTTGCCATCAAAGACGATGACCGGCTGAGAGATGGGCTTCGTGCCATCAGGTGTCATCTCCCTGACCGTGAGTACGGATGCAAATCTTGCCCGGCTGTTGGCCCATCCGTTGACGAGGTAGCATCTTCCGTCCTCATCCCACAATGGACAGGTGTCAATCATCCCTTTCCCCGGTATGACGCAGAGAGGTTCGCTCCAATCCCCCGCTGGGTCCTTTGTCTTCACCATGAAGACCCCATAGTCGGGGTCGCCCCAGTAGATGTAAAACTCCCCGTTGTGGTACCTGATGCTTGGTGCCCATATGCCGTTTCCATGGCTTGGCTTGTCAAACTCATCCTTGGGTTGGAGTTCCTTGACGGCATGCCCGATGAGTTCCCAGTTGACCAAATCCTTTGAATGGAGGATGGGCAGCCCCGGAATGCATTGGAAAGAGCTGGCGGTGAGGTAATAGTCTTCCCCTGCGACACAGACATCGGGGTCGCTGTAATCGGCGTTGATGACCGGGTTGGTGTACGTTCCGTCTCCATTGTCCGGCGACCACACCTTTGAGTGGTAGTCGCCCTGTGCCTGCAATGCCACGGCGAACATCAGCAGGAGCGTTGTTTCAATTAGTTTTTTCATTGTTTGTTATGTAATTGAGGTTGAATGTATTCCTATTTATGTCAACACGAGCCGGCATTCCGTATTCCGACATTCCACCGCCATGGTCTTAAAACATCCTATGGTGCGCTTCGCCACGCTGATGGCCGCCATCCCCATGGTCCGCCTGACATTGACCTCCACACATGGATGCACGTACCTCGTGCCTTCTTTTTCCACCACCATCATGTCCACGCCAATGGGTCCAGTGTATGTGTCACACATCCGTCCCAACAAACTCTCCAAAGCCGGGACGAGTGCGAGCACGTCGTCGCTGCCCGTCTCCCTCCTCAGCACGCCCCACTTCTCCTCCTCAGGAGCCAAACTGTTGCCAAGATAAGCCCCTCGGTTGGTGAGGAAGAGCGAGAGTCCGGCGAACACCGCCTTCTTTCCTCCGTATGCATGGAACTCCATGGCGAAGTCCATCACCTTGTCGTAAAGAGGCTCCACGATGATGCTCCCCTGCCTGAGGATGACGTTTCTGACGAATGATGCGAGGTTGGGGTCTTCCAGGTTCTCCACAAATCTCACACCCCTTCCGCTGCTGCTCCAAGGAGCTTTCACCACCGCCCTTCCCCATCGTTCCATCCATTGCCACGCATCCTCCATGCTCCTCGCCTCCTTCCGCTCGCCAATGGTGGCGGGCAAGTCTCGGACAAGACAATCCAAAAGGGCGACAGTGGAGTTTCTGTGCGAGAGTTTTCTCACCTTGTCCACCTGCTCCTTGGAGGGCAGCAATTCCTCGTCAAATCCCGCCTTGAGCAAGGTGTGCCTCAGCGAAGCATCCCATCCCCATGGTTCAACTTGCAGTTGGCCTTGCCAGCCTCTTGCCAGCAACCCCAAGTGCTTCCCTTCGCAAAACACCACCTTTGGCAGATGGCATGCGAATCGCCGTGCTTCCCTTTCCGCCACCTCCACATCGTCCACAAGCACCATGTCGCCCTCCGTCGCCCAGAAAGCCGGTATGAAGCCCAGCCCTTTTCGCATGCTCATGGCCGCCGCCGGTGGTGTGAATCCCTCCTTTCCGTATGCCAGTGCCAAGTCATGCTCCGGATTGAAAATGTGGATGATTCCCATTTCTTTGTCTGTTTTCAGGGTTGAAGAGGTGTGAATCTGTAATTTGGATGCAAAAATAACAAAAATTTCTCATATTTTGCAAACTTGACTTTGCAATTTAAGAAAAAAGTATTATCTTTGCCGAATAATCGTGACGCAAGTCGCATGAGCAGTTTGTTTGATGGAATAGCGTCATGGTTGAATGTCAATAAAAGAGAAATCCAACGGTTCAATATGGAAGCCTTTTTCCGCACTCACACCTACCTTGTGGAGCATACCTCCGCCTTAGTCCGTCGCGACCTGATGGACGAGATAGACTGGAGCGACCGCCTGATAGGCATCAAGGGCACCCGTGGTGTGGGAAAGACCACCTTCCTCCTTCAGTATGCCGGCGAGCACTTTGGCTCCCACGACCGCCAATGCCTCTATGTGAATATGAACAATTTCTATTTCCAAGAGCATGGCATCGAGGAGTTTGCTGGAGAGTTCTACCGCAATGGCGGCAAGGTTTTATTGGTGGACCAGGTTTTCAAGCAACACAACTGGAGCGAAGGTCTTCGCAAGTGCTATGACAGCTACCCCGGCCTTCACATCGTGTTCACCGGTTCGAGCGTGATGCGGCTGAAGGAGGAGAACCCCGAGCTCAACGGCATCGTGAAGAGCTACAACCTTCGCGGCTTCTCCTTCCGTGAGTTTCTCAACTTGCAGACAGGTAACCATTTCCGTGCATACACATTAGATGAGATATTGGAAGGACATGAGCATATCATCAAGGAGATATTGCCCAAGGCGCGTCCCCAGGATTATTTCCAACCCTATCTCCACCATGGGTTCTACCCGTTTTTCCAGGAGCGTCGCAACTATTCCGAGAACCTTCTTAAGACGATGAACATGATGACAGAAGTGGACATCTTGCTCATCAAGCAGATAGAATTGAAATACCTCACGCGCATCAAGCGCCTGTTCTACGAGCTGGCCGTTGACGGTCCCAAGACTCCCAATGTGAGCCAGTTGGCGATGGACATTGACACGAGCCGCGCCACGGTGATGAACTACATCAAGTATCTGGCCGACGCCCGTTTGATCAACATGATTTACCCCAAGGGCCAGTATTTTCCCAAGAAACCATCGAAGGTGATGCTTCACAATCCCAACCTGATGTACGCCATCTACCCGAGCAAGGTGGAGCAACAAGATGTGATGGAGACATTCTTCGTGAACTCCTTGTGGAAAGACCACAAAGTCAACCAATCGAACCACGAGAGCACCTACCTTGTTGATGGCCACCACCGTTTCTGTGTGTGCGACGCACAGAATCCTCCCGTCAAGCGCCTTCCTCCAGAGACGGTGTATGCCCGTTACAACACCGAGGTGGGCAAGGGAAACCTCCTTCCATTGTGGTTGTTTGGTTTCCTCTATTAAACAAGAGCGCAAGCATTACACAAACATAATAATTATTTAACCCTTTTTAGAAACAATGGCAAAGGAAAAAAAATTCATCACATGTGATGGCAACGAGGCTGCCGCACACATCAGCTACATGTTTAGCGAAGTGGCCGCCATCTATCCCATCACTCCGTCATCGCCCATGGCCGAGCACGTGGACGAGTGGGCCGCCCGCGGCCGCAAGAACCTCTGGGGCCAGACAGTCTTCGTACAGGAGATGCAGTCTGAGGCCGGTGCTGCCGGTGCCGTGCACGGCTCTCTTCAAGCCGGTGCCTTGACCACCACCTTCACCGCCTCACAAGGCTTGCTTCTGATGATTCCGAACATGTACAAGATTGCCGGCGAGTTGCTGCCTTGCGTGTTCGACGTGTCAGCTCGTACGCTGGCCTCCCACTCTCTTTGCATCTTCGGCGACCACCAAGATGTCATGGCCTGCCGTCAGACAGGCTTCGCCATGCTTTGCGAAGGCTCCGTCCAGGAAGTCATGGACCTCACCGCCGTGGCTCACTTGGCATCCCTGAAGACCTGTGTGCCGTTCATCAATTTCTTCGACGGTTTCCGCACCTCTCATGAGTATCACAAGATTGAGCGCCTTGACAATGAGGACATCCTCCCGTTGGTGGACGAGGCCGACATCAAGCGCTTCCGCGACCGCGCCTTGACTCCTGAGCGTCCTGTCACCCGTGGTACTGCCGAGAATCCCGAGACCTTCTTCACTCACCGCGAGGCTTGCAACGCCTACTATGACTCCGTTCCAGACGTGGTGGAGGAGTACCTTGGCAAGATCAGCGCCATCACCGGCCGTGAGTATCACCTCTTCTCCTACTACGGAGCCGAGGATGCCGACCGTATGGTGATCCTGATGGGTTCAGCCACCGATGCCGCCCGCGAGGCCATCGACCACCTGAACGCCAACGGCGAGAAAGTGGGCATGCTGAGCGTGCACCTCTATCGCCCCTTCTCCATCAAGCACCTGCTGGCCTCCGTTCCAAAGTCAGTGAAGCGCATCGATGCTCGACCGCACGAAGGAGCCAGGCGCAGAGGGCGAGCCTCTCTACCTTGATGTGAAATCGGCCTACTACGACGTTGAAGACCGCCCGCTGATTGTCGGTGGCCGCTACGGCCTTGGTTCACACGACACCACTCCGGCCCAAATCATCTCCGTATTCAACAACCTGAAGATGCCCGAGCCCAAGAACCACTTCACCATCGGCATCGTGGACGACGTGACGTTCACCTCCCTCCCCGTGGTTCCCGAGCTCGCCCTTGGCGGCAAGAGCATGTACCAGGCTAAGTTCTACGGCCTTGGCGCCGACGGTACCGTGGGTGCCAACAAGAACTCGGTGAAGATCATCGGCGACAACACCGACAAGTACTGCCAGGCTTATTTCTCCTATGACTCGAAGAAGTCGGGCGGCTTCACCTGCTCCCACCTTCGTTTCGGCGACGAGCCCATCCGCTCCACCTACTTGGTGACCACTCCCAATTTCGTGGCATGCCACGTGCAGGCATACCTTCATATGTATGACGTGACCCGCGGCTTGCAGAAGAAC
Organism: Prevotella sp.; assembly: GCA_017619755.1. Classification (GTDB taxonomy): domain Bacteria; phylum Bacteroidota; class Bacteroidia; order Bacteroidales; family Bacteroidaceae; genus Prevotella. Next base: position 95,461 of record JAFZRU010000037.1, read on the forward strand.
GGCACGTTCCTCCTCAACACCATCTTCGAGGGTGAGGAGCTTGCCCGCTTCATGCCCAACAAGGTGAAGCGCTATTTCGCTGAGAACAACATCACCGTCTATACCATCAATGCTACGAAGATTGCCCAGGAGATTGGTCTTGGCAACCGCACGAACACCATCCTCCAGTCGGCCTTCTTCCGCATCACCCAGGTGATTCCCGAGGACCTCGCCGTAGAGCAGATGAAGAAGTTCATCGTGAAGTCCTACGGTTCGAAAGGCCAGGACGTGATTGACAAGAACTATGCAGCCGTTGACCGCGGTGGAGAGTACAAGGAGTTTGCGATTGACCCGGCATGGGCCAACCTTCCCGACGACGCCGTGGCAGAGGACGACGCTCCCGCCTTCGTGAAAGAAGTTGTTCGCCCCATCAACGCCCAAGCCGGCGACCTGCTGCCTGTGAGCTCCTACACCAAGTTCGGCACCACCGACGGTTCATGGGAAGTGGGCACAGCCGCCTACGAGAAGCGTGGTGTGGAGGCTTTCGTTCCTGTATGGAATCTCGACAACTGCATCCAGTGCAACCAGTGTGCATACATCTGTCCTCACGCTGCCATCCGTCCGTTCGTCCTCACCGACGAGGAGCTTGCCGGCTATGGTGGGAAGACCATCGAGATGAAAGCCCCCAAGACGATGAAGGGCATGCATTTCGCCATTCAGGTATCTGTTCTCGACTGCCTTGGCTGCGGCAACTGCGCCGACATCTGCCCGGGCAACCCGAAGCTTGGCAAGGCTCTCACCATGGCTCCGTTCAACCCGGATGCCGAGGCGATGAAGAAGGAAGCCGCCAACTGGGATTACTGCGTGAAGAACGTGAAGTCGAAGCAAGACTTGGTGGACATCCGCAGCAACGTGAAGAACTCACAGTTCGCACAGCCGCTGTTCGAGTTCTCTGGCGCCTGCGCCGGTTGCGGCGAGACACCTTACGTGAAACTCATCTCCCAGCTGTTTGGCGACCGTGAGATGATTGCCAACGCCACAGGTTGCTCGTCCATCTATTCCGCCTCCATCCCCTCCACACCTTATACCAAGAACGAGAAGGGTCAAGGCCCTGTGTTCAACAACTCCCTCTTCGAGGACTTCTGCGAGTTCGGTCTTGGCATGGCCCTTGGCACCAAGAAGATGAAGGAGCGCGTAGCCAAACTGCTCTGCGAGGCCACATCCTGCGAGGAGTGCCCGTCGGAGTTCAAGGCTCTGGCCCAGGAGTGGATTGAGAAGCGTGAGGACGCCGACGAGACCAAGCGCCTTGCCGCCCTCATCAAGCCCTTCATCGCCGGTGGCGCCGAGGCTGGCTGCGAGCACTGCAAGGAACTGCAGACGCTGGAGCACTACTTGGTGAAGCGTTCCCAGTGGATCATCGGCGGCGACGGTGCCTCCTACGACATCGGCTACGGCGGCCTCGACCACGTGATTGCTTCTGGCGAAGACGTGAACATCCTGGTGCTCGACACCGAGGTATATTCCAACACCGGCGGCCAGGCTTCGAAGGCCACCCCGTTGGGCGCCATCGCACAGTTTGCCGCTCAAGGCAAGCGCATCCGCAAGAAGGACCTTGGCATGATCGCCACCACCTACGGCTATGTCTATGTGGCTCAAATCGCCATGGGCGCCGACCACGCACAGTGCCTCAAGGCCATCCGCGAAGCTGAGGCTTGGCACGGCCCGTCAGTGGTGATTGCCTACGCTCCGTGTATCAACCACGGCCTGAAGGCCAAGGGCGGCATGGGCAAGAGCCAGGCAGAGGAGAAGAAAGCTGTGGAGTGCGGCTACTGGCACCTGTGGCGCTTCAACCCGGCCCTGATTGAGGAGAACAAGAACCCGTTCTCGCTCGACTCCAAGGAGCCCGACTGGAGCAAGTTCCACGACTTCCTCATGGGCGAGGTGCGTTACCTCTCCGTCAAGAAGGCATACCCCAACGAGGCAGAGGAGCTCTTCGCAGAGGCACAGCGCATGGCTCAAATCCGCTACAAGAGCTACATCCGCAAGACCAAGGAGGACTGGGCAGAATAAGCCTTCACCTCTTCTATATTATCTTTCCCGCCAGCAAATTTGCTGGCGGGATTTTTAATCATCCACCAAAACCCATCAGTCACTCCCATTCAGCACGGTTGGCAACAGGAACATGCTCACATCCACCCTGTCCTCCACCGCACCAATGATACCACAAAAGAAAAAAATAGCACAAATCCTTTTTTATTATAACTATAATTATTATATTTGCAATAAAATTGTATGCCGTGGATATACCTACTATAAAAGTATGCTAAAAGAAAATGGAGTGAAAGGAGAAATACTGACAATGAAAAGAGGAAAAAGAATATGCAACACCCTCAAGGAGGTACGCATGCAGGTGGCCAAGGCCAACGACATCAAGTATGCACCCACGGAGTGCCGCCACGAGGGCGACTGCTCCGGCTCCTGCCCGAAATGCGAGTCGGAGGTGCGATGGCTCGAACAACAGCTGCAGCTGCGACGGCAGCTGGGCAAGGCCGTGGCCGTGGTGGGAGTGAGCATGGGACTGACCGCCCTCACGGCGTGTGGCGGGAAGACAACACCCCCGGACCCTAATAGCGACAGCCTTTCCATACTATCTGAAACCGCCGGCTTCTTAGACAGGGTTCCCGACTCCATGCAGACTGAAAGGCATTTTACTCACACCGAAAAAGACCCGTCTTTTCCCGGAGGCCAGCAAGCCCTCATCAAATATTTGAATGACAACATAAAGTATCCCGAACAAGCAAAAAAAGATAGTATCTCAGGACGTGTTGTTGTGGGCTTCTTTGTCGAAACCGACGGCAGCATCACCGAACCTAAAGTAGTTCGGAGCGTCCATCCCCTCCTCGACGAAGAAGCACTGCGCGTGGTCAACCTCATGCCCAAATGGGAACCAGGCTCTCAAAACGGCACCCCTGCCAGAATAAAATACAACCTTCCCATCATTTTCAAGATGGAAGAACCATCTTCTCTCCCTACCGACACCCCAAAAGACAACAGAGACATGAAGACCATAATGGAAATCTCACATTTTCATTTATAGCATGAAGCATTCAGATAAAAAAAGACTCCAAATGAAAGTTAGTACCTATTCCCTTTCTTTATTATCGTGTATCCTGTTTCTTTCTTCTTGCAAGAAGGAGATTGTTTCAGAGGATATTTACGGCATTTGGTTGATGCAAGAGCAAACAACGACGAAGGGTCCGCAATTCAACAAACTCCTATTGGACAAGGATAGTTATTGCTGGATTGACCCTGTAGTAAGTGACACCATATTCTTTTACAAGAAAGTTGTTGTCAGTGGCGACACGTTGTTGCTGACCGATGGTTTCAACCACCCCACCCTATGCATCATCGAGGAACTTCATGACAGTGTGTTGACATTATCCCATGTTGATGGTTTTGACAAGGAAATCACCTATAAAAAGGTGCTCGACTACGGTCAAGGTCCAGTTATGCCAGGTTCAGAAAGCATCAAGGCTTCAGATCTTTCCAAGGACTCATTGGATGTGATTGTGAAATCCTTTATGGTATGGGATTACTATCGGTATCTGAATGAAAATAAAGAAGAAGCCCGAACCTACCATAGTCTGACAAGGGCTGAAATGCTGCAGGCAAGGGAATTATTACGACGGTACATGACAGACGGCTCTCTTGAGAGAGACCAATACAATAATGAGGATGCCTATCCGTTTGACCAATACATTCGCCAATATGAATCCTATACGGAAAAGGGACATCTATATGTAAGAGTTATTTTGAATACTGACATTGACACAGACAAGGGTTGTGGCTATACTGTTTTGAAACGAGATATTTACGATGTGCATGATGGAGGCCCAACCCATGCCCAAGCGACCATAGATTTGACAGACCAAAAAGTTGTTGATTTTACCACCAATGGCTACGCATGACCCTGTAAAGCTATTATCTGATAAAAGAATGAAAGAAACAATATTTGCAAATTCCCCTGCGTTCTAATATCAAAGAATAAACCATGATGAAAAGAGGAAAAAAGATATGCAACACCCTCAAGGAGGTGCGCATGCAGGTGGCGAAAGCCAACGACATCAAGTATGCACCCACGGAGTGCCGCCACGAGGGCGACTGCTCCGGCTCCTGCCCGAAATGCGAGTCGGAGGTGCGATGGCTCGAACAACAGCTGCAACTCCGCCGCCAGCTGGGAAAGGCCGTGGCCGTGGTGGGGGTGAGCATGGGACTGGCCGCCCTCACGGCGTGCGATGGCAAATTATCAAACCAGACTGCCGGTGAATTGGATATTGCCCCCGACACCTTCTCGCAAACAAGCCCTGCTGCAGACCCGAACACCGTCCCCGACACCTTGTTGACAATAAAGTAAGCTATCGGACCACCAAGAACCAGCACCCAATGTAGGGAACAACGGGCTACAGAAATGAGCATAGTGGGATTTTCCAACTTTACTCCATCATAGATACTACTGAAGCGGGGTATGGGCAAAGAAGAAATAATAAAATTACGAAAATCTCGTTACTATATATGAAGCGTATTGACAACCTATTAATCGAAAACATGATGATGAGACAGCTGTTAGTCATATTTGCATTGATACTCTTCCTGCCAGTGTCCACCCACGCGCAGGAAAAGAATGCCTTCACACCCGTTGACTGGAAGGAAGTGAGAAAGGTGGCTGAAAACGACCCACAACAGATAAAAAACCTTGTTGCGAGGATGGCGTCAAGTGAGACCGACACCACGATGACGTGGGATGAGCGCATATTGGCATATTATGGGCAGTCATTCCTCACGCCAATGACAGAAATCTCTGAAGGAACGGCGCTGGACAAACTATTGAAAGAGGGGAAGTATGTGGAATGCCTTGCAGGAGCGAAAGAATTGCTTAAGAAGAACCCAGTAAGTCTGAAAGCCCTCTCCAATGCCATCTATGCCATGTTCCACATGTTCAGGGACTCAACAAACCATGACATTTCCCGCGACGAAGCGCGAAACTATTACTTTCGCATGCATAACATACTCAATACCATAGCAAAAACAGGTGACGGAACGGAGGAACAGCCTTTTTATGTGACTGCCGTATCCGACGAATATGTGTTCATGCGCCATTATCTTGAAATCAACAAGAGAAAAGGGCAGTACATCACTGGGCATTTTGACGTGTTTGAATTGGAAGAGACAAGCAAACATTTCTCACATCCTAAATTATTCTTCGAAATCACCCGTGTGCTGGAAATAGAAAAAGACATGTTTCAAAAGTAAAGTATTGAAAGTATTAAAATAGAAGACTGGGTTGAATAACAATTTGTTTATGGACAACCGATTGATATTTCTTGGAACTGGCAATGCGTTGGTGACGCGCTGCTTCAACACATGTTTCATCCTTGAGAGCGAAGGCAGGCGACTGATGGTCGATGCCGGTGGAGGCAATGGCATCCTGCGCCAAATGGAGGATGCGGGAATAAACTTCGACACCATCCACGACCTCTATCTCACCCATGCCCACACCGACCACGTGATGGGTGCCGTATGGGTGGTGCGCAAGGTGACAAGCCTCATGTCACAAGGCAAATACGACGGCGAATTGCACATCTACGGCCACGAAAAGGTTCTCCGTGTGCTTCAGACGATGTGCGAGATGATGCTCCCCGGCAAGTTTCTCAAGATGATTGGCAAGCAAGTGCTTATGGTGGAAGTGACCGACGGTGAGCATTTCGAAGCCGCCGGGATGCACTTGGTCGCCTTCGACATCCACTCCACCAAGGAGAAGCAATATGGCTTTACCGCCACTCTCCGCGACGGCACAAGGGTGGCTTGCCTTGGCGACGAGCCCTTCAACGCCCATTGCCGATGCCATGTGGCGGATGCCGACTGGCTGCTAAGTGAGGCTTTTTGTCTCTACGACGCACGCGAGGTGTTCAAACCCTACGAAAAACACCACAGCACGGCACTCGACACAGGCCGCCTCGCCAAGGAGTTGAACGTGCGCCATTTGGTGATGTATCACACTGAAGACAAGACACTTGCAACACGCAAGAAAGCCTACTCCGAAGAGGCTGCAAAGGAGTTTGACGGGGAGGTTTTCGTACCCGACGATTTGGAGGTAATATTTTTTTAGTTAAATATTACAAAAAAAAGTAACATTTTTGAGATTTAATATCTACTTTTGCGGCGAGAATTCATTTTATGTTTTACTAAACCGAAAAAAACAATGAAAAAGTATTTGTTTATTGCCGTGGCTGCTGTAGCCATTTCATTCACAAGTTGCAAGAACGAGGCTCCCGCCCCCGTACCAGAGCCCGAGACTCCCGAGGTAGAGCTCGTCTCTGAGGACTCTCTCGCCAGCTTCATCGAGGCTGCCGACACCACCGCCATCTCCAACTTCCTTACCGAGGCTCAGGCCAAGATTGAGGAGCTGAAGAGCATCGACCCTGTGAAGGCTAAGGAGTATCTTGCCAAGATCCAGGCTCTTCTGAAAGAGAATGCCGACAAGATCAAGGCTTTCGTTGGCACTGGTGCTGTTGCTTCTTTGATTGACACCGTGAACAACCTCCCGGAGATTGAAGTTCCCGACGTGACCGACGCTGCCGCTGAGGCTGTGGAGGGTGCCAAGGAGGCTGCCGCTGACGCCGTTGACAACGCCAAGGAGGCTGTTGGTGATGCTGCCGAGGCCGTTAAAGACGCCGCTGCTGACGCCGTTGACAACGCCAAGGAGGCTGTTGAGAACGCCAAGGATGCTGCCGCCGACAAGGCTGCCGAGGCTGTTGACGCCGCCGCTGACAAGGTCAAGGGTGCTCTTGGCAAATAATCCCTTGCAACCAGAAGCATAGAAGAAAGAAATGTCCGCGGGTGCCGAAATTTCGACGCCCGCGGTTTTTTGTTGGTTATTTTTCTCCAAAAAGCATTGCCATTATTGAAAAAAGTCGTATATTTGCAATCGTTTAATTTCTAACCCCTATTTCAATTATGAGAAAATCAACATTATCAGGAATTTTGATGCTTATTGCCATCTTCTTCGTCTCTTGCAGCAATGAACCCACCCTCGTAGGAAAGTGGCAGATGAAGAAGTCGCAAGATGAACCGAAGCAGAAGATTGAAAGCACTTGGGTGATGGACCTGAAGGCCGACAACACTGTGACAATGGACATTGACATGCTCCTTGAGGGCGAGTCCGAGGGCTTCTCAATGAAACTGCCCATGACTCTTGGCTTTGGTGGTAACTGGGCTTCCACCGACAAGACTTTTGTGATTACCGCCGACACCACCACCACCAAGTTCGCCATTGACAAGGAGAAAATGGAGTTCAAGTTCACCAAGGCGGAAATGGAGGCTTTCAACGAGAAAATCAAGAAAGCCGTTCTTGATCAAATGGAAGGGTCTATGAAAAAGAGCATGATGACGCAGTACCTTGGACAGGATACGATGACCTATGTGCTCGACGGTGACAAGTTGCAAATCTTCGACAAGAACGACACTCTGAATTTCGAGCGTGTGAAATAAGCATCACCCTCCTTTCATCCAACAAAAGAAGCCAAGGTGCGCACCCTTCCAGGAATGACAGCACCTTGGCTTCTTTTTCGTCTATGGATGTCGGACGAGCGTTACTTGTTGAGCATGTTGACGTCGATTTTCTTGCATGGGAACATGAACGCGAGGTCCTTGAGTTGCTGATAGACGGTCTCGTTCATATAGAAATATACCGTCCAATAGTCCTCACCCTTGCACCATGTACGAGTGTTGACGACAACCCCCTTCTCTGCCAGTTCGGTGATGCCCACCCATGGCTCAGCCACCACCGGGGAGTCGTCCACAGGCCCTTGTATGATGAGCGGACTGGCCGCCTGCACCTTGTTGATGGCTTTCTTCACCGCTTCGAGGTCAGCCCCGTAAGCGAAATGGAAGTCGAGGTCCACCCTGCGGTATTTCTCCGAGGAGTAGTTCTTCAGGCTTCCGGTGGAGAGCCCGCCGTTGGGTATGATGATGGTCTGTGCGTCGTTGGTTCGGATGATGGTGTTGAAAATTTGTATCTCCTTCACTGTGCCTTGGAAGCCTTGAGCCTCGATGTAGTCACCCACCTTGAAAGGTTTGAACAACAATATCATCACACCTCCGGCGAAATTCTGCAACGTGCCGCTCAAAGCCAAACCGACAGCGACGCCGGCGGATGCGAAGAGGGCGATGAACGACGATGTCTCTATGCCAAGGATGGAGATGATGATGATGAGGAGGCACAACCAGCACACGACGCTGACGATGCTCTTGAGGAAGGACGAGAGCGATGGATCCACCTTGCTTTTCTTGAGCATTTTGGACACCAGTTTGGTAATCCACTTGATGATGTACTTACCGATGAGATAGACAATGATAGCCACAACCAGGCTTTTGCAGAAGCCAAGTGCCCACTGCCCCAACATGGAATAGGTTTCGGGCGAGAAGATTTTTTCCAGCATGTGTTTTACGTTTTAAGGATTAGAAATGAATGTCATGATTGCAAGTCAGGCACGCCTGCTGCAATTCGTTGCAAATTTAGCGTTTTTCCCATAAAAAAGCAAGTTTTTTGTCAGTTATTATGATAGGAGGATGAAGATAGTAACAAGAATGCTTTGCACATGCGAAAAAAAATGCTAACTTTGCACATTCATCTACATATCTCTATATACCATGTTTAGCAAAGAAGTGTATATCAGCCGCCGTGCTGAACTCAAAAAACTGGTGGGCTCAGGTGTTGTCATCCTCTTCGGCAACAACGAGTCCCCCTGCAATTATCCTGCCAACAGTTACCACCCCATGCGCCAAGACTCCACCTTTCTTTACTATTTTGGTCAGAAGCGCGAGGGTCTGGTGGGCGTGATTGACATTGACAACGACATAGAGACACTCATCGGCGACGACATCGACATTGAAGATATCGTGTGGTATGGAAGCGTGGACAGCGTGTCCGACCTTGCCAGCCAAGTGGGCGTCGCCCATTCCGCCCCGATGTCACAGTTGAAAACCCTGTGCGAGGCAGCTGGCAATCGCACCATTCACTTCCTCCCCCCCTACCGTCACGACATCAAGATACAGTTGATGGACTTGTTGGGTATCCATCCCAAACAACAGAAAGCCTCCGCCTCCATGGCACTCATCCGTGCCGTGGTGAAGATGCGCTCCACAAAGTCACCTTTGGAGATAGAGGCCATCGAGGATGCCTGCTCCATCGGCTACAAAATGCACACCACGGCGATGCAACTCGTGCGTCCGGGTGTGACGGAGAAATACATCGGCGGACAGATTGACGGCATCGCCTACTCCTTCGGTGCGATGATGAGCTTTGCCACCATCTTCTCGCAGCATGGCGAGATCATGCACGGCGCCCCCTCCATGGCTCCATTGGAGGACGGCCGCTTGGTACTATGCGACTGCGGCGCCGAAACCATGGAGCATTACTGCTCCGACAACACCCGCACCATGCCGGTGAACGGAAAGTTCACACAGCGTCAGTTGGAAATCTATTCCATCGTGGAAGACTGTCACGACTACGTATTGGAAGTGGCCCGTCCCGGAGTGAAATACATGGACGTGCATTTCGCCGTCTGCCGCATGATGACCGACCGCCTGAAGGAGCTTGGTTTGATGCGTGGTGACACGGAGGAGGCTGTCCGTGCCGGCGCACATGCCATGTTCCTCCCCCATGGCTTGGGACACATGATGGGCATGGACGTACACGACATGGAGGGACTGGACCAAGTGAACGTGGGCTTCGACGAGGAGACACGCCCCATCCTCGACCAGTTTGGCACCAACTGCCTCCGCATGGGTCGCCGCTTGGAAGAGGGCTTCGTGGTGACCGACGAACCGGGCATCTATTTCATCCCCGCCCTCATCGACGACTGGAAGCAGTCGGGCCATTGCGCCGAATACCTCAATTTCGAGATGCTGGAGAGTTACAAGGACTTCGGTGGCATCCGCATCGAGGACGACGTGCTCATCACCTCCGACGGTTGCCGCTTCTTAGGCAAGGAGCGCATCCCCTACCATCCCAAGGATGTGGAGGAGTACATGGCGTCACACCGCCTGGTATGAAAAGAATTATTCACATAAAACACTACCTATAATGAGAAAAATCACCATGATGGCGCTTGCTGCCCTTGTAGCCATGAGCGCCAACGCCCAAGAAGAGAAAAAAGACAACAAGCCCGTGTTCACCACGGTGAAGGAAATCCCCATCACGAGCGTGAAGGACCAGAACCGCTCCGGCACCTGCTGGGACTACTCCACCCTGAGCTATTTCGAGGCTGAAATCCTCAAGGCCACAGGCAAGACCTACGACCTCTGCGAGAGTTTCGTGGCCAACAAGACCTACATGGACCGCGCCATCCAAGTCATCCGCCTGCATGGCGACTGCCAGTTTGCACAAGGCGGCAGCGCCTACGACGTGCTGTACGCCCTCAAGCATTACGGCATCTGCCCGGAGGACGCCATGCCCTTCCCCGGCAGCCTCTACGGCGACTCACTGAACAATTTCAACGAGTTCTTCAGCCTGATGAGCCCCTACGTGAATGCCGTCGCCAAGAACTCAGCGAGCAAGATTTCCACACAGTGGAAGCCGGGTCTGCAGGGCATCCTCGACGCCTACTTGGGTGCCTGCCCGGAGGAGTTCACTTACGAGGGAAAGACCTACACTCCGATGACCTTCGTGAAGAGCCTTGGCATCAACCTCGACGACTACGTGTCCATCACAAGCTACACCCACAAGCCCTTCTACACACAGTTTGCCGTGGAGGTGCAGGACAACTGGCGCAACCCGCTGTCATGGAACCTTCCTATGGACGACATGATGCGCATCATCGACAACGCCGTGGCCAAAGGCTACACGGTGGCATGGGGTGGTGACGTCTCCGAGGACGGCTTCACCCGCAAGGGCTTGGCCTACGCCATCGACTCGAAGAAAGCCCAAAGCCTCGCCGGTAGCGACATGGCCCGTTGGCTGAAACTCACCCGCGTGGAGAAGACCAACCTCCTCGACTCCTTAGGATGCACCGTGCCGGAAATCACCCCGACACAGGAGCGCCGCCAACTGCGCTATGACAACTGGGAGCTTACCGACGACCATGGCATGCTCATCTACGGCCTCGCCAAGGACCAGAACGGCAAGGAGTACTACATGGTGAAGAACTCCTGGGGTGAGGCCGGCGACTACAAGGGCATCTGGTACATGACCAAGGCCTTCATCGCCGACAACACGATGGACTACATGGTGAACATCAACGCCATCCCCAAGGACATCCTCAAGAAGATGCAGGACGCCCGCAAGAACCAGGGATTGGGCGACTAAAGCTTCAGACACCAACCCTCCGACAGGCTTCCCCGGATTTCCGAGGAAGCCTGTTGTTGTTATTGCAATCTCCGCACCCAGCCTCCGATATGATAAATAATGTAAAAAAAATCGTGGAAAAAGCGGTTATATGGCATTTTATTTGTAACTTTACACGCAATTTGCCGTATTGTATCAAAAAACGAGCTACCGCTATGGATGTTACGGCAAGCCTCTGTGAGCAGAAAACAAAATAAAAATAACATAAATGCACTTTAAATGGAATTACGAACCACCTACACCAGACGAGAAGAAAGCAGCTGACGAGCTGGCCGAGAAGATAGGGATGACCCCTGTCCTCGCATCGCTCCTCATCAGGCGAGGCATCACCACGGAGTCGGCGGCCAAGCGCTATTTCCGCCCTCAATTGGCCGACCTGATCAACCCCTACCTCATGAAAGACATGGACATCGCCGTTGACCGTCTCAACGACGCCATGGGCCGGAAGGAGAGGATCTTGGTATATGGCGACTACGACGTGGACGGATGCACGGCGGTAGCCCTGGTGTACAAGTTTCTTCAGCAATTCTACTCCAACATCGACTACTACATCCCCGACCGCTACGAAGAGGGGTATGGCATCAGCAAGAAAGGCTTGGAGTATGCGAAGGAAACCGGTGTGAAACTTATCATTATCCTCGACTGCGGCATCAAGGCCATCGAGGAAATCGCCGAAGCCAAGCGGCTTGGCATCGACTTCATCATTTGCGACCATCACGTTCCTGACGACGTGATGCCAGAGGCTGTCGCCATCCTCAACCCGAAGCGCCCTGACGACCCCTACCCCTTCAAGCACCTTTGCGGCTGCGGCGTGGGGTTCAAGTTCATGCAAGCCTTCGCCAAGAACAACGACATCCCCTTCTCTCGCCTCATCCCCCTTCTCGACTTCTGCGCCGTGAGCATCGCCGCCGACATCGTGCCGGTGACGGAGGAGAACCGCATCCTCGCCTTCCACGGGCTGAAGCAACTCAACCAGAACCCGAGCATCGGACTGAAAGCCATCATCGACATCTGCGGCCTCAGCGGTCGTGAGATCTCGATGAGCGACATCGTGTTCAAAATCGGCCCCCGCATCAACGCCTCCGGGCGGATGGAGAACGGCAAGGAGAGTGTTGACCTGCTCATCGAGCGCGACTTCGGCACCGCCCTTCGCAAGGCCCGCCACATCAACCACTACAACGAGCAGCGCAAGGACATCGACAAGCAGATGACGGAGGAGGCCAACCAGATCGTGTCGAAACTTGAGACACTGAAGCACCGGTCGAGCATCGTGCTATACGACGAAAACTGGAAAAAGGGCGTGATAGGCATCGTGGCGTCCCGCCTGACGGAAATCTACTACCGCCCCACGGTGGTGCTCACCCGCGATGGCGACTTGGCCACGGGTTCCGCCCGCAGCGTCGCCGGCTTCGACGTCTATTCAGCCATCAAGAACTGCCGCGACCTGCTTCTCAACTTCGGCGGTCACACCTACGCCGCCGGACTGACGTTGCATTGGAGCGACATCAAACGTTTCCGTGAGCGGTTCCAACACTACGTGGACGAGCACATCACCCCGGAGCAGACGGAAGCCATCCTCAACATCGACGCGATGATTGACTTCCGCGACATCTCCTCCAAGCGTCTTTACAACGACCTGAAACGCTTCGCCCCCTTCGGTCCCGGCAACGACAAGCCCATCTTCTGCACTGTCGGCGTCTATGACTTCGGCACGAGCAAGGTGGTGGGCCGCGACCAGGAGCACATCAAACTGGAGTTGGTGGACTCGAAGTCGAGCCATGTGATGAACGGCATTGCCTTCGGGCAGAGTGCGGCAGCGCGTTACATCAAGTCGAAGCGCAGCTTCGACATTGTCTATACCATCGAGGAAAACATCTACAAGCACGGCAGCGTACAGCTCCAGATAGAGGACATCCGCCAGGCCGAGGAGGAGACACCAGAGGCGAATTAAGGTGGTGGACAAATACCGTGCAACGCTACGCAAGTACTGGGGCTACGACGACTTCCGCGGCATCCAGCGTGAGATCATCGAGAGCATCGACAGTGGTCACGACACGTTGGGACTGATGCCCACCGGCGGCGGCAAGAGCATCACCTTCCAAGTGCCGGCTATGCTCCACGAGGGTGTCTGCGTGGTGGTGACGCCCCTCATCGCCTTGATGAAAGACCAGGTGACCCATCTCCGTGCGAAAGGCATCCTGGCCTCCGCCATTTACTCCGGCATGAGCCATCAGGAGATTGTCACCACGCTCGACAACGCCGTCTTCGGCGGTGTCGATATTCTTTACGTCTCACCCGAGCGCCTTGCCTCCGACCTGTTCCTTGTCAAACTCCGTCACATGCGGGTGAGCTTCATCACCGTCGATGAAGCCCACTGCATCAGCCAGTGGGGCTATGACTTCCGCCCTTCCTACCTCCGCATCGCCGCCATCCGCGAAATCAAGCCCGAGGCTCCCGTGCTGGCCCTCACCGCCACCGCCACCCCGCAGGTGGTGGATGACATCCAAGAGCGTCTCGCCTTCAAGGAGAAGCGTGTCTTCCGCATGAGTTTCGAGCGGAAGAACCTGGCCTACGTGGTGCGGATGGCCACCGACAAGCAGTCGGAACTGCTCCACATCCTCTCCTCGGTACCCGGCAGCGCCATCGTCTATGCCCGCAGCCGGAAGCGGACGAAGGACACTTCGGAATGGTTGAATGCGAGCGGGGTGAGCGCCACCTTCTACCATGCCGGTTTGGAGAGCGGCGTGAAGGACAAGCGTCAAAAGGAGTGGCAGGCGGGCAAGGTTCGCGTAATGGTGGCCACCAACGCCTTCGGCATGGGCATCGACAAGCCCGACGTGCGCATAGTGGCTCACATCGACTGCCCAGACTCCTTGGAGGCTTATTTCCAAGAGGCGGGCCGTGCCGGGCGCGATGGCAAGAAGGCCTACGCCGTGCTGCTCTACAACTCGTCGGACAAGCGGAAACTGACAAAACGCATCAGCGACACCTTCCCCACGAAGGAGTATGTTCGCTTGGTTTACGACCACCTTGCCGACTTCTTCCAAATGGGTGTGGGCAGCGGCGAAGGCACTACGCATGAGTTCGACATCGACAAGTTCTGCCGCAATTTCCACCATTTCCCCGTTCAGGTGGACTCCGCGCTGAAGATTCTCCAGCGTGCCGGATACTTGGAATACGACGCCGACCCCGACAACAGCGCACGGCTGCGCTTCATGCTCGCCCGCGACCAACTCTATCTCTTGGAGAGAACCACTCCCGTGGAGGAACGAGTGATTGACGCCCTGCTGCGTCTCTATGGCGGCCTTTTCTCCGACTACTGCTTCATCGACGAGAGTGCCGTGGCCTACAAGGCCGGTATCGACAGCAGCACCGTCTATCTGACGCTCAAAGATTTGAGCAAGCGCCGCATCGTGCATTTCATCCCCCGCCGCCAGATGCCCGCCATCTACTACACGCAGCGGCGCGAAGACGGCCACCGCCTCATGCTCACCCACGAGGTGTATGAGGACCGCAAGGAAAGTTACGAGGGGCGCATCGGCAGCATGGTGGACTACGCCACCAACGACAGCGTGTGCCGCAGCCGCCAACTGCTGCGCTATTTCGGCGAGACGCGCTCCACCGACTGCGGACAGTGCGACGTCTGCCTGACACACACACCACCGCCTGGTGCCGAGCAAGCAGTGGCCGGCGCACGGGAACGCATCCTCCAACTCCTCTCCGACCACCAACGCCACCACATTGCCGAGTTACACGGCTTGCAGTTGCCTCGCCAGCAACTCGACACCGCGCTGCAGAGTCTCCTCCACGAGGAACTGGTGCACATTTCGGGGGCGTTCATAACAAGATGAGCGTTGATGTTTTTACATATAATGACCATGTAATTGACCATATAATTGTGTAAATCAAGGATCAAGGATTAATGACTAATTCTTCGACAAGCGAAGCGACAAGGTCGAGCGCGTGGCAATTCGTGTAACAATATATCTCATATACAAAAAACGTACAAAGATGAGACAACTCAAAAAAAGCATGGCAATAGCACTAACCGCCCTTCTGTCATGGGCATGGGCGACAGACATCGTGGCACAAACCTTCGAATATCCCGAATCCCCCGAGGGTTTCAACGCAATTGCCGTGAAATACCAGGGCAACCGCCCCACCATCTCTGATTTTGCCACGGCCTACCTCAACGACTCCAAGGATCAGGAGTTCTTCAGCACGGTCCATAGTGAATGGCTGCGGTATCAGCAGAAGAAGCCGCTCAAGGGAAAGGCCAGCATCATCGTTGACACCAAGAACGGCTATATGCGCTATGAGGTTCGCAATCCCGAGGAAAACGATACGACGATTATGGAAATGTGTTTCTGGAACTGCGCCGACGGCAAACACAAGATGGTGTGTGCCAACACCGTTTGGAGGATGGATGGCGACTATGGCTCCGCAGAATATACAGGTGCCAGGTTCTTCTTGTACGACAATGCAACTAAAAAGATGAGATGGCTCTTGCCCGAGGACATCGGAGCGCTCTATGATGGCGACGGGCTGAGCGTGTTCTTCCTTCCCCGCAAAGGCAAGGACATCAAAGTGTCGGCCGCCGGTGCTGGCAATCGATGGGACGAGGTGCTGGAATGGGACGGTTACCAGTTCTCATCTAAAGAAGAGCCATGAGGACAAGGTGTCCAATGCCACATATTATTATCTTATGACCATCCTTATGAGATAAACCACACATGAATGATTCCAACAATACAGACATACCTATGTCATAAGCAGTGTTGTTGCAAAAAAAATGGTAAAATATTTGTGGGGAACACTTTAATTGTGTTCTTTTGCAAATAGTAACAGCCATTACCGTAATGACAAATACTATTTTTTCATTATGAGGTTCTACAATAGGGAAAGACTTGTTGATCCTCCCGCCTCAGCTGCTCGAAAGCGGAAATGCCATTTATCACGTCAGATGCCGAGTTGAAGTATATGCTATAATGATTATCTGCATATTTCCGCAAGTGCTTCCCCCAAACGCCAAGAGGTCGGTGTTACTGTAGGGGTGGACTTTATGTCCATCCGCACGCCCGTCAGGGCGAATGTGGACCTTATGTTCACACCTACAGCAGCACCGAACCTCTTGGTTCATATTATATAGAATGATATCTTGATTTTTATAGTTTTCACAACCAAATTTCTAATAATTTTGATCGTAGCGTCCACCTTTAAAAATGGAAGCAGCTTTTTTATTACAACATCGCTTTTCCTTGTTGTCATCTCATAAATGGTTATCATCGTGACTTTTCCCCACCGAAGGTGATGTTACTCTCTTTGTCAATCATAGAATGAAGTTTGTCGGTATCTATGCCAGGCACGGCATAATAGTCTTCTGATTATGTTATTAATTCTTAAATGTCGTTAAATCAAGGATTTGCAGCGATTCCATTTACTCTTAGTCCGCCATTTTTCCGCCCTTTTGGAAAAGTGAAACGGTATGAAGCGGAATAAAAGATTACAACATTTATTTCGTTTTACTGGGCAGAAAAACAGAATGATACCATTTACAGAGATTCATTATTTTTTTGTGGGGAATAATGGCAGGCGTGGTTTTCCATTGTGCGAAAAATGATGATGTATTATCCTCGACAAATGATAGAAATGTATCTTTTTGCAAATCATAATTATGCACTAACCATTTTTATTATGAGAGCAAAATTGTTTTTATGTGCATCGATGCTGGTGGTGCTGGCATCGTGCGAAAAGTCTTTGTCGTATGATGATCTTGAGGAAAGCATTGACCAAAAGGCCAATGTATATCTTCAAGCCTCTGGAATTGAGCAATTCGAGTCGTCAAATGCCCCGAAAACGGCTACTGGTTCGCCGCAAAGCATCTCTGAACTTTGCAACAAGGTGACTTTTGTGGTCTTCAATGGGAGTTCGAAGTTGAAAACTGTCAATCAGTCAAAAGGGGACAATTCTTTTGGGAGTGTTGCCTTGACACTTGACGAGGGAACCTACAAGGTGTTGATAGTGGCTCACAATGGAGATGGCAATGCCACTGTCACATCAGCCGAGAAAAACACATTCCCAAGCAACCGTGTGACGGACACTTTCTATTATTATGGTGACATCACCGTGGAAAAAGTGAAAAAGACCTATAACATGCAACTCCAGCGTGCCGTCTCCATGTTCAGGCTGATCATTTCCGACAACATCCCGGGGAATGTCAAGAAAATGAAGTTCTACTATACTGGTGGCTCCAGTACCTTCTCTGCGGCAACAGGCTATGGAAGTGTCAACTCACGTCAAACAGAGGTCATCACCGTCGATGGTGATGAAATCACATTCGAAGTGTTCACTTTTCCTCATGCGGAGACGGGCAAGCTCAAGATGACCGTCACCGCATTGGATGCTTCAGACAACGTGATTGCTGAGAAGGTTTTTGAGGAGGTTCCTGTCACGCGCAATCAAATCACATGCTATACTGGATGTTTCTTCAGCAACGGCGGCTCTACATCGGATGATACATTCTATATCACAGCAAATGGGGATTGGGATGCCGTGAACAACTATAGGTTCTAAGAGTAAATAATATTCATAATGGCACCGTGAACAGCTTGTTCACGGTGTTTTTTCAAACAAAATGCAGAATTGCTTTATCCTTCAATCGAAAATTATTATATTTCCTCTAAAAAAGGAAAAGACCATGCTTGTCTTTACGGTGGAGAAACGAGGTTTTCTAACAGACCTTTTATTTTTTGACATAATTAAGCTAGTTCCGAATGTCTATTCGGAACACACGTTGAAAAAATGCA
>JAFZRU010000038.1 GCA_017619755.1 Prevotella sp.
AAGGTGTTGGAGAATAAACAGACAAACTGGCAGGAGGGCAAGCCCTGGACACGCCCTGCCGAATGGGATGATGCAAAGGCGGCTTACGAACTGGGCAAAAAGAACCAGATACAGCTTTCTGGTCGTGCTTTTGACTACGAATTCTGCCCGCAGGACGACTACTATCTAAAGTCTCACCTTTTCGGCGACATCTTCGCTGGTGATCAACTCTCACATGCTGACCGCGAGATTGTGACCGTAGCGGCATTGAGTGGTCTCGAAGGTGTGGCTCCGCAGCTGGCTGCTCACAAGCGAGGAGCCGTGAATATGGGTAACAGTCAGGAACTCGTTGATGAACTCTGTGCCTGGCTCGACAGTGATGGTTATACCCTACGCAGCAAATGGCCGAAGGGCGATCCTAATACTGCCTATGCCAAATATTTCACGGGTAACAGCTATCTGGCTGATGTGGGTGGCGGTATGTTGAACGTGACCTTCGAGCCTGGTTGCCGTAACAACTGGCACATTCATCACAAGGCCGTGCAGGTGCTCATCTGCGTCGCTGGTCGCGGCTGGTATCAAGAATGGGGCAAGGAAGCCGTCGAGATGACTCCAGGCACCATCATCGCCATCCCTGCCGAGGTGAAACATTGGCACGGAGCCGCCAAGGACTCGTGGTTCCAGCACCTGACTTATCATAAGGATGTACAAGAAGAAGCCTCGAATGAGTGGTTGGAACCAGTGACGGATGATGTGTATGATAAACTGAAGTGATATGAAGAAAATAGTATTAGCAATGGTGGCACTATTGGCAATAAGTCTCAGTGCCTGTTCACAAGGAGAAAAAACAAAAGAGAGTAAACAGATGAAAGTATTGGTAGCCTATTTCTCGGCCTCTGGCGTGACAGAGGGCGTGGCCAAGCAGTTGGCAGAGGTGACGGGTGGCGACCTGCACAAAATCCAGCCCGAACAGCCCTACACGGAGGCTGACCTCGACTGGAGGGATAAGCAGTCGCGCTCTTCAATTGAAATGAATGACAAGCAGTCGCGCCCTGCCATCACTAACAAGTTGACGAATATGCAGGATTACGATGTGGTCTATGTCGGTTTCCCGATATGGTGGTACACGGCACCAACTATCATCAACACTTTCATAGAAAATTACACAATTTAGTTGTAGGAACGGCTTTTTTCAAACAAACAACACCAAATTTGCAATGTGGAGATTGCAAATTAATCTCAATAAATCCCTTCTTTCTCCCTTATCTTCCCTACAAATATATCCGTATCTGTAAATAGTTTGGATATCAAAATTTGGTTGAAATTATTTTTTCCAACTTGAATATTACCATCTGAAAAAACAAAAAGGTATGCGCTCTTAAAGGTCTTTTTCCAAATTGTCTCTCCATTGGTGGAGTCTACCACTGTAACTTTTACCCTGCTTTTGTCATGAAGGAAATCAGGTGAATATGATTTCAATGTAACAACTACATTCTCATATGTTTCGCCCTCAATGTCAAGAGATGCAACCCTGCGCTCAATTTCCGTGTCTTTCAGGTTATCAACTACCTCTTGCGCGTAAACTGAAAAGGAAAACAATATCAATAAAAGACTAATAACACATTTTTTCATGTTCTATTCTATTTATAATTAAACATTGTGCAAAGATAGACATTTAATTTTAAATAGCGTTATTTTGAGCATTATTTAGCACTTCCAAATTCACTTTTTGCGTGAAGAAAGGGGTGATAGGGTTTCAACGCCAAATCCTTTCTCTGTGACCTCCCCCCCATATTTCAAATCAATTCATTTTAAAATGGGTGTACCGCTTACACTTATTATGGTTGGTTGTCATCTTCTGTCTTGGTGTCATGTTCATATCTCTTTTCTTTATAATGGTAATCAATGCCACCTTCCAAAAAACGTTCTAAAGCCCAAAAACCGTTTCACTTTCGTTTCACCGAGGCAAAAGAAAAAGGAGTTACGCCTTCGTAACTCCTTGGTTTTCAAGTGACTCCCGCGGGATTCAAACCCACAACCTTCTGATCCGTAGTCAGATGCTCTATTCAGTTGAGCTAGGGAGCCTTTTCAAATGCGGTTGCAAAGGTAAGGACAATTTTTTATTCCTCCAAATTTTTTGGTTGTTTTTTTCTTTCATTCTTGATTTTTCCCGTTCTCTGTGGCTTGTGTGGATGTTTTGTCGGCGTATTTCCCTCCCCAGCACCTGAGCATGTATTGGTAAAGTTTCTCTTCCGAGGGCGAGTGTTGCGGGTGCCACAGCCGTTGGTTGGCGAGGGTGTCGGGCATGAACTGTTGTGCCACGAAATGCCCGGGGTAGTCGTGTGCATACTTGTATCCGTCGCTGTATCCAAGTTCTGCCATAAGTTTGGTGGGGGCGTTTCTCAGGTGAAGCGGCACGGGTTGATTGCCGGTGTTCCTGACGAGTCTCTGCGCCTCCCCGATGCCCATGTATGCGGAGTTGCTTTTGGGACTTGCGGCAAGATATACGGCGGCCTCTGCGAGAGGTATGCGCCCTTCCGGCCAGCCGATTTTCATCACCGCGTCGAAGGCGGCGTTGGCCAGGAGCAGTGCGTTGGGGTTGGCCAAGCCGATGTCCTCTGCGGCGCTGATGACCAGTCGTCGTGCGATGAACTGCGGGTCCTCCCCTCCCTCAATCATCCTGGCCATCCAGTAGAGTGCTCCGTCGGGGTCGCTTCCTCGTATGCTCTTGATGAAAGCCGAAATGATGTCGTAGTGCATCTCGCCATCCTTGTCGTATGCCAGCGGGTTCTGTTGCAGCCGGCTCTCCACCAAGGCGTCGGTCACCACGAGTTCCTCTTCTGCGGGGGCGGCCTCCACCACGAGTTCGAGGATGTTGAGCAGTTTTCTTGCATCTCCTCCGCTGTACCTGAGTATGGCTCCGGTCTGTTCGAGCCTCACGTTGCGCTCCTTGAGCAGCACGTCGTTTTGAAGCGCCCGTTGCAGGAGAGTGAGGAGGTCGTCCTTCCCCAGTGGTTTGAGCACGTAGAGTTGGCATCTTGAGAGCAGGGGCCTGATGACCTCGAAGGAGGGGTTTTCCGTCGTGGCCCCGATGAGCGTCACCACGCCTTTCTCCACGGCTCCGAGCAGGGAGTCCTGTTGGCTTTTGCTGAAACGGTGAATCTCGTCGATGAAAAGGATGGGCGAAGGAGCGTTGAAGAAGCGTCCTTTCTTGGCTTTGTCGATGACGTCGCGCACGTCCTTCACGCCACTTGTCACCGCGCTGAGGGTGTAGAATGGCGTTTCAAGTTTGTGTGCGATGATTTGTGCGAGGGTGGTTTTTCCCACCCCCGGCGGTCCCCATAGGATAAACGAGCTGATGCGCCCTGATTCAATCATTTGGCGCAGCACAGCCCCCTTTCCCACAAGGTGTTGCTGCCCGATGTATTCATCGAGCGTTCTGGGTCTCATTCTCTCTGCTAATGGCTGGCTCATATCGGTTGCAAATATAACTCTTTTTTTGAAAAAAGAAGCCCGAAATTTTGCAAATATAAAAAAATTGCCTAATTTTGCACCGCAATTGAGGAAAGTTGGCAGAGTGATCGAATGCGCTGGACTCGAAATCCGGTATACCCATTACGGGTATCGGGGGTTTGAATCCCTCACTTTCCGCTAAAGAGCTGCAGTGATGCAGCTTTTTTTGTTGGCTGAAAAACAAGTATTCGCTACTTTTGTTATCTTTCGATTTGTCATCATACAACCAATGTTACGGGGAGATGATGACATAAGGGTGTTCAAGATGTTGCGAAATTCCCGGGGGGTGCTCTCTACATTCGTACCCCCGGTTACCGAGCGGAGACCGTTTCACGGTTTTGGTTTGGTGCGGCCTCGTGGCGGACATTCGCCCTTCGGGCGAGCGGATGGACATAAAGTCCACCCCTACAGACGTAACGGGGATTGTGGCAGGCCATTTGGCGTTAGAGCGCAACAGGCCATTTGGCGTTAGAGCGCAGCAGGCCGTTTAGCGTTACAAACGGGCGGAGCGGGAAGGAATGACCTCGGGGCAAGGCACGCTTATGCTTTGCCCCGAGGTCGGGAATGAGGAGGAGGGGCTGCCTTACCTTGCAAACTTGCAGGCCACCTTTGACTCCTGGTCGTCTTCCGCCCTTGCGATGTAGAGGCCCTGGGGGAGGTGCGACACGTCGATGCGAGCCACGCCATGGTTGAAGTGCGCCGTCTGGCTGTCCACCATTCTTCCATCCGTGGTGAAGATGCTCACCCTTGCCCATTGGGCGTCCTCCGCCTTGACATTGACGGTCTGCGCGGTGTAATAGATGCGCAATCCGTTGGCGGCGGTGATGAACGGTGTCTTGATGCCCACCTCTTCGTTCTGCGGCACGCTGACGGCGTAGCTGCTCAGTCGGTTGGTCTTTTCGATGGTAGGCATATTCATCAGATAGACGCTCTGCGCTCCGTCGGGGTATCTGCCCACGGTGGAATTGCCGTCGTGGGCGCCATATTGCAAGACATCCGTCCAACTCTTGTCAGCGGCGGTGAGTGCCACCACCCCACCCTCTCCGGCGAGTTTGAACGAAGCGTGTATCGCCTTGTTGGTGGTTTGGAGTTTGTCGCACCAAATGACGAGATGCCCGTGCGCCGGAATGACGGTGTTCACCATCGTTCCCTCTTTTGCAATGACATATTTGGTTTTGTTGTCCAAGTTGTCTGTGAGATACATCCCTTCGATGTCGATGTCCTCGTCGGTGTTGTTGCAAAGCTCCACCCAGTCGTTCTTCTTGGCATACTCGTTGACGTAAACGTTGTTGGAGGCACTCACCTCGTTGACACACACGGGATGGAAGCCGGCCTCATTTTTCTCCGCCTCCGTCATTTCGCGATAGCAAGCCGTGAGGTTGACATTGCCCTCCGGCAGCGGAATCCTCGCTTCGGTGGAATAGAAATTGGTGATGTTGTCCATGACGGTGGTGGTGATGGCTGCGTCCCAATACAGGTCGGTGGAAGTAGCGCTGTTGTTGTGCACCTCCACGGCGATGGTGTTGTCCCCGCTGTGGAAGAGCGTGGGGTCGAGTTCGATGTTGCCATTATCGGGGTTGTTCGGTGCGTACGTGGAGGCGAAGGTGTTGTACCTGACCGTTCCAGACGGCATGTTGTACCTGCCAGCCTCTTTCCCGTTGACATACACGATGAGTCCGTCGTCGATGGTGAAGTCAAGGTTGATCTTGTCCCCCGCCTTCGGAGTCTTTTCGAAGCGCAAGGAGGTCCTGAAATACGCCGTTGGTCGCTTGTTGTTTTTGTCGTTACCGTAGTCAAGCGTGGTGGCGATGTCGTTTTTCTCATATCCGAGCGGTGCGTTCCCACTCTTCCATCCGCTCTCGTTATAAGTCGGCGAGGTCCAGTTGGCGTTGTCGAGAGAGCCTTGGTCGTAGTATTTCCACACGCTCCCCCTGGCGAGCAGCACCTTCTCCGTTCCGCCTCCGTCGGCCCATCCCTGGAAGACATACCCCGCCGGCGCTTGTGCGACGAGCGTCACGGGTTGGAAGAGCAGTCCGTTGAATTTCCCGGTAGGCAGTTGGATATCGTTGAGGAGGATGTCAGCCCCCTCGGTGTCACTCTGCAGCGACACCCTTTGCGCCTTTGTTCCCGAGAGGTCGAAAAGCCAGTTGTTTCTCATGGCATTGATGGCCGACTCGTTTCTGCTCCTGAGATTGTTTCTGAGGTTGTTGGCGGTGTTATCGACCGAGCGTCCTTCGAGCCTCATGGCGGGGTTGACCCTGTCGGCGAGTTGGTTGATGATGCTTATCGCTCTATTGGCCTCGAAGACGCTTCCCCCCATGATGCAATACGTGTCGATGAATTTCCTCTTGAAATTGTCGTTGTCGAGCAGGTTTCTGAAGAGCGTGACAAACTTGATGGGTCCTGAAATTCTTCCCAGCGAGACGGGATAAAGTTGGTCGAAGGTGTACCACTCCTTGTTCATAAATCCCTGGAAGGGGTCGTTGCCATTGTTGAAAGACCCGTCGAGGTCGAAGCACACGAAGCGGTATTTTCCTCCGTCCCTGTACTTGAATCCCTTGACGTTGTTCTGCGGCCAGTCCCAGTTGGAGAGATAGAACTGCGCCGCCATGTAATAGCAGTACTCGTCGATGTCGAGCATCCTCTTGATTTCCTCATACACCTCGCTGTTGGCTGCGTTGGCCGACAGTTGGTCCACGAGTTCGAGGAACGACTCCTCCGTTCCGCATTTCTGCACGTATCCCGAGTCGGGCGACATTTCAAACTGGTCGATTTCGTCCTCGTCCCATCCATAGTTGGCATAGACGTAGTGCTTGTTGTTGGGTTCCCTGACGTTGAGCACGCCGATGTACTCCCCGTTGATGAACTCATGCACGGGTTGGTAGCTTTGCACATCGATGTCGATGCCCGACGACTGCATGATGTACTGCAGAGCGGGGTCCTTGAATCGGCAGACGTTGTCGTTGCCCCCGTTTCTCACTTGCAGCGTCCTGTTCCTGATGTAAGGCTTGTCAACAAAGAACTGGTAGTCGAGGTTTTTGCTACCTCCCAATTCCTTGTTGCCCTTCAGTTTGAAAGCGTGTGGGTTCCAAGCCCTGCTCCACCCGCCGCACATTTCGAGGTTGACATCCTGGTTGAGCACCATCTCCCCCTGTGCGTCGAGGTATGAGAAATTGACGGGCCTGTCCCAGTCCATGTTCCAGTTGCACTTTCCCGACTGCCCGTTTCCCGGCCTTCCGTTCTTTCCCCTGACATAGACGCCGATGGAGTCGTCGTAAAGGAAGCGCGGGTCGGAGACGACGGCAACGACGGGCAGGTAGTAGTCCATGCCGGAGAAGATGTATGCCCTGGTTGTCACCCTTGACGGCAGCATGTCGTCGGCGAAGAGCCTGAAGCGGTAGGACTTTGTATCCCTCACGCTGAACTGTCCCGTGGTGCTTGTCTGACCGTTGTTCATGGTGGGCAGCGTTCCGTCGGTGGTGTATCTGAGCGTCGTCCCAGCGGGAATGGTGACATTGACGCTGAGAGGCGTGGTGAAGAGTTGCGATGGCTGGTCCACTATGGGAGCGTCGAGCTGTGCCGTGGCGAAGTTCGAGGCCGTGTTGGTCTTCCCCGGTGTGGCGTTGACCGCCATTCCCCACTGCTCACCTCCGTCGGTCGTCCTTGCATAGCTCACCCTTTCCATCGCCTCCGGGTATTGCACTTCCGCGATGACCTTTTTCCCATCGCTAAGGAACACGGCACCCCCGTCCAGGTCGAGTTTGATGGGAGCGTTGGTTGGTTTGAGTTCGTGGCTGTCGAACCATACCACTTGGAAGCCTTTTGGCGGCACTACTCCCACCCCACTTGGAATCTTCCATTTTTCGAGGTTGTCCTGCTCGTCGCTGAGGAATAGTCCTTCGAGCTTCACTGCTGCATTGGTGGGGTTGTAGATTTCCATCCATCCGTCGAAGTTGAAAGCCGGGCTGATGTACTCGTCCACGTTGGCCGCCATGATTTCGTTGATGACGATGTTGTCAGCGGAAGCACCGTCTCTGACGTTCACCGTGACGGCAGCCTTGAGGTTGGTGCCGTCGGTGGTGGTGGCGACAAGGAGGGTGGAGCCCACCCCCACGCCGGTGACGACGCCATCCTGGTCGATGGTGGCCACCTTCTCATTCCTTGACTCCCAGGTGACATTCTTGAACAAGGCGTTTTCCGGCGTGATGTTGGCATGGCACTGTGTTTTCTCCGTCACGATGATGTCGGCCTTGTCGATGGTCGCGGTGATTCCCTTTGCCTGTACGAACTCCCCGCCATATTCCAGTTTGAAGTTGTCGAAACAGCACCAATTGGAATAATTGTTCATGAAGCATTGCAGTCCTATCTCCAAGTCTTCCTCCGAGTTATCATACTCGAAGATGAGCGAGTTGTTGTATGCCCCCCTTGAGAATGCCTCCGCTGCCGACACCATGCCGTTGGGGAACCACGGTCCTCCCATCCAGTTAGGCGACCAGCAGTCATTGCTGTAATCATCGAACGAGAAGGAATAGATGCTTGCAACGGGCTTGGTATCATGGCATCCGAACAACTCGGCGGTGATCTCCTCCGTCCCGTTGTCGAAAGCATCGTATGCCACGTAGTTATCTCCTGTGCGGTAGAAAGCCTGCACGGAGACGCGGTATTTACCCAAAGGCATGCCCTTGAGGCTCTGACTGATATAGAAATACCCGTTCCAGAACTCGAAGCAACCGTAGTTGCCCGTTTGCGAGGATGCTCCGCTGTAATACTCCCATCCATCGGCGGTGTTGTTGTTGAAATCCGGGTTGGTCAGGAAGATGTTGGTGACGTCCACCCACTTGGTGTCATCCTCTTTGACGGTGATTTCCACCGACGCGCTGACATTGGAGCCGTCGATGGTGGATGCAGTGATGACGGCCTTGCCCACCCCGTTGCCATAGACGTCGCCATACTCGTTGACGATGGCCACCTCGGGGTTGCTTGAGGTCCATTTCACCTGCTTCGTCGCGGCATCCTCCGGCAAAACGGTAGCGCTACAGTAAGCATGTTCACCCACTTTTATTTCCGTCCTGTCAACTGTCAAATCGATGCCAGTTGCGAGCATCAGCTGTCCGTCATACTCCAGTTTGAAGTTGGTGAAGATGCACCAGTTGGAGGGTTGGTATTCAAAGCACTTGAGTCCGAGATCCATGTATTCCCCGTCAGAGGAAAACTCGAAGGTGTTTTGATATGCTCCCAAAGCGAATGCAATGGCCGCCGTCTCCATGTTGTTGGGATAGTAGTGCCGGTCATCGGGAGTCCACGCCCCACGCACGGGTTCGTCGAAAGAGAAGGAGAAAACACTTTCGACTGGTTTTTGCGTCTCTCCAGCATGAACGAAAGCGGTGATTTCCTCCTTGCCGTTGACGTAGTCTTGGTAGCATACGTCAAAGTCTGCACAACGATAAAATCCCTGGAAGGTGAGGCGGTAGTTTCCCTTGGGCAGTTTGACGTCCTGGTAGAAATCGAAAAATCCATACCAGAACTCGAAGCATCCGTAGTTGGCGGTCTGTGAGCCGGCATCGCTGGACCAGAACCAGCCGTAGGATTGGTTGTTTTCGAAATTGGGGTTGGCGAGGAAGATGTTGGTGACATCCGTCCACTCCGCTTTGGCAGTGACTGCGGAGGCCAGGATGAATGCTGAAAGGAAGAATTTTCTCGGATTCATTTTTGTTGTCTATGGATTGCTTGTAAATACCTAAGCTTATTTTCTCACCACCTTGCGGGCCTTGTCGCCCTTCACTTCGATAAGCACGCCGTTAGCCTTGCCGGCCGGTGCTCCGCCGATGGTGTAGGTGCGCGTCGGTGCATTGGTGTCCGTGGTGGTCTGCCTGATGGCGGTTGGGTCTTCGAGCGGCATGGTGAGACCCTCCCACGAGTCGAGTTCGTCCATGCCGTCGAGGGTGTAGATGATGGCCGAGTAACTGTCCATCCTTGGCCTGTCGTCGCCCACCTTGAGCCATTTGCCGTCAGTGAGGACGAAAGAGCCTTTGGGTGCCCTGGCCGCCGTTTGGAAGAATCCTCGCAAGTTGTTCTGCGTGGTGTAATCGATGGGGTTGGCGACTTGTTCGCCATATTCGTAGAACACGAGGTTATCGGCCTCGGCGATATAGATGACAGGCTGTCCCGCCTCCACGACGTCCACCTGCCTGATGGCCACCTTGTCGTGTCCGGGCAGTATTCCGGCGATGACATAGCACTTGGCATCCTCCGGTGCCCTGTAGGCGAATGGCAGGCAGATGGTTTTCCACACCCCCCTTTCCGTGGCATGCTTGTGCAGGGGATGGAACCTGAGCATGAAGTCCGTGGCGCACCACCATCCCTCACGCCTGTCGCCGTTGTTGCCGGCCTCGCCGAAGGCATGCCAGGCATTGTCCACCGCCCCTTGCTTGGAACTTTCAAATCCGATGGTGACCTTTCCGCCCTCTTCCACATAGAGCGGGGTGGTGGTGAGCGTCTGCCAGATGCCACCCACCGTCGGCAGGTCGAAATAGTCGTATTGCAGCGTCGGGGTGACGGCGGTGTCACCGTTGCAGACGAGATATCCGTGTTGGTCGCTGATGCAGTAGTGCTGCGTGGTGGCCTTGCACTCCAAGAGGTACAACCCCTCGGGGAGGTTTTCCAACTCCTGCCTGACGGCCATGGTCTGCGCCTTTCCCTGTGCCGCGCTCACGTTGCTCCACCATGCGTTCCAACAGGTCTTTCCACCCACGGTGTTGAGGCGCTGGTCTCCGCCCTTGTAGGTGCCGGCCTTCACCTCCCATCCGTTGGTCGAGGCGAAGTTGGGTTGGACGGGCTGTGTGGCAGCCTTGTCGGTGGGGAAGAAGCGTTCCAGGGCCTCCTGCAACTGCTTCCTTGCCGCCACCACCTCCTCTGCGGTGGTGCATTTCCCGGCGTTGTCGAGGGCCGCTTCAAGCGCCTCCTTACCGTCAAAGGCCATGTCCTTGACGGAGGCGGCGACGGACTTCAAGGAGTCGATGGTCTGGAGGTCTTCGAGTGCTTCCGTCATGCAGTCGATGGCGTCGAGAGCGGCGTATAGCGCATTGTCGTCGTTGGAGCTGATGGCGTTCATCTTGGCCTCGATGTCGTCGTTGAGCAACGGTGCGTCAGTGTTGGCGGCGCGCATGGCGGCGGCGGCGAGTTTGGCCTTCTCCACACCGTCGGCCACGGCCTCCTCGCGTGTGGCGAAGAGCGGGCGTATCTCTATCTTGTCAAGCTGTCCGTTGGCGTTGAGCCATCGCAGTGCGAGAAGCGCCTTGTCGTAGTTGCCGCTGTTGAACGTGAACGACTGCTTCCTCCACTCGGTGGTGGTGGCGAGCCTTGCCACGGTTGCCGTCTCCGCGACACCGTCCTCCGAGAGGCTCAGCCTGAGATAGCTTCCAGCGTTTCGCGAAGCCATGGAGAAGACATATTCCCGGTTGGGTTGCAGCGTGAAGACCTTCTTGAGCGATGCAACGTGGTCCATACCCCCCGAGCCGTATGCCTGGAGGTATGCCCCACCGTTGTAACCACCCTTTTTCACCACTTGGAAATACGGCATATCGATGGGGTTGCCGTTTCCTGACGTCCAGTCATACATGCCCATGTCGAACTCCCCGTTGACGACGATGTTCCCCCCAGCGAAGAGTCGTTGCCCCGTTTCAGCAATGACGGCGTCGCCCGCCTGAAGGTCGTCGTTGGTGTAGTACTCCACCCCTTCGAGGTCGATGATGTGCACCCTGTATGCCGCCCCTTCGGGCGCATTTTCGTCGGTGTAGGTGTAGTTGGCTGCCATCTCCTTCTGCTCGATGACGGCGATGGTCTCCCACTGTCCTCCCCTTGGTTTGCGCTGCACCTCCATCAGCTGGTTGTACTCGCCGTTGAGGTCCCTCCAGGTGACGATGCATTTTCCGTTGTCATTAGTGACCTTGAAATTGGCAGGGCCGTACTGCCTCGGGTGAGTGGGTATGAACTCATATTTGCCATTGTATCCCAGGCCGGTGTTCATGCCGGCATAGTATTCGCCCGCCGGTGTGAGTTTTCCGTCGCGGTAGATTTTGGAGCAGTTGGCCTCGCTGTTCCAGTAATAGTAACGCTCGATGTAGTCCCATGAGTTGAGTTTGGTGCAAATGCTCTGCACGGCGGTCTTGTTCTGTTGGAGTTGGCTTTCCGTGGGGTTGTCCCTGTAGGTTCCCGTTGCCACTCCGAAGATGCCGTTGTTGTTCCATGAGGCCCCCCACACCCATTCGGAGATCCAAATGGGTCTTTTGTAGGTGTCCACCCAACTCCCCTTGATGTTGTTGAAGCTGCCCTCCGGCCAATAGCAGTGCAGGTCGATGATGTCGCACCTCCAACCCCTGGCGTCGATGGAGTCCATGAAAGCCCTGAGGTGGTTGAGGCTGCCGTCGTGCGACGATGGCGAGCAGAGCCTCATGCCCGTGGCCATGAGGTTTTCCCAGTTGTTGAGTATTTCGTCCACGCTCTGCGGGTGGTCGTCGGCAGAGTTTCCCGGCTCGTTGTTGGTTTTCATGTGAGGCGAGTAGGTGACGCTTCCACAAGCGCTTGCCGACGGCCAGTCCTCGTAGATGTGGTGAGGCACACATTCCGTGTCGATGCCCCTGTCCTCCCCCAGTCCGAAGGAGTAGCACGAGGTGACGTTGAGCTTCGAGCAGGGGTCCTGCCTGGTGTCGTTGGCAATGCCCGACTTGCTGGTGTCGTTCCACTTGAAGATGCGGTAGGATGAGATTCTCCCCGCCAGGATGTCAGGGAGTTCGGCCATCTCGATGTCCTGAGTGGCTGCGATGAAGCACCTGCTGTACCCCCTACCCCTTGGCAGCGTGGAGAAGGTGACCATGTAACCCCTCTTGAGTTTGAAGCTTTGAATACGGTTGTTGAGTTTGGCGTCGGAGAGCGTGTTCATGAATCCTCCGCTGTTTTCCAGCCCGAAGTCGCTGACGGCCACCCCCTCGAAGTTTTTCCCGGAGAAGACGGTGAGCGGCTTGATGTTGGCGGGATAAGGCATGATGATGCACCCCCTGTTGTATATCTTCACCTGGCAGTTGGTGTTGCTGGTCGCCCTCTCCCCGTTGATTTTCACGTGGGAGAGCAACGAGAGCGCCTTGGAAGGCTTCACGGCGTCGAGAATGAGCACGGCGTGCTCGGTGTTGACGATGTCCACCACGCCGTTGTCTCCGAACGGAGCGGGTGAGGTGATGACATAGTCCACGTCGTCGGTCAAGGTGACGGTGTTGTTCACTTGCACCACCCTTTTCGTGGTGTTGGCCGCGGTCAGCATGGCAAAGCAAAGGCATGCGAGCAGCAAGGTGAAGTATAGTCTTTTCATGATGATGATGGTTTTGTTTTCTTTTGATGAGTTAGGCTGATAAGCCCCGCTGGATGGATGGAGAGGTGTGAGAATCCATGCAGGCAGGCTTTGGCGTGGCAAATATACGCAAAAAAGTTGAGATACAGCTTTTTTTCGCGGTGATTTTTCATTTTTCTCGCGAAATGGCAAGGGGGGATGGCAATGATGGTTGCTGTAATACAGCAACAGACGGAACAGGGGAAAGAGGGAGGGGGCGAAGGAGGGGGGCGAAAGGAGGGGGGCGAAGGGGGGGCTGAGGGAGGAGCTGCGGCAAAACCGCAGCCTACGGAGAAGCGAGGGGAGGGAGGGGCGAAGGGAGCGGGCGAAGGGGGCGAGCGAATGGAGGGGCGAAAGGAGCGGGCGAAGGGAGAGGCAAAAGGGGCAAGGCTGGGCTTAATAGAGGGGCTTAATAGGTGCGCCTACCGGTGGCGATGAGATAGCGGGTTTTGGCTTGGAGGTACTCGCTGAGGGCGGTGTTTTTCTGCACGAGGGCTTGCTGCTGCTGCCGCTGCGCATCAAGGAGCGATGTCATGGTGCTCATCCCCTGCTTGTAGTTCTCCCGGGAAATGCGCAGGTTCTCCTCTGCCCTGACGATGCTCTTCTCCGCTATCTGCACCTGCTTGTATGTGCTTTCGAGGTTGTCGTATGCGTCCTGAATCTGGAGTGTCATCGTCTCTCGGTTGTCCTGCCTCATGTCGATGGCCTTCTGCATCTCTATCTCTTTGCGCTTGTATTCGTGTTTCTCGCTCCAGAAGTAACTCAGGGGCATCTGCACGCCGACGAAGGCGATGGCCCGCGGCTCCCAGCCGTTAAGCACCTTGGAATATCCATACCTTCCCCCCACGGCGACGATGGGCAGCATGTTGGCCTTGGCGATTTTCTTCTCCAAGGCGGCCTTCTCCACCCAGATGTCGAGGAGCTGCGTCTCCGTGCGCCCCTCCATGGCCCTGTGGCTGTCCACCCTGAGCTGCTGCGGGTCGATGACCTCCGTGTTGAGTGTAGTGTCCACGTCGATGTCCTCGTCGGCCATTCCCATGAACTTGGCGAGCGCCCTTCTCAGCAGTCTGCAGTCGTTGTTTGCCCTGATGCGCAGGGCGGAGAGTTGGTCGAGCATGAGCTCCACGCTAAGCACGTCGTTTTTGTTGACGATGCCGTTGTCGTAATAGTTGAACGCGTCCTGGTGGATGAAATTCAACTCCTTCTCCATGGCGTCGAGCGACTTGTCGGTTTCGTGCAACTCCCAAATCTTGTAATACAGGAACTCCGTTCCCATGACAATCTGGTCGTCGGTCACCTCGCTCATCATGTTACGCGCATTTACCTGCAGGTCGGCCAGTTTGTTGAAATTGGTGAGCCTCCCGCCGGTATAAACAGGCTCAATGAACGTAAGCCCTGCGCTTGACGCCTTTTTGACGAAACTAAGGGTGAAGTCGCCCACGGTGAAGTCAGATTCCATCTCCGCATTAAAATTATCTATAGTCTCCTTGTCAAAAATCTGGTAGTTGATGAGACTTTTGCTGGCCTCGAAATGGGTGAAGGAGGCGCTGACCATGGGGTAGTATTTCGAGTGAATGAATTTTTTCTGCTCCTTTGCCATGAGGATATCGTTCTGTGCGTTCTTCGCCCAGATGTTACCCTTTCTTGCCGCCTCGATACATTCTTCGATGGTCATGATTTTCTGTGCTCCGGCATGGAGGGAGACAAAGGAGAGTCCTGCGGCAAGCAGCAAAATATTCAGACTATTCTTCATAGTTTTCGTTTCTATTGTTGAATTTTTTCCTTACGATACCATATCCCACGGGAATGATGGTGATGATGCAGATCATGGAAACCAAGGCCCCGATGCTGATGACCACACCCATGGGTCCCCATAGCGGTGTGTTCTTGATGACCATGGGAATGACACCCATGGAAGCCGCCATGGATGTGAGGAAGACCGGCCTGAAGCGCCTTTTGGCCGAGACAATGGCCGCCGTTTGAACGTCGAGCTCCTCTTGCCTCATCAGTTCCTCGGCATAATCAATCATGATGATGCCGCATCGTGTGATGAGACCCATGAGCGAAATGAATCCCAGCACACACGTAGCCCCGAACTCCTGTTTGAAGATGAGCAGTCCTGTGGCGCCTCCGAGCATGGAGAAGCCGAGAGAAACCATGATGAGGAGCGTGAGTGGAATGCTCTTGAGATGGAAGACGATGATGAAGAAGATAAGCACGACCGCTATTTCCAATCCCAGATAAAGCTGTGGTCTGTATTTCGCCTCCATCTCCGCCTGTCCTCCCTGCTTGAGAGAGACACCCTGCGGCAGTTGGAGTGTCTCCAAGTCCTTATAGACCTCCTTGGTCACCTCCCCCACCTTGACACCCCGTGCGAGCATGCCGAAGACAGCCGCCCTTCGTTTGCCGTTGATGTGAGTAATGCTTCCGTCGTTCCATCCCGGCTTGACCTCCGCCACCTGCGTCAGTGGTGTCGCCGTCAGTGTTGGCACCAGTCCGGTCACTCGTATGTTCTTGAAATTGTCGATGGTCTGGTTGCCCATGTCAGCGTCCTTGACGACGACCGACACCTCCTTTTCACCCTCCCACACGGAAGTGACGGGAATCCCACCTCCATATCTCATGGCGAAGTTGAGCGAGAGCAGCGACTTGCTCAATCCGAAATGGTAAGCCTCCTCAGGGTTCATGACGACCTCGATGGAGGGGTTGGTGGCTCCGAAGCTATTGCTTATCACGGCGATGTCGCCATTGTATGAGAGCCTTCGCTGTACGCTGTCCACCGCGACGTGCAGGCTGTCGAGGTTGTCTCCCTCCAACTGCACCTCGATGGGATAAGGTTTGTCGGAATACTCGATTTGCCTGAAGAGCACTTGTGCGTCGGCGAACCTGCTGGCATACTTGTCGGCATAGTCGTTAAGCACCCCCTGCGTCTCCTCATCGTTGTGGGTGTTGACGATGAACTGTGCGAAATGCGTGCCTCCGAAGTTGGGCAGGAAAGTGGCGTGGAAGCGAGGCGAACCACTACCGTAGAAGGTGGTGAGGTTGACCACCCGCTCGTCCTTTCTGAGGATGTCGGCGAGGCTGTCGGCCACGACGGCGGTGTGTCTGAGGTCTGTCCCCGTGGGGAGGATGACGTCCACTGCAAACTGGTTGCGCTCCGCCCTTGGCATGAGCCTTTGAGGAACTTGCATCATGAGCAGTCCTCCCACGACGATGCAAGCCAGTCCTGCAAGCACGGTGATGACCTTGTGCCTGAAACAAGCCTCGATGAGCTTGTCGTATGCGTTCTGCATGATGTCGAGCATCGACCGACGCTTCTTCTTCTTCCCTTTCTCGTCCTGTTGGTGCAGTCCCCTTTTGATGAAATGATATTGGAGGATGGGCACGACGAAGATGGCCACGAGGAGCGACACGACGAGCACGATGGTGATGGAATAGGGGAACCACTGCAGGAAGTCGTGGATGACCTGCTCCGTGGTGAAGATGAGTGGGAAGAAAGTGATGCTGATGACGAGTGTAGCCGTGATGATGCTCTTGACGAACTCGCTGGAGGACTCCACGGCGGCCCTCCACCTTCCCATTCCGGCGTCGAGTTTGTCGAGGTAGCAATCGACGACGACAACGCTGTCATCCACAATCATTCCAAGTGAGACGATGAGAGCGGCGAGCGTGACGCTGTTGATTTCCACGCCGAGGACGAGGAAGAGGGCGATGGAGGCACAGATGGTGATGGGAATGGTGGCCACGGCCACCCCCGCCACCCTGAGCGGCAGCATGAGCATGACGACGATGATGACGGAGAGAATGGCGATGAACATCTCTGCCATGAAGCCACGCAAGGAGTGGTCCACCACCTGGCACTGGTCGCTGATGATGTTGATGTGGACGTCTTCCGGCAGCGTCGCCTCGTGCTCTTTGATGATCTGCTTCACCTTCTCACCAAACTCCGTGATGTTTTTCCCCGGTGTCATTTGCAGGGAGAGGAGGATGCATTTCTTGCCGTTGTTGCGAATGTACTGCCTCGGAGCGGGATATTCGCGTCGTATGTTGGCGATGTCGCCAAGCCTGACGACGGTTCCGCCGGGGTCGGACGTCACGATGGTCTGCGCCAGGTCGTTCTCCGTGTTGAGCGACGACTGGATGTGTATGGCGCGGCTGAGTTGGCCGTCGTCGATGCTTCCTGCATACATCGTGCTTGTCTGTCCAGACAGTTTGTTGACAACCATGGCGGTGTTGACGCCGTACATCGACAATCTGTCGCGGTCGAGATAGATGGCCAGCTGCTCGTCCTGCCCTCCCATCCTGATGATGTTGGCCAGTTCCTGAATGGTTCTCAGCTTGTCGCCGAGTGCATCCACATATTCCCCCATCTCGCGGTAGGTCTTCTCCTCGCTTTCGAGGGTGATGAGCATGGTGGAGGTTTCTCCGAAGTCGTCGTTGGCCACCACGCCCAAAACGCCCGGCGGCAGAGTGAGTTTGAGCAGCGGCAGCCTCTCCTTGAGTTTGTTCCAGAATTCCGTCTTTGCCTTCACGGAGGGGTCGAGCCATACGATGGCGGCGCAACCGTCGTTGAGGGAAAGCGTCATGGTGCGCGTCTTGTCGATTTCCTTGAAAGTCCACAAGAATTCCTCAAGCGGTTTTGACAGTTGCTGCTCCACCTCCATCACAGAGGCTCCGGGATAGGCTCCCACGACGAGGCCGATGGGCATCTCAAACTGCGGGAACTCATCCTTTGGAATGTAAATGAGAGCGAAAACACCCGCCACCACCATGGCCATGACCAGCATGAGCGTGATGCTCTTGTGCTGCATGGCGGCCACCACCAAGTCGTTTCTTTGCTTCCTGTCCGCCATATCACTCCGTCTTGACGGTTGTTCCCTCGCACACCTTGTTCTGTCCCTGTGTGATGACGATGTCTCCAGCGGTGAGACCCGTCTCGACGACGACGCCCTCGCTGATGACATCCCCTGTTGTCACACTGCGGCGGTGAGCCTGCCCTCCCCTCACGATCCACACATACTTGTCTTGTCCACTGATTTGAATGGCCTGCTGTGGCACGACGATGGCATAGTTGCCTTGCGTGTTGTCGATGCGCACCTTGCACACCATTCCCGGCAGGAGCGTGTGGCTTCTGTTATCTACCAACGCCTTGACGCTGTAAGCGTGGCTGATGGGATCGGCCGTCACTCCCCTGTTGACGACCTTCCCTCCAAACATCCTGTCCCCCAATGCGTTGATGGTAAACATCACCTGCTGTCCCATTTTCACCTTGCCAATCTCCTTCTCCGGCACAGAGAGGTTGACTTTCACCCGCTCGATTTTCACCAAGCGGAAGCCCGTCACCCCAGGCATGACGCTCGCCCCCACGTGCACGGCCCGTGAGGCGACATAGCCATCAAAGGGTGCGCGCAGAATGATGTCTTCCACATTCTTTTTTGAGATGGCCTCCGAAGCTCTTGCGGAGGTGAGTGCGGACTCAATCTCCACCATCCTGATTTCGGGCAGCGTACCCTTGTCGTAAAGGTTTTTCATTCGCTGGTAGGCATCCTCGGTCTGGCGCAAGGTTGACTGTGAGATTTTGTAAGCGTTTCTCACATTCTCCCCGTCCACCTCCGCCATGGGCTGTCCCTTTCTCACGAACTGCCCCTCTTCCACCATCACCTTGATGACATTTCCAATGACGTTGAAGGTCACGTTGGCGCCGTCCTCCTCCTCGACGACCCCCATGAAAATCTTTCCCACGGCATGGGTGCTTGTCTCCACGGTCATGGTTTTCACATTGACGACGGATTCCCTCTGGGGTTTCTCTTCTTTGGAGCATGAGACGATAGTGAAGCCCACGACCCATGAAAGCAAAAGCAATATTCTGATGTCTCTCATATAAGCATGCATATTATTGTGGCAAAATTACGACATTTTAACTTTATAGCCAAATAATTGATTGGATAACGTTGAAAAATGCGCCACTTTTCCACGTTTTGGGGCGTTATGAAAGGAAATGCGCCTCTTCTTTTCGGTGCTTCCTCCTGTTGGCGAGGGGTTGGGCAGTGGCAAAGGATGGCGGAAAAAAAGGGGGAAAGAATTTGGCGGTTCACATTTTTTTCATACCTTTGCACCGCAAAACGCGCTTGTGGCGGAATTGGCAGACGCGCTAGACTTAGGATCTAGTGTCTTACGACGTGCAGGTTCGATTCCTGTCAGGCGCACGATAAAGATACAAGCCGCTGATTTTCAGCGGCTTGTATCTTTTTTTTAGAGCTATAGAAACTATAGTAGATATAGTAGCTATAGAAGCTATAGATGCTATAGAAACTATAGTAGCTATAGAAGCTATAGAAGCTATAGACTCTATAGATGCTATAGCCACTATAGCCCCCTGCTACTTCTTGGTGTAGGGGTTGTAGCCCGGGTTCTGGCCGAACTCCTCGGCGTTTTCGAGTTTGTCGAGGAAACTTGTAGGGATGGGCCAGAGATAGTTGTGCTCATCCACCGGCTCGTCGCCACGCATGGCAGGGTTGTGACCCTTCAGGTAGTCCACCAGATGGCCTGTGCGCTTCAGGTCGAACCAGCGCAGCCACTCGCCGCAAAGTTCGCGGGCGCGCTCCTCGAGAATCCACTCAATGGTCATTTGGCCTGCCGTCACCTTCATCTCGGTAGCGTCATGCCCCGGCTTCAGGATGCGCGATGTGCGTATGCCCATGTTTTCGTCGTTGATGATGCTGGCCGCATGGGAGGGGTTGCCCAACTGAATTTGACATTCGGCTGCAATCAGCGGCATCTCAGCATAGCGGAAGATAGGCACGTCTCCGAAACCAATCTGTGCATTGGCAGCAGTGAGCAGGAAGGTGCCATTGGGGTCGCGGTCCCAGATGCGGTATTTCCTGAACCGAGGATAGGAAGTGGCGACAAAAGTGGTGGTAGGCACGCCGCCGATGTCGTCGGGGTTGAGGTCGCGGATACGTGCGCCGCCCATCGGTGAAATCTTCCCGTCGCGGAGGTCATAGATGTTGTTGGCACCCAGAAGCACATAACCATTCTGTGCGGCCGCCTCGCGCTCGGCATCGGTCACGGGCTTGCGGCTCACCTTCAGTCCGAGGTCGCCCTTGACAATGGTCTTGCCAGCCAAGGAAGCAGGAGCCATATAACTATTGACGTCCGCCTCTGTCCATGTATAACTGTCGGCACTCACAGGGTATTCCTCTTGGAAGAGCACGTCATAACGGAGGTCCCAATCAGCGAACAGGTTGAGCAGATAGTAGGTGGGGCACAGCAACACGCTCTCACGTGGATACTCCCAGTTGGTGGCCGTCTGCACGTTGCCGAAACGGTTGAGCAGACGTGGTGAGAAATACATGTGGAGGCGGTTGGGGTTGCCCGACTGCTTGTTGAGCGTGGAGTTGCTGGAATGTGTCACCACCCACAGGTACTCGGTGTTGGTCTTGTTGTTCTTGGCCTGCCAGATTTCATCATACGTTTTGTATAGCTTGATGCCAAGAGCCGCTTGGTTTTCCATCACATACTTGGCGGCATCGAAAGCCTTCTGATAGAAAGCCCAGGCCTCGCTGCTGCCGGCCCTCTCATACTGTGCTCGTGCCAGGCACACGCGAGCCAGGAGCGCGTATGCCGCCTTCTTGGTGGAGCGGCCCACCTCGCCGTTGAACGGGTTGACGGGGAGCAGTTGTGTTGCCGCCTCGGCATCGGGGATGATGACCTCGTCGTAGATGACCTTGCGGTCGGTGCGATACGCCTTATAGACAGGCGTCGATGTCGGTTCGGTGCGCATCTCGATGTCACCAAACCACTCCACCAACCACCAGTAGTTGTAAGCGCGCATGAACCGCGCCTCACCCTCGTAGTCGTTGCGGGCTTCCTCTTTCAACCCCTGCGTGGAGGGGAGGTATGCCAGGACGGCATTGGCAAGGTTGACGTTGTCATACACACGGTTCCATGCGCCAGCCACCTGTCCTCGGTCGCCCTGGAGGTCCACAAAACGGGTGAGCTGCATGCCGTAGGTGTATTTGTCGGGGATGTTGGCCCAGATATCCCCCGCACCCTCGAAATAGAGGACGGGGTCCTCGCGTCCGAAATACTTCCACCGGAAGTTGTAATACATTTGGTTGACGAGCCCCTCTATGCCCTGTTGGGTTTCGAAGACGGCGTCGGCGGTTTCACTCGAAGGGTTGTACTCATCGAGGTCACAAGCAGTGAAACCTAATGTGGCGGCTCCAAGGAGCAGCGCGCCCACGAAATATTTATTGATAGTCTTCATTGTCCTAATCATTAAAAGTTAACATTCACACCAATAGTCACACTGCGCTGCTGTCCTTCGGGGTCGAAATGCTTCATCCAGTCCTCCTTCACGAAGTAGAAAGGATTGTTGACAGAGGCGTAAACACGTAGTTTCTCAATGCCAAGAGGGTTGATGATTGTACGGGGGAACGTATAGCCAAGGGCGATGCGCTTGATCTTGATGAACGACTGGTCGCAATACCAGAAAGCGGTATAGCCCTTGTAGTCGTAGAAGTTGTAGTTCTGCTTCAGAGCGGGGAAGGAGCCGCCTTCATTGGAATCGACCACCCAGTAGTCCATCGTGGTGTAACGTCCACCGGTCGATGGCGAGTAGTTGGCCAACGGGTTGTCACCCCACTGTCCCCAACGGGCGTAGAGGTAGATGTTCAGATCGAAGTTCTTGTAACGGAAGTCATTGTTGAAACCAGCAAACCAGTCGGGTGAGGCAGAGCCCACGATGGTGTAGTCCTTGGTGTCAATCCAATGGTCGCCGTCGAGGTCGGCCACCTTGATGTCTCCGGGCTTGAAGGGGGTAGTCTTCTTCTCATCGGTGAAGTATTCGGCGGCTTCTGCAGCTTCCGAAGTCTTCCAGATACCTTGGTAGATATAGGTGCGGTAGGACTTGATGGGAGAGCCCACCATCAGCACCTCCTCGGGTTTGTTGCCCAACTGTATCATGTCCACATCTCCGGTGAGTTCGAGGATTTTTTCCTTGTTGGCGGAGAAAGAGAGGGTGCTGTTCCATTGGAAGTCCTTCTTCACGATGTTGCGGCTGTTGATGGTCAACTCCCAACCACGGTTGCGTGTGGAGCCGATGTTGGTGTAGGTGCTGAAATTGCCGTCGTTGCCCGAAGAGGTGGGAAGCGAGCGGAGCAGAATCAGGTCGGTGGTCTTCGTGTTGTACCAGTCGAAGGTGATGCTGACACGGTTGTTGAACAGGATCATATCAAAGCCGATGTCGGTGGTGGTGGAGCGCTCCCATTTGGTGTCGGGGTTGCCGATGATGGCCGCGCCGGTCTTGTCGCTGGTGGTCTTCACGCCCAACCAGTAGTGGCTGGCCTGGATGTCCTGGAAGCCCAACTGTCCGTTGTCGAAGGTGACGCCCGACTGTGTGCCATAGACATTGATGCCAGCATTGCCCGTCACGCCATAAGTGGCTCGGAATTTCAAGTCGTCAAGCCACGTCTTGGTGCTGGCCATGAACGGCTCGTCGCTCATGCGCCAGGCAAAGGCGGCAGAGGGGAAGGTGTCCCACTTGTGCCCCTTGGCCAAGCGTGAGGCGCCGTCGCGACGGATGGAGGCGGTGAAGAGATAACGGCTCTTCCAGTCGTAATTGACACGTCCGGCATAGGAGAAGTTCTGCTCTTGCTCATAGTCGCTGCTGTGAAGCATGTGACCGGCACCGCCGTCGTTGCTGGCGAGGTTCCACCAAAGGTTGGAAGCCAGGGTCTGTCCGTAGGAGGAGGCGCTGAGGATGTCAAAGGTGCGCTTGTTCCAGGTGGTGAGGGCGGTGATGGAGAGGTGATGGTCCTCGGGGAGCATCGTGAACTGGTAGGTGAGGATGTTGTTCCACTCCACATAGAGGCTGTTGGTCTTGCTCTCCGAGGCAGCACTCAAGTTGGTGCCGTTGTAGAGTTGCGTGGCGGAGTTTTTGGCCGTGAAACTGCCGTCCGAGTAGTTGGTGATGTGCGTGTTGAACTGCGTGCGCAACGACAGTCCTTCAATGGGGTGGAAGTCGAGATAGCCGTTGGCCACCACGTTGGTGCCGTAGGTCTCGCGGCTGTAGCGGTCGCCGTTGAGGGTGTTCACCAATGGGTTGACATATCCTCCTGCATCGAGCGGGCGCTCCACCATATCTGTTCCGACGAGGTATTTTCCGGTGGCGTAGTCATAATACCCGTAGGGTGAGCCGAGCTGCCAGTCCGTGGTCGAGGCCTCCTCGTAAGGCGAGTGCTCCGACCTGTTGTGTGTGAGCTGGAAGATGACGCCGCCGCTGACCCACTTGCGGATGACGTGGTCGATGTTGGCGCGCAGGGTGTAGCGGTCGGTGCCGCCACTCTCCTTCCATTTGCTGCCGTTGTTGGCATATCCCACGCTGAAACGTGCCGTCGTCCGCTCGTTGCCTCCTGAGAGGGTGATGGAGTGGCGGGTGCTCCATGTGGTGCTTTTCTGCAACAGGTCCTCGTAGTTGGTCCATACGCCGGCCTGGTAGGCTGCGAGCGCCTCGGGGCTGGCCCCGAAGAGGTTGATGTCGTCGGCGCTGCTGCTCCAGTTGCCAGCATTCCGGGCGGCCAGTTTGCGTGTCTCATAATAGTTGGTTCCTTCGCGGTAGTCGGGGTGCTCCAAGCGGAAGGCCCCGGTGGCATAACCATTGTAGGAGATGCTGAAACGCCCTGCCTCTGCCTTCTTCGTGGTGACGATGATGACACCATTGGCGCCTTGCGAACCATAGATGGCCGTGGAGGAGGCATCTTTCAAAACATCGATGGTCTCGATGTCGTCAGGGTTGATGTCGCTGAGCGACCCGCCTTGCACCCCGTCGATGATGATGAGCGGTTCGTTGCTGCCGTTGATGGAGCGGTTGCCGCGGATGCGCATCTCGCTGCCGTTCACGTCAAGGCCCGTCACACGGCCCTGCAGCGAGGTGGCCACATCGGACGTCGGAGTCTGTAGGACGACGTCGCTTTTCACCTGTGCCACGGAACCCGTCACGTCGCGTTTCCTCACCGTACCGAAGCCGATGACCACGACCTCGTCAAGTCCGAGGGCGTCCGGCTCCATCCTGACCGTCATGTTGGAGGATGCCTGCATGGTCAATGTCTTGTATCCTGTGTAGGAGAACACGAGGTTGGTCCTTTGGGAAGGAACAGTGAGGGAGAAATTGCCGTCGATGTCGGAGACGGTTCCTCCTGTGGCATTTTCAATCTTGACGGTGACGCCAATCAAAGGCTCGCCGGTCTCGTCCACAACATGTCCCCTGACGGCGAATGTCTGCTGCTGGGCAGCCGGCAACCGCGAGGCACCGCTTCCTTCTGCCAACGCGGTGGATGGCATCAGAAAGGCCGCTAAGCCGAGAACCAATGTGGCCCTCTTCAAATAGCCGATTGTCTTTTTTTTCATGATAATTTGGTTTTAGTTAAAGGTTTTGGGTTAGGTTAAATTGATTGGTTTTTCTTATATTCGTATATTTGCCTTGGTGGTCTCTTCGTTAGTAGCGTGGTTGTAGGGGACAAATATACAAAAAAATTCCAAATCATCATAGAAATGGCTATTTATTTTGCCCCAAGCGGCTGAAAAAATGTCCTTGACACCTTTTATCTATTCAAGATTCTCTGGGTTTTTCAAGAATTAGAGAAATAGACCAGTAACTGTTCAACGATTCGTTTAGGGAGTGCCCTAACGGGCAGAACCAACGGTCGACGTAGTCAAATCTTACAAATCTGTTCAAATCTTACAAATCTGTTCAAATCCAACAAATCTTAAACAAAGAAGATGATGGAATTGAGGGAGGTCGTAAGAAATTTTTATGTCTTTTTTTTCCACGGCTTGCCGTTATTATCAAGCGTGAGCGTTTCAGATCATTTGCAGACGACCCTTTTTATACGTCTTATTGTTTTTTATCAAGCGAAGCGGTTTTTTCTATATTTTCATCACTGAAAGACTGAAAGAGTTGTTGCTTAGACCGCCGAGGATGTTAATTAAAGATAAACACCGTGCTACTTGGTTAATTTTCCCTAACACGACTCAACAAATCCCGGATTCCTACGTCTTATAGGTACACTTGATTGGAAATTTCAAGGTCACACATGAATAATAATTTTTTAACAACTACGATTATGAAGAATAAAATTATCATGCTTTCCATGCTCGCCGCAGCACTCTTCATGGGCAGCTGCGCCAGCAAGAAGGACTTGCTCAACTGCCAGAGCGAGAACCGTACACTCAGCAGCAACTATCAGGATGCCAAGGACCAGCTCGCCAACACCAAGGAGCAGCTCGCCGCCAGCAACGCCCGCGTCACCAGCCTCGAAGAACAGCTCCAGCAGGCCAAGCGCGACTACGCCAGACTGCAACGCTCGCTCGACAAGAGTTTGGAGAACTCCAACCAGACCAATGTGAGCATCGAGAAGTTAGTGGACCAAATCAACGAGTCCAACCAGTATATCCGCCACCTTGTTGACGTGAAGAGCAAGAGCGACTCGCTCTCCATGGTGCTCACCAACAACCTCACACGCTCGCTCAGCAAGGAGGAACTCAGAGAGGTGGACGTACAGGTGCTGAAGGGAGTGGTGTATATCTCCTTGGCCGACAACATGCTCTACAAGAGCGGCAGCTATGAAATCAACAGCCGCGCTCAACAGACATTGAGCAAGGTGGCCAAGATCATCATGGACTACAACGACTTCGACGTCCTCGTGGAGGGCAACACCGACAACGTGCCCATCAGCCGCGAGAACATCCGCAACAACTGGGACCTCAGCTGCCTCCGCGCTTCCAGCGTCGTGCAGTATCTGCAAAACAACTTCGGCGTGGATCCCAAGCGTCTCACCGCCGGTGGAAGGGGCGAGTACAACCCGCTCACCACCAACGACACCGACATGGGACGTCAGCGCAACCGCCGCACGCAGATCATCATCACCCCGAAGCTCGACCAGTTCATGGAACTCATCGACCAAGCACCGGACAACGAGTAAAACAACTGTCATTCTTGAACAAGAAAGACACCCCCAAATACTTGACTTCAAGCATTTGGGGGTTGTTATTTTACTTTCCCAATAGGGTGTCCAATATCATGTAATCAATTTATCAAGAATTAGAGAATGAGAGAATGATAGCATTGCAATGGTTTTATTGTTAGAAAAATTCCGACCTGTGCTGATGGTTTTTGTGCAAAGACGGCCCCAGGCTGATTGCTTTTGGCCCTTCAGGCCGTTTCCATCACCACCGCGCCGAAAATTCTCTAATTACCTCCCTACGGTCAGTGGGTA
Organism: Prevotella sp.; assembly: GCA_017619755.1. Classification (GTDB taxonomy): domain Bacteria; phylum Bacteroidota; class Bacteroidia; order Bacteroidales; family Bacteroidaceae; genus Prevotella. The sequence goes on from JAFZRU010000038.1 coordinate 26,149, forward strand.
TTCGACAAATCTCGCTAATTCTTGATGAATAAAAACATGAATTGTTGTGCGTCAGAATTAATGGCTCATTCTTCGACAAGCGAAGCGACAAAGTCGAGCGCGTGGTAATTCGTGTTATTTCGACACATAATTTCCTCTATAATTTGGCGTTTCGACGGAAAAAGCGTACCTTTGCAGCCCAAAATCACAAGAAGATGATCACATTAACCAACATCGCCATCCAATTCGGAAAGCGAACCCTTTACAAAGACGTCAATATCAAGTTCACCGCCGGCAACATCTACGGCGTGATAGGTGCCAACGGTGCTGGCAAATCGACCCTGCTCAAAGCCATCAGCGGCGAGTTGGAGCCCAACAAAGGCACGGTGGAGCTGGGCCCCGGCGAGCGCCTCTCCGTCCTCGACCAGGACCACTTCAAATACGATGATTTCACTGTGCTCGACACCGTCCTCATGGGACACCAACCCCTGTGGGCTAACATGAAAGAGCGCGAGGCCCTCTACATGAAGGCCGACTTCAGCGACGAGGACGGCAACCGCGTGGCGGAGTTGGAGGAGAAATTCGCCGAGATGGACGGATGGAACGCCGAGAGCGACGCCGCCATGCTCCTCTCCAACCTTGGCGTGAAGGAAAGCCTCCACGGCAAGTTGATGAACGAGCTGTCGAACAACGAGAAGGTGCGCGTGATGCTCGCCAAGGCCCTCTTCGGTCATCCCGACAACCTCCTGCTCGACGAGCCCACCAACGACCTCGACCTCGACACCGTGCAGTGGCTCGAAGAATACCTCAGCAACGTGGAGCAGACAGTGCTTGTGGTGAGCCACGACCGCCACTTCCTCGACGCCGTCAGCACACAGACAGTAGATATCGACTTCGGCAAGGTGACCGTCTTTGCCGGCAACTACTCCTTCTGGTACCAGAGTTCGCAACTCGCCCTGCGCCAGGCCCAGAACCAGCGGCAGAAAGCGGAGGAGAAGCGCAAGGAACTGGAGGAGTTCATCCGTCGCTTCTCTGCCAACGTGGCGAAGAGCAAACAGACTACCAGTCGCAAGAAGATGTTGGAGAAACTCAGCGTGGACGAAATCCGTCCCTCGTCGAGAAAATACCCGGGCATCATCTTCACGCCGGAGCGCGAGCCGGGCAACCAAATCCTTGAGGTGGAGGGCCTCAAAGCCGTGGATACCGACGGCACGGTGCTCTTCGACAACGTGAGTTTCAACATCGAGAAGGGGCAGAAGACCGTCTTCCTCAGCCACAACCCCAAGGCCATGACCGCCCTCTTCGAGATCATCAACGGCAACCGCGAGCCCGATGCCGGCACCTACAAGTGGGGCATCACCATCACCACCGCCTACCTCCCCTTGGACAACACGGAGTTCTTCAAGAGCGACCTCAACCTTGTGGATTGGCTGAGCCAATTCGGCGTGGGCAACGAGGTGATGATGAAAGGCTACCTCGGCCGCATGCTCTTCAAGCAGGAAGAGGTGGAGAAGAAAGTGAACGTCCTCAGCGGCGGTGAGAAAATGCGCTGCATGATCGCCCGCATGCAACTGAAGAACGCCAACTGCCTCATCCTCGACACCCCCACCAACCACCTCGACTTGGAGAGCATCCAGGCCTTCAACAACAACCTCGTCACCTTCAAGGGAAACATTCTCTTCTCCAGCCACGACCACGAGTTCATCCAGACCGTCGCCGACCGCATCATCGAACTCACCCCCGTCGGCACCATCGACAAGCTCATGCAATACGACGACTACATCTACGACGACGCTATCAAGGAGCAAAAGGAGAGGATGTATAACGCATAAAGCAGCTGCAAGCATCATCAGAAGGCTATCAAGCATAAAGCTTCATACAGCCCCCTTTCATTCAAAAAATGCCGCCTGATGGCGGCATTTTTCATATCCTATGCTCCGACCCCCCAGCCCAACCACGGACGCTCAAGCGGATATGTTATCCGCCCGCAATGAATATTAGCATTTGCCATGCGACATCCACGAATCCCATTTCGCCCAACCGCCAAAATTCCTATTGCGCCCGTAGGGAATTCTTTATGTAATTCCCTACATTGGAGGCTGGTTCTTGGCGTTAGAAGCCGGTGTTGCTGTAGGGGGTATTTCCCAAGAACAAGGATTAAGACAAGCCAATGTTGCGCAAAATTGTGGGTTGTTCCAGCTTCAAGAGCATATTCCACAAAAACAAGGATTAAGGCTTTTGCCCTTGCAGGGCGCAATCTACTCCGTTATTTAATTTACCCAGGGCGTTGCCCTGGGCTGGTATCTCGTTGGCCTTACAGGCCGTCTGTGCAACGTACATCCTTCATTTACACAGGGTGATGACTTGGGCTGGGAGTTCTGTGGGCTTGTTGGACGTTGGTTGGTAATGGCCTTTTGGCGTGAGGTATTACATAAAGTAATTCCCTACGGGCGAAACGGGGCGGTTGGAGGGATTTCGCATTAACGGCCTCGGGGCGGGAATTCGCCCTGACGGGCGAGCGGATGGACATAAAGTCCACCCCTACAGTTGCAACGGCATTGTGGCGGGATTTCGAATAGAGGGATGAAAAGGAGAGATTTTTACACAAAAAGTGGACGGATTTGAATTAATTTGCATCGGAAGGGTTGTGGGTAACGAAGAAAAATGTATATTTGCACCAAAATGTATATTTGCACTATATACCAAATGACAACCAAATCAACCTACGAATTATGAAAACGATATCCATCATCACAACTTGTCTGACGCGGGCGGCCATGACGCTGCTTATGGTGTGCATGACAACGGTCATGCATGCAGGGGGCTTTGAGGGGGCCTCCAATGACAACAACAAAGACAATGACGACTATGGGAGCGCTTTCTCCAAGCCGCTCACCCTCTACGACCATCTCGACAACACATCGGTGCTCAACAGCGGGATGGGTTCTGAATACGACGTCACGCTCTCCGGCTACACCCTCCATTTGGATGGCACATGGAACACGCTGTGCCTGCCCTTCACGCTCAAAAGCCTCGAAGGGACGCCGCTCGAAGGGTTCACGGTGATGGAAATGGACACCGAGAACGTCATCGACGGACATAAGACAGGGTTTGAGAAAGGGACTCTCTACATCAATTTCAAGGAGGCCAAGAGCATCGAGGCCGGGATGCCTTATCTTGTGAGGAACAATTCGCTCATAGCGAAAGACATCACCAACCCCACGTTTAAAAACGTAACCATCAACAGTTCCGTTCCCGAGAAAGTAAGCAGCGGCGACGGCGCGGTAAGTTTCCAGGGACTTTTCCGTCCGCTCGTCATCGCCAAATCGGGTGACAAGACAAAACTCTACATTGGAGAAGACAATATGCTACACTATCCGGAAATATCCTTCAACATCAACGCCTTCCGCACCTATTTCCAGATGTCCACCAAACTGGTGAACAGCAACTTGGGAGACGTGAACGGCGACGGGATGATTTCAGTGACCGACGTGACCTACCTCGTGGACTTTATCTTGGGCAACGACAACAGCCATTTCATCATCGATAATGCCGATGTCAGTTGGGACGGAACGATTTCCGTGACCGACGTGACGGCATTGGTGGACATGGTGCTCAACGGCGGAGACAACTCCATCAACATCGTGGTGAACACGGGGGATGGAACCATCATCTACGACGGCGGCGGCAGCGGACCAGCAAGAATTGGTAGCTGTCATTAAGGAACGAAAAAGAAATAAATAGGGAAATTATTAACACTTTTACTAAACAAGGTAACTGTTCAGCGAATAACATTTAAACATATAATTACCGTATAATTAGTCGTAAATTTTTACCCAAAGACGTGCAAAAATGGGAAAATAGAATGATTTACGTCCATTCCAATAATTTATGATTAATTCGTGGAAATTCGTGTTGAAATAAATTATCGCTGAATTGTTACTAAACAAGACATGAAACGAATAGACTTTCTCAAGGTTATCCTGTCATCGGTGTTATCGTTGACGGTGGTCATGGTGGGAAACGCAGCACCCATCACCATGGAAAAAGCACGGAGCAATGCCATGGAATTTCTCCTTTCCTCATCGGGGAAGCAACATTCCAAGGGAACGAGCTTCATCAAACCCGATCTAAAGCACGCCGGAAGCCTCGGCCATTCATCCTCATCGGTGGAACCCGATATGACGGTCTCCCCCGCCATCTACGCTTTCAACATCGACGGGGGCGGCTTCGTCCTTGCCGCCGGCGACGATGCTGCGGAGCCGATTCTCGCGTATGGCGAAAAGGGCAGTTTCCACCCCGACTCCATCCCGCCAAACATGAAAGAATGGATAAAAAGGTATGAGATGGAAATCAAGTGGGCAAGAAGCAACGGCCTGACCGCCGCCAACAGTCCTGCCAATAGCCCGCTCAAGGCAAGAGCCAACGTCTCGGCATTGGTGAAAAGCACATGGGCCCAGGGACAGCCCTTCAACGACCAATGCATATTCAACGGCACCCGCTGCCGTGTGGGATGCACGGCAACCGCCATGGCGCAAATAATGTATTACTGGGCGTCCGTCGGCAAGGACGGAAGCAAGTTCCAGCACGGCTGCACCGCCCTGCCGGCATACACCACCACTACCCAGAAATACAACGTGCCAAAACTGGGCGCCGTGACCAACTTCGACTGGAGCAGCATGACCAACGGGAAACCAACCACAACGGCAGGAAAGGCAGCAGTAGCCAAACTGATGAGATATTGCGGGCAATCTGTGGAAATGGACTACACCAGCAGCAGTTCGGGCGGCAGCATCTGGTATGCGGCCCAGGCTCTGAAAGATAATTTCTTTTACAATTCAGCCGTCAAAGTGATCAGCGAGGAAGCCATGACGAACTCCACATGGACGACGGCCATTTATAATGAAATTAGCAACGGGAAGCCCGTCCTCATGAGCGGATATGGCAAAAACGGTGAAGGAGCCGGCCATGCCTTCATCTGCGACGGATACAAAGACGGCAAGTTTCATTTCAACTGGGGATGGGGCGGCTATCTCGACGGTTTTTTTTCCATGAGCGCCCTCAACACCGACTACGGCACTTTCAGCTACGAAAAGGAAGCCGTCATCGGCATACAGCCCTTCGCCAAGAGCAGGTATGTGGTGCAGTCGGACGACTACAAAACACTGACTTTCTACCATGACAACAAGAAATATTCACGAAAGAAGACATACGAGTTGGATATGTTCAACCATGAGATACAGAAAAAGACCTCTGTCACCAAAGTGGTGTTCGACGCCTCCTTTGCCAGTTACCGCCCCACCACCACCGACTATTGGTTTGAAGGTTTTTCAGCGTTGACCACCCTCTCCTCCATCACTAACTTGAACACGTCGAGCACCACCGACATGGGGTGTATGTTCAAGGGTTGCAAATCGCTGAAATCCATTTCGTTGTCCTCTTTCAACACCTCCAAAGTCACCAGTATGTATTCCATGTTTGACGGCTGCTCTTCGCTCACCACCCTCGACCTAAGCACTTTCGATATGTCGAAAGTCACCTCCTCCAACTATATGTTGAGAGACTGCTCGGCGCTGAAGAGCATCACCATCCCCGCCACCATGACCAATGCGTCGGCGTATGCTTTCTCCGGGGTGGGTTCGGCCACCTCCCCCTGCACCATCATCGCCCCCTCCGGCTTCAAATTCGGCGTTGACCTCAGTGGTGTTTGCTTCTGGTGGAAATCAGGTTGCTTCTTCTTGAAAGACCACGAAGTGGCCTACGGTCTCTATATCGACACCGAGAACAAGTTGGCATTCCATTATGATGCCAAGCCATGGAGCCGCACGGGAACGAAATACTCCCTCAACACGGGCACAACCAAGCCGGAATGGAATTCCAATGCCGCCACCATCACCTTGGTGGCATTCGCCGAAACATTCTCCAACGTACGCCCCACCTCCACCTACCGTTGGTTTGATGGTATGACCAACCTGACCAACATCAGAAACATCAAATACTTGAACACATCAAATGTCACCAACATGTTTTACATGTTCAAGAATTGCCAAAAGCTGACTTCCATTGACCTGAGCGGGTTCAACACCGCCAACGTCACCGACATGTCTTACATGTTTGACGGCTGCTCGTCGCTCACCACCCTCGACCTGAGCAAGTTTGACATGTCGAAAGTCACCTCCTCCAACAGTATGGCGTATGACTGCAAGGAGCTGAAAAAAGTCATTATCCCCGCCACCATGGCCAATGCGTCGGCGAGTACGTTCTCCGGGGTGGGCTCCACCACCTCCCCCTGCACCATCACCGCCCCTTCGGGCTTTGACTTCGGGACCAGCATCGACGAACTGTATTTCAGATACAAAACGGGCTATTTCTTCTTGGAGGGCAACAAGGTGAGCTATGCCCTTCTTGCAGATTCCACATTGAAATTCTACCATGACGCCCTGCCATGGACACGCACGGGAACGAAATATTCACTTCCAAAAACCACCACCATCGGATGGTCAGGCGCCAAGTCATCCTACTCCAAGGTGGTGTTTGACGAATCGTTTGCCGAGGCACGACCTCCCATCACATCCCGGTGGTTCATGTTCCATTCTTCATTGACCAAGGTGGAGGGAATGGAAAACCTCAACATGAGCGAGGTGACAAGCAACACCGAGATGTTCTATGGATGCAGCAAACTGTCATCCATCACCTTGCCCGGCACCATCACCCATCTTGACAAAAGCATCTTCCAAGGATGCACCAAATTGGAGGAGATAGACATTCCCGCCGGTGTGGAAAGCATCGGAGACATGGCTTTCAACAACTGCAGTAGTTTGGTGCGTGTGAGCGTGGGCTTCACCGACCCTCTTCCCATCACGATGCAGACATTCTCCAACCGCAAGAATGCATACCTCACGGTGCCCGGAGGATATAGGGAAGCATTCGCTGCCGCCGATTACTGGAAAGAATTCAAGGGCATCAACGAGGACAGCGCGTTCGCCAAGGGCGACGTCAACCATGACGGCGTCATTTCAGTCAGCGACGTAACCCTTCTGGTGGACTATCTCATAGGTAATCATCCTGAGAATTTCCACGCAGAGAATGGCGACATCAACAACGATGGCATCATTTCCATCGCAGATGTCCAGACACTTGTGGATAATATTATGAGATAGAGGATTCGGGGAGAAGGCGGGATTTCGGGGGGAAGGTCATCCCCCGATGATGACGGGGAGGGAATGGGCGGCGAGGAGATACTCGCAGTGATGGAGGGTGCGTGACGAGGGAACGGCCATGGGGATGTTTTGGGGATTGTAGGTGGTGTTGAGGCGACGGTGCTTGTCGTAGCCGAGGTCGTGGTATGGGAGGAGATGGACGGGACGGGTGGAGGCGCCGGGGAGGGAGGCAAGGAAATGGGCGGTGGAGGTGATGTTTTCGTCGTCGGCGTTGACGCCCTCGATGAGGGGGATGCGGATGGAGAAGAGGTGATGGTGGTCGGCGAGATAACGGATGTTGTCGAGGATGAGGCGGTTGTCGGCTCCGCAATAACGGCGATGCTTTTCAGGGTCCATCATCTTGAGGTCCACGAGCATCATCTCACAGTTTTTTGCCACTTCGGACACTATTTCACGGGGGGCATGAAGAGAGGTGTCCACCACGCGGTGGAAACCTCTTCTGCCAAGTTCTTCAAGTAGTTGGAGGGTGTATGACGGGTGCATGAGCGGCTCACCACCGCAGAGCGTCACACCACCGCCGCTGTCCTCCATGATAGTGCGCTCTTTTTCCACTTCGGCCATCAGTTCGTCCATGGACCACTCACGACCGCAGATTTCGAGGGCCGTGGTGGGACATTCCTCCACACACTTTTCACATAGGGAGCAGCGTGAGGCGTTGAGCGTCACGCCATCCTTTCCCATCGTGAGGGCGTGGTGCGGACACGCCTCCACACACGAGGTGCAGCCCATGCACCGTCCATGCCTGTAGAGCAGTTGGCGCCGGGCGTCCCAACTCTCGGGGTTGTGGCACCACACACATCTCAGGGGGCATCCCTTCATGAAGAGCGTGGTGCGTATCCCCGGGCCGTCGTTGATGGCGTATCGCTTGATGTCGAAGATCAGGGTCATATCACATCCCGTCGTTTTCCGTCCGTGCGATGATTTCCTCCTGCAACTGTCGCGTCATATCGTTGAAATAGTCGGAATAGCCGGCCACCCTCACGAGGAGGTCGCGGTAGTCGTCGGGGTGCTGCTGCGCGTCGCGGAGCGTTGCCGTGTCGATGATGTTGAACTGAATGTGGTGTCCACCCATCTTGAAATAAGAGCGGATGAGGCTGGCAAGTTTTCGCTGGTCCTGCTCCCTTTGGAGGAGCGCCGGGATGAAGCGCATGTTGAGGAGCGTCCCCCCGCTCTTCGTCTGGTCGAGTTTTCCGAGCGACTTCACCACCGCCGTCGGTCCGTGCGTGTCGGCCCCGTGCGCCGGCGAGGTGCCGTCGCTGATGGCGAAATGCGCCATCCTGCCGTTGGGCGTGGCCCCGCAAACCTGTCCGAAATAGTTGTGGCATGTGGTGCTGAGCATGTTGAGGTGCGTCCGTCCGCCCCGAGTGTTCGGCCTTCCCTCGATGGCGTTCACCAAGTCGTCATACACCCGGACGGCGATGTCGTCAGCCTGTTCGTCGTCGTTGCCGAAGAACGGCGTGTGGTGGATGATGTACTGCCGCATCTTCTCCTCCCCCTCGAAATTGGCGTCGAGTGCGCGGAGCATGTCGTCCATGGTGTATCGTTTGTCGTCGAAGACGTGCTTCTTGAGCGCCGAGAGGCTGTCGGTGAGCGTGCCCAAACCCGTACATTGGATGTAGGTGGTGTTGTATCTCGCCCCTCCGGCATAATAGTCCCTTCCCCTCTCCACGCAGTCGTCGATGAAGATGCTGAGGAAGGTGGCGGGAGCGTAGAGGGCGAACATCCGTTCGATGTAGTTGTTGACGGCGAGTTTCATATTGACGAAATGCACCATCTGTCGCCGCCAAGCCTCGTAAAGTTGTTCGAAAGACTGGAAGAAACGTGAGTCGCCGGTGTGCAGACCGAGTTGTTTGCCGGTGAGCGGGTCCTTGCCGTCGTGGAGGGTGATTTCGAGGATTTTCGGCGTGTTGAGATAGCCGGTGAGGAGGTACGCCTCCTTGCCGAAAGCCCCCACCTCGATGCATCCCGAACAGCCCCCCTCCCGGGCATCCTCTACGGATTTTCCAGCCCTCACCATCTCCTGCACGTAGGTGTCGGTGTTGAACACGGAGGGGTATCCGTGACCCTGCTTGATGACCTTGACACCTTGCAGGAGGAATTCCTCCGGCGTGTTGTGGGCGACGTGGATGCTGAGACCCGGCTGCAACTGGTGCAGTTCCTCCTGGATTTCCAAAATCATGTATGAGAGCGGGTTGGCCGCACTGTTTCCCTCGCGGTCCACCCCACCGATGTTGATGTTGGTGAAGTCGTTGTAGGTGCCCGACTCGAGAGCCGTGACCCCCACCTTCGGCGGCGCCGGTTGGTTGTTGAACTTCACCCACAGGCATGAGAGCAGTTCCTTGGCCTTGTCGCGGGTGAGCGTCCCGTCATCGAGCCCCTTTTGGTAGAAGGGCATGAGGTGCTGGTCGATATGCCCCGGGTTCATGGAGTCCCATCCGTTGAGTTCGGTGACGGTGCCGAGGTGCACGAACCAGTACATCTGTATGGCCTCATGGAGGTCACGCGGTGCGTGAGCCGGCACGTGGTGGCACACGTCGGCGATTTTCAGCAGTCCCTTTCTCCGCTGCTCGTCCTTCTCCTCCGCCGCCAGTTGCTCAGCCAGTTGTGCGTGCCGCTCGGCGAAGAGGATGGCGGCGTCGCACGAGATATCCATGGCCCTGAGCTCATGCTCCTTGTCGGTGGCCTCCGGGTCGTTGATGTAATCGAGCGCCTCGATGCGTCGGCGTATGCGCTCCTTGACATCAAGGAGCCCCTGCCGGTACATCTTTCCGTCCATGGCGGTGTGTCCCGCCGCCCTCTGCTCCATGAACTCCGTGAAGACACCGGCGTGATAGGCCTCCTCCCATTCCTTGGAGACATGGCCGAAAATGCGCTCCCGCTGCGTCTTTCCCTTCCAATAAGGGATGACGACGCGCTCGTAGGTGTCGATGTCCTCCTGACTGATGTGGTAGGGCTGCAGCGGTCGGCTGTCGAGCGTGTGGAGGTCTTCTACGGAGTGGCACGTCAGTTCGGGGAAGGTAGGGACGGCCTTCGGCCTCGGTCCGCGCTCCCCCACGATGAGTTCGTCGGGGCCGATGTAAATGGCTTTTTTCTTGCAGATTTCGAGGAAGTTGGTGGCTCTCAGGACGGCGACGGGCATGGTGCCGTAATGGTTTTTGTAAAACTCCGTCTCGATGAGCGCACGCTCAATGGAGAGCGTGACGGGGGTGTCAATGCTCTGCTGTCTGAGGCGTCTTATCCGGGCGTTCATGCCCTTGTCGTTTTCCGGGTGTATCATATTTTACTCTTATTATAACACGAATTACCACGAATGATTCATATAATTACTATGACAGATTCATTTTTTCGGTGTGGTGATAAAAGGACTAAGAAATGTTAAATCCGTAAAACGCCCCTGCGTAATCTCTCCATTTTATATCAGAAGTGTATGTGGCTGCAATTTTGATTAAGTGGTCGAAGAGGTCGTATTTGGGATTTTTGCTGTCTCGAAAGAACCTACGATTAAACTTCCAACAGAATTCGTTCAAGTAGAGTTGGAGAAATCTCTCATCCACCTCTTTGTGGATGGCCTCTATTCCGCTTCGACATTCACCTGTTACGATATGAACCCAGGGAAGTACGTTGACAACCACCTCATGCGCACCTCCGTCCGTTTCTTGGTGTGCCTCATGTTCCCTAAGCAATTCTTTCAACCTGAAGAGGCTTTTTCCTCCATCTGTCACAGCCTTGCTGTCCATTTCAACATTTCTCGTTACGTGTGGCTTGATTGTCTCGAATTGCTGATTCGGAACTGCGAACATCTTTATGTAATGGACAGCCTTTTTTACGTTATACTTGGACGCATTATGCAACAGGCGAGAAGCCTTGTTCATCGACTGGACGTCACCAACGTTGGCCAAGTACTCGGCAAGGATTTCATCAACGGCTTTGCTTTCTGCCATTACGAGCACCGTGGTCTTCTTGTTCTCCGGCACTTTCTCCCCATTACTTTCAACAAGTGTATATGTTGGGAAATAAGAAACGTCAAGCTCTATCTGGTCTGAAAGTTTATATATGGCATCACGCTTGCCCATAATGTCCCTAAGTTTCATCATCATAAGCCACACGGGAGGATATTCCTTCATATCCAATTGATACTGCATCTCCTTTGCCGAAAGAACCTGTTTGAGGGAGGTCATAAGATGGGCTGTGAAGAACCAGGAATGCAGTGGAAGGTGACTACTTTCCATCACCGTTCCTTTGGTAAGGGGTATTCTGCAGCCGCAACTTTTACATTGGAATTCACCGCGTCCTTTTAACCAAGTGTAGATTGTTCCGTTGCATTTTGGGCATGTAACACCAACAGTTTGCCGTATCTCCTTGAAATAGGAGACGCAGCTTTCCTCGTCAGGGAATCTATAGAAGAAATCTTTCAGCAGCATATTCAAGGGTTTTGCTGCAAATGTATTGACTTTATCGCACATTCAGTCCAAATTAACATTTTTTAGTCCTTTTATCACCACACCGAATTCATTTTTTACACGAATTACCACGCGTTCGACTTTGTCGCTTCGCTTGTCGAAGAATTATCCATTAATTTTATTGCACGCTCGGGCGGATTTGCAATCCGGCCGCATTGAATATGAGCATTTGCAATGCGAGTTTCGGATTAAAAATCCTGATACTCAAGGCATCGGGATTGCAAATCCCGATGAGCGACGTGAGCGACGACCTTTGACGGGTATGAATAATTAAAGACCTTTGGCGGCATAGACCTCTTCGAGGGTCATGGGTTTGTTGAGGGAACCTAATCGTTTCACGCCGTCGGGGGTGATGACGTAGTTGAGTTCGTTGCGCAGGCCGGTGAAGTCGCGCCAGACGTGGAGTTTGTCGTAGCAGATGAAATCCTCGAAGCGGTGCTCCGCCTCCCACTGGTCCATGAGTTCCGGGATGAAATAGATGCCCGGCTCCACGGTGAAGACGAAACCCGGCTCCAACGGACGCGCCAGTCGGAGGGACTTGAAGCCAAACTGCGTGCTTTTTTTCTCCCCGTCGGCGTAGCCCACATACTGCTCGCCCAAGTTCTCCATGTCGTGCACATCGAGGCCCATCATGTGCCCCACGCCGCAGGGGAAGAAGAGCGCGTAGGCCCCGGTGGCTGCCGCCTCTTCGGGGTCGCCCTTCATGAGGCCGAGGGCTTTCATCCCCTCCGCTATCTTGGCGGCGGCTGCGAGGTGTGCGTTGCGGAAGGGTGCGCCGGGTCTCAGTTGTGCGACGGCGGCGCGGAAACTCTCCAAGTGGATGTTGTAAATCTCCTCCTGCCGTGTGGAGAAACGCTTCCCCACGGGCATCGAAGAGGAGAGGTCGCCGGCGTAGCATCCCGGACCCTCCGCACCGGCGTCGAGGAGGAAGATGTCGCCCTCCTCCATCGTATGGATAAAACCATGGTTGTGCAGCACCTGCCCCCTGACGGTGGCGATGGTGGGGAAGGAGAGTTGCCGTCCTTGTCGTGCGGCCACCTCCGCCACTGTAGCGGCCACCTCCGCCTCGTGCATGCCGGGTCGGACCATGCGGTATGCCGCGAGGTGCATCTCCGTGGAGAGGTCCACCGCCTGTTCGATGCATGCAAGTTCCTCTTCGTCCTTGTGATTGCGCTGTTTCACGACGGCGCGAATGAAGGGCAGCGACGCCCGCCCGTCCTGGGCCGACGGCTCCACCTGCAACAGTTCCCACAGCCAGGTGCGGTGCTCAGCCCTGTAGGGAGGAAGGAAATGCACGGTCTGTCCTTTCGCCCTTGCCTTGTCAAGGCAAGCCTTCAGGCTCGTCAGCGGCAGCGTCTCCCCCACCCCGGCCTCGCGGCTCAGGTCGCCCACGGAAGGCACCTTGCCCGTCCACACGATGTCGTCGATGGTGAGTTCATTGCCGAAGACCACCTCACGACCCTCGTCGATATCGATGACGGCGGCGAGTCCCGGCTGTGATATGCCGAAGAAATAGAGGAAGGTGCTGTCCTGTCGGTAGGGATAGGTGTTGTCGGCGTAGTTCATTCCCACCTCCCCGTTGCCGAGGAAGAGGAGGATGCCGTTTCCCACGTCATGTCTCAGTTGGTCGCGGCGGCGTTGATAGGTTTGGAGCGTGAATGTCATTGCTTGTAAGGATGAATGTTGTTGATTTTGGGGTGCTTGCTGACGGAGAGGTTGGTTTTGGGGAAATACTCCCCGATTAGTTGGTATAGTCCCGGGTCGTATTCCTGCAGTTCCTCCCTTGTGTTGCACCAGTTGTGCTTCCCGTCGGTGTGGGGCATCTCCGCATTGACGTTGAACCAGTCCTGCACGCCCTCTGCGAAATACTCCTCCTTGTCGGTGATGCGGTAAGTGTTGTCGAGAATGCCGCTCGCCTTCGCCCTCTCGTAGAGGGCTTGCAGCCTTGTGTTGAAGGCGGTATCGACCTGGATGATGCCGATGCAGTGGATGGCGTGGGCGAACTCATGCACGAGGATGTCCTCGGCGTGGTATTTGTCTATCTGGTAGGCCAGCACGTTCTCCTCCGCACAACTGGTGAGCGGCTCCTCGATAGTGCCTCCCAACCCACGGGCACGGAGGTCCCAGTTGAGCGCGGTGTCGTTGGCGAGATAACGGTGCTCGGGCAGGTCCGTGGTGCCTTCGTAGCGTGCCATGATGGCCACACGGGCACCGGCCTTCCGCATGGCGTGGAGGATGTCGGGGTGCAGCATCTTTGTCATGGCGTAGAGGGTGCGGTGGGCGGCGGTGAAGGCAGAGTCCGGCACACGCCAAGAGGAAATGAGCGGCAGTCCGTTGACATCGACATACTTGGTGTAAAACTTGTCGAGGTGGAGGGAGTCGGGAGGGGAAGTGACTTGGCATGGGGGGATGTCAAGGGTCTCCGTTTCCTTTTGCTCCGCCTGTTTCTGGCAGGCTGCAAGGGCCGCGATGACGGCCACAAACAACAGGGTTTTGATGATGCGCATGGGTAATTTCCTTTTGATGCCTCAAAGGTAGTGATTTTTTGGGGAAAACTGTCATTTGAGGAGGGGATTTTTTTTGAGGGGGGATTTTTTCGGGATGACGTTATAACGGGATTTCGGGATTCCGAGGTGTCGTAATAACGTTATTACGGGATTCCGTTATAACGAGGAATCGGGAAAACGGGAAAACGGGGGGCGGGAGAACGGGATAACGGGATTCCGAAAAAAAATCCTCCCGGGGTGGGAGGATTTTTTTGGGCAGGGAGCGGTGGCTCCCTGCGGGGTGAGGGGAATTTTATTTCACCACGACTTTGTGGGTGGTGATGGAGCCGTTGGCATAGGTGCGGCGGATGATGTTGATGCCCTTTGCCATGGTGGAGATGCGAGCGCCATTGGCGGTGAAAATCTCCGTGCGGACGATGTTGCCGGCGGGAGTGAGCGTCGTGATGCCGTCGAGGACGTCCTCGGCGTATTGCTTCGACTTCTCACCGTTGTTCATCACGTAGATGTCATAAATCTGTCCGCTCGACTTGGCGGCGGTGTGGAGGACGCGGACATAGACTTGGTCGTTGCCCTCGTAGGAGACCTTCGTGCGCTTCCAGTTGCGCTTGATGAGCGAGTAGTTGATGTCGCCCAACTTCGTCCAAGTCTCGCCGTCGGCAGAGACCTCGATTTGCATCGTCGGGATTTGTCCCTCGTTGCCGTTGCCGGCATAGACGATGACATCAAACGGTGCCTGCCACTTGGCCGCGGTCTCCAAACTGGCGTTGAAGGGACCGTCGCTCGGTTGCTTGCCGAAGGTCATTGCGTTGGGCGTGATGCCGATGGAGTCGTTCACTCCGATGGCGTCCTCGGCAGCGTCGGGGTTG
>JAFZRU010000039.1 GCA_017619755.1 Prevotella sp.
CCCAGCCTCAACATAGGCAACTTTAACTTGTCGAGCCTGACAGCATCGACACAAATGATGAGGGACTGCTCTGGCTTGAAGACACTCACCATCCCATCAACGGCCAACAAATTAGACAACACCGCATGCGTCAGCGTGGGCTCCAAGTTCGCTCCATGCCTGCTCGATTTCCCCTCTGGATTCACGCCCGAAAAGCAGGATCAGGCAGACAATAATGCCATCTCGCAATGGTATCAGTGGAAGAGCGGTTTCTTCCTCGACGTGTGGTCGTATGCTGAGCTTACCAACTCAGGCAAGACGCTTACCTTTTACCACGACAAGAAGTGGAACAACCGCACAGGAACGATATACTCCATAAATGTAGCCGACAACTCATGGAGTTACAGCGAAGCCCCTACTTGGAACAATCCGACAATATCAAAAAACATAACCAGCGTGGTATTCGACTCCTCGTTCGCCAACGCACGCCCGACTTCATGCGTGTGCTGGTTCGAAGGCATGTCCAACCTGACTTCCATAAGCGGAATGGCATCGTACTTGAACACGTCGAGGTCAAGTTCTATGTATAGGATGTTCAAAGGATGTTCCAAACTGACCAGCATCGATATCAAAAATTTCAACACGGAACGTACAGCTTTTTTCGATGAAATGTTCTACGGATGCTCCAGCCTCACAAGCCTCGACTTATCCAACTTTAAATTTGTTTTATATTTTGAAGAAGAAAGTCAGAACATGCTCAAGGATTGTGTGGCGCTGAAGACGCTTACAGTAAACAAAACCGCCGGAGAAATGGCTCCCAACGCATGTTCCGGAGTGGGCACGAAAACATCACCCTGCGAGCTCATCTATCCTTCTGGCTTCACACCTGAGAAGACAGCCACTGGCTCCGGTTGGTACCAGTGGAAGAGCGGCTATTTCAAAGATGCCCCGAAATATCCGTTGGGCGACGTCAACCATGACGGCAGCGTCAGCATAGTGGATGCCTCCCTCATCACCGAGTACGTGCTGGGCAAAACCCCGGTGGTGTTCTTCATCGAGAATGCCGACGTGAACAACGACGGCAACGTCACCGTCACAGACGTGTCGAAAATCATCGAGATGGTGCTGAACAACAGTGCGGCATCGGCTCCCGCCACGGCACGCGAGGCCGCCTTCGACCGCCTCTGGCTCACCGCCAACGGAAACCACTGCCTCCTACACCTTGACACGCCGGAGCAGTACAATGCCATGCACCTCACCCTGCGTCTCCCGGAGGGAGGCACCATGGGCAACGTGAGGGTGTCCTCCACCCGCTCAGCCGGTCACCATGCGGAGATGCGCCCCATGGGCGGCGGCCTTTACAACATCGTGCTGCATGCCAGCGACAACGCCGTGCTGCGCTCCAATGACACCGCTCTGCTTCATTTCGACCTCGCAGGATGCCAGCCACGCGACGTGGAAGTGGTGGCTGTACAGTCCTCCAACAGCATCTTCGAGACGGTGATGTCAGCCGGGACAACGACGGACATCCAGGTCGTAGAAACCACCGATGACACCGATGGCGACGCCTACAACGCCGCCGGCGTCCGCGTAACCAAGAACACACGCGGAGTGGTGGTCAAGAATGGAATGAAAAAAATCAAATGAATGAGCCAAGTGCTCACCACCCTCAACCCTTCTCAAAGAGGGGTTGGGGGTGTTTTTTCTTGTAACAACACGATGCCCGTTGCGTCAACCTCCCTTTGGTGGATTTCGCCCTGACGGGCGAGCGGATGGACATAAAGTCCACCCCTACAGGCGCACCAACCTCTCGGGTTGTATGTTGTATCGGTTTCATGAATAGCCATTTCGCCTGATTTTTATGTCTTTTTTTTCCACGGCTTGCCGTTTTTTCTTAAGCTTTCGCGGTTTCAAACTGACAGATATTTTTATTCGTCTTATTATTTTTATCAAGCGAAGCGTTTTTTTTTCTATATTTTCATCACTGAAAGATTTGGATAGATTTGTAGGATTTGACATTCGTCTATTAGTGGTTGCGTCTGCTTTGCATCCGCGACCGTTGGTTCTCGCCGAAGGCGACTACTTTTGCGATTCGCTGAATAGAGTTACCGCTCCTGCCTTGGATGTTAAAAATAGTTAAAGACACTCTCGTGTTCTTGGAATTTCAAAAAGACTTTTCTACCTTTGCACTCCATTCGCCAGAAAATTTGGCTGAAAAATTTGAGTGAAAAGAACTTATTGCCTCTGATGTGTATTCGGGCCCTTACGAGGGCATGTTAAGATCTAAATCGTAAAATTCCAACAAATTAACCTCTTGTGACAGACGTGAAATCGCCTGTGCACTCACTTTCGCACCCCTTTGACGGGGAGAATCGCGCTCTTTGACTTGTTGATACACAAACAACCGGCACCATCTCTTGATGTCGAGATGCATGATACCGCTCGCCTATGGATTATCATAAAAACTCTGCTGTGACGGCGAGACTAAGCCGTCACCGACTCTCATGCATGTTCTTCGGAACTGATATCATTTTTTGCATGGACCATTCAAAATAGTCTTTCTATGCCAAAAACCAGCAATTCCACTTCGAAAAGGGCTAAAAGTCCTTATTCCTACAGCCTCGATGCAAAAATCAGGCAACTGCTGCTCGTTAACCCCACTTTGGATTTCAAGGTGGCTCTTAGAACGCTCAACTCCCTTCCCACCCTCAGCATCAGGGACAAGGAAGGATGGGTGAAGACCTTGGAACAAAAGCGCTCAGAGTTTGAAATCGACGCCATTGAGAACAGCGACGCCGCCGACTATGTCAGGGACCATATCAAGATGTGGAACACACATATCGGACCACTCTCGCTCACCGATGTTAGCACCATCATCAAGAACAGCGACATCAAACTTGCCGAAGTGGCTGGAGACTTGCTCTGCCCAAAGGAAATCTCACTGATGCTCAACCAGTTTCTCATCGGTCAGGAGGAGTATTCGCACAAACTCGCCCTCTGCTTCTACCTGCATATCATGAGAAACAAGAGCGACATGCAACTGCCAAGGGCCAACCTCTTGGCATACGGGCCATCGGGAGTGGGGAAGACGTTCGGGCCGCAGAAACTTGCTGAGCTCTTCGGGTTCCACCTCGGCATTGTCAACTGCAACAATCTTGTGCAGGAGGGCATTCACGGACCACGCATCACCGACGTATTCGACTACCTCTACGGGCTGGCAGACTGCGACGAGGACAACATCACCGACGCCGTCATACTCTTCGACGAGTTCGACAAACTCTTCGCACCAGGAGAGTTCAACGAGAGAATCCTCAACGAACTGCTCAACGTCATCGACGACAACAACTCCGTGTCGTTCACCCATGGCTACAACGACCTCGTGCGCATACCCACCAAGAACATGCTCTTCATCTTCTCCGGAGTGTTTAAAGGTATCGAGCGCATTGTGGCCAAGAGGCTCAACGCACACGGGGTGGGATTTGAATGTCAGGCCAACAGAAACGCCATATTAGGTGACTACCACAAGTATGTGCAAGAGGCCGACTTCGCCAACTTCTTCAAGCGCGACGAACTCACCGGTCGCATCTCTCAATATGCCTACGTCAACAACATGACCGTGGACACCATGACCCACATCCTCCTCGAGGCAAAGGAGTCGCCCTTCTGCAACTTCCAAAACTATTTCAGCACCAAGGGCATTCACCTCTACATCACCCTCGAAGGGGCCAAGGCCATCGCACAGCATGCCTATAACCGAAAACTCGGCGTGAGGGGGCTCAAGTCAACACTCTTCGAGGTGCTTGACGACCACATGTACTCGCTCACACCCGATGACATCATTGTCGATGAAGAATTTGTCAAAAGAAAAATCGCTTAGTTTCCGTCTTCAGGTAGGGTAAAAGGTAAAATAGATTGTTTCAGAATGCGGAAACGAAACCCGGACGGCAGGGAGAACACTCTCTCGCCGCCCGGGAAAATTCATTGACATTCAGATGCCAAGGCGCTTGCGAAGTTCGTCAAACTGCTTGCGTACAGTCTCCAAACCCTCGCCCATGTAGTCCATGGCGGCACCTACGCCCTTCTCCACACTTTCACGGGCATCGTCCACCTTCTCTTGGATGCGACCCTCTTCGTAGTCGGCACGAAGTTCGTCGGCCTTCGCCTTCGCTTTGTCCAAACCCTCGTCTATGGCCTCGCGAACTTGCTTCACTTTCTCCTCGACGTTGATTTCAGATGCCTCTTTCTTCATCTCCTCGACACCTTCCTTCGCGTCCTGAAGCACCTGGTTAGCCATCTTGCGAAGGTTCTCCTTGATCTCTTCACTGTCGTGAGTGTCAAGATAAGTCACCAAGTCGTTGTACTTCTCCTGGGCTTCGGAGGCCATGCTCTCCAAACCCTCTTTCATCTTCTTCAAAATGTCGTCAAATTCACCCATAATTGTAGCTTTAAAAGATTATACATACTGATTATGGCTCAAATTTAGTGAATTTATGCGAGAAAAAAGCGTTTTCATGGAAAAAAGTGTCGGTTTTTGTGTATATTTGTATTCAATACAAGAAATTTGAACAAAAATACTGAATAGTTATGACATACAACCAACAAAACGACTTGCTCATCATACCCGATGTGCATGGAAGAATGTTCTGGAGAGAAGCACTCGAAGCGAACAAATTCTCACACGTCATCTTCCTCGGCGACTACACCGACCCGTACTCCCACGAGGGCATTTCCCAGAATGATGCCTACAAAGAACTGCAGGACATCATCACGTATGCCAAGGAGCACCGTGAGACAACCACGATGCTTTTGGGCAACCACGACATGCACTACAAGTCGGAACTTTTCGACAGATGGGCGGAGGGCTCCAGACATTCCTACTTCATGAGCCACAAATACGAGAAAATCTTCAACGACAACGACGAGTTGTTCCAACTCGCCTACGAGGCCGACTATGAGGACACGCACATCCTCTTCACACACGCCGGCGTGTCGTCGATATGGTATGAGGATCACAAGCAAGTCATAGGAGAACTCACTGCCGACAACCTCAACCGCCTGGCGCACTCCGAGGAGGGCATCAAGGCCATCGCAGACGTGGGACGCATGCGAGGAGGTTGGGCAAAGGCGGGAGGAATACTCTGGGCCGACTACGACGAAGTGGCTGCATCGGATCCTTTGGAGGGCGTGCTGCAAATCTTCGGGCACACGCAGAACATGCAGAAGAAGCCCGTGTACAACCGATTCATCGCCTGTCTCGACTGCCACAGGGCTTTCCTGCTGTCAGAAGTCATTCAAATGATGAAAGGCCCCTCGCACTGACGCAAGCATTTCGCTGTTGGCACAAGTCGCCACGGTGAAAGTCTATCGCCGCCCCTTCACAAGCTGGTTCTGTATGTGGCTGTATTACAGCCACTCTCAATCATTTCCCCAGCTGTGCTGGTTTTTCGGGCCTATCTATTGCCTTTATTTTAAAGGTCAACTTCAACTCGTCCATGCAAAATAAAAATTGATTTTATTTTGCAGTGCGCTCGTTTTGCATTACCTTTGCACGCGAAAAGAAAAAAATCAAGGTAAAAAGTAAAAAGGACTGACAATGGGAGGCTTTTTCGGAACCATCTCCAACAAAGACTGTGTCAACGACTTGTTTTATGGCACTGACTACAATTCACACTTAGGCACCAAACGCGCCGGACTGGTCACTTTCGACAAAGAAAAAGGATTCTCACGCTCCATACACAGTTTGGAGAGAGACTATTTCCGCTCAAAATTTGAAGACGAACTGGATCAATTCCAGGGCTCCATGGGCATCGGGGTCATCAGCGACACCGACCCGCAGCCCATGATTGTCAACTCGCACTTGGGCCGCTTCGCCGTCGTCACAGTGGCGAAAATCAACAACCAACGTGAGATTGCCGACAAACTCCTCGCCAAGCGGATGCATTTCAGCGAACTCTCAGCCAACAAAATCAACCCCACAGAACTCGTGGCATTGATTATCAACATGGGAGAGACTTTCGTTGATGGCATCAACAAAGTGTATGATGTGGTGGATGGCTCTTGCTCCATGCTCGTGTTGACAGAGGACGGACTCATTGCTGCACGAGACAAATATGGGAGGACTCCCATCGTCATTGGAAGAAAAGAGGGGGCCTTTGCTGCCACTACCGAGTCTTCCAGCTTTCCCAACCTCGACTTTCACACCGTACACCATCTCGGACCGGGGGAAATCGTAAAACTCAAGAGCGAAGATATGGAGGTTCTCCAACAGCCAGGAGACATCGAACAGATTTGCTCGTTCCTGTGGGTATATTATGGCTTCCCTGCCAGCACATACAACGGTGTCAACGTGGAGGACATGCGTGAGAGAAACGGCTACCTCATGGGAAAGGACGACGACACGGAAGTGGACATCGTCTGCGGCGTTCCTGACTCTGGCGTGGGCATGGCGTTGGGGTATGCAGAGGGGCACGGCGTGCCATACAAGAGGGCCGTGCTCAAATACACACCGACATGGCCCAGGAGCTTCACACCGGAAAACCAAACAAGAAGGAGGCTCGTGGCGAAGATGAAACTCATTCCCAACAGGGCCATCCTTACCGGAAGGAGGGTCGTGTTCTGTGATGACTCCATCGTCAGAGGTACGCAACTGCGTGACAACGTGCGCATGTTCTTCGACTATGGTGCCAAGGAGGTGCATGCCCGCATCTCATGCCCGCCGCTTGTCTATGGATGCCCGTTTGTCAACTTCACCAGTTCCAAAAGTGACTTGGAACTCCTCTCTCGGCGAATCATACAAGACCTTGAGGGAGCACCCGACAAGAACTTGGAAAAATATGCCACCACAGACACGCCGGAATACAAGCGCATGGTGGAGGAGATGGCTAAAAGACTCGGCATCACATCGCTCAAGTTCAACAAGAAGGAAAGTCTCCTTCAAGCCATTGGACTGCCCAAATGCAGCATCTGCACTCATTGTTTCGACGGGTCGGGATTTAAGTGTATGAAAAAGGGATGATTCAAAAAATTATGTTCACTTTTCACGTCAAAAACGTTAGCATTTGATTTTTTTTTCGTAACTTTGGCGCGATTTTGGAAACGGCATCAATATATGCCGCGTTTTTAATAGAAGTTATTTATGGTAGATAGCAAGACATGCCCCGTTTGCGGGCGAAAAGACATTCCTGACTTCCACAATGAGGATGTCACATGCCCCTATTGTGGGTCAGACTTAAAGCCGTACCGCATCATCGACGCCATCGAGATGGACAGTAAGTCGAAAAGTACAGTGTGGAAACCTGTGGCCATCGCTGCCATGCTCGCCACATTGCTCTTCGCAATACTGTATTTCACCAAAGGTTCATCGCCAACAGCACAAAAAGAGAAAATCAGCATGATGGAGGATTCCATCGCTGCTCTCAATGAAAAAATCAAAGACAACAAGGCTGCCACGGGCAAGCAGATGGTGGCGGATGCCACAACGACACCTGGGAAGTCAAAGGTGGATGAAAAGAACGCAACAGAGCAACCTGTGAAGGAGGCTGAAAATGCACAGCCGGAAGATAATCAAAAGGAGGAAATCACGGCTCCGGCAGGACAGGTGACTGTAAAAAACGGGAAGAAAATATATGTTGTCAAGAAGGGCGATACCTGGAGCGGCATTTGCAGAAAGCTATATAACGGAAAAGTCAAACCAGAGGAGTTGGCTAAGATGAATGGCAAGACTGTGAAAGATATCATTGACATCAATGAAGAACTCATCGTCAAATAAAACAAACCATAGATTATGAGCAAATTCGACGACATAAGGAATGAGGTGAAAAAACTTCAAGAGGAGAACATTCGCCTCCACAACTGGATTTCCTCCCAGGAGGAATCAGGCGATTTGCAGGTGCAGGACATCTGCAAAGACTTCCTGCAAGTGTTGGAATCCTTCGAATGGGCGGAGGCAACCATTCATGAGAGAGGGCTCGACCAAAGCAAGATTTCCACCAGCGCCATAGCAAGAATGTTGACGGCAAAGACAAAACTCCTCGAAGTGCTTGAGTCATACGGGGTGAAAAAGGTCTCGTTTCCTGATGGTGTCTTCAACGCTGCAAAAGGAAAAATTGTGGGCAGCGTAGCCGACGAGGAAAAAGAGGACGGAAAAGTGGCTTCCATCGTCAAGGATGGCTTCATCAGAAAGGACAAACTCCTTAGAATGGCCGAAGTGCTTTTGGTGAAGAATAGCTGACTTACCTTACATAGAAAATATGACATCGACACGTGATACTGAGGGCATCACGTGTCGATTTTTTGGGGCCTAACAATAATGTAGGGCTATTTGTCACGTCGAGGTTGAGATGACTTCTTATCGTTAGATGTAGATTTCTTGTCTTTCGTTGTTGACTTCTTGTCGCTCGATGAAGACTTCTTGTCGTTAGATGTTGATTTCTTGTCTTTCGACGCATTTGACTTTTTGTCGTTAGATGTATTTGATTTCTTGTCTTTCGACGTTGATTTCTTATCCTTCGAGTCAGATTTCTTGTCTTTCGACGTACTTGATTTCTTATCTTTCGATTCTGTTTTCTTATCTTTCGGCGCAGACTTCTTGTCCTTCGATTCTGATTTCTTGTCTTTTGATTCTGGCTTCTTGTCTTTCGATGTTGACTTCTTGTCTTTCGAGTCAGGCTTCTTGTCTTTCGACGTTGACTTCTTGTCTTTTGATTCTGGCTTCTTGTCTTTCGATGTTGACTTTTTGTCTTTCGAGTCAGACTTCTTGTCTTTCGATTCAGGCTTCTTGTCTTTTGCTTCTGACTTCTTTTCGTTTGGAGTGCTTAATAAAGTGTTGATGGTGGTTGGTTTTTTGTCGTAAGAAGCTTCAGATTTTTTGTTCCTCTTTTTCATTAATAATAATTCCTCTTCTGTTACATTGCTGCAACAATCAATGAACCAACTCATCTCGTCGGCTACTGACACCGCTTCACCGTCGTTGAATAGAAAGACGAAATTGTCAATTTTCCAGCGGTCATCTACAAAATGCAACCTCAGTGTGACATCCTGTCCCTCTTGGAATTTGTCGGTGTTGAAATGCACGTCCACCCAGGCTGAGTCTGCAGAAACGTAATATATCTGTTTGATGCTGTCTGACTCTACATGCACGTCTTCACCCATCAGTCCTCTGAAACTGAAGGCTTGGAAAAGGCTGTCTATCCCTTTGGGCCCATGGTCGATAACATCGTTGCATTGCTCGCGGAGGGTGTTTATGCGTTCCGTCCAGTTGGCGCCACCGCAATGCTTATGGCCGCTGAGCAATTCATCGCGTATGAGATTCTCGGCGGCGACGGAGATAGCGAGATGAGAGTGTGTCTTCTCGAAGGCGGCAATGGAGTCGCGGTGAGCCTTTTCTATCGCCGCCAAACGTGCATTCTCCATATCGCGAGCCAAGCGCATGGAGTCGCGAAATGCTTTCTCTGCGGCTATTCGCTTCTGCTCCTTGTCGTAATAGTAATAACCCGTGCCGCCGCCTGCCAGCAGGAGGAGGGTGATGATGATGAAGGCTTTTCTCATGGCGAAGGAACTCCTTTCGATTGTCCGGCTATCAGTGCGGTAAGTTGTTGCAACTGCGTGGCCAATGGCTCGTAGCAGGCCACAAAACTATCAAGGGGGATGGGGTTGCCGGCCTCGTCGAAGCACGACAGTGTGTCGTCTGGAGATGTCAGCGTCAATGCGCGAACATTATCCGCATGGTACAGCGTCAACGAGACGATGCGTCCGTCCTCGCTGTGTAACTGACATGAATGGTCGTCGCTCATGATGTCGCCCGTGTAAGGCTTGCCGCTCACATAGGCCAGTGAGTCGCTGAACGTCACCTCGGAGAGCGTGCATGTGTCGGAGCCGCACGACAATAAAAATGCCAATGACAGCAGCGGCAGAAATAGTTTGAGAATATGCATTTCCAATCAGTTTGCTTATAATTCGCAAAATTACAAAATCTTGCTATTACTCACAACTTTTTGGCACAAAAAAAAACAGGCATCCTGCATTTTTGGATGCCTGAAATTTCTTATGGTGACATCATTCTTGATTTTTCAGCTCTTTACTGAAAACCTCAAAAAAGTCGTGATCAAGGATTCGAGAAATCCTCATCAAGTCGTATGTGTCGATGGACTGCTTTGAGAAAATCTTGTAGACGTTAGTACGGCTGCATGACAACTCACCGGCAAACCATACCACTGATTTGCGTCTCTGTTTAAGAGTCTGTTTGATTAATTCTCCTATGTGTACCACAACTAAAAATTTTAATGATTACTGTTTTTCTGAAGGCAATTCGCTACCTCCTATTTCTCTTTTGGCAAAATTAAACAATTAATTCGGAAAAAATATATAATAAATGTTAAATTCGTCAAAATGTAAATTGAAAAGCGACATAAACTATCATTTTGTAAATCTTTTACTTACAAATTGTTAGTCGAGGTTCACTTGATATCATATTTATTGTATGAAATCAAAATATCTTAGTCATTTTTTTCTTGCTCTCCGCTTGTTTGATGACTTATTTTATGGTTGGATTATTTCCGTCAACTACAATTTTTCTCTATATGGAGATGGCATGATTATGACACGCTTGAAGTGGTGTGAGGTGTTATCTTTGCAATCTCAAAATGTGAAAAATGGAAATACATCAGAAGAATTTGGCCCTGCTCGATGAAACGAGGAGGGTGTGGGAGGCCATGGATGCCTTCAGGAAGGAGAGAAGACGATGCAAACGCTATTGCTATGGTGACCAATGGGGTGACCCGGTGTGGGTGGATGGCAAGTGGATGCGCGAGGACTGCTATATCAGGAGTCAAGGGAGTGAACCGCTGAAGAACAACCTCATTCGCAGGCTCGTAAAGCAGGTGTTGGGGCTTTATCGTTCGGAGAGAAAGCCCATGGGAGTGCATGCGCCCGACAAGTGGATGGCGAAGCAGGTTTCCAATGCACTGAGAAAGGTGGAGAGGACCAATGCTGCCGAAGAGATGAATGCCCGGGCCTTGGAGGAATTTCTCGTCTCAGGAATGGTGGCACAGAGAAAGACATACGGATGGAGGATGGGGCGAAACGACTGTTGGACGGACAATGTGCCGCTCGACCATTTCTTCGTTGATGCCATGATGGGCGATGTGAGAGGGTGGGGTGTCTCCCTCGTCGGACAGTTTCATGACATGCGCTTCGACGAACTGTGTGGGGAGTTTGCCCACGGCCCGGGGGAGGTGGAGTGGCTTTCCCATATCTATGAGATGGAGAGTTTCAAACGGAGAGTAGAGCACCTGCAGATGCAACTGGGGCTGTCTCCGCGAGGTGACTCTACATTCTTTTCGCCCCACGACCAAAGGTTGTGCAGGGCTTATGAGGTATGGAGAAGGGAGCGGAGGCCTGGATACATCTGTCACGACCGGCGAACTGCCACTGTGGGATGGATTACTGTCGAGGAGGCCATGCAAAGGATGGGAGAACCAAGTCTTGACATGCAGTGGCAGATGAAGGAGCAATGGAATTGCCATTACATCTCCCCATTTGGCGACATTCTCGGACAGGAGCCGTCACCATACGCACACGGGGGGCATCCTTTTGTCTTCAAGGGATACCCGTTTGTTGACGGGGAGATACATTCCTTCGTGGCGGACATCATCGACCAGCAAAGGTACACCAACCGCCTCATCACCCTATACGACTGGGTGATGCGCTCGTCGGCCAAAGGAGTGTTGCTCGTTCCGGAGGAAGCATTGGCGGAAGGATACACCGTGGAGGACGTGGCACAGGAGTGGGCCAGGTTCAACGGGGTCATTCCCGTGAAGACACGCAACGGGGCGATGATGCCGCAGCAAGTGGCGGCCAACGCGGTGAACGTGGGCATCAACGAACTGCTCCAGACTCAACTCAATTTCATGGAGGACATCTCGGGAGTCACGGGAGCGTTGCAGGGAAAGATGGCAAGTGCATCGGTGAGTGGAAAACTTTTTGAGCAGCAGACGAGAAACGCCACACTTTCCCAACTCGACTTGCTCGACACCTTCAGAAACTTCCTTCGAGAGGGAACTGAAAAGGACGTGGCCAACATCTTGCAGTTCTTCCCCGACGAACTCTTGGCCCCGGGGGCGACAGCAGAGCAGGTGATGAAAATCAGAAAGACGCATTTCAGCATCCAATGATTTCGTTTTCAGTGTAACAATATTTCCGTTTTGGCAAAAAAATAAATTTCTTTACATAATATTAAGTTAATTAATGTTAAGCCGAATAAGAGGCATGTACAACGACTGAATAAAAACCGTATATTTGCAATGAAAAAGTTAAAGATAATTCATACTACTGATTAATCACAAAGGTTTTTACATATCGGCTCCTTTTAGGCCGCTTTATGACGGAAATTTTAAGATAATCCTATGTCGGATAGGATTATTTCAGGGGGGCGACCTTTGTATGGGTTGCTCCCCTCATTTTTTACAAAGACACCATAGGTAAAGCAACCTCCCCCATTCCTTCAAGAAGGATGGGGGAGGAGGATGTTTCACTTGTTAAAACAAGGGCTAACAGGTTTTGCAAGGCGCCCAGGGCTTGAGCTGCTTGAAGAAGTCGTTGCCCTTGTCGTCAACCAAGATGAAGGCGGGGAAGTCCTCCACCTCGATTTTCCAAATGGCTTCCATGCCCAGTTCGGGATATTCCACACATTCGATGGACTTGATGCTCGACTGCGACAAGACTGCTGCCACGCCGCCGATGCTGCCCAGATAGAAACCGCCGTGCTTCTGGCAGGCGTCGGTGACTACTTGTGAACGGTTGCCCTTGGCTATCATCACCAGCGATGCGCCGTGATCTTGGAACTCGTCCACGTAGGGGTCCATGCGGTTGGCCGTCGTCGGTCCCATGGAGCCGCAGGGGTAGCCCTCCGGGGTCTTCGCAGGGCCGGCGTAGAGGATGGGATGGTCTTTGAAATAGGCGGGCATGTCCTCGCCGGCATCCAAACGGGCCTTCAGCTTGGCATGGGCGATGTCGCGGGCGACGATGATGGTGCCTTTCAGGTTGACACGGGTGCTGACAGGGTACTTCGTCAGTTCGGCGCGCACGGCGTCGATACCCTTGTCAAGGTCGATGACGATGCCTTGGGCACCCTCGCCGGGTTTGCAGTATTCTGCAGGGATAAGCTCGGTGGGGTTGTTGTCCATCTTCTCCAACCATACGCCGTCGGCGTTGATTTTCGCCTTGATGTTGCGGTCGGCGGAGCAGGAGACGCCCATGCCGATGGGGCAGGAGGCGCCATGGCGCGGTAGGCGCACCACACGGATGTCGTGGGCCAGGTGCTTGCCACCAAACTGTGCACCCAGACCGATTTTCTGAGCTTCGAGGAGCAGTTTCTTCTCCAACTCCACGTCGCGGAAGGCACGGCCTGTCTCGTCGCCGGTGGTGGGCAGGTTGTCGTAATACTTGATGCTCGCCAACTTCACCGTCAGCAGGTTTTTCTCGGCGGAGGTGCCGCCGATGACAAAGGCGATGTGGTAGGGGGGGCAGGCGGCGGTGCCGAGTGACTTCATCTTCTCCACCAAGAAGGGGAGGAGCGTGCCCTCGTTCTGGATGGTGGCTTTCGTCATGGGGTAGAAGTAGGTCTTGTTGGCCGAGCCTCCTCCCTTGGCCACCATCACGAAGCGGTATTCCATGCCTTCGACAGCCTCGATGTCGATTTGGGCGGGAAGGTTGCAGCGGGTGTTCACCTCGTCGTACATGTTGAGGGCGGCGTTCTGGGAGTAACGAAGGTTGTCCTGGGTGTACGTGTTATAGACACCGAGGCTCAACGCCTCTTCGTCCTCGAAGCCCGTCCACACCTGCTGGCCTTTCTCGCCGTGAATGATGGCCGTGCCGGTGTCTTGGCAGAAGGGAAGGATGCCCTTGCATGACACCTCCGCGTTGCGAAGGAACTGCAGGGCGACGTATTTGTCGTTCTCGCTGGCCTCGGGGTCGCTGAGGATGGCCGCCACTTGCTCGTTGTGCTCGCGGCGGAGCATGAACTCCACGTCGTGGAAGGCTTGTTGTGCGAGAAGCGTGAGGGCCTCTTTGCTCACTTTGAGCATCGGGTGCCCCTCGAAGTCGCCCACGCTGACGCCCTCTTTCGTCAGGAGGCGGTACTCGGTCTTGTCTTCGCCCAGTTGGAACATGGGTGCGTACTTGAATGCGGGTGTTGTTGCCATAATGTTTGATGTTATAGGTTAAGGTTTAATAGCCGAAAATTTGCTCCGTGGTGAGTTCGTGCAGGGGACCTATCTTCTTCAGGCTCTCAAGGTCGAGCTCTTTCGGGTCGCCAAGGATGATGTATTTATAGGGTTTCTTCACCATGTTCTTCTGCTCGAAGTTCACGATATCCTGCAGGTTCAGCGAGGGGAGGGCCTTGTAGATGCGCTCGTTGAGGTCGAAGTCGAAGCCATGCTCCTTCGCGTTGTAGTAGGCGTTGAGGACGGAGAACTTGGTGGTTCTGGCTGTCTGTAGGCTTTTGGTGGCGCTCTGCTTGGCGATGTCGAAGGCGGACTGGCTCTGCGGGATGGTGTCGAGGATGCTGTTGAACACGTGGATGCAGTCCATCATCTTGTCGTTCTGTGAGATGATGTAGGTGATGTAATATTCCGGATGCTTGGGGCGTGGCAGGGAGCTGTACTGTGCCATGGCACTGTAGGCCAGGCCGCGGCTCTCGCGCAACTCTTGGAAGACGATGGTGTTCATTCCACCGCCGAAATACTCGTTGAACATTGTTTTCACCGGCATCTCCTCAAGGTTGAATTTCTTCCCCTCGTTGTGATATTGAATCATGTAGATGTTCTTGGCCTCGTAGGGAGCGATATAAACCTCGTTGGTGGGAGTGAGTTGTTCTGTATATTCCCTGCCTGGTGCGATGGGCGCAAGTTTCTTTGGGGTCTTGTGGCATTTCGACACCGTCTTGTCGAGATCCTTCTGGCTCATGGGGCCGTAGTACATCACCGTGTGCTCCACGTTCTTCAAGTTGGAGATGAGGTCGAGGAAATGCTGTGGCTCGGCGGCGTTGAGTTCCTCTATGCTGCGTATGTTGAGTTGGGGATTGTAGGGGCCGTAGATCACGTAGTTGTTAAGGGCGCTGAAATTGGAGCTTTGGTTTTTCTTGCTGTCTTCGCGGCTCTTGGCCAAGAGGCCTACATACTGCGTCCATGACTCCTTGTCTGCTTTCGCGTTTTGCAACAGGTCTTCAAGGAGCGCGAGGGCCTCGGGCATCTTCTCGCTCAGACCGGTGAGGGTGATGGTGGTGTTGTGGCCACCAACGTTGATGCTGTAGTCGCAGGCGAGCTCGTAGAAGGCTTGCTTCACCTCGGCGACGCTCTTCTTGTTGGTGCCGATGTAGTCCATGTAGGAGGGGCCGTAGTCGAGGTCCAAGTCGTTCTCGGTGCCAAGGTCATACCTGAAGGCGAGGGTGAAGAGGCCGTCCTCGTCGTTGTGCTTGTAGAGCAGGGGAAGGCCGCGCTTGGTGGTGCCCACCACGAGGTCTTTCTCGAAGTCGAGGAAACGGGGTTGGATGGGTTTGACATACGAGTTCTTGATGTCGTTGAGGAACTGGCTGGAGAGGTCCCTGTTGGTGGGGATGGCGGTGATTTCGGGCTTCTCGATTTTCACTTGTGTGGAGTCGGTGCCCACACGCTTATATACACAGACGTAGTTGTCGCCGAAATAGCGGTTGGCGAAGTCCACGACATCCTTCTTCGTGATTTTGGAGATGTGCTCGATGTAGTGGGCCACGTCCTCCCATTTCTGCTCGTTGATGAAGGCGTTCACCATGAGGCTCGCCCTGTTGTTGTTGTTCTGAAGGGAGCGGTAGAAGTCGAGTTTGGCGTTGTTGACGACGGCGGGGATGAGTTTGTCGTCGAATTCTCCTCTCTTGAGTTTACCCATTTCTTCGAGCAGCAGCGACCGCACCTCGTCGAGGCTTTGGTTGTCTTTGGGATAGCCATAAAGCACGAAAGGTGAGTAGTCGTTCATGTCGTCGGTGAAGGCTCCGGCACCCATCAGCTTCATTTTCTGCTCAAGGTCCGTTTCGAAGAGGCCGCACTTGCCGTTGGCGAGGATGTTGCTGATGATGTTGAGCGTGTCGCTTTGGCCGCTGTTGGCGCGACCGAAGCGCCAACCCATCATGAGGTATTCTGCCTCCTGGCCCACGACGGTGGTGTCCTGGGGCGAGGTGATGGGTTTGAGGGGTGGGAATTGTGGGATGGAGAGCGTCTCACTGCGTTTCCAAGACCCGAAATACTTGTCGATGATGGCGATCACCTCGTCTGGCTCGAAGTCGCCGGCAAGGCAGATGGCCACGTTGTTGGGAACATAGTAGCGGCGGAAATAGTTCTTGATGTTGGTGATGGAGGGGTTTTTCAGGTGCTCCTGCGTGCCGATGGTGGTCTGTGTGCCGTAGGGGTGGGTGGGGAACATCTTGGCGTAGAGGGCCTCCCACATCTTCCTTTGGTCTCGGGCCATGCCGATGTTCTTCTCTTCATACACAGCCTCCAACTCGGTGTGGAAGCCACGGATCACCATATTCTGGAAACGGTCGGACTGCACACGGGCCCAGTTCTCTATCTCGTTGGAGGGAATGTTCTCCACATAGCATGTCACGTCGTTGCTCGTGAAGGCGTTGGTGCCTTCGCTGCCGATGCTCGACATCAGCTTGTCATACTCGTTGGGGATGAAGTATTTAGCGGCGAGTTGGGACACGCTGTCGATTTCGTGGTAGGCTTGGCGACGGGCGGCGGGGTCGGTGAGCGTGCGATAGACCTCGTAGCGTGCCTCGATGTCGTCTAAGTAGGGGGCTTCCGCGTCAGGGTCGGTGACGCCGAACTGCCTTGTACCCTTGAACATGAGGTGCTCCAAGTAGTGGGCCAGGCCGGTGGTCTCCGCTGGGTCGTTGCGGGAGCCGGTTTTCACAGCGATGTTGGCTTGCAGGCGTGGCTTCTCCTTGTTGACGGAGAGATACACTTTCAGGCCGTTGTCGAGTGTGTAGATGCGGGTGTGTGTGGGGTCGTCGGGGATGGTGACGTACTTGTAGTCCTTGGCTGAGGCGGGGATGACGGTCAGCGACAGGAGCAACAATAAAATAAGGTTCTTTTTCATAGTGACGTTTTTTCAAGGAGCCGTAAACTCCGGGAACACGGAGTTTACGGCATCTCTTGCTATTCAAATTTGTTTTCGTTTTCAAATTCCATTTCCTTGTCCAACTGGCTGAGGAAGTTGTCGAGCACCTCGCGGTCCACGTCGCCAAGGGTGTATTCCTTCTCGGCGTCCTTGCGGATTTCGGAAATCCATGTGCGACGGGCGGTGATGTAGTCCTGGTGGATGCGGGCGGCATCCTCCTCGGTGAGTGTCTCCAAGCCGTAGTAGTCCAGGATGAGCTGGTAGGTGTAGGTCCAGCGGTACTCGGAATAGTTCTCGGCAATTTCCGTGAAACGGTCGAGGATGTCGTAGATGTCGATGATCGTGCCGTTTTTGATGTCTTCCACCAAGCGGTTCTCCTCTGTCTCGGGCAGCAGGAGGCCGGAGAGGTCGTTCCACTTGCCGGTGCCGATGGGGCTTTTGGGAAGTTCCAGTTTGTGGCGTTTCAGCACGGCTCCCATGAAGATGCGAAGGGCCATGTCGTAGAGTTCGATGCCGGAGCGGAGGTGGTTGGCCTTGATTACGTATTCGTGGTAGTTGTAGGTGGAGACTTTCTCTCCAGAGGCATCGCGCAATTTCTCCAAGAGGCGCTTGCCCTCGATGATCTCGCTGGCGGAGAAGGGACTGAGCCAGTCGAAGTTGACGATGCTCTTCTGTCCGTTGCGTGGACGCTTGTCGCGTTTGGGCCATTTGCGGATGTCGCGGTAGAGGCCCACGGTGGTGATGTTGCGTGCCGGGTTGAGGTACATGGTGTCTCCGTAGGCGATGAGGTAGGAGAAGGGCAGGTTGCGGGTGTCGGGGTGGTACATCAGTTTGCCGAAGCAGACGGAGAAGGTGCCGATGTGTGCCGGCATAAGGATGTAGGCGCCGCTGGCGGTCTTCACGCCGCGCTCCAAGATGCCGTAGTGCATGGGCCCCATCTTGTAGGCATGGTTGCTGAAATTGGTGGCGGAACCGGCGTTGTAGAAGGAGAACATGCCGCCGATGAGCAGTGAACTCTTGTGATGGCTGGCGGAGAAGGGGCCGCAGAAGGCGGCACATGCCTCGCCGTTGGACATGAAGCTGTTGGCGAAGAAGATGCTGTTCTCTGCGGCGAAGCCGTTGGTGATCTTGCATGCCTCGCCCACGAAGCAGTTCTCTATTTTCACGCTGTTGAGGATGGAGCTGCCGTCGTAGATGATGGAGTTCTCGCAAATGACGCCGGAGCCGATATAGACGCTGGCCTCTGGAATGCTCTTGATGGAGCAGTCGCTCAGGCGGCAGGCGCCGTTGATTTCGCAGTCATCGTTGATGTGGGTGTTGGTGATTTCACCCGTGTTGATGATTTTCACCCTGTTGCCGATGGTTCCGCGTTCTGGCACGCTGGCTTCCACCTCTTTGCGAATGAGGTCGAAGATGGTGTTCATAAGTTGCTTGTCGCGGTAGTGGTTGACCATGAATGCGGCCAACTGGCTGGTGAGGCCGTCGAAGAGCATCACGTTGCCGTCGCCCACCTCGTTGAGCACGCTGATGAGGTTCCCCTCGCCGAAGGTGGCTCCCTCTGTTGTCTCTATCGTGTTCACGTTGCTGATGTAGCACTCGTCGCCCAACGTGTAGTTGTTGATGAAGTTGCCGATGTTTTCTATCAGGCAGTTGTCGCCCATCGTCACGTTGCGGAGGGTGGTGCTCTTGATGCCGCAGTGCTTGACGAAGCCCTTGCTCACTTCAATTTCCTTCTCGAAGACGCCGAGCTGTATCTCGCCGTAGAATGAGGTGTTGCGGATGTAAATGGGGTCGAAGCCGTCTTTTACGGTTACAAGGTCCCAGTCTTGGCATTTGCATCCTCTTGACTCAAGGATGTTGATTTCCTGTTCGGTCAGTTGTCTATATTCCATTTGTATAAATTTTTAAGTGTTTTCTTCGGTGGTTTCCTCTGTTTCCTGCTCGTCGTCGGCGGGGTAGAGGAAGTCGTTGTAGGGATATTTCTGCACGTGAAGCTCTCGTACTTTTTTATATAAGGTGGAGCGCAATTCTTCGATGTTGGTTTTCTCTTTGGCGGAGATGAAGAGGCAGTTGTCGTTGAGCCGGGCCATCCAGGTTCGGCGAAGTTCGTCGAGGGTGATGTTCTCCTTGGTGGGGGGGGTGAGGTCGTCGGGCTCCTTGTCCACCCAGTGATAGGCGTCGATCTTGTTGAACACGAGCATCGTGGGCTTGTCGCTGCAGCCCAGTTCGCCAAGTGTCTTTTCCACCACTTGTATCTGTTCTTCAAAGTCAGGGTGTGAGATGTCAACCACGTGGATCAGCAAGTCGGCTTCGCGTGTTTCGTCGAGGGTCGATTTGAAGGAGTCAACCAAGGTGGTGGGTAGCTTGCGGATGAAGCCTACGGTGTCGGCAAGGAGGAAGGGAAGGTTGTCCACCACCACCTTGCGAACGGTGGTGTCGAGGGTGGCGAATAGTTTGTTCTCTGCAAACACCTCGCTTTTCGACAGAAGGTTCATCAGGGTGGATTTGCCCACGTTGGTGTAACCCACCAAGGCCACGCGGATGAGGCGACCGCGGTTCTTGCGCTGGGTCGTCTTCTGCTTGTCAATCTCCAACAGTCGCTGCTTGAGAAGGGTGATGCGCTGGAGGATGATGCGGCGGTCCATTTCCAACTGTGTCTCGCCAGGACCGCGAAGGCCCACGGAGCCTTTCCCGCCACCGGAACCGGAGCCGCCACCTTGACGCTCCAAGTGGGTCCACAGGCGTTGAAGGCGGGGGAGCATGTAACGGTATTGTGCCAACTCCACCTGGGTCTTGGCGTTGGCTGTTTGGGCGCGCATGGCGAATATGTCGAGGATGAGCGACGTGCGGTCCAGGATTTTCACCTTGAGTATCTGCTCGATGTTGCGCATCTGCCGGGCGGACAACTCGTCGTCGAAAATCACCATGCCCACCTCGCGATCGGCATCCTCCTCGCGTTTGATGAAGTCGCGAATCTCGTCCAACTTGCCCTTGCCCACGTAGCTCATTTGGCTTGGGGCGTTCAGCCGCTGGGTGAAGCGGCGAATGGTGACTGCGCCGGCGGTGTCGGCGAGGAACTCCAGTTCGTCGAGGTATTCCTTCGTCTTCGCTTCATCTTGGTCTTTGGTGATGAGACCTACCAATATGGCGGTCTCGGCTTTCACTTCAGAAATCACAAATTCTTTCATATCTTGCTATGATGGTCTTTTGCGGAGATGCACACTCCGCCAAATTGGGGGTAAAATTAATGATTTATGGGCAAAATGCAAAACAATTTCCGATATTTTTGGAAAAATAGCACTATGCAGTGGGCATGGCAGGGGATAATCAGCCTTCACACCATCATTTTCTTGGAAAAACGGATGAGAAAACTTTATCGTAGAGGAAATGAACTTGTTTATTGCGGAAGAAATAAACGTAAACGTTTGCGTGGTTTTTCAATCTCATTTTTCTTCCTTTTTTGATTTATATCAATTTTATGCCTACCTTTGCAACGCAAATCCAAAATAGACTTCAAAGACTTCAATAACTACATAAGGACAAGCACTAGAACAATCAGGAAAGAAAAATCCCGACGTGATGTCGGGATTTTTTTTTCGGTTCTGCGATTAAGCGAGGGCAAAATTCTGAATCACCAAAAAAAATGTTACTTTTGCACTTTAGATTTCCATATAACTAAAATGTGACGGAATGGCGGGCGTAGCCCGATAGCCAATCGCAACTCTGTTGCGTAAGTAACCACCCCGACCCTTTGATGGGTCGAGGGTACCTTAATGTAAGAGCGACGAGTAGGAGCGGTTGAGCCCCCTCCCGATGTCGGGAGGGGGACGGGGGGAGGGGAGGTACCCCTCCTGAGGACAAGGAGGGGGCGGGGTGGTTGTGACCATCCAAGCCGCAGGCTTGGGAAAACTGTTATTCTGGGCTTCATTTTGGGTGTTACCCAATTCGTTAGTCAATAATCATCTTTAAATAATTATATGAATATGAGAAAACTCGTTTTATTCACCATGTTATTCCTGCCTTTGGCTGCAATGGCTCAAAAGCAGTATGTACTGCCCACTGCAGAATCGACAGCAGACGAGAAGGACAGGCCGATGATTGAGGTCTATCTGCCAAAAGATGAACTGGCCAACAAGTGTGCCGTCGTGTTATGCCCTGGAGGAGCCATGAGGTGGTTGTCATGGGAGAGTGACGTAGTTAAAATGGCCGCATTTCTCAATGAACACGGCATTGCTGCCATTGGTCTGCGCTACCATTTGAATAAAGAGCCAATGCCACAAGGTATGAAAATGCCTCCTATGGTGGACGTGACCCACCCGGAAGCATTTCCACAAGCTGACGCCAATCCCATGCACAATGAAAGTGGTGACTCCATCATCCGACTGGCTGCAATGGATGCCAAGGCGGCTATCCGCATGGTGAGAGAGCATGCCGACGAGTGGCATGTCAGCAAGGATAAAATTGGCTTTCTCGGCTTCTCGGCTGGTGGCGGTGTGGCCATCGCCGCCACGATGTCTGCCGACGACATGGAGCGTCCCAATTTCCTGTGCACCAACTTCGGCCCCTCGCTGATGCCTGTCACTGTTCCTGAGGATGCCCCACCCCTGTTGATCATGACCCGTGCAGAGCATCCCAATGTGGCAGCAGGCCTTGTCGCCTTGTTCATGGAGTGGAAGAAGGCCGGTGCCAATGCTGAAATGCATGTCTATGGCGACGGGAAAGGCCCGTATGAACTGATGCCTCAAACGGGTGAGACCACAACAGAGACCTGGAGCGGTCAAATGATTCAGTGGTTGAAAGCCAAGGGATTCATCGACAAGAAATGACATAACACAAAGCTGTAAATAAAGAAAATCACACTTTTTTTGCAAATAGGGGTATTGGGTTTTGCCTTTCGAAGGTCTTATAGACGAAAAGAGACAAAAAGACATGTATGGACTACAATAGACAACGGTTTGAACGCCTGTTCAAGGACAGCTATCCGCTGATGTATCGCATGGCATTCTCGATGGTGGGGAATGCCGACGATGCGAAGGACGCCGTGAACCAGGTGTTCACCCAAATGTGGAAAGGCAAACCCAAGGTGAGCGAAGGCAGTGTCAGAGGCTATCTGCTGGCTGCCACACGCAACCAGTGCCTGCATATCCTGCGACAGCGGCAACTCCGACGCCAATTGGAGGAAGAACTGCAGAAAGAGGAGGCAGTACGTCAGGATGAAGAGAGAGAGGAATTGCTACGCGAACTCCAGCAGATTATCGAAGACAACCTGACGGAACAAGACAGGCGCGTGCTGCAATTGCACTATGATGAGGAAATGACCTACGCGGAGACGGCTTCGGTGCTCGGCATCAGTACGGCGGCAGTGAACAAGCACATCACGAGGTCATTGGCAAAAATCAGACAAACCCTTAAAATTGCAAAGTAAGATGAAAACTGAGGATATCGACAAGAAAATTGGCATGCCTGACGTGGATGCTGAATGGGAAAAGTTTGAACGCGAGGTCATCGACAAGGAGTCGGCATCAAACAAGAGCTTCATCATGTGGGGGCTTTCCATTGCAGCGTCCATCGCTTTAGTGGCCGGCATCTTCCTCTTTGGTAATGTCTCCAAAGAACAGGCTGACAATACTGTGGCCAAGGTGGAACAACCAACCGCACCAAAAACTCACGAAGAAGTCACAACAACACCTGAAATAGAAGCTACAGCAGAGGCCAAGACGGTATCGGAGACCAAGGCTGCATCAGAAGCCAAGACTGTATCAGAGCCTGTGTCTTACCCTGTCGATAAATTGCTCGCGAAGACAACCCCTTCGAATACGGAGGAAAAAAAGGAAGACAATGCCAGCAAGGTAGTTGAGGAACCCACCAAGCAAGAGAAGGTTTTTTCCGTTGTAGAGCAAAATCCCAGTTTTCGTGGAGGCAATAGGGCTTTGCAGGAATTTATCAAAACGAACCTGCGGTATCCCGAACTGGCGATGGAATACGGTGCAAAGGGCAGGGTTGTCATGACATTCTTGGTGGATAGTTTAGGATACGTGTCAGACATCAAAGTCTCTAAGTTCATACGGATGAGTTACGACTCCTTGCGCTTGAGTCAGGAGACCGAAGAAAGACAAGAGCAAGTGAAAGAGCAGATTGCCCAACAATTGGGTGAAGAGTGCATACGTGTCCTCAGTCAGATGCCGAGGTGGAGCCCAGGAAAGGTGGGTGGTAAAGCCATGAATGTGAGATACGTGTTGCCTGTACAATTCCAGCCCTCTGAGGACAAACGGTAATGGGAGATGGCTTCCTTTGGTTATATACAAATTGATTATATTACACGATGAAAAGACTTGTGTTTTTCTTTACGTTGGCATTCGTGTCCTTGAACATGCATGCCACAGGTCAAGATGGCGACCTCATTTATATCGATGGTGAGCAATGGGTCCTGTTGGGCAAACCGATCTACGCAGACTCCGTACTTGCAAAAGACCTGATAGCCGCTCTTCCCAAAGAACGTTCCTACACGACAGCCAACTGGGATGGGTACACGGCATACTGGAGCATTCAGGAAGACAAGCTCTGCTTGGACAGCATCAGTTATGATTTATACGATAATGATCCGATAAAGTATCGGACGAAATGCCTGTCTTCAGACATCTTGTGCCGCGTATTCAATAAATACTCCGACGGGAAGCACATCGTTGCCACGTGGTTCAATGGAGACATCCGATTGGCAAGGGGGAAAATGATATACTATGTTCATTCGGGGTATATGAGGAACTTCGAGAACGAGCGAATTGTCACCCTCGACCATGGGAAGGTCTGCGAGATGAAAGACTTTCAGAACTATTTCGTGGAGGGGTTCTCCTTCGACCGTTCGACCTTAAATCGCTGGCCAGACAAAAATATAGAGCCATTGAGCAACGCGAAACTGCGTGAGATGTTCCCCCTGCACATTGAGAATTATCCAGAACTGGTAGGTGTCAAGCAAATCCTGTTCTACATCAAGCGGGCTCGTGTCGATGCACAGGGGCATCTTGTCGAATGCGAGGTGAAAGTGATGAGACCTAAAGATGCAGAGTGCAACACACGTCTTGCCGCCGAGATGGCTGAAGCGATGAAAGCCTATCATCCCTGGCGTGTGTCCTACATCAATGGCGAGTTCCGCGCTTACGGTATTGAAAAATATTCTTTCGTGTACAAATTGGATGAATGTATGAACTTTGAATCTTTCCCTAAGTGATGAATGATGACAGAGTTGTTACAATGATGGTAGATGTTGCAAAATAAATCAAAAAAAAACGCTTTTTTTTCTTCTTTTTGTGGAAAATGATTACTTTTGCAAAATATTGTCAAGGAAACTACGGAAAGTGTGTCAATAATTCATATTTTTGGCCATTTTTATGACAAAATGACAAAATATTAAATAACTATCTATCATTCATCAATAAAATTAGATTATGAGATTAATTATTGAAAGCGACTATCAGAAAATGTCGAAATGGGCTGCTGAGCACGTGATTGAGAAAATCAACGCTTTCGGCCCCACGCCGGAGAAACCATTTGTGCTCGGACTCCCCACAGGTTCCTCACCCGAGGGAATGTATGCCGAACTGGTGAAGGCCAACAAGGAGGGTAGGGTGTCGTTCAAGAACGTGCTCACCTTCAACATGGACGAGTATGTCAACCTCGCAGAGGACCATCCTGAGAGCTACCACTCTTTCATGGCCCGCAACCTCTTCGACCACATCGACTGCCCCAAGGAGAACATCCACATCCTCAATGGCAATGCAGAGGACCTGGCAGCAGAGTGCGCCAACTATGAGAAGATGAGTGAGGAAGCGGGAGGCATCGACCTCTTCATTGGAGGCATCGGCCCCGTCG
>JAFZRU010000040.1 GCA_017619755.1 Prevotella sp.
CGTGCTAATGCGAACTCATATTGTTCTTTGGTAATCTTTGCCATATTTGTACCTCCTTATATTATATCGTTGAAACGTCTATCTTATCGTATTCACTATGCGTACCCACAAAACGGATGAAAATATGCCCGATTGTGAACTTTACAACCACCACAAGTCGATATTTATTTCCCCTGATGTCAAAGACATAATGTTGGTTTCCAACGTAGTCTGTTGTAGGGAAATCTGCCTTTATATCCGACAGGTTCTTCCACTCTGCCTTTTCTGCGATGTCATACCATCGTTCAAGTGCAGCCTGAGCATCTCCATGTCCTTCCGAACTATAGAACTCAACTAATCGTCTATGTGATACTATTCTCATTTCGGTTGCAAAGATACAAAATAGTTTTGAAATTCAAAAGAATATTGAAAATAAATTCAATTTTTTAGAATTTTCTTCTATTTCCATCCCTATCTTGCATCGCCTGTCAAACCGAAATCAAATAACACCACAAGACCGCTAAACGATTATCCGATATTTAACTCGGGCATGAACGTAATGATTGCTCAGTGCGCTCGTAGGGACAGACTTTATGTCGTCGTAGCACCATAAAGCCGTGTGTCAAACATTCGTTCTGACGGACGAGCGGATGGACATAAAGTCCACCCCTACAGCAACCCCAACCTCTTGGCGTTTTAGGGAATCAGTTGCGGAAAGGTGTGGAAAGTCATAAAAGAAAAAAACCAAGGTAACACCCTGGGGTAACACAATTGCGAAAAAAGTCATAGAAAGGCAAAAGAATTATCTCATATTGCTTGTCATAGCATCATTATTGAGACAAAAAAAGCAGATAAATTTTGCGGTGTGGGGAAAAAACGCTAACTTCGCAGAAAAAAAGAAGCCATGCTGTCATTCATAATAGCCCCCTTGGTGGGCAGCGTGATAGGCTACATCACCAACGACATCGCCATCCGCATGCTGTTCCGCCCGCACCATGCCAAGTATTTGTTTGGTCACAAGTTGCCCTTCACCCCCGGCATCATCCCCAAGGAGAAGAGTCGCATTGCCTCGTCCATCGGCTCCACCATCAGCGCCAACCTGATGAACCGCGAAGTGCTGGAAAAGAACCTCCTTTCCGAGGAGATGCTTTCCAAAATCGAGGATGCCCTCGACCGCTTCTTCTTGTCGCAACGCCACAACCCCGAGAGCCTGAGGATGTTCTTGGAGCATTACCTTTCCAAGGAAGAGATAGACGCGATGGCCTCCAAAGGCAGCAACGACCTCAGCCAACTGATATACAAAAAATTAGCAAGCAGTTCGGTGGGCGACCAAATCGCCCATGCCGCCGTGGCGCATGTGATGAAGAAGATGCAGCATTTTGGCAGCAGTTTTGGCGACCGCCTTGCCGACGAGGGCATCGGCCATGGCGGCGGTTGGGGCGACATGCTTAGCCGCGGCATCCGCCGTGTCTTCGGGCATCAGGGCAGCAGTGCCGCCCAGCAGTTTGTCAGCGCCCTTGCCGAACCAGTGGAGCAAGCCCTTTCCTCCCACATCAACGAGATGCTTCGCGACAAGTCGGAGGAGATTGTTCACGACCTGATAACCACGGAGACGAACGACTTTCTCTCACGCCCCATGAGCGAGTTGTTGAGAGGCAAGGAAGAGGATTTGGAGCGTGTGAAATCGTCCATCATCGGTCTCTACCGCAGCATCATCACCGAACGCCTGCCCCGCATCCTCGCCGCCGTTGACATCAGCAAGAT
The DNA here is from genome assembly GCA_017619755.1 of Prevotella sp. Lineage (GTDB taxonomy): Bacteria > Bacteroidota > Bacteroidia > Bacteroidales > Bacteroidaceae > Prevotella. The sequence goes on from JAFZRU010000040.1 coordinate 1,744, forward strand.
TATAGAGAACCGCATCAACGAGATGGATATGAACGAGGCGGAAGGCATCATCATGGAAGTAATCTCCAAGGAACTGCGTGCCATCGTATGGTTGGGCGCCGGCTTGGGCTTCCTCATGGGCTTCGTCAACTGCCTCCTCATTTAGTAACATCCCCCCGGGTGCATGCACCCTATAACTTGTTGGTATTCATCTCTTGTTCCTCAAAAATTCCACTTCGATGATTTTCAAGGCCCTCCTTCCGGAGGCCTTCTTCTCGTCATTGCTCGTGTCGAGTTCCTTCACCTCGCCGAAAGCATCCTTGGTGGTGCTTTCGCCCACCATCCTGATGGTGTAGGTCTGTGCCTCGGGGGCATCCTTGAGCGGCAGATGTATGAAGGAGAGTGACTTGGGCGTCCATCCCTCCCACACCTTGATGCTGTCGGCATACACGGTGATGGGATAGGATGTGCCTCTGAAATTATGCATCTTCAGGCAGATGTCATCTATCCGGGTCTTTTCGGCCAAGGTGTAAGCCACCCAGGCGGAATCGAGTTGGCCGATGCTGTTCCACGAGGTGTTCTCGTAGGTGTCGTAACTGAGCGTCACGTCGTTGCCGCTTCCGGCCTTCGCCGTAAGGATGGGAACCTCTTCCCTCCACTGGGTGAACGACGGTCCCTCGGGTGTCTCACCCCTGTCGAGGATGGAAGGCAACCCCTGCGAAGGCATATAGGTGGTCAGTCCGTTAGTTACCTCCACGGGGAGTGTCTGCAGCTCCACCTTGGCGTCGGGCATCCCCTCCGCACGTGCGGTGACAACCACCTTCCCCGCCTTTGTGAGCGAGCGTAGCATCACCCTGTTGACCCCACATTCCACGGGCAGGGTGTCGCATAGGACATGGTTGAGGTGGCTCAAGGTCTTGGCGTCGGCCTGGAAAGTTTCCCCTCCCTCCTCTGCCGTCCTGGACTCCAAGGCGGCCTTGTTGGTGTAGGTGCGGAAGGGTTTGTTTTTTGCCACCCCGCCCCGGTACTCCGCCGGACCTTTGACGCTCCATTTCACAAGACGGTTGTCGAGGGGGCACCGCCGACCATTGTCATCCACCACCTCCACCTGGACGAGGGCCACATCGTTGCCATCGGCCTTCCATCCCGTCGGGTTCTCGATGGTGGTGAGTTTCAGGTGGTGGGGTACTCCCGCCGTGCGCAATTCATACCTCGACTCCTCCCTTCCATTTTTGTCATAGGAAACAGCCAAGAGTGTCTCGGAGAGACACTCCACGTTGTTGAAAGAGAAAAGATACTTGTATTGGTGCTTGTCGGGGGTGATGGCCTTTCCATTTTGGAAGAGGCAGACGCTGTCGCTGTTGGACACGACATAGACGACCGGTACCTTGAAGCCCCGCTCGTAGTTCCAATGCCCAACGATGTGCGTTTGTGGCTTGTAGTCGTCCACCCATCCGCTCCACATCACCTGGTGAGCAAAGAAAGCGTCCTTGGGGATGCGCATGGGGTCCACCACACCGCTGACGCGGTAGTTGTCGGCGCTTCTGCCATGGCTTTGCGTGTCGCTGAAGATGATTTTCGCCCCTCCGCTGTTCACTTTCGTGCCGGAGCCAGGTCTTTCAAGCCAGTAGTCATACCACCTCCTGACCAACTCTGCCACAAATTCGTCGTTGTTGTGGTTGTATGCCGTGGCTGGCGCGTTGCGGTAGAGCGGCCCGTCTCCCTCGGGATGGAAAGGATAGCTCCATGCGTTCCAGTACCACCTAAGCGCTTCGTCGCGGCAATATTCCATCATCCACACGGGTTTGGTGTCACTCTTGTTGACATACAGCATCTCCCCTCCGTATTCCGCCTCCGGTTGGTCGAGCATCTCGCGGCATCCGATGGCCCGTCCGCCATGGGGGTCGTAGAGGTTTCGCAACTGCTTCATCTCCCTCATGTGCTGCCCGGTGATGCGCTGGTTGCCGCACTCGTAGAAGATGATGCTGGGGTTGTTGCGGTTGTAGATGATGGCATCGCGCATGGTCTCCAACCGCTGCTCCCACCGTCGCCCTTCCACGTCGCGCTCTGCGTCTCCCGCTGGCATGGCCTGAATAAGCCCCACCCTGTCGCACGACTCCACATCCTGCTTCCACGGGCACGTGTGCATCCACCTGACGAGGTTGCCGCCGGACTTGACGAGGAGGTCGTTGGAGTAGTCGCTGAGCCAAGCGGGAACCGACATCCCCACTCCCGGCCACTCGTTGGAGGTGCGCTGCGCATATCCGTGCACCATCATAACACGGTCGTTGAGCGAGAAAAGTCCCCTCTCAAACGTTGTCTTCCGAAAGCCGGTGGTGGTGGTCACCACGTCGTCACCCACGATGGTACGCACGTTGTAGAGATACCCATATCCCCAAGACCAGAAATGCAGCCCGCTGACGCGCCTGTCCGCCTTGAGGGTGGCACAGGCATGGGCAGGCACAACGACACTGCCGCTCTCGAAGCGCGCCACCTCCCTGCCGTCGGTCTCCTCCACGACGACGGTCATCCTGCGCGTGACGTCGTTGTCGGTCTCGTTTCTCACCTGACTCTCGACATGGATGGTGGCCGTGTGTCCGGGGATGTCATGGTTTGTGGCATAGACATACACGCCGGTGGTGCGGAGGTTGGAGAAGAGCGGGAGGGTCTGATAGACGTCGCCAGTGACATGCAACCACACGTTCTTGGGCAGTCCTCCGTAGTTGACATTGAAGGCCTTGGTGTGCCATTGGAAATGCGAACCGGTGGCCTCCTCGGCATAATCCCAGGAGTTATCGGTCCTCACCTCCATGAGGTTCTTTCCTTTTTTCAAATATGGGGTCAGTTCAAAGCCGAAGGCCATGGTACCGTTCTCCGACAAGCCCAAACGCTGGCCGTTGAGCCACACCTCTGCCGCCTGTCTGGCACCCTCGAACTCGATGAAGACCCTCTTCCCCTCGGCGGAGGCGGGCAAGGTGAAAGTCTTGCGATACCACACCACAGCAGTAGAGACCTCGTAGGTGGAAAGGCGGAAGGCTTCGTCTTCGTTCCACGCATGAGGCAGGGTGACGTCCTTCTTCTGTTGGTCGATGATCCAACCACTGTTGAAATTATAGGTTTTACGGGCATTCGTCAAGCCGGTGGCAAGCACAATGGCCGCCAAGAAAGCAAAAAATCGCTGCATAAATAGATAGGTTTTTAAGTTGTCGATGCAAAAGTAGCATAAAAAATTGGAATATGAGCCGTCAAACGTTGTTTTTATTTCAGAAATGTTTGCAATGGGCGTTTATCACTCCCCTTGGCAAATGTGGCATTAAAATAACTGATTTAAATGCCATTCGTCACAGATTTACCGTTTATCACACCATTCGTCACAAACCCCTGCATAATATCCCATTTATGCAGGGGGCTCTGCGACTTTCTATAATTTTGCAGCGTCAAACACGGCAAATGAATCATAGGATCAAATAACATAATGAATGATATGAAAAGAATCAATTTAAGGTTCGCAGCACTGATGGCTGCAATGATGATGACAACAATTGCGTTCGCCAAGACACAGGACTGGGGCGGACGGGTGATTGACGAGAAGGGCGAGCCAATGCCCTTTGTGAATGTGGTGCTGCTGTCGCTACCCGACTCGGCATTTGTACAAGGTGCGATGACCGATGAGCAAGGTGTGTTCAAAATTGTGACCGATGTCAACCAAGGATTGTTCAAGGTGACCTGCATGGGTTATCAAACCTTATATGTCAATGCGGGCCAGAACCTGACCATCCAAATGAAGGAGGACACGCAGTTGCTTGGCGAGGTCGTGGTGAAGGGGCAGTTGCCTAAGACCCACGTCAAAGGCGATGCCATGCGGACGACCGTTGCAGGAACCATCTTAGAGAAAGCTGGGACTGTGAGTGATGCCCTGTCGAAGATTCCGTCAGTAGAGGCTGAACGCGACGGCGCCGTGAAGGTGCTGGGGCGCGGCGATGCCGAGGTGTACATCAACGGACGAAAGGTGCAAGACGTGAAGGAACTCTCACGTCTGCGCTCCGACCAGATACAGCATGTGGATGTGGTGCAAAATCCCGGTGCACGCTATGCCGCTTCGACGAAGGCCGTCGTGCGTATTACGCTGAAGAAGGCACAGGGCGAGGGCATCAGCTTTCAAGACAACACCTCTGACTATTACCAGTATGGCTTCTCGCTGACCAACAACCTCGACGTGAACTACCGTAAGGACGGCCTCGACGTCACAGCCTCACTGTGGGCAGGCCGCTACGGTCACCACAAGTCGCTGCAGGAGCACGACCTTACCTATTACGTTGGACCCGACTTCTACCTCGGTCGCAGCAATCAGGAGAGGAAGAGTGTGTATAAAGGGTGGTCGCCACAGTTGCAGGTGAACTATATGCTGAACGAGAACCACAGCTTTGGTGCCTTCTATAAGTATGACCGCCATCCGGGCGGCGATTCCGACGCATTCTTCTATACCGACAACTACGTCAACGGTGTCTATACCGAGCGCTCGGAGAGCCACATCAGAGGCGGTGTCGACAACTTCCGCAAGCACATCTTCAATGCCTATTACAACGGCAAAGTGGGCAATCTGGGCATTGACTGGAACGTGGACGGCCTCTTCGACAAGACTGTAGAGGACAACAGCACGGAAGAGATGACTATTGATGCCAACAACGTCCGTTCTTCCCACAATGTGAACAACGGCACCAAGAGCAGCAACAACTTCTGGGCTACAAAGCTCATCCTCAACTATCCTGTGTGGAAAGGCAATCTCAATGTCGGCGGCGAGTATTCCTACAACCACCGCACCGATGCCTACTCCTTCCTTTCAGGCGAGACGCTGCCCGTGAAGGCCACCGACACGGAAATTAACGAGAAGTCGGCTGCCGCCTTCGTGGAGTATGGGCGACAGTTCGGTAAGCTCTATGCCCAGATAGGCTTACGCTACGAACACCTCACCAACGACTACTTCAACTTTGGCGTGCGAGAGGACGAGGTCTGCCGCGATTACGGCGACTGGTTCCCCACTGCCACGCTCTCCATGCCTGTGGGCAAGGTGCAGCTCTCACTCTCCTATCGCAAGGACATCGAGCGCCCCAGCTACTCCTACCTCACCAATTCGACGGTTTACATCAATCGCTATACCTACCAAAGCGGCAACCCCTACCTGCGACCCACCTATACGCACAACCTCTCGCTCAACGCAGCCTA
>JAFZRU010000041.1 GCA_017619755.1 Prevotella sp.
TCCCTCACCAAAATGCGCTTCGAACTACAACGCACATGGAGCACGAAACTACGACTCGCCACATGGGCAAGAAACGACAAAACCTTCATACATCATCACAACAACCATGACAAAACAACTCGCCCTACTTCAGCTGAACTCATCGCAGACGCTCAGCGCACAGCCATCGAAGAGACAGAACGCTTTATCCGTGAATCAGAAATCAGACGGGGAGGCATTCCTCCGCATCTTCCCTTCTGAGCGAGAGGTGCTCGCCTATTTCGCTCCTGCCAAATGGACGGCAGCCCTCGCCAATGCCGACAAGTGTACCTGCTATTCCTATATGACATTGAAACTGCTCGACAGCACCTATTCGGAGGGGTTGGCCAACCGACTGGTGGAGAACAACATCCGGGGAATCTACTCCTTGGCAAAGCCTGCCGAGCCCATCATCGACAACGCCGTGAGAAGGGTGGCGGAACTCTTCGTCGCCAAATACGGCTCCGAGCTCTCCGTCTTCGGTGCCCTGCTCTATTTCGCGCAGTACATCACCGACCATAAAAGCACTTACGGACAGTTCGACATGATTGACGTGCTCAGGCAGTGCGCCAAGTCGTTCCTGCCGAAATGGCGGCAGCGGATAGGAAAAGTCAAGGAGAGAGATACCAACCAGGAGGAGGGGAGCAAGGAGAGGGGCATGGCCGCCCTCTACACCTACCTCCGACAGGAGTATGTGGCCAAAGGTATCGATATTCGCACCTCACCAATCGTGAAGTGCTTCAAACTTCCCGAAAAGGAACTGCAATTCATCGAGAGCGGCGAGCCACTGCAGTTCTAATCAGATACATTCGCAGGCAGGGAGTTGCTTCAAGCAATTCCTTGCCTTTGATGCCTGTTCTTGGCGAAAAGAATTACCTGCGCAATGAGCCTTTTGACTCGCTTGTTGTTAGAATGTTTTTTCTCCTTTTTGTTCCCGCCTTCAGGCGTTTTCCAAAGCGTCCAGCGTTTTGGATTTGCTGACGAATATTTTTATTGCTTTTTATATTTTTTTATTAGCGACCAAGCGTTTTTTTTCTTCTTGTTCTTCTTGGCGTTAGGAATTATATGAAATAATTCCCTACAGCAATGATGGCCTCGTGGCGTTTTGGGAAGCACTTGCGGAAAGATGCGGATAATCATTGAATGTTTTTAGCCTCGCTCAGAAAAGTCTTATGGGTCATTGTTTATTTTATGATTTTTCGTAATTTTGCAGTATGAAGCGGTATTCTTTGTTTTTGGCTTTTTTCTTTCTTGCGTTGAGAGGCGTGGCTCAGGACTATCTTGCTGTGCCGGGAATGGATACGGGCGCACTGCAGGCTTTGATTGACAAGGTGGGTGGCAGTGGTGGCGGTCGTGTCACGTTCAGCAAGGGGAAATACTTGATAGGGCAGTTGGAACTGAGGAATGGTGTGGAACTGTACTTGGAAGAAGGGGCGTGTTTGCTGGGCAGCACATCACCCTACGATTATAAGGCAGTTGATGCCGGCCAGGTTGCTGGTGACCGCTTGAAGGACAATTCACATCGGGGGCTGATAGTCGCGAGGAATGTCAAGGGGATATCCATTACGGGAAAGGGTGTCATCGACGGCCAGGGGCAGGCGTTGGCATTGACCATTGACAGTTTGCACCACACGGGAGAGTTGGTGGACCCCAACTACAACGAGCGACGGCACCGGCCCAGTGAACTGGCTCGCCCCACGCTGTTCAACATCGTCGGCTGCGAGGATGTGCGCATAGAAGGTGTGCGGTTGCGTAACAGTGCGGGGTGGGGGCTGTCCTTCAACCGCTGCAGCGGAGTGGTGTTGCGCCACCTTGACATCCATAATCGAGCCTATTGGAACAATGACGGCATCGACCTGACAGACTGCCGTAACGTGATGGTGGAGGACTGCCGTGTGAACAGCGCGGATGACGGCATTTGCCTGAAATCCTACGACCCGGAAAGCGGCAACGAGGATGTTGTCATCAGCAACTGCGAGATAAGGAGCAGTGCCAGTGCCGTGAAATTCGGTTCCGCTTCATACGGTGCTTTCCGTCGCATACATATCCGAAACATTCGTGTGTTTGATACCTTCCGCTCTGCTTTGGCTATTGAGAGTGTGGATGGAGCCACGATAGAGGATGTGGTGGCAGACAGCATTACAGCGGTCAACACGGGCAATGCCCTTTTCATACGTCTCGGACAGCGTTCCGGCAACAGAAAGGGTGCCATCCGGCGTGTCCGCATCTCCAACCTTTCGGCTCAGGTGCCTTTCGGGCGGCCGGACATTGACTATGACCTGCGTGGCCCGGAGGTGGACTATTTCCACAACATCCATCCTGCCCCCATCTGCGGCATCCCGGGCAACTGCATCGAGGAGGTGCTGTTGGAGAATGTCAATATCGTTTATCCCGGACGTGCGTCGAAGGGAATGGCCTACGTGCCTCTGTGGCGCAAGGGAGATGTTCCCGAACAGATTGACAAATACCCGGAGTTTACCATGTTTGGCGAGTTGCCTTCATGGGGGTTCTATCTCCGGCATGTGCGAGGTGTCACTTTGAGGAATGTGCGGTTGTCGTTGGAGGCAGAGGATTTCCGTCCCGCCATCGTGGAGGAGGATGTGGAGGGGTTGGTCATGGAGAACTGCTCGACGGAATAATTGGCGTATGTCTTAACACGAATATGACACTACTGATGGGGAAAGTTGTATTCAAAATAGAAAAAAAAAGGTTAAGATACCGATGATTCCCTCTTTTTTATTATTTTTGCAGAGAATATGGCAACAAACATCAATATCCTATGAAAATAAAATCCTTTTTCACCATTATCTTAATGAGTCTTTGGGGTATGACGACAAGAGCACAATCCTCCAGTGACCAAAACGTCATCCTGCCATGGGGCAGCGAAACACAATGGCAGATGAAGTATTTCTTCAAAGACCACATAGATGACGTGCCACCGCCTGCTGACAATGCTGGCAATCCTTGGTATACCATCGGATATGATGATTCTGAATGGGACACGCTGACAGGTCCCATAGGAAGTAATTATTATGATATCAACCAGGGATATGATTGGAATGTCGATTATAGTAGTATCTATCTTCGAGGTAGTTTTATCCTTTCAGAAATATCTAACGATTATTATATATTTCAGGTATTAGCAGACGACATTGCCACCGTTTATATCAATGGAGTGAAAGTGATGAAAGGCTATACTGACGACAACTACGATGACAATAGCAACATTTCAGTCATTTCCAAAGATTTGTTAAGAATAGGTGAAAACACATTGGCTGTTTCTGTCAGTGATGATGAGGGATTTGCTCGTTGCTTCGATTATACGTTGTTCACTAGCGATAGTCGCCCCCTTGTCTATACTTATCTTGACAATCAAGGTGTGATATACAGATTTGATGATAAGACAGAAACCTATACGGTCACTAACCATGAAGGTGACTTTAATGTGAACCTTGTCATTCCCGCCACGATATATGACTACCCTGTTACGAAAATTGGTGAGGAAGCCTTGGCATGGTGTGAATTGGAATCGATTGTCTTGCCAGAAGGTATCGAGACGTTGGAGAATTATGCTATGGCAGGTTGCAATCTGAAATCAATCATTATCCCTGCAAGTGTGACCAATATGCATCTTGACGGGGGTAATCCGATTTCGGACAATGCAGGGTTGAAATACATCCAGGTGGCAGAGGGCAACACCGTTTACGATTCACGCGACAACTGCAATGCCGTCATAGAAACAGCTACCAACACTCTTGTTTCAGGCTGTAAAAACACAGTCATCCCACAAAGTGTCACTTCCATCGGTAATGAGGCTTTCTCAGAATGTGGGTTGTCTTTTATAGCCATTCCAGAGAGTGTGACCAGCATAGGGTCTTATGCTTTTTCCAGCTGGGAGGATTTGAAAAAGGTTTTTGTGGCTTTCTCTCATCCCATTGAAATTGACGAGGATGCTTTCCCAAACTGCTACGAACACATTTTATATGTACCTATTGGTAGCAAGGCCGCTTTTATGGCTGCCGAGGTGTGGAAGGATTTTCAACAAATTATCGAGATAGATGAAGAGGAGGTCTTTGCCATCCGACCTTACGTCGTAATATCTGATGATGATGGCACACTCACTTTTTGTTACGATGGTGAACATATGTCTCGCAATGGAACCGTTTACGGACTTGAGGAAGTAGATGGCGAGCCTGAATGGTATGGGGAATGGTTTCAAAGCGTTGTTTTTGAACCCTCATTTGCCAAAGTGAGACCAGAACTAACACATAGTTGGCTGCGAGAAACGGAATTTTGCTCAGTGGAAGGTATGAGATATCTCAACACCTCCGAAACCATCAACGCTGATGCCATGTTCTATTATTCCCACTTTTCGACCAGCATAGACTTAAGGAACTTCAATACCTCCAATATGTTGAAGTTTGGACGTATGTTTGAGGGATGTGATTTTTTGGAAACCTTGGACTTGAGCACGTTTGATATGAGCAAAGCCAGAGAGACGCATTATATGCTTGCTGACTGTTATAACCTCCGTGTCCTTAAGGTTTCCGCTTCTATGAGTGGTATGGACAATAATGCTTGTGAAGGTGTGGGTACCCCTGATAGACCTTGTGTGCTCTATGTGCCAGAAGGCTTTGATTTCGGGGGCATCGACACATCGGGCGACTATTTTGTATGGAAAAGCGGATATTTCACCCTTGGCGACGAAGGCGATAATGAGGTCGTCGTGATAGATGACAATACTTTCTCTGCCCTTACTTTCGAGGGTGTGCGGATGGTGTTCAAAATCATCGATCCTGTTGCCAAGACGGTGCAGGTGGGCAATGGCACAGTTTCCATCAATCCAAACACGTGGGGTTGTGTCACCATCCCGTCTGAAGTCAATGGTTACAAGGTCGTGGGAATTGGACCTAATGGTTTTAATGGGTGTTCTCCAAATTTGTCAGAGGTGCTGCTTCCAGAAGGTTTGGTCTTCATTGGCGAGAATGCCTTCAATGCCTCCTCTATCAATAGCATTCAGATTCCTGAGACGGTTTGTAGTATAGGGGAGAATGCATTCAATGGATGCCCAATAACGGGCATCGACATTCCAGAGGGCGTGACGAGCATAGGAAATGATGCTTTTTCCGGTTGCACCTACCTCAAAGTCGTTAATTGCTATAACCCAATCCCCCCGGCATGTGGCTCAGGTGTTTTTTCTTCCGTTCCCGTTGATGTGTGTAGGCTCTACGTGCCAGAGGGAAGTGAATGGTCATACTCCACAACCTCTCCTTGGAGTGGTTTTGCTACCATCCGTCCTTTTGTCACGAGCAGCAGTACCAATAGCAACATCATCACTGATGAGGAATGGGCCATTCTATGCACCATCCGTGAGGAGTTGGTGGCTAATGGTTGGACAACACCATGGAATATGAGTAAGGGTAAATCTTGTGCAACTTCTTTGAAAGGTGTGACGTTGGTAAACGAGCATGTCGTCAAGTTGGACTTGTCAAGAAACCAGCTCTCAGGAGGGGGGATTACAAGTATGCTCCAATTGCCTTTCTTGAAAGCACTCGACCTCTCCAACAACAACCTTTCGGGTGATGTCGCTTCATATTTTTCTGGTGTTATGGAAGGGCAGGTGCCCGCTGCTGCAAGTTTGAAGAGCATCGACCTTTCCCATAACCAGTTGACAGGTGACATCGACCTCGTCACTTCCCGTTTACCTGCCTTGGAGAGTGTCAACCTTTCCTACAACCAGATGACAGGAAACATCGGTCTCTTTGCCTCCCGTTTCACCTCTCTTGAATTGCTTGATGCTTCCTACAACCATTTGACGGAGGTCAATCCCACCATATCCAGCAAAGTGGCGAATCTTAATCTCACCAACCAAACTCTCGACACCACTTTGCATTTCTCATTGCCTCAGATGACCCTGGAAGAAGAGATACCCTCCATACTCATCTATGACCACGCACTCCAACAGTATTTGGATGGCTACACTTTAAAATGCAACGCTGGCAACTGCACCTTCCTCCTTGAATATAAGGATGGGAGCCACTCCATCTCGTTAACCTCTTACAACGCCACCTACCGTACGGCAAAAGGTGATAACCTTGTTGTTACCAGTCAGACAGGTGAAGCAGTCAACTCCATCCTGGGCATGGTTCTCGACTTTGATGATGGAGATGCCAATTTTGACGGAATGGTGGATGTGCTCGACCTGCAGACCGTCGTCGACTACATCCTCAAGAACTACAAGAAATTTTTCAACTTCACTGCTTCCAATCTGTGGGAGGACAGTGTCATCAACCTTCAGGATCTCGTGCGTCTGGTCGATGTGCTCTTGGACCTCGACCATACCGCTGGCGCTCCAGCCCACGTACTTGGCACGAATATGGGAGAAACCGCTGCGCAGGTGTTCGTGACTGATGGTAGCTTGCATCTTTGCTCTACCGTCCCCGTGGCCGCTCTCGACATTCGGATGGACGGCTGTACTTCTGCCAGTGGCTATGAGGCGTTCTTCGCTTCCCACGGCTTTGACTACCAGACACGCATTCTTACCGACGGCCTCCACCTCGTGGCATGGTCGTTCGGTGGCACCCTCCCGGAGGGCGACCACGTTCTTTGCAATGTGGAAGGCGACAATCCCTCACCCATATATGCATGCTTGGCCAACAGCGAAGCAGAACCTATCGCCGTGACCCTCGGCGAAAATGCCACACGATTAACAGACCTCCCGCTAGTTGGACAACGCTACAGCATCCTCACCCTCGACGGCCTCAATATGACAGGAGAGACCACGGAAGACTTCAAGCAGGTGGCCAGACGGTTGAGGCCCGGAGTGTATATTATAAAGGTATATCTCGCCAACGGAAGTATCAGTACACGCAAAATCACCATTGAAGCACATTGAATCATGGATAAGCATCATATTAAACCTTTCGTATTAGCGTGGCTTCTCGCCCTCGTTTCGCTCACGACGGCGGCACAGAAGAACCGCCTGACAGTGGATGATGTTCTGCTGTCTGCAGGGGGACAGGCTACCCTGCACGTGGCGATGGACAACACCCAAGACATCGTGGGTGTGCAGTTCACCCTCACCCTGCCCGCTGGCTTTTCACTCGACATCCCCTCCCTCGTAAAGACGGAGCGGTTGGCGAACCACAGGGTGTCCCCCAGGAAGACGGGCAACAACGAATATATGTTCATCGTCTATTCCTCAGCCAACCAACCCATCTCGTCCATCGGAGGAGAACTCTTCGCCATCACCTTGCAAGCCGCCAGCAGTGTCGCTGGGGGAAAAACATATGACATGGTTCTCACCGATGTGGTGATGAGCCTGCGGGGCGGGGAGAACGTGGTGGAGGAGACCGTGGCTGGCCACATTGTGGTGAAAAACCTGCCCGACCTCCATGTGGTGGCTGTTGACTGTTCCGAAGCCGTCGCGGGGATGAACCTCACCATCCAATGGACTGTACGCAACGATGGAGGAGATACCGAATCACAGTCGTGGAAAGACTATGTATGGCTTACACCCGATATCTTGGGAGGCAGCAACGTCACGGGGCGGAGGCTGCTCGCTGTGGTGGACAACCCCGTGGGACTCAACGCAGGAGCATCCTATGAGAACAGTGTCACCGTCACGTTGCCAGAACGTATGTATGGTCTCTACGACATCGTTGTGTGCACTGACATGTATTGCGTGGATGACATCGACTTGACACCTGCTGGAGGCACGTTGCCAAGGCCCTACGAACCTGAGACCGCCGATTATGGATTCCTATACGCACAACGAGTGTCATCAGACTTGGTGGCGGAAGAGGGAGAAAGTGGTGGAAGAAGTGACAACTTCTTCTATCAGCAAATCGATATCGGCGTGCCACCATTGCCCGACCTCGTGGTGAGGAGTGTGGTGATTGATAGTCTTTATATCCCTGATACATATTCATATATAGTTAAAGAAGGAAGTAAGTCTCGCGGTGGCAAAGTTAACACGGGATTTTTGGTTGACTTGGTTTACTCATATATGGGATTTTATGTGGGTGCTTCCATTGCTAATCAAGGTGACAAGGCCATAGAGAAAACCAAGATTTGGAACATTGTCTATATCTCGCACTCGCCTGACCCCAATGCAGAACCTCTTCGTCCTATAGAATGGAGCAACATCTTCATTTCATTGTCGCCAGGAGACAGTACATATTGGTCGAAAAGGGTGTATGTCCCTCTGGATTGGTATGGTGACACTTATTTCCATGTGCAGGTCGATGCCGAGGATGCCGTTTACGAACTTGCCAACACCGCCAACAATTGGGGATGTAGCGAAAAAATGGATGTTCTTCTCACTCCAGGAGCCGACTTGGAAGTGACCAGTGTCATAATGCCAAATAAGGTCACTGCTGGCGAGCCTTTCAAATTCACCTATGAGGTGGATAACAAGGGGCCGGGTGAACCCAACGAGAAAGCGTGGGATGACAAGGTGTATGCCACGCAGCACGGAAGTCCGCTGACCGATGACTCTCCCTGCATCGCCACCATCGCCTATGGAAAGAGAACTTCAGGAAGCAGTTCCGGTTCTGGGTCTTCTGGTACCACCTATGGGTTGGTCCATTCTGAATCGGGTGGATCAAGTGGTGGTGCTATTCAAGTACTACCTTTCACTGGTTATTCAAAAGACGTTGATGTGACCATGAAAGATTTTGCCCCAGGCACCTATGATATATATTTGATGTTGGATGCCGACAATAAAGTATTCGAATATGAAGGCGAGGATAACAACACATACGGGCCTATCACTATGCAGGTGGTGCAGGCTGACCTCGCCCCCCAACTGCTCACCGTGTCGGCGGACACTCTGGCCTCCAATGCCAAGGTGGCTTTTTCATGGAAGGTGACCAATCAGGGCGAGGGAGAGTTGAAGAACGTGAAACTCACCGACCGTTTCTATGCCGCCAAGAATGCCAATGGGGACAATGCCATTCTTTTAGGTCAAGTCACCAATATGGTGACCATCGCTGCGGGAGTAGAGAAGACGCTGATGGCCAACCTCACCATCCCCTCCAAAGAAAACTTGTCCGGCTATCGATACATCTATGTAACCACTAATGTCGACAACCGCATCGAAGAAGTCAGCACCGCCAACAACAAGAGCAACATGATGAGGAAATATTTTCTCTATACCGACGAGACACTACCCACACCTATCGACAGTCGGCCCAACCTCGTGGTGAATACACTCACTGCACCAGCCACCGTTACACCTGGAGGACAAGTGACGCTCTCCTATATGGTCACCAACAGCGGACTGTCGGCGGTAGGCAAGAACGTGCTACAAGAGGTCTTCGTGTCAAAGAGTTCGGTATTCTCCCGTTCCGAATCCACGCCATGCACCCTCTCTTCGCAGCAGGCAGCCCTCAACGGCTTGGGCAGTGGGAAAAAGAAAACCATTCATGTGACGGCAATTATACCCGAAAATGTAATGGGTGGCGATTGTTATCTCCATATCGTCTTAAATCGTGATGGTATGCTCAGCGAAACTTACACCGATGATGACAACGCTGCTGCGCGTACCTATATATACGGCAACCTTCCTGACCTTGTTATTCAGGACATCCAAGTGCCAGCAAACGTCACCACTTCCACTCCCGCGGAGGTGACATGGACGCTCTGTAACAACGGAACTTGGAAGGCTGATGCCAATACCATACTGGTCTATCTCTCGTCCGACGGGACGCAGCAAGACATATTGCTGGCCACCCTTGCCACAAGCGAACTGTCCAATGGAGCGACTGTAAGCATGCGCACCACCCTCAACCTGCCCGATGACAAGGATGGTGAACAGTACCTCCTCTTCGTCGTCAATCCCAAAAAGTCGATGGAAGAACTGTCCATCGCTAACAATACAGCAAAGGCTGCACTCCATGTGGTGCAAGCCCCATTGTCCGACCTGCAAATCTCCCTCCTTTCAGTGGAGGGACGTTGCCGAGGCGGCGACACCATCACTGTGACAGCCAAGGTGAGCAACATAGGCGATGACATCACCCATGTGGACAAATGGGCCGATGCGGCATACATCACCAACGGGTATACACTCGACACCAACACCGACCGCTCTTTGGGTAGCAAGGCCCATAATGGCAATTTGCCTGTCGGCAAAGACTACACCTTCTCCCTCCGTTTGAGACTTCCCGACAACCTCAGTGGCTACTATGTATTGCACATCTCTGCCGATCCCACTGGTGCCATGGTGGATAAGAATCGTTCGAACAACACTGCACGTCAGACCCTTATGGTTGAAGGCAGGCAGGACGCACCCGCCGACCTTGAGGTCTCAAGGGTGACCACCGATGCCCACATCACCGCCGGGGCGCCCGTCACCATCGACTATGAGGTAAGCAATGTCGGTTATTTCGAGGCCGAAGGAACGTTGCACGATGCCATCTACCTCTCCACTGATGACCGATGGGATGTCAATGACCTCTTTGTGGGGACAGTGTCGGGTGAAGTGAACATCCTCCCCGGACAGGCCCTAACCAGACACGCCACGGGGCGCATCGCCAATGTCGTGGAAGGTAATTATCACATCATTGTGAAAACCAACGCTACCCAAGGCATCTTTGAAAGTGACTATGACAATAACGACGGGGTGCAGACATCGACCAGTGCCATTGAGTTTGCCTATCTCCAACCTGGTACCTCGGCGACCGTCAACACCGTCGGTTACTACAAGGTTGCCATGCAGCAGGAAGAGGCGAAATCCACGCTCGCCCTGCGCCTGCAAAGTCCAGACAATGCACAAGCGGGACTCTATGTAGCCTACGAGGCGGTGCCTTCCACGGCTCGTTACGACTATGGCACAACAGATTGGAGATCCAATGACCAGCAGATCATCCTCCCGCATACGCAGGAAGGCACCTACTATGTGTTGGCACAGGCCAATGCCTTCAGCGGGCAAGGGCTGTATGACTTCACACTTGACGAAGGGGAAAGTTCCTCCTCGCAGGTAACAATGACACTCACGGCCGAGGAGATTCCCTTTGGTGCCTCACGTCTTTCCATCACTGAAGGTGGCAAGGATGGATGGGTCTCCACCGGCATCCAAGGAGCCTTGCTCGACAGCATCATGGATTTCCGACTGATAAAAGACGACAAGGTCATTCCTGTGGAACGCCTCGTCTTTAACAACAGTTCGTCCACCGATGTCACCTTTAACTTGGACAAGGCCGATATTGGAACCTACGACTTGCTCTCTGAATTACCCGATGGCACTCAAGCCACCCTTAAGGATGCTTTCAAGGTGGTGCCAGCCACCAGTGTGGGGTTGGGCGTGAAAATCGAAGCACCCCACTGGGTGCGCATGGAAGAGTCTGTACCTGTCACCATTTCCTATGCCAATAGCGGGAAGACCGATATTGTCCTGAGAGCTTTCCTCTTTGCCTCCGAAGATGGCGACTTTGCCACCACCACCGATGGCCTTAAAACCAACCCACAGAACATAATATGCCTCTATCCCGATGGTGAACAAGATGTTAGGGGATGCATCACCATACCGCCTGGCAAGCAAGGGGTGATGAGGTGCTTCTTCAAACAATATGTGGTTGGAGCCAGTTACCTTTACCTTTATGTAGTCAAATAACCCAAGAATTATGAGAAAAACAATCTTTCTTGTCATATTGGCTTTCGCCATGCTCGTCAGCCACGCACAGAACATCATACACCCGAAGATCGCCGGCCCCAACGGTTTGATGGTAAACAGTTACAACGGTGTACTCTTCTTCGCTCGTACCGAAATGCGCACGCAAACCTCCCAAATGCCCATGCAACTGGCGTTTTATTACAACAGTTCGGCCAACACCCTTAACTACGGCTACGGGCTTGGTTTCTCCTTGGGCTACGAAATGAGTTGCACTGTGGCAGAAAACGGTGACGTGATGGTGTCCACCGGCGACGGGCGTTCCGACACGTATCAACGGTTTGGCGACCAGTACCAGGCACCGCCGGGTGTTTTCAGCACCCTCACGCGGATCAGTGACTATGCATATGTGCTCACCACCAAGGAGGGGATGCGCTATCAGTTTGGCTCGCAATTCTCCATTACGTTGCCCTATGTGCGCAAGCGCGTCCAATTGGCAAGCACCTACAACCGCACGCATCCTTACGTACGCAAAAAAGTGGATTGCTCGCCTTCTCAGAGCGGCAGTGACGACGAGGGCACCAGTCCAGCCAGCCTCTTCATCAAGTTGACGGCTATCGAGGACCGCCATGGCAATCGCACGAGATTCACCTATGATGAAGACCGACTTGTGAAAATAGAGGATGCCGTGGAACACACCGTCAACCTCACTTACACCAACGGACTGCTCACCCGCACCACCTCGACCTTCCATCCCGGAGCGTTCACCTACGCTTACGACGGTAACCAACGACTCATCAAGGTGGTGGACAATATGGGCAATGCCACCCTCTACGGCTATGACAAGGCGAACCATATCAACGCCATCACCGATGCCAACGGACACACCACCCGCATCACCTATAACGCTTCGGGAATGGTCAGTCGTATAAAGACGGAGGTGAGTGACAAGAGCATCCGCTATGATGACGACAAGACCGTCTTTGTCGATTACGAGGAGCCAAAAAGCCTCTATTCCTACTACCGCTGGGATGAGTACGGCCGCGTGGTGGAGAAGGTGGGACTGTGTTGCGGCATACAGGCCACTCTGGAGTATGACGAGAACGACAATGTGGTGAGGCAAACCGACGCCAACGGTCATGCCAACACCTACACCTATGATGAAAAAGGAAACATGCTGACGGCCACCGACCCTTTGGGCAACTCTCAGCGATACGCATACGACGAATGGAGCAACCTCACATCATACCAGGATGCCAACGGCAACACCTATCGCTTCACCTACAACGACAAGGGCGACCTCACCGCACTCAATGGGCCTGAGGGACTAGCATATACAGTCGTCAACAACGACAAGGGATGGCCGCTGACCGTCACCGACCCGCTGAACAACGTGACCCGCCTGACCTACAACGACGACGGTACCACCTCTCAGGTGATGGATGCCGTCGGCAACGTCACCCAATATGCCTACGACGGACAAGGAAGGCTCGTCAGTGTCACTTCGCCTGCTGGCAACTCTTTCTCTTTGGCCTATGACGCTACGGGGAGGTTGACCAACCTCACCGACCCTTTGGGGCACCGCACTGCCCTCAGCCACGACAAGACGGGCAAGGTGGTGAGGGTGACCGATGCCAAGAACCAAGTGACGGCCTACACCTACGATGCCATGGGAAGGATGGTGACACGCACGGACCCTATGAGAGGTGTTTATAAGGTGAAATACGACGGCAGGGGCAACGTGACGGCCATCACCGACGAACTGGGGCGCACGGAGCGTATGGACTATGATGAGCGCAACAAACCCGTGTCGAAGACCAATGGTGCAGGGGAGGTCACACGTTTCGACCACGATGCCGCAGGCAACCTCATCAGCGTATTCCTGCCTAACGGTAACACCCTCGCCTTCGAGTATGACGAGACCAACCAGGTGGTACGTGTCAGCGACGATACGGGAACACTGATTCGCTACACCCTCGATGCCAACGGCAACACCCTCACCGAAACCGACGGCGAGGGACGCACCACGTCCTATGCCTACGACGGCCTCAGTCGCGTCATCAGCAAGACACTGCCGTCGGGAGCCACCACAAACTATAGTTACGATGCCAATTTCAACCTCCTCTCCACGACCGATGCCTTAGGCAATGCCACCACCTACGCCTACGATGCCTTGAACCGTTTGGTTTCGCTCACCGATGCCCTCAATGCCACCACACACCTATCATACGACGCGGAAGGCAATCTCGTCAAGGCAACCGATGCATTGGGGCACGCTACCTCCTTTACTTATGATGCTTTGGGGCAGACGACGGCCATCACCTTCGCCAACGGACGCTCCCTCCAATATGCTTATGACGAGGTGGGCAATTTAGTGGAAGAGACCGACCGTGCAGGGAGGAAGACGAAAATGGTGTATGACGCTTTAGGAAGACTACTCTCGGCCACCCATAGCGACAAGAGTTCTGAGCGGTATGCCTACGACGCGGTTGGGCAACTCATGACAGCCACCAATGCCAATGCCAACGTGCAATTGACTTACGACCTTGCCGGTAGGCTCACTTCGGAAACATCGGGCGGGAAAACCACCGCTTACGCCTACGACGTGGCGGCAGGCACACGCACCATCACCTATCCCGGAGGGACGACGGTGGTGGAGCGACGCAACGGACGCGGACTATTAGCCTCAGTGACAAGAAACGGAGCAGAATTGGCCACCTTCGACTACAACGGGGCAGGTGACAGGAGTCGGATGACGTATGCCAATGGTGTCGTCACCGACTACACCTATGATGACAACGGTTGGCTCGCGGCGGTGAATGCCAACAAAAGCGTGATGCAACTCGCCATGACATACGACGCAGCGGGAAACATGACGGGACGAACCGATGGGTTGGACAATAGCAGGTCGGAGACCTATGGATATGATGCCATCTCGCAGTTGACGAGTTTCAACCGGAGTGATACTCACAAGTCGTTCGTCTATGACCTCGTGGGTAATCGCAAAAAGGCGACGGTGGATGGAAACACCACCTCCTACGCGGTCAACAACGTGAATGCCTACACCAGCCTTACCGGTTATGGAGCGACGACACCGCAATATGATGACAATGGCAACCTGACAAATGATGGTGCGCACCGCTATCTCTACGATGTCAACAACCGCCTCGTAGCACTTGATGGCAATAGCGCCACCTACAAATATGACGCCTTGGGTAGACGAGTGGCCAAGGTCGTGGGGGGAAGGACAACACGCTATGCATACGCTGGCAACCAGATGATTGAGGAATATGAAAATAATTCACTTATGGATTCCTACATCTATGGCGAAGACATCGACGAGACGTTGATGATGATGAAAGGGAGCAACGCCTATTACTACCACGCCGACCATTTAGGTTCCACAAGAGCATTGACCAACAACAAGGGCAATGTGTTGGAACGTATCAACTACGACCCCTTTGGCGCACCAAGGTTCTTCAATGCGAATGGAACAGCCATCAACGCCTCGGCCATCGGCAACAACATCCTTTTCACCGGCAGGGAGTATGATATGGAGTCAAACAACTACTATTTCAGGGCCAGAGCCATGCACCCGGGGTTGGGCAGGTTCATGCAGAAAGACCCATTAGGATATGTCGATGGGATGAACGACTATGCGTATGTGAATAATAGCGTGATGGCGCTGAAGGATCCGATGGGGAAAGGGTGCGTGGCTATCAGACCTTTAGATCAACAAATACTTAAAAATTTCCCCCCCACAACTGGTAAATATAAGCATATAGTTATGGAACATATACTTGCTACAAGATTTGGTGGTTTTAGCGTAATTTATATGGCTTATATGATATATAATAAGAATCCCTTTGATAAAAAGGATAATAGTAGATTAGGACATAAAGCTTTATGGTTTACAACTCCTCAAAAAATAACATTAAAGAACAATACATATGTTATTAATAACATTAGTTATGGTGACTATCCCAATAATAATAATTATAATACTCTTATAAATGATCCTCTTGCTAATTCATATAAACCTATGACAGATTGGAATTTTAAACCCATTTGGTTTGATGATGGTATTATGAAAGAAGTATTATCAGATCCCAATAATTGGCCTGAAAATTATGGAGATTATTCTTTAGGAAGTCATAATTGTCAAGATTGGGTCAATGATATGATGGATAAGTATGATCAATTGGTAGATGAAAAGTTGAAAAATGGTGATTTAAACAAAGATAAATATAATAAGAAGAAGGAAAAAGGGCAGAAACAATGCAAACAACTTAATTATTGAAGTTATGAAAAAAATTCTTTTGCTCATCATATTATGTCTTGCCATTCAAGCGCAAGCCCAGAATCAATGTACAATGGGTGATGACTGTCCCCCCGAGGATCCAGAGCCTTTGACCACCCCTTTGGGTGATACCTCGCTGATGAGTGTCACCTCATACGACCCCAACGAGTTGTTAGGTCCTGTTGGCGTGGACTCCGTTCGCTGGGTGAGCATCAACGATATCTTGCGTTACACCATCATGTTTGAGAACGACCCGGATTTTGCCACCGCCCCGGCGCAGACGGTGGACATCCGTTTCGACTTCCCCACCAGAGCATTGATGCAAGGCTTCGGCATTGGTAGTTATAGTTTCTCCAATATGTCATTTGTGGTGGACAGACCCTCCAATGCCTACCAAACTCGCATCAACCTACGCGACACTTTGGGCTACTGTGTGGACTTGATTGCTGGTCTCGATATGAAACGCCGACAAGGGTTCTGGCATTTCTACACCATCGACCCTGCCACGGGTCATGCACCCACCGATATCTATACGGGAATGCTGCCGGTGAATGACTCCACCCATGTGGGCGAAGGCATGGTGACCTTCCAACTCACCCCTGACGAAGAAATGCATACCGGCGACACCATCAGCATCTTTGCCAAAATCCTCTTCGACCAAAACGACACCATTCCCACCAACCGATGGTGCGTGACTGTGGATGCTGGCGCACCCACCAGCAAGGTGACGGCAACCCCAGACCCTAACGATGACAGCCTTTACCTCCTGCATATCGAGGCGAGCGACGACGAGGGCGGCTCGGGCCTCAGCCACTTCCTACTCTATCAAGCCAACATCAACGGCGCATACGAGGAGGTGGACACCTGCCAGGTGGATGAAGTTGTCGTCTTCCCCGTGGAGAAAGGGCGACAATACCGGCTTTTCACCATCGCTGTGGACCGCGTTGGCAACAGAGAACCGTTGAAGACTGAACCCGACGTGGTGATCAATTTCAACCTCGCGCCCACCGACCTTGTGCTCAGTGACTCCATCTTCCAGGATGACTTGGAGCAAGGTGGGTTTATCGGCAAACTCTCCACCGTGGATACGGAGGAGAACACCGCCTGCGTCTATGAACTGGCGGAGGGCGAGGGTGCCATTCACAACGACCTATTCATAGTGGAGAATGACGAGTTGCGCATCAACAACTCCTTCAAATGTGCCGAGGACAGCGTCTTCCTCGTACGCATCAAGACCACCGACGACGGAGGGATGACATTTGCAAAACCATTCACCCTCCACCTCCAACATGTGTTGCAACAACCCATGCCCGACTCCGTAGAGGTGACCATCTGTCAAGGTGACGCCTATGACTTCCACGGCAAGACCTACGACAAGGCGGGGCTTTACACCTGCACCGTGAGCAACGACTACCAATGTGACAGCATTTACGTGCTGAAACTCAGCGTGCTCAAACCGCTCGACGCGCCTTCCGTCACCGTGGAGGGCACACACACCCTCGTCTCGTCGGCTGAGACCGGCAACCAATGGTTTGATGAGGAGGGCAGACCCATAGAAGGGGCCGACGGCCAGCGTTTCACACCCACGGAGGAAGGCGTGTATTATGTGGCAGCCTCCAATGGCGGTTGTTTCTCACAGCCTTCGACAGCCTATCGGGTCATCCTCTCCGACGACACACGGCTCACCCTGAACTTGAAAAGCGGGTGGAACTGGTTTTCCTCCAACCTGGCCGACACGGAGTGGCAGGATGCACGTCGCTTCCTACAACCCATCACGGAAAGCACCGACCGCCTGGTGGGGATGACTGACGAACTCATCAACGACCCTGTCTATGGACTGACAGGAGGGTTGGACAACATCACGCCAACCAACGGCTATAAATTGCACGTCACAGAGGATGTCAACCACACCTGGGAGGGTACGGCGGCAAGTCCTAGTGCGACGCCCGTCACACTCCATGAGGGATGGAACTGGATCGGCTACGTACCGATGGGTGAGCGGACGGTGGCCGATGCATTGCAACTGTTGCAGCCTACTGAAAACGACATCATCAAGGGAGTAGATGACTTCGCCACTTTCAGCAACGGGAAATGGACCGGTACCCTCACGGCCTTGAGACCAGGGGAGGGTTTCCTTTACTACTCCGGGAAAGGTGGGTCGTTCGCCTATCCAAATTCCAATGCGTATCCCGTCATCGCGGAATCTGCCAGCCATATTAAACAGCATCAAGAGGGAGGATGGACATACGACGCACACCGCCATGCAGACAACGTGACGCTCATCGGCCAACCTCTCTTGGACGGCTTCCCCGTGGTGGAGGGTGCTTTTTCCGTGGCGGCCTTCATCGACGGTGAATGCCGGGGCATTGGAAGATATGTGGAGGGGAGGCTATTTATGACCATCCACGGCGACCTCGCACAGCCAGGCACCATCTCCTTCAAGGCGGTGGAGAACGCCACGGGAAGACCTTTTGACGTGGAGGAGACCCTCACCTTCGGCAACCAACGTTATGGCACCTTGGCCAGCCCTGTGAAGTTGCATTTGCGCAGCACCACCGACGACGTGGCCACAACGGATGCCAACAACCGCTACGTGGTCTATCCACGACCTTTGCACAACAGACTCTTCATCCAGGGCGACACCCGCAACATACTCTCGGTGAACGTCATCTCCACAGGGGGAGAGACCATGCTCAAGACGCAAGGATATCCGGAGGAGGGCATCAACGTGAGCGGACTGAAACCTGATGTCTATGTCGTGGCCATTGTCCTGAATCACGGTGCTACATGGTATGAAAAAGTGGTCAAGATCCTGCAAGAATAGTTGGGATTTATCCCGAATGAGTTGGTTTTTATCCCGAATTGGAGAATTTTTTTTGAATTTCTTTACCGACTATGGACGTTTTTAGAAAATTGTTGATAGTAGTGGCTTGCCTGATGGGAGCCACGACAGTCTTGGCGCAAGAGCATTGGACCTGCGACATCAGCCGTTACGAATATGATATGACCGTTTTCTTTCATCTCTATGACAATGACCAAAGGGTGTCGGGGGATGACTATGAAGTGGCTGCTTTCTGCGGAGAGGAATGCCGGGGCGTGGCGAAGGTGCAGTCGGTGGCCTTTTTAGGGAAAGAGGAACGTTATTATTACCTGCGCGTGAGAAGCAACATCGCCTCGGGCGAGGAAATACACTTCAAAGTGTATAAGAAGTCGGCCAATATGGAGGTTGATGCCCAGGAGTCGTTCACCTTCCATGCACAAGAGGCCGTGGGGCGCCCCAGCAGCCCATTCATCATCCACATAGGTGATGATGCCGACCGCGAGGCATACGTCGTCCTCTCGCCCGACAGCACAACATTGACATTCTATTATGATGGAAAGAAAACGTCACATGAAGGAACGACTTATGACCTGAACACAGGAAATACTTTTCCAGATTGGAATCCTGCTGCATCGTTGATACAGCACGTAGAGTTCACTCCTTCCTTCGCTGCCGCCAGACCAGTATCCACAAGTGGATGGTTCTATAAAATGGGGTCCATCACGGAGATTGGAGGATTACAATACCTCAACACGTCGGAAGTGACCACTATGTATGCCATGTTTACCAGGTGTTCTCAGCTGACTACCCTCAATTTGAACTATTTCGACACGTCTAACGTGACCAATATGGCTTTTATGTTTAGCGTATGTGAACAATTGACTTCCCTCGACTTGAGCCATTTTGACACGTCTAACGTGACCAATATGAGTTATATGTTCCAATCTTGCACAAGTCTGTCAACTCTTGACCTTAGCCATTTCAACACGTCGAACGTGACCAATATGAGTTGGATGTTTTATTATTGTTATAATTTGACCTCTCTCAATTTGAGCGATTTCGACACTTCGAAAGTAAAGAATATGAGTTGGATGTTTGGTGCTTGTCAGCAATTGACCTCTCTCGACGTGAGTCATTTTGATACCTCGAGCGTGACCGATATGAGTGCAATGTTTTATTATTGCAATTATTTGCCCTCCCTTGATGTGAGCCATTTCGACACGTCAAACGTGAACAAAATGGGGAGTATGTTTCGTGGTTGCAAAAAATTGTCGTCCCTTGATGTGAGCCATTTCAATACGTCGAAAGCGGAAAGTATGTTAGGTATGTTTAGTGGTTGTCAACAATTGACCTCCCTCGATTTGAACCATTTCGACACGTCTAAAGTGAAAGATGTGGCAGATATGTTTGGAGGTTGTACAAGATTGTCAACTCTTGACCTAAGCAACTTCATATTTAACGAGAATGTGAGAACAACAAATCTGCTTTATAACTGCTCCTCTCTTAAATATTTGATAATTTCCTCTACATCCTCATCAATAGATGAAAACTGTTGCAAAGGTGTCGGCACTGCCTCCTCCCCCTGCACCATCATCGCTCCAGATGGCTTCAATTTCGGAGTGGATACTTCCGGCGACTTTTTCCAGTGGAAGAACGGCTACTTCAAACTTGTGAAAGGGGAGGCATACGTCATCCTCTCACCCGACAGTACTACGCTGACTTTCTATTATGATGATATGAAAGCGACACGTGAGGGAACGGCTTATGGATTGAACACCGGGTATTCTTATCCAGGATGGCGAAATGCCGCCTCATCGATTCTGCATGTGGTGTTCACCCCTTCCTTCTCACTTGCCCAACCTGTGTCAACAGCATCATGGTTCAGTCTAATGGAATCCATCACGGAGATAGAAGGATTGCAATACCTCAACACGTCGGAAGTGACCAATATGTATTGTATGTTCTATCATTGTTACAATCTGCAAAGCCTTGACTTAAGCCATTTCAACACAGCAAAAGCTACTGATATACATATGATGTTTGATTCTTGCAAAAGTCTGACAAGCCTCGACCTCAGTAGTTTCGACACAGGAAATGTAACAAATACCAGTCAGATGTTCTATTATTGCACCAATCTGACAAGTCTTGATATCAGCCATTTCAATACTTCGAATGTGACTGATATGATGAACATGTTTTCTCGTTGTAGCAATCTAACAACCATTGATCTCAGTAGTTTCGACACAAGAAAAGTTACCACGATGTCGCAGATGTTCCAATATTGCACCAGTTTGACAGATATTGACGTGAGCAATTTCGACACATCCAACGTTATTTATATGAGTTTTATGTTCTGTGGTTGCGAGAGTTTGACAAGTCTTGACTTGAGTCATTTTAACACATCAAATGTAACAAGCATGCTTGGCATGTTTGAAGAATGCTATAACTTAACAAGCATAGACTTGAGTCATTTCGACACTTCGAATGTGACACGTATGGATCGAATGTTTGGAAGCTGTATAAAATTGACTTCCATTGACGTAAGCCATTTCGACACCTCGAAAGTGACCCGTATGGAGGGTATGTTTTCTATTTGCCAAAGTTTGTCATCACTCGACGTGAGCAATTTCGACACCTCTAATGTTACTCACATTTATTCGATGTTTAGGTATTGTATCAATTTGTCATCCCTTGACCTTGGCAACTTCACATTCAATACAGGAATGGATACCCAATACTTACTTTATAATTGCACCTCGCTCAAAACCTTGACCATTCCCTCCACCTCGACGTTAATCAATGATAATGCTTGCAATAGGGTCGGCACCGCCTCCTCCCCCTGCACCATCATCGCCCCCGAGGGCTTTGACTTTGGCGTGGATACCTCTGGCAAATACTTCATTTGGAAGAGTGGCTATTTCAATTTGGGTTCCGCCTTCCTGCTGGGCGATGTCAACCACGACGGCGCGGTGAACATCACTGATGTGATGTCGGTGGTGAACTATATCCTTGGTCAAATGCCCGTTGTGTTCTTCATAGAGAATGCCGATATGAACGGGGATGGCAGCATCAACATCACCGATGTCATGCTCATCGTGGATGCCATCCTCCACGGTAATGCGGCTATGGTGACGGAGCATATGCGCGAACAACTGATGGATCACTTGGCGGTGAAGCCCGATGCCAATGGCTATGTCATCTGTTTGGACAACCACGAGCCATACACCGCTCTGCAGATGGATGTGGTGTTGCCTGAAGGAATGGAGTTGACTGCAATCAAACTGGAGAACAGCCGTTCCGACAACCACAAGGCATTTCGCGAGAGGGTGGCTGGCAACCACTACCGTGTCGTCGTGTATTCCCAAGAGGGAAGTGAGATAAAGGGTTCGGAGGGTGAACTCCTGCAACTGGTGACCCAAGGCAAACGACACGGAGGTATGGCTGTCAAGGATGTTATGCTCACCAACGCGCAATTGGTAACGGTGGTCATCCCCGAAGCATCTATAGTGACGGGCATCGGTTCACCCGCCATCGAGGATGATGACTCGCCATCGTTCACCATACAAGGAATTCCTGCCGAAAAACACAAACGTGGCGTCGTTGTGAAGAAGGGAAGCAAGTACGCTGTGAAATAATTTAAAATGGAGTTCACTTGAAAAAGTGGACTCCATCTTCAAAAATTTTTAATTGTTAATTCGCTAAATAATTACATTTTTGGCGATTGCCTCTTGGCGGACATTCGCCCTGTCGGGCGAGTGGATGGATATGTAGGGGCAGACTTTATGTCTTCCTACCCCTACGGGCGCATCGGGATTTTGGCGATTGCCTCGTGGTGTAAGGAATTACATGAAGTAATTCCCTACGTGAATATCGGCCTGGTGGTGTTGCTTAGTCGCGGAATCTTTTCGTCAGGTCGTTGTAGGCATCGATACGCCGGTCGCGGAGGAAGGGCCACCACCGCCGGACTTGCTCGCTGTGGTCGAGGTCGATGCAGACTAAGGCTTCTTCCTCCTTCTCTTGGCTGGCTCGGAAGAGGATTTCACCTTGCGGGCCGGCCACGAAACTGCTGCCCCAGAACTGGATGCCCCCCGTCTGGTTGGAGGGGTCGGGCTCATGGCCTACGCGGTTGACGGTCACTACGGGAAGGCCGTTGGCTACGGCGTGTCCCCTCTGCACGGTGGTCCATGCCTCCCGTTGGCGTTGTTGCTCTTCGGGCGTGTCGCTACTCTCATACCCTATGGCGGTGGGGTAGATGAGGAGTTCGGCTCCGGCCAATGCCATCATGCGAGCCGCCTCCGGGTACCACTGATCCCAACAGACGAGTACGCCCAGTCGTCCCACGCTGGTGTCGATGGGTTGGAAGCCGATGTCTCCGGGTGTGAAATAGAATTTCTCATAATATGCCGGGTCGTCGGGGATGTGCATCTTGCGATATTTGCCGGCGATGGAACCGTCGCGCTCCATCACCACGGCGGTGTTGTGGTATAGTCCCGGTGCCCTTCGCTCGAAGAGAGAGGTGACGATGACTATTCCCAATTGTTTGGCCAATGAACCGAAGAACTCCGTTGACGGCCCAGGGATGGGTTCCGCCAGGTCGAAATTGCGCACGTCCTCCGTCTGGCAGAAATAGAGTGAGTTGTGCAACTCCTGCAAGACGACCAATTGTGCGCCTTGCTGAGCCAAGCGGGTAACTCCCTCGCCCAGTCTTTGTATGTTGTCCTCACGTGAGGCCACGTTGTGCTGCTGAAGCAGTCCTATTTTTATTTCTTTCATTTTTTATCGTTACTTAGGAAATATTACTAATATGTTGAGATGAGTATGCAAGATATATTTTAACACGAATTACCACGCGCTCGACTTTGTCGCTTCGCTCGTCGAAGAATTATCCATTAATTTATTGATTTCCAAAATTATATGACTAATTATATGGTAATTATATGTTAAAAGTTTATACATTAGAATTAACACGAATATCTGCAAACATTTAAAGTGTCAGTTCATTAGTGATATTGCATCGTCAGACAGTGCAGCGAGCCATGCTGAAGGATGACCGTGGTGGCGTCGATGGGGATTGCCTCCCTTCCGGGGAAGGCACTTGCGATGGTCTGAATGGCCTGTTGGTCATTGGCTGGCTGTCCGTAGGTGGGTACCAGCACCGCGCCGTTGAGGATGAGGAAGTTGGCGTAGGTGGCCGGAAGTCGGAAGTCATCATCGTAAATGGCATCGGGCATGGGGAGTGGCAGCAACCTGTAGGGGCTACCGTCGAGCGTCCGCAGGCTTTCCAGTTGCCTTTCGAGTGCTTTGAAGTCGTCGTAGTGCTTGTCGCCCTTGTCATCGCAACTCACGTAGAGCAGCGTGTCGTCGGGTGCGCATCTGACGATGGTGTCGATGTGGCCGTCGGTGTCATCGCCGGCGAGAATGCCGTGTTCGAGCCACACCACGCGTTGTGCGTGGAGGCGTTGCAGCAACTGCCCCTCGATGTCGGCGCGGCTCAAAGGTTGGTTGCGGTGAGGGGCCAAGAGACAGGCGGTGGTGGTGAAGACGGTGCCATGACCGTCGCTCTCCACGGAGCCTCCCTCCAAGACGAAGTCGTTGTGGTCCTCCAAGGGGTGGGGGAGACGTCCAGCTTTTGCTAATCTGCTGTTGATGGCATTGTCGAGAGCGGCGGGAAACTTGCACCCCCATCCATTGAATTGGAAGTCGAGCAGTCGCGCACCCTCCTTCCCGTCGCGTGTGAGAAGGGTGAGCGGGCCGTGGTCGCGTGCCCACGTGTCGTTGGTGGGGCACTCGAAGAGCGTCACCCTGTCCATCGCCTCGGGGGTCAGTCGTGCGGCGAGCGTGTCGTGGGTGGCTTCAGTGTGGGGCGTGACGATGAGCAGTGGCTCGAAGCGGGTGATGGCTTGCGACAGTTGGATGAACGTCTCGGTGATTTCGTCCAAGCAGTCGGCCCAGTCGGTGCCGCCATGCGGCCAGGTGAGTTGGATGCCTATCTGTGGCTCCCATTCCGCCGGAAAATACAGGTTGTCCATGGTCGGGGTTGTGGTTGGTGATACAAAAATAGGAAAAACATTTCACACCACCAACTCCTTGGCTCCAAAACATCAAAAAAAACATGTTTGTCTTGCTTGTTGTGCTTTTTTTTCTTATTTTTGCAAACCATAAACCAGTCAAGCATGACAAAGAAGATGACATACATAAAGAGCAGATGCCTTGCCCTGGCGCTTGTGGCTGTCGTGACGGCCTGCGGTGGGGGAAGTGGGAAGACGGAAGGAAATGCCTACCTCGACGAGCAAGGCAATCAGGTGGAGGCCGCTCAGGCGGTGGAGCAGGCGTTGCCCTTCTCCGGCGAGGAGGCTGCCGAGCGGTTGCATGACGAGTTTGGTGTTCAGACCATCCGCTTGGTGAAAGACGAGAGTTTCAGCCATCCCGAGTTGATGAAGCAGCAGGACAACTGTTTCATCGTGATGTCTAAGAAGGACTATTATCTATATGTCTATGAGGCGCAGGGAGCCGACACCGTCATGCTGGCGCGGTATGACTGCTGCTTCGCCCTTCGCAAGGGCGACAAGGAGAAGGAGGGCGACATGCGCACGCCTCACTGCACGATGGACAACCCCTTTGTCATCACGGAAATCAAGGACGCTTCCACGTGGGAGCACGACTTTGGTGACGGGAGGGGGAGCATCCTTTCCTACGGTCATTATTTCCACCGTCTCGACACCCATGGCCACAAGGGCATCGGCATCCATGGCAGCACCAACAACGAGGAGAGCGTGCCGGGAAGGGCCAGCGAGGGGTGCATCCGTCTGCGTGACAGCGACATCATCGACCTCCGTGAGAACTATGCTTACGTCGGTATGCCGGTGGTGATCAAGTCGGAGTTTACCGACGACCTGCCTTTTGAGATCCATGCCATGAAGAAGCAGGGCATCAAGAGAAAGCGGCATCTCGACCCCGCCAAAGTTATTCAACAGGAACAATGAACCAACGGAACTGACGCTAAATATAATTTGCAAATGAGAACAGAAACTTTAAATGTTTGTAGAAATTGGTGTTAATTCAATATGAAGATTTTCAACATATAATTACCATTTAATTAGACATATAATTTTGAAAACAAGGAATTAATGGATAATTTGTGGTAATTCTTCGACAAGCGAAGCGACAAAGTCGAGTGCGTGTTAAAATAAATTTTGCATACACGTCTCAATATAAAAGTTAAATTAGAAACAATTCCTAACTGCAAAGCCATGGGAAAAACGAAAGGAAGGAGAAAGAAAAAAGGAATATGGGGAGTGCTGGGTAAAAAGCGCAACATGCAATTGTTGGCGCTGGTGCTTGTCCTCGCTCTGTTGGCGTTAGGCAGATACTACGGCATCGGCTTCGGTGGCGGCAATGACAATGGGGAAGGGGGCATGGTACCGGAATTGTTCGACCAAAGCGGGAATGTGGAAAGCCCGGGGAACTCCGTGGGAAACACGGGGAATGCCCGGAACGGACGGAGGGAGGAGAAAATGGAATATCCGGCTCCGCTCCAAAACACCAATGAAATCTTGCTTGTCAGAGAGGGGTACACCGTTTCCTACAACAAGGAAAGAAAAATACCCAACTGGGTGGCTTGGCATCTCACTGCGGCGCACACCAAAGGAGGAAACTACA
Source organism: Prevotella sp. (assembly GCA_017619755.1). Classification (GTDB taxonomy): domain Bacteria; phylum Bacteroidota; class Bacteroidia; order Bacteroidales; family Bacteroidaceae; genus Prevotella. Next base: position 26,410 of record JAFZRU010000041.1, read on the forward strand.
GGGATGGGATGGATTTCTATGAGGATATGGAAGTGCCTTCTCCAAGGGCCACTGCCGAGGATTATCATCGCTCCAAATACGACAGGGGGCACATGTGTCCCTCGGGCGACAACAAATGGAGCGAAAAGGCGCAAAAGCAGACGTTCCTTTATTCCAACATGTGTCCGCAGAACCACGAACTCAACAAGGGTGACTGGAACGACTTGGAAATACAATGCCGATACTGGGCCAAGCAGATGGGTGACATCTACATCGTCACCGGTCCGGTGTTCTACAATGGGGTGAAACACACCATTGGCAGTCACAAGGTGGCGGTGCCGGATGCTTTCTTCAAAGTGTTGCTCGACGACAACAGGAAGACTAAGGCCATCGGCTTCATCTATCCCAACAAACCGGGTCACAAGGATATGAACGAGTATGTTGTCTCCGTCGATGAGGTGGAGCGCATCACAGGTATGGACTTCTTCTCCATGCTCGACGACCGCGTGGAGGATAATGTGGAAGCGGCCTCTTACAAGAAGATGGTGGAGGAATGGAAAGTGGAAAAAGCTGTGGATTATTTTAACGAAAGGAACAACTGATTTTCTGAAAGAGGACAACCGATTTTGCTGATTTTACTGAAAAGAGCTGTATTCCCATTTTGGTTTATAATGAATAAGAGGTGACTATGAAACAAATAACAGAAGAACAGGCAATTGCCCTTATCAAGGAGTTCCAGGATCATAGTCTGATAAATCTCGATTTGAATGAAGCCGAGGTTTTTGTGTTTCATGAGCAAATGCAGGACCAAAAATATGCTTATCTCTGCGAGGCAAGCCTTCATGAGGCATACACTGAAAAGGATAGCCGTATTGATAAACTACTCCAGATGCTGAAGCCGGAGATTGATGCGCTTAGCCATCCACCACGTTATTTCCAGATTCAGATACTTTTCTCTCAAGATGCAATGTTGATGATGGATGAGTTAAATTCGATGCAAGACTTTCTCAACTGCTATGAGGGAATTGAGATTAAATGGTCGCTGAAATCTGTTGAGAATGAGACAAACTATATAAAGATGCAAATTATTACCGTAACGCAGTGATGTTATGACATCAATCCACTTTAAAGGTTAATTATCATAAAAGGAGCATAATTGATAAGAGATAATAGAGAATATTCTTAAGGAAATTGAAACTTTAAAAGGAATTGTAAATCTGTAGATTTGTTTCTCACAAGGAGAAAAGAAAAATACATAGCCTCTGCTCCAAACAGGCAGAGGCTTCGTCTATCTTTGCAACACAAACAAATTATCATTATTGAAGTGGATGATGAGCCATATTACCTAGTATTTCAAAAAGCCATTGAATTGTGTCGATTACTTTTAGAAGAAAATGGTAATACATAATGAGACCCAATCTTATTGTGATAATATTTACTAATAATTCATTGAAAAGGTAATGAACAAAACTTTTACGTGTACACATGATCTTCCTCTGCGGATGCAGTTGAATGATGAAGAACTCCTGAAGATGAGTGAAATCCATTTGAAGGGCTTTATAGATGGTGATGATATGCTGCTCTTGTCAAAAATGTCAAAGTATGGACGTTTGCGATTTCTTGATATGGGTGGCGTGACAGAGTTGGCCGTTTCTCACTTATACGAATTAGACGATGGCGAATGTTCGGGAAACCACATACCTTTTTATCAAAATGACAGATTGGAAGAGGTGATTTTTCCTCATGTCAAGATGATTGACGCACAAATGTTTGTTGATTGTAAAAAGTTGAGAAAAGTGGTGATTCCTAAAACGCTCCATGAATTGGGTGAAGAGATTTTATCTGACTGTCCCAATGTTGAGGAAATTTATGTGCCAAGTAATCTCATTTTACCTACATCTCATGATTGGAATTCTTTTTTCTTTCCAAGTTATAGTTTTATGGGAAGCGGAAAGCGGTTTGTATCCGACAATGAAGGATGGCCGGATGATGAGGGATCCCATTGTTTTTTTGCGTATGATGGCGTATTGTATCATATTGGTGATGGCGTTGGGATAGAACTTTATCGCTATCCTGCAGGAGACGAGAGAACAGAATTCGTTATTCCAGATGGTGTGACCCACATTTGCAAGTTTGCATTTTTAAATGCTCAGCATCTAAAAAGTGTCACAATGTCATCCAGTGTGCGGTCTTTTGAAGAAAACCCGTTTGAGAAATGCCATTCACTTGAGACCATTATCTTCAAGAGTGAGGATTACCGTATGTATTCATTGGAAGATGTATCTAATCTTGGAAGCCAACTTGGCCTAAAGGATCTTCCTCATCTCAAACACATTTATCTGTATGCTAAAAGACCAGAGAATGTGTGTTTTGATATGTTTCATAGTTTGGATAATCTCGGGGAAGTGACACTTTATGTGCCTCGGTCCTGCAAGAAGGTTTATGAGGATTTTGATGTGGAATGGATCGACGGTAGTGTGAAAAAGTCATATCGCAGGTTTCACCATATCGAAGAATTTGACAACTGATTTTATTGATTTTACTGAAAGAGGTTTGGTGCAGCCGTAGGGTCAGATTTTATGCTGTCGTAGAGTTATGAACCGATATCCTGTTGTAAACATTCGCCCTTTCGGGCGAGCGGATGGACATGAAGTCCACCCCTACAGCAGCACCAAGTTCTCGGAACGGCATTTTGGAATGAGGGCTCGTAAGGTGATGAAAGACAAGAAGAAAAATTTTATCAAGAATTTAAGAATTCGAGAATTTATGACCAAGACTACGAATTGTCCATTAATTCTGACGCACAGCAATTTGCGATTAATTATATGGAAATTCACGTTTAATTGTTATTCGCCGAACTGTTACATTTTTTAATCTTAAAATTTTAATTTTTCATTTTTAATTTGTTACCGGTGTTTCCTCAAACCCTAAAATAAGTTAAACTAAGGGGTGAAATGGTGGATGTTTCGGGGAGATGTGCTATCTTTGTATTCCCATCAAAAAATGTATTATGTAGGAAAATGCGGAGTTGTACTCCTGATTTTATAGGAAAATACGGAGTTGTACTCCCGATTTTATTGGGAAATACGGAGTTGCGTACCATAAGAAACATCATTATGATAGAAAGAATCCATCAAATAGAAGACGTGAAAGAGGGTAGTGTGTTCCTATTTGGGGCTCGCCAGACAGGGAAAACGACATTACTTTTAAAACTATTCCCACATAGCAGATTCTATGACTTGTTGGAAACAGATGTATATGAACGTATGCATCGCAATCCTTCCCTGCTTAGGCAGGAACTGGCCAATGCCAACAAAGGGGAGATTGTCATCATCGACGAAATACAACTGATTCCAGAGTTGCTCAACGAGGTGCATTGGCTGATTACAAGACAAGATATTCATTTCATCTTGAGTGGTTCCAGCGCAAGAAAACTGAAACGTAAGGGAGTGAATTCGCTTGGAGGACGTGCAGTCAGAAATATTCTCTATCCGTTGGTAAGTGCGGAAATTCCTGATTTTGACCTCATCAAAGCGGTCAATAGAGGGATGCTGCCCACCCATTACTTGGCTGGCAATGAAAGGACTTTGATGAAACGTTTGCAGGCGTATGTCTCTGTTTATCTCAAAGAGGAGATTGCAGCGGAAGCGTTGGTTCGCAAACTGTCTTCCTTTAGCAGGTTCATGGAGATTGCCGCCCTTACAGATGGTGAAATGGTGAACTATAGCAATATCGCACAAGACTGTGGAATAGACGCCAAAACGGTAAAGGAATATTTTTCCATTCTTGAAGAGACCCTTGTTGGTTATATGATTCCTGCTTTCACGCATACAGTGAAACGCCGGTTGAACCAGGCCCCTCGTTTCTATTATTTCGATGTTTCATTGCCCAATTATCTATTGCATCGCCATCAGATGCAACCTGGTAGTGATGATTTCGGACACGCTTTTGAGCATCTAATGATTCAAGAAATCGTTGCTTATCTTGGTTACCATGATGTGGAAGGTGTTCTTTCTTATTGGCATACTTACAATGGATATGAAGTAGATGCCATATTGGGGGATGGGGAAGTGGCCATAGAGTTCAAGTCATCTAAAGAAGTGCAGTCTAAACATCTCAGGGGATTAAAGGCTTTCAAAGAAGAGCATCCTGATGCAAGGCTCATCATCGTGTCTCTTGATGCCGCTCCACGATTGTTCCATGAAGTAGAGGTCTTGCCTGCCAATTCCTTTTTAAAGAAACTGTGGGATGGGGAAATATTCCGAAGAGAACATCCATGACGTATCTACGCACGTAGTTTCTGGCTTCATGTCGTCGTGGCTTCAAGAAGCCGTATGTCAAACATTCGCCCTGAGGGGCGAGCGGATGGACATAAAGTCCACCTCTACAGCAATGATGGCCTCTTGGCGTTTTGGGGAAGCACTTGCGGAAAGATACGGATAGTCATTTCGCTACGCTCGTACCGCCCGTTTGCTGAGCGGCAGCCGCTTTGCGGTCTTGGTGTGACGCAGGTTTCCTAAAATAAGTTAAACTAAGGGTGAAAATGGTGGATGTTTCGGGGAGAAGTGTTATCTTTGCAGTTCAATCCAAAAAAAGCTTGTAAAGCGTGAAAATAAAAGAAGTGGTGAATGCCCTTGAAGAGTTCGCGCCTCTGCCCCTGCAGGAAGACTATGATAATGCCGGCCTGCAAGTGGGATTGACAGAGACGGAAGTATCAGGGGCATTATTGTGTCTTGACGTGACGGAGGAAGTGGTGGACGAGGCGGTGGCCAAGGGCTGCAACCTCATCGTGTCGCACCATCCTCTCATCTTCCGCGCCCTCAAGCGAGTGACCGGTGCCAACATGGTGCAACGCTGCGTGATGAAGGCCATCATTAACGGTGTGGCCATCGTGTCGATGCACACCAACTTGGACAATGCCGTGGGCGGTGTCAATTACAAGATGGCCGAGAAGTTGCACTTGCGCGACATCTCCATCCTCGCCCCCCGCGAGGCGGGAGGTGCGAGTGGCGGAAGCGGTGTGATAGGCACGTTGGAAGCGCCGATGGAAGCCTCCGAGTTCATCGCCATGCTCAAGGAGACGTTCCAAGTGTCGTGTGTCCAGACCAATCAGTTGCTTCGCCGGTCCATCAGCCGCGTGGGACTATGTGGTGGAGCCGGTGCCTTCCTCCTTGGAGATGCCATGGCCGCCGGTGCCGACGCCTTCATCACTGGCGAGATGCATTACCATGACTTTTTCGACCATGAGCAGGAGGTGCAGGTGTGTGTCATTGGGCATTATGAGAGCGAGCAATACACCACCGAGATTTTCAAGCAAGTCATTGAGGAGCGGTGTCCGGGCGTGAGGTGTGTCCTCACCGACGTGCACACCAATCCCATCGTTTATATGTAACCCAAACCAGAAGATATCAATATGGCAAAGAAAGACCCAACAGATTTAACCGTGGAGAAGAAACTGGAAGCTTTGTTCCAGTTGCAGACAACCTTGTCTCAAATCGATGAGAAGCGAGCCCTCCGGGGAGAGCTTCCCTTGGAGGTGCAGGACCTTGAGGACGAAATCACCGGCCTTCGGACGCGTATAGAGAAGATAGAGAGCGAGATACAGGAGTTCAAAGCCGCTATCAACCAGAAGCGTGGCGACATCGAGGAGGCTCAGGCCATCGTGGCTCGCTACAAGGAACAGCTCAACGATGTGAAGAACAACCGCGAGTATGACATGCTGAGCAAGGAGATTGTCTTCCAAGAGTTGGAGATAGAGTTGTGCAACAAGAAAATCAACGAGGCCTTGGTGAGGATTGACGAGAAAGATGCCTTGCTGAAGCAGAACCAGGAGCAGGTAGAGTACAAGTTGCAGACGCTTGAGGAGAAGAAGAGCGAATTGGACTCCATCATGCAGGAGACCCGTGATGAGGAAGACAAGCTCAAGTCGAAGGCCAAGACCTTGGAAGACAAGATAGAGGAGCGTCTTCTTAACAGTTTCAAGCGCATTCGCAAGAACGCCCGCAACGGCCTTGGCGTGGTGTATGTGCAGCGCGACGCCTGCGGCGGCTGCTTCAACAAAATCCCTCCCCAGCGTCAGCTCGACATCAAGATGCACAAGAAGATCATCGTGTGCGAGTATTGCGGCCGCATCCTCATCGACCCCGAACTTGCCGGAGTGAAGGCTGTCGCCTCTACTGACGAGAAGACCAAGAAGCGGTCTTCAAAGCGTAAGAAGGCAGAGGGAGAAGGTTAAAGCTCTTCTTCAAAGACCATAAAAAATCCGTGCTGTTCGGTTGAAAACGGCCTTGCAGGTCGTCTTTGTACAAATCCATCCGCACAACGAAAAAATCCCGCCCATCGGCGGGATTTTTTATGGTGGTAGGCCGAAGCCTACGTTGTTTTCCTTTACGGGTTGAGGATCATGCCCACGATGAGGGAGGCGTCGGTGATGTTCACTTGTCCGTCACCATTGACGTCGGCGTTCTGGAAGTTGAAGGATGCCGCCTTGCCGCTGAGCACGTATTCCACCACCAAGGTGGCGTCGGAGATGGTCACTTGTCCATCGTTGTTGGCGTCGCCGAGCAGGCTGCTGCTGTCAACCTTCTTGTAGATGCTTGTGCGTGGCATGCTGGTGTTCTCCGGGCTGTAGCAAGCGAAGAGTGCCGTGCCGCCGTTGTAGTTGAAGCGCATGTCGCAGTTGGTGTTGGTGCCTTGGAAGGTGATGGTGGCCACACCCTCTTCGATGGAGATGGCAGCCAATGCGTTGTTGTTCTCATCCTTCACGGTCTCCGTGCGCAGGTAGTTGCTCTTGTTGGAGCCGGCGGCATAGAGATATTCTCCACCCACGTTGAAATACCATCCCTCTTCGAGGATGATGGCCTGCACTTGATCATTGGCGGTAATGGTTCCGTCAGCCTCCATGACGACGGAGACAGCCTCGCGGTTGTTGCTCTTCTGGTTGGTGCCAAGAGCGTAGTAGTTGGTCACTTCATCTTCGCCCTCAGCCACCTTCGGCGTGTTGGAGCCCACGATGATGATCTCGTCACCGGGAGCCAGCGTGGAGACGTCGGTCACGAGTGTGTAGCTGCCGCTGGCCGGATATGTCGGTTTCGTCACGTTGACGGTGTAGGATGCACTTCCTCCGAGGAATGTCTTGCTGGCGGGTGCCGTGGCAGTGATGACAGCCGTACCTGCTCCTACGATGGCGAGTGTGCCGCTCTCGTTGATGGTGGCCACGTTGGTGTTGGAGGAGCTATAGGTCACTGTTGAGAGGTCGAAGCCTTTGGCGGCGCTCAACGTAGGTGCGGTGAACTCTTCTCCGAGGACGACTTCGAGTGTCTCCGCGCTCCATGCCAGCTGCGGGTCGGCCAGTGCTTCGCTTCCGTAGGTGACGGTGACGGTGTTGACATAGATGGTGCCGCTGGGCGAGTAGGTGAAGACGACGCTCTGTGCGTTGCCATTCCATGTGCCATCGGCATAATCGCCGGTGCTGGCGATGAACTGATTCACCTTGAGACCATCGATGACGATGCTGGTGATCACCTTGCCTGCGGGTACGGAGATGGTCATCTTGGAGGTCTGCACCTCGTCCACCACGTTGGTGTAGAAGCGGAGGGTGTTGCCGTTGGCGTTCATCCACCAGCGGAACTTTCCTTCGCTGACGAGGGTGACGTTGCCGGCAGTCCATGTGACGGGGTTGGTGAGAAAATCGTCGCTGGTGTTGGGCTTGAGGCCGGTGCCGTAGTCGGTGAGGTCGGTGAAGTCGAAGACGCCGTCCACCACCTCGTGTGTGCCTTGGGCCTTGATGACGGTGATGGTGTAGGAGGCTGTGGCACTCTTGTAGGTGTCGGTCTCCGATGCGGTAGCGGTGATGACGGACGATCCTTCAGCCACGATATCGACCACGCCGGTAACTGGGTCAACGGTCACGGCATCCTCATTGTCGGAGGAGTAGGTGATGGTTCCGTCGCCGTCGTATGTAAGTTCGGGAACTTCGAAGTCCTCGCCTTCCTCAATGGTGTAGTAGGTTCCGCTGAACTTCATCGTCGGGGTGAGTTTCTCGGGGGGAGCCTCGCCTGACTGGTAGGTGACGGTGACGGTCTTCACTGCCACGTTGCCGCTTGATGCAGCATAGCGCAGGGTGACGCTCTGGGCCTCGCCCTCCCATTTGCCGTTGCTCGATGTATAGAGGCCGTCGTCGCTCACGAACTGCTGTCCGCCGGTGATGCTGATGGCGGTGATGACGTAGCCATCAGGTACGGCGATGGTCATCCTTGAAGTCTGCACCTCATCGACCAAGTTGTTGTAGAAACGGAGGGTGTTGCCAGCACCCGCGAGCCACCAGCGATATTTGCCGGAGGTGGTGAGTGTTACATTGCCGGCTGTCCAGGTGTTGTCGTCGTAGATGTAGCTCTCGGCGCTGCTGTTGCTGTTGGGTGACAGTCCTGTGCCGTAGTCGGTGAATCCTGTGAAGTCGAAGACTCCGTCTTCCACCTCGCCTCCTTGCGATTCCACAACTGTGAGTTTGTAGGCGGTGGAAACACCCTTGTAGTTGTCGGTTTCCGATGCCGTGGCCACGATGTTGGTGCTACCTGCCGCGATGGGTGTCACCTCACCGGTGGAGGCGTTCACGGTGGCGATGGTCTCGTCCTCGGAGGAGTAGGTCACTGTTCCGTCACCATCGTATGAGAGCACTGGCTCGGTGAAGTCTTTACCGATGATGGCCGTGGTGGTGGTGGGGTTGAAGCTCATGTTAGGCACGGGTTTCACGGTTTCTCCACCCGCCTTGTAGATGTTGATCTTGGTGATTTGGGTGTTGTGGGCGGAGAGCACCTTCAGCGTGTAGATGTTGCCGGCAGCCTGATAGGCAGACGCAATCGCATAGACGTTGGTGCCTTGCGCCCCTTTTGTCTGCGAGCTGACCTCCGCATCTCCCACGAAGATGTTTTGCAAGACGGCGGCGGAGGCGGCACTGTTGCCCACCACCTCGATGGAGCCCACGGCGAAGTCAAAGGCGGGGAGGGTCAACGTGGAGCCGAGCTTTCCGAGCATGAGGTAGCCCGAGGTGTTGAAGTAGTATCCGGTCTCGGCGGTGAGGGTGATGGAGTAGCCGTCGTTGTTGGTGAAAGTGGCGGCTTCTGTGGCTTTGTTGCCGCTGCCCTCGGGCAGCTGCCATTCTTCGTTCGTGGTGAAGTCAAGGGAGACTTCTGGTGACTGTGCCCAAACCGGGCCGAGCACTGCGCAAAGCAGTGCCGTCATGAGTAATCGTAGGTTTCTTTTCATAATAAATAGTTGTTTGGGTTATAAGTTGAGTGTTTTATGCTGTCTTTTGGTATTCCCGTGCAAAGATAGCAAATTATCCGATAGGTTGTACCCCTGGGGGCAAGTTTATTTTTCCATTTTTTCAATAGTTGACATGATGGGTGGCGTGTCATGGCGTCTCCATCAAGTATTCCTCGATGCCCTTGTTGTGTTTGGCGAAGAGGTCTCTTGTGGTTTTTAGGAACGTCTCCCGCTTGGTGCGCTCAGTGGTGGTGAGGCCTTCCGTGGGGTGGCTGGCGGGATATACCACATATCCTTTCTTGCCTCCTGAGTCGGCAGGGCGCGACACCCAGTAGAGGTTGTAACCGCAGTCGGTGAGGGTGGTTTTCCCCTCTTTCTTGGTGAGTGTCATGCGTATCATGGTGCCCCCGTAGGTGTTGGGGCGCGACTGGTTGCTGACGATATTTCCCAAGGAGTAGGCCAGGAGGTGTTTTCCGATGCTGTCTTCGCGCACCTCGATGGGCTCCACCACGTGCGGGTGTCCGCCGATGATGTGGTCCACGCCCTGTTGGAAGAGCCAGTCGGCCAGTGTGCGCTGTGTGGCGTTGGGCAGCAGTTTGTATTCGTCGCCCCAGTGTGGGATGCAGATGATGACGTCAGGTTGCATGGCCTTCGCCCTGCGTATGTCCTCTGCGATGACGGCGGTGTCGATGAGGTTGACGATGTATGGTTTAGGCACGGGTATGCCGTTGGTGCCGTAGGTGTAGTTGAGGAGGCAGATGCGTATGCCGTCGTGCTCGACGATGAAGGGGTAGAGGCGGTCGCGCTCTTCCTGGTTGCGGTAGGTGCCAAGGTGCTTCACTCCGAGGGAGTCCATCATGGTGATGGTTCGGTCGATGCCCCTTCCGTAGGTGTCCACGCTGTGGTTGTTGCAGGTGGTGAGCACGTCGAAGCCGCAGTCGATGCATGCTTGTAGGTAGGCGTCGGGTGCGCAGAACTGTGGGTAGCCTTTGTAGGGAGGCCCTCCGAGCGTCACCTCGAAGTTGGCAATAGCGATGTCGGCCTTCTTTATTTCCGGCGCCATGAGGTCGAACACGCCGGTGTAGTCGTATGTTCCATCGGGTCTGGCAGCCGACTTGAATTGTCCCTCGTGCTGCATGAGGTCTCCTCCGAAAATAAGTGTTACCGAACGCTCCGGCTCCTCGGGTGGGGTGTCGCCGCCTTGTGTCTTGCCGGTGCAGCAGCATGTGGTCATGGCTACGAGGAGCAGGCTCATCGTGCGCATGTGGGTGATGAATGTTGATTTTGTTAGCAACATGTCTTTTAACGTTTTTCTTTTGACAAATGATAGATGGTGGTAAAGCACAGCCAAAGTTAATGGTTTTTTCCGAAAGGGCGGCAAAAATACCTCTTATAAATGAGTTTTTAGGCTGTTTTTGACAAAATGGCAGTTTTGTGTGACATTTTGTCTTGGTTTTTTGACTTGGTATGCTAATTGCAACTATGGGAGTGAGCGCGACGATGAGTGTGGTGCTTGGAAAAGAAATTTAACAATTAAAAAAATAGGAGATTAATAAAATGAGAACGATGAACAGAAATTATTGGTTGCCCGAGTTGTTCAACGACTTGATGAATGTTGGCATTCAGGCCACGAAGCCTTGCGCCACGGCACCTGCCACCAACGTGATGGAGAATGATGAGATGTATGTGGTGCAGCTCGCCGCCCCCGGTCTGAAGAAGGAGGATTTCTCCGTCAACATCAACGATGAAGGCAATCTTGTGGTGAAGATGGAGCAGAAGACCGACGAGAAGGCCAACGACGAGAAGACCCACTACCTCCGCCGTGAGTTCTCCTACACCAAGTATGAGCAGACACTCATCCTCCCGGAGGACGTGGACAAGAACAAGATCGAGGCCAAGGTGAACGACGGCATCCTCACCGTCAACCTCCCCAAGGTGGAGGAAGCCAAGGTGAAAGTGGCCCGGGCGATTGAAATCAACTAATTGCCAAATAAAACTGCTTGATTATGCGGGGGAGACGTGAAAACGCCTCCCCCGTATGGTTGTTATCTATTGTGATTAGGAATCGCTGTTTTCTCAGTAACAATAATCGTAAAAGATAGACAATCAATGATTTGCCTATTACGCATTTTTTCGTTACGACTTTTTTCGTAATGGATGTAGGATGTAATAAAATCCTGATGCACAACTTTTTGCAACTATATAAGCAATCGTTTTTTTCAACTTTTCGCCATATTCGGTTGCACCTTACAAGAGGCCGTGTGTCAAACATTCGCCCTGACGGGCGAGCGGATGGACATAAAGTCCACCCCTACAGTAGCACCGACCTCTTGGCGTTTTGGTTGTCACCGAGGAATTTATCATAAATATGATAATCATATTTTCGATAATTGTTTGGAGATTACATGAATAAACGTTATCTTTCTTCTAAGGAAAAGAAAATTCTTTATCCCTACTGTCTTCTAATTCGCTTTTTTTATCTAATTTTGCAGACTGAATTGGACATCCAACATCAAAAGCATAAAAAATAAAATAATTATGGCAAAGAAAGCACTTCTTATGATACTCGACGGCTGGGGTATCGGCAAGCATGGAGACGGCGACGTCATCTTCCGCACACCCACACCCTACCTCGACTATCTCAATGCAGTGAGCGCACACGCTCAGTTGCAAGCCTCCGGCGAGGACGTGGGTCTTCCCGACGGACAGATGGGCAACTCCGAGGTGGGGCACCTCAACATCGGTGCCGGCCGCGTGGTCTATCAGGACTTGGTGAAAATCAACCGCGCCTGCCGCGACAACTCCATTATGCAAAACCCCGGCATCGTGGCTGCTTACAGCTATGCCCGCGAGACCGGCAAGCGCCTCCACCTCATGGGGCTCACCTCCGACGGCGGCGTGCACTCTTCCCTCGACCACCTCTTCAAACTTGTGGAGATTGGCAAGGAATACGGTCTTGCAAACACCTTCGTGCATTGCTTCATGGACGGTCGCGACACCGACCCGAAGAGCGGCGTGGGCTTCATCAGCCAACTCGACGAGGTGTGCAAAAAATGCGGTGCCAACATCGCCTCCATCGTGGGACGTTTCTACGCCATGGACCGCGACAAGCGCTGGGAACGTGTCAAGGAGGCATACGACCTCCTCGTGGAAGGCAAGGGAAAGCAAGCCACCGACATGGTGAAGGCCATGGAGGAGAGCTATGAAGAGGGCGTCACCGACGAGTTCATCAAACCCATCAACAACGCCAATGTCGATGGCACCATCCAGGAAGGCGACGTGGTCATCTTCATCAATTTCCGCAACGACCGCGCCAAGGAACTCACCACCGTGCTCACCCAGGAGGACATGCCGGAAGCCGGCATGTACACCATCCCTGGGTTGCAATACTACTGCATGACCCCCTACGACGCCAACTTCAAGGGCGTGAACATCCTCTTCCCGAAAGAGAACGTGGAGGACACCCTCGGCGAATATCTCTCCAAATTGGGCAAGAAGCAGTTGCACACCGCTGAGACGGAGAAATACGCCCACGTCACCTTCTTCTTCAACGGCGGACGCGAGGCACCCTACGAGAACGAGGACCGCATCCTCGTGCCGTCGCCCAAGGTGGCCA
>JAFZRU010000042.1 GCA_017619755.1 Prevotella sp.
ATATATGTACAAGTGAATAACTTGGTACGATTGTCAACATATAATCACCATATAATTAATCATAAATTGCTGTGCGTCAGAATTAATGGATAATTTGTGGTAATTCGTGTTGAAAAAAGCTGTAAGTCTCTCAATCCTTCTCGTCGGTTTTGATGAGCAGGAGGCCGATGGCGGTCCAGATGAGTTCCCTGATCCTGACGAGCAGGGCGACCATGATGCCGGCGGTGGCGCTGAGCTGAAGTCCTTTCGCCGACATGAAGAAGCCGCCCTCCCTTCCTCCGAGTTGCAGGGGCATGAAGAAGAGGAGGTTGGCGATGAGGCTGGTGAAAGCGAGGATGAGGATGCTTTCGAGGTAGTTGGCTTCCGGCGTGACCACCAAGAGGATGAAATAGATTTCAAGGGCGGACGCCACGCGGCAGGTCAGTTCCGATGCCACGGCTCCCACGAAGGTCTTGGGGCTTTGCTTGTGCAGGGCGGCTATCTGTTGGTCGATGCTGTCGAGTTGTTTTTTATGATTGGCGACAAACCTCTCCGCCCATCCCCTGATGAAGGGCAGGTGCCGCAGAATGTTCATCACCCTCACAGCCAGCCCCTTCTTGTATCCGTTCATGAAAAACCAGATGCCGAGGGAGCAAAACGCCACGATGGCGGCGAGCATGATGCCCATGGCAGGACTCACCTCCTGCGTGGCAACATAGAGCGCTGCCGACAGGAGCCAGAACCAGAAATGGCTGAAGATGTGGGTCATGGCGAAGAGGATGACCGAAGCGGAGGCTTTCTCCACCCCCACTTTGGGTTTGAGGGCCATGATGCGGTACGGCTCGCCACCCATCAGTCCCCCCGGAGTGGCGTAGTTGAGTGCGAAGCCGGAGATGGTGATTTTGTACAGCCACCAATAGTTGACGACGGGCTTCCGTGGCAGTCCGTTGTGTATGATGATGTACCAAGAGAGGGTGTTGAACATATACAGCACCGCCCACAATGCCACCACGGCAGCAAACCAATAACCGGCTGTGCTGACGCCCTGCCACGCCTCATGGAAGTCCAGCTGGGACACCATGAAGGCCAACACGGCCAGACCGAAGATGAAGAAACCGTTGCGGTATTTCTTCCCCATGGGTGTTACTCGTGCTTCTTGGGAATGGCGAATCTCACCTTCTCGCTCTCGTCGCGCTTCTCGTGATAGAGTTTCTTGAGGGGGTTGGCCAAAGGCTCGTCATACTCCATCCTGTGCCGCAGCGTGTCGATGGCCAAGTAGATGGCTTCCCGCAGGGACCGCTCGTCGGCGATGCCTTCTCCGGCTTTCTCGAAGCAAGGGCCATTACCTGGTGCGGCGTGTACGATGGGCAGGCCGGCGGTGAGCATGAGGCGCTCCTCCTCGCCGAGCATTCTCAGCGGCGTCATGGCCTGTTCGTAGTACATGGCAAGTGTGCCGTCGAAGAGCGTGTGCTGGTATTGGCTGAAAAATTCGTCGGCGGCATAGGGCCCATATACCCCCACTCCGGCGTTGTTGAGTTCTGCCAAGGCGGGTTGTAGGATTTCCTCTTCCTCCGCCCCCGGTTGCGGGTTGACTTGCAGCAGGGCGATGCGAGGGTTGGAGATGCGGAAGTCGCGGCGGAGACTGTTGGCGAAGATGGTGGCCTTTTCCAAGATGAGCTCCTTGCGTATCTCGCGAAGGGCGTCGCCCAAGGGCTTCTCGCCGGTGACCGATGCGATGCGCAGGGCGTTGTTCAAGTGTATGACGAGGCTCTTGCCGTCTTGTCCGCAGGTGTGCTCCATGAACCGCTGGTCGGTGGTCTCCTCACCCTTGTCGCTGCTGGTCACGGGGGCCGTGGGGGCTGTCACCAAGGCGTCCACCAGTCCGGCGGACTGGTCGGTCAGTGCGCGCATGAGGGCTTTCCTTGCTGCTGCTGCCGACACCTTGGTGGGTGTGCCCAACTCCACCTTCACCTCCTCCTCGATGCATGTGAGGAGGTTGACGCGGTCGTCGCGGGCGTCCTCCGCCCTGGAGATGATGGCGAAGTTGGCTTGCATGTCGAGGCTTTTCCGGTGGTATGCCGCCACTTTCGGCGAGCCGTAGATGATGGGTGTGCAAAGTTCGAGGATGGTGGGCTCTGTGAAGACTTTGAAGATGGTCTCGTAGCCTACTCCGTTGGTGTCGCCTTGTGTGATGGCGACGCGTATCTTGTTTCCTTCCATATTGGTGTTTTTAGATGTGTTCTTTGTGGTCGTTGGCGGTGCTGAGCAGTCCGCAGGCGGCTTGTATGTCCTCTCCCCGGCTGGCCCTGATGGTGGTGAATATGCCGTGCGCCGTGAGGTAGTCGCGCAGTTGCGTGATGCGCTCCTCGCTGGCTCCTTGCAGGTCGGCATCGGGGATGTGGTGGAACCTTATGAGGTTGACGCGGCAGTGCAGGCCTGCCAGCAGCCGTGCCGTCTCCTTGGCGTGCGCCCTGCTGTCGTTCACCCCTTCGAAGACGGTGTATTCGAAGGAGAGGCGACGCTGGTGGGAGAAGTCGTAGCGACGGAGGAGTTCCACGACGTCGGCGATGGGCATCGCCTTCTCGGCGGGCATGAGGGCGGCCCGCTCTTGGGCGAAGGGGGTGTGCAGGCTGATGGCCACGTGGCACTCGCTCTCGTCGAGGAAGCGCTGCAGCTTGCCTTTCACGCCGACGCTGCTCACGGTGATGCGCCTCGGGCTCCATGCCATGCCGTAGGGGGCGGTGAGCACCTCCGTGGCTCTCAGCACGGCGTCGAGGTTGTCCATGGGTTCTCCCTGGCCCATGAAGACGATGTTGGTGAGCGTGTCACGCTCCGGCAGCGACATCACCTGGTTGAGGATGTCGCCGGCGGTGAGGTTGCCATGGAAACCCTGGCGGCCTGTCTGGCAGAAGCGGCATCGCATCTTGCATCCCACCTGACAGGAGACGCATAGCGTGGCCCTTTCGCCGTCGGGGATATAGACCGTCTCAATGTGTTGGCCGGAGCGGGTGGGGAAGAGGTATTTCACCGTCCCGTCCTTGGAGCGCTGGCAGGTGAGGGGTGGCATGAGGCCCATGTCGTATTCCTCGCTGAGACGTGCGCGGTTGGCCTTGGAGATGTTGGTCATCTGGTCGAAGTCCGTGGCATGTCTTTGGTAGAGCCACTCGGCCATCTGCCCTCCGGTGAAGGCGGGCATTCCCATCGACTTGGCGAGTTGTCGCAGCTCGTCAAGGCTCTTTCCTATCAGTGGCTCTTTCTCCATCGGCTGCAAAGTTACTCCAAATCGGGCGCAAAACAAAATAAAACCGCGATTTTTCGAGGGCGCGCTTGAAAACGGCCTTTTTTTCGATGTCCATCCGCCCGCACAAAGGATGGGGTGGAGGTGTGCCATCCATCACAAACGGGTAATTGATGATGGTGAAGGGGAAGTCCTTTCACCTGATGAGGTACTTGAACTCGTCGAAATGCTTCACGCCCATTTCTTCGAGGATCTTGCGGCTGTTGCACACGTCGTCGGGGGTGTTGTATTCGGGGATGAGGGGCAGTCGGACGATGATTTTTTCTGCCATCCCTTCCTGTTGGAGCAGCCATTGGAGGTTGGAGAGGGTGGGGGAGTTGTCGTGGCCGGTGTAGCTTTTGTAGATGTCGGGGTTGGTGTCCTTGATGTCGATGAGCCACTGGTGGGCGATGGGGGCGATGCGCTCCACATGGTGCTGCTCCACGTTGAGGCAGGTCTCCATGGTGATGCGCCATCGGCTGTCGGCCATGGAGGCGAACTCCTCGATGAAACGGCTTCGCAGGCATGGCTCGCCGCCGCCGAAGGTGACGCCGCCGCCGGTGGCGAGGAAATAGAGGTTGTCTATTCGCACCATTTCCAATAGTTCGCCGGTGGTGAGTTCTCGCCACACGCCGTCGCTGCGCAGACAACTGTTGTTCAGGCAGTACTTGCAGCGCAGGGAGCATCCGTGGAAGGCTGCCAAGGTGGTGACGCCTTCGCCGTCGATGGCCAGGCGGTGTCGTGCCACGGCGAGGAATGGTGCTTTCTTCATGGCTGAGGTTTTTTATGTTTGCAAAAATAGCAATTCGTGGTGGACAAAGCAAAATAGTTATGTTTTTTTTGCATCTTTTCCGAAAACCATGTACCTTTGCCGCCACAATTTGAGAAGTCATGTCATCTATCCCCACCATACGCTCCTTGAGAGTTTTCCTCTGTCTGCTCGCCACCATCGTGGTGGTCGTAGCCGTGGCTCGTCATTTGAGTTTTCCTGCTGGAAACAAATACCGCGAGGTGTCTTACCCCACTCCCAACATCGAGCCTGACACGCTCAACGAGGTGCTTGGCGTGGTGTTGCACCATACGGCGGAGGCCACTGCGGCCCGCTCGTTGGAAATCCTCTCCAATCCGGAGCGCAAGGCAAGTTCACACGTCGTCATCGATTACGACGGTACGCGCTACATCATGGCCGAGCCTGACTCCGTGACGTGGCACGCCGGCAAGTCGGTTCTCAACGGCAGGGAAGCTTGCAACTTCTTCACCATCGGCATCGAGTTCCAGGGCAACACCGTGGAGCGACCACTCACCAAGGACCAGGTGGACAGCGCCATCGAGTACCTCAAACCCATCATCCAAAAATACAACATCCCCTTGGAGAACATCGTCACCCATGAGATGGTGCGAAAGGCTTACAAGCGTCTCCACCCCGAGGAGCGTGTTTATAACAAGTGCGACATCACCCCCACAGAGTACCGCAGCTTCATGAAGGCGTTGCGGGCGGCACTGTGATTAGACATTCATACTTTGGTAGAGAGCTATAGGGCCAAGATGCCACATCTTGGTTGCTTCGTTCTCCAGTTTTTTGTATGTTTCGGAAGAATAAATCATCCTCATCGCTTCAATGATGCTTATGTTCTTGTCTTCAGACAACATATCTGCAAGCTATGCCACTTTTGATGGCAGGAGAAGATACAGGTTGTCTTGATTGATGTCCAAACTCATTTTGTCACCTCCTTTGCTTCAATGAACGTTAACGTCTGCAATGCCGCTTCAGTGTGAAACAGGTATTGGTCGATTAGCTTGTATGTCTTTAGTTCTGCAATCAACTGTTGCTTGTTTATCAATCCGCCCTCATAGAGTGCGAAAGCTGCATATATTATGATATATTCTCATAAGCCTTTTCTTTTCGTTGTCTTATAAATTCATCTATGTCCTCCAGAAGCCACTGTCGGCTCTGGGTATGGAGTATTTCATAATGCTCACTCAGATAGTCAAGCACTTTATATTCATCCAACTGACGTATGGCTTCTGCACCAGTTAAATGTTTCGCGTTCTTATACTGCTCGATGCAGAAAGACACGAAATAGGCAATATCTTGTTTCTTTTTATCCATATTAAAAGCTCTCTCTTTTTGCAATCAAGCAATGACGCCATTTGGGGCTTGTCTTTTGCCCTTTGGTATGAGCCAAGGTGATGGGTTCAGGTTCCTTAATTGCCGAGGATGAGGTCCACAAGTCCTGTCACATCGGCAATGGACACTATTCCATCTTTGTTGACATCTGCTGCATCCATATTGTACAACTCGCCTGGGTTGGTGATATTGCCAAGGATGATGTCCACAAGCACCGTCACGTCGCTGACAGTAATGGTATTGTCTTTGTTGACATCGCCAATCAACCAATTCTCCTCTTCGGACACGACAAAGATATCATCGAGGAAGAACCGCAAGTCGGGCGTGAAGGTGATGGACACGCTGCCATTTCCCGTCAACGTCAACGAGTAGGATGTCCATTCACCTGCTTTCATTGTTAGTTGGTTTTCTGACAGTTCGGCATTGCCATTGACCGTTAGTTTGAGGTTGGTGCCGTCGTTCCCCCATGGTGCAGCTTTGAAAGTGAGTGTGGCCTCTCCCTCCAAGGAGAATGTCGGTGTGGTGACGACGCCGGCTTTTTTACTGCTGCCAAAACGTGCACATTTGTTGGCTCCAAAACTACTGGCTGCCACCCATCCCTCGTTGTCTGGTTTGAATGCACCATTGGCAACGGAACCGGAAAACTGCCCGTCATTGCCACCCGTTCCGTCGCAAAGGTCGAAGGTTTCAGCAAATTCAGACGATACTTCCTCTATGACATAGACAGCGGTGACCACTTCGCTTGTCTCTCCGTCCTTCACGGCAACGGCCTTGATGGTCATGCTCTCATTGACGGGGATGGGGCTGGAATATGTTGTTCCATTCACAATGGGGTTGGAGCCATCGGTGGTGTAGAGGATGGTCGCATTGGATGTTGCACAAGTGATGGTGACAAGTTGTTCCTCATAATAAGTTCCTCCTTCTGGAGAGAATTTTGGTTGTGCTATGATGTCAACACCATGCTGGATATACCTGTCATCATCTACTGCCGTTGTGATGGAAGTGGCAGGGTTGAACGGAACGTCGATGCTGTCTCCCCAGATGTATTCCGCCAAGTAGGGGTAATCGACGAAAAGGTTTCGGTTGCCCTGAAGGGCAAAGACAGCATTGTTGCGGTCGATTTCCAGCTTGTCCACCGGGTCGTTCTTGATCCATGTCAGATAGAGGGTGTATGCCCAGCTTTTCAATGTCGGCCAATCGCCTTCTTCCAACTGCTGCAACCCTTGTTCGCCCTGCCATATCAGGTTCTGGTAGGTGGTGGCCATGTACATGTATGCCCTTGAAAAGTCACCCTTGTATTGGTTGCCAGGCTCCCAGCATTTTCTACCGGAAACCCCATCGATGGTTCCCGTACCCACCTTGTCATAGCCTGGCTCCTCAGACGTCACGTAAGTTACCACACCCATGGGGTAATTGCTCTTGGTGGAGTTGGCTTGTGAGTCGGAGGGATAAAGGTTGAACAAGTCTTTGTAGGCATTGTTGCTCGCCCCTCCCCACCAACTTTTGGGAAAGGAGTGCTCGATGTTCATCCCGGAGACGGCCTCTCCCGTATTGTAGGAGCCGAAATAGAATTTGTTGGCACTATACCTGTTGATGCACTCTTTGGTGTCGGGGTTGCGGTCGGTATAGTAGAATCCCCACCAAGTCTTGTTTTTTCCACTCCCGTAGTTCAGCATGGAAACGTTCTTGTTCATGAGTTTATATGCTGCTGTCTTCAGACTTTCTTTTTTAAGTCCTTTGAGCGAAATGGAATAATTCACCAAGGAATCCCTGGTGATTGCATGCGTCCATGCGCATAGGGCAAGCAGCCCCAATATGATACCCAGTCTTTTCATTTTGTTTTTCAATTTATAGTTCTGTTTCCCCACCGTTCGATAACGCACGAGTGGGTCTTTGTTTCCTTGTATTCACGTTTATGGGTGGAGCGGAAGCCCTCGTTCCCGGTGTTGATGTAGATTCCCATAACGGTGATGGTTTGCTTAGGTTTTGCAAAGATAGTGCAAGGTGAGCGAAATGCAAAATAAAAGACGCAGTTTTTTATTTTCATTTCCGAACCGCCGCCTATCTTCGCGCCAGCAGAGTAGAAGAATTTAGGAATTACAAGCCAGTTGAGATAAAGATTTTTTTTCATCCTACCATTTTGAATTATATTCGACCTCATTCGCGACTTGGCATAGCTCAAGCAAGCTTGGCTCTGCTCATTTGGCTTAATCAAATGGTTCCAAGAACCTGGTGCTGCTGTAGGGGTGGACTTTATGTCCATCCGCTCGCCCGATAGGGCGAATGTTCGCGATAACGGATGCCAGTTTTGGCACCACGACGACTAATAATTTGTCCCTACGCCAGCACCGGGCTTCACGGCATAAATTTTAGTTAGAAACTTGAGTTGGAAACCATGAAAACCCCCAAAAAAGGAGCAAGCCCGCGAAGCTTGCCCCTTTTTCATTTTGCGAGGATGATGGCTCAGCCTCGTATTTCTTCAAAATCCGGTTACTTTCTCAGCACCTTCTTGCCATTGATGATGACAACACCCTTGTAGGAGTCGCCGACGCGCTGGCCGGAGAGGTTGTAGATGGCACGGTCGGCATTCTCATTGGTGGCCTGCACGTTGTCGATACCGGTGGCGGCGTCGAAGAGGAAGTAGTTGACGCCATTCGTCTGAGACACAGGCACGGGGAGATAAGCCTTATGAGCCTCATTCTCGAAGGTGGCGCCTAAGTCCGCACCATAGTAGAAGCCCACGACGTCGTTCTTGGTGGTCAGCTTGTAGTATTTGCACGTCTGGTCTTCTGGTGTGATCATCTCGGTCTTGTCGGTACCGCGCAGCATGTTCTCCACAGCATTGCCCTCCTCCGTGGTCGATACGAAGGTGTATTCACCTGGTTCACCTTCAAGGATAACGGCATATCCTGCGGGAATGATGTCAGAGACAGGTATGAGGTTAACGGTCTTCCCGCTGATATTCTCCACTGCCTTTGCTTCCACGCCTTGAGGAATGACGTATGCGCTGTTGGAATAATAGAAGGTGGCGTAGCCGGATTCACCGATGGTGATGGTCACGTCAGGCTCCGTCTCCGGCCAGAATGTCGCAAGATAGGTAAAGCCATTGTTTGGGTTAGCCAAATCTATCGTCCTACCCCAATGCACAGAATAATTATAGTTGCCCTCGGCGACTGTTACGGTATGACCATCAGCGTGTACCTCTAAGACCACCACGGAATGTCCGTTGTTATTGAGCCGGATGCCATCTCCTACACGAATCTTTGGCAGATTGTCTGAAGTGCCTTCAACCTTACGTATTGGGTATTCATAGTTGGAGGCATACTCCATCATGTCCATCATGAAAGCAAAGCACCCTCCTCCGCCATAACAACCAGCTGGATAGCCGAAGAACTCCACCGTATTGTAGTACTTATGGTCGTTGTCCCATGGGGTCTCTTCCATGTAGCCTTCCACGTATTGGCGTTCTATGAGGCGGTTGTACACATCAGTTTCATTGAGAGGCGTCTGGGCAAAAGACGTAAGTACTGAAATGGTGGCCATGAAGAACACGACCAATGCCCTACGACATGATTCAACACCATATCCTTGAATACCATGCAATTTGAATGATTGATGGATTCCGAGATAGTTGTAAATTTTTGCCATATAGAAAATAGTTTAGTTAATAGACGAATAGTTGCCAGTGTTTTAGAGCCCTCAGAAATTTCGTTTCCTTTGGTGGAGTGTCGTGTCAAAGTCCATAAACTCTGATAGACTTGGCAAATTTAGCAATAAATTGCCAAACCCGATTCTGTTTTGAGGATTTTAACATATCAAGTTGCTCTTGCAGGCCGTTTTCAACCGCAAAAATACGAATTATTTCATCGAAAAAGAATCATCTTTTCCCTTTTTTTCCTAATTTTGCATGCAATTAGAACAAACTACTCTTTGCAAGCATGAAAACCTTTGATTTCCAGGCACGACTGATGGCCGTGGTATTCAGCCTGATGGTCTGCACCGCCTTGTGGGCAGCCAACCAAGTGGACGAGAATGGCTACTATTTCATCAACGACTTCGAAAGCAACATCCCCGACAGTTCGCCGGCGGAGGAGACCGCCATCTACGTGGAGGGACAGGGGGAATGGCTCTTCCTCAAGGCATTCGTATCCACCAACTCCAGTTATGTGCGCAGCGGAAAGCAAAACCTGCGCCTTTACAAAAACGGCAGTTACGTGGTGACACCCGTACTTGACAAGGGAGTGAAGGATGTCACTTTCAATGTGGGAAGAAAGGGAAAGGGCATCGACGTGTATGTCTCGGAGGATGCTGGAAAGACCTGGGCGAAACTCACCACCATCAACAGCACCGGAGTGGCCACTGTCAGCGTGAACAGCACCACCGCCAACCGTGTGAAAATCGCCAATGACGGCAGTGGGGATGCCGACATCGACGACCTCGGAGTCACCGCCACCGCCTTCGGCATCGAGGCCACCGTGGTCACCGGCGAGGCCGTCCACATCACCAAGAACAGCGCCGACCTGGCCGGAACACTCACCGACCCCGGCGACCAGCCCGTCACGGAGATGGGCGTGGTGTGGGCCACACGGAGCAACCCCACCGTGGGCGACGACAAGGCGGAGGTGGAAGACCTCAAGGCAACCGACTTCGTGGTGACGGCCATCGGCCTGAAGGCCAGCACCGACTACCACTATC
This sequence comes from Prevotella sp., assembly GCA_017619755.1. GTDB lineage: Bacteria > Bacteroidota > Bacteroidia > Bacteroidales > Bacteroidaceae > Prevotella. Next base: position 10,080 of record JAFZRU010000042.1, read on the forward strand.
GCGCCTACGCCGTCTCCAACGCCGGCACTGTCTATGGCGAGGACAAGACCTTCCGAACGGCGGAGGCCACCCCCGCCACCATCGCCACCGGCGAACTCACCACTGGAGGCGGCAAGTACGTGGCCACGGGAACAGTGGTGGACGACGGCGGTGCCGACCTCATCGAGGTGGGCGTGATTTACGGCGAGCACGAGGGCCTCACCATAGACAACGACAAGGTGGCAGCCCGGACGGTAAAAGCTGTCTTCCGTGTGGAACTCCCCTTGGAATGGGGCAAGACTTATTACTATCGCGCCTACGCCGTCACCACCATGGGCGTCAGTCTGGGTGAGGAGCGATGCCAGACCATCGACGAGAGCGTGCCACCCACGCCCGACCTGACGGAGAAGATATGGTGCGCGCCCGATGGCGACGATGCCACCGCCGACGGCACGGAGCAAAAACCCTTCTTCTCGCTCGACAAGGCCATCGCCCTCGTGGAGCCAGGCATGCGCATCTGCATGAAGGCCGGCACCTACGTCTATGACCACCGCATCAACATCGACAACAAGAACGGCACCGAGGAGGCACCCATCGAACTTTTCGCCGTGGGAGGCCGCGCCGTGCTCGACTTCTCCGCCATGCCCTACCACAAGCACTCCGACAACCCCTACCAGGGTGTGCGCCTCACCAGCAGCTACTGGCATTTCTATCGCATCGACATCTGCAATGCCAGCGACAACGGCTTGCTCATCGAGCGAAACAAACCCACCGGCGGTTCGTCGAAGGACATCGCCACACTCGATGAGCAAGCCCACGACAACCTCATCGAGGAGTGCCATTTCTACAAGAACGGAGACACCGGACTGCAAATCAAAAACCTTGGGGCGTACAACAAAGTCATCAACTGCGACAGTTACCTCAACTGCGACGAGGGGCAGGGCGACGCCGACGGCTTTGCACCCAAACTCTCCGTCGGCGACGGCAACTATTTCTACGGTTGCCGCGCATGGCTCAACTCCGACGACGGGTGGGATGTGTTCTACAAGAAGGACGGAGCCTTCGGGGACAATATGACCATCGTCATGGACAAGTGCATCACCTACAAAAATGGTTTCCTTGATGAGAACACCATCGCACCTGACGGCAATGGAAACGGCTTCAAATGTGGTTCCAACCAGGGGGCAATGAACGTTTATATGAACCGCTGCCTCGCCATCTGCAACAAGGCCAAGGGCTTCGACCAAAACCACAACGCAGGAGACATCATCATGAACAACTGCACCGGCATGACACTGAAGAGCATCAGCGACAAGACCTACTCCTACCGCATCTACGAGGAAATCAGCGAGGGACACGAGGTGAGGCTCACCAACTGCATCGCCATCAACGACAACGACGCCACCGACAAGAGAGACAAGAACACAGGGCTTCCCAAACCGGGGGAGCACGGCAAGTACGGTCAGTACGGTCGCTTCGAGGTGGATGAGACCCTCGACCGCCTCACCGTGGTCAACTGCGAGTTCCAAAAGGCCGACCCGACGCAGTTTGTCAGCATTGACAACCATCAGGAATTGATTGCCCCGCGTGGCGAGGACGGCGAACTGCCCGAAACCACCTTCGCCCACCTCGTTCCCGGCTCCTTCCTCATCGACGCCGGTGTGACAGTGGAAGACACCATCTACAGGGGTATTCCCGTGTCCGGCATCGACTACCAGGGCAAAGCACCCGACCTTGGCGCCTACGAGTATGAGGGCGGCCTGCCAGACGGCATGGGGCGTATGGAGGCACCGCAAGGCGGCGTGCGCTTGAGCCACACCGTTGGAGGGCTGACAATCGTCACCGTCGATGCGCCGGCAAGCACCGCCCCTATACGCCTCGCTGTGTATGCCGCCGACGGGCGTCTGCTCCTCTCCCGCACCTTCATAGGTGCCACCACGGCGATAAGTCTCAAGGGCTTCACAGGGCCTCTCGTCATCTCCGTGGAGGGGAAGGGCTTCAGGGGGAGCGCAAAGCTTTTTAGGAGATTCTAAAGAATCTAGATTTCCTAGAGTATCTAGATATTCTAGATGTTCTAGATATTCTAGATTTTCTAGAAATCCTATCTATTCTCCAAAATCTATCATGAGTTGCTGGTCGCCGAGGAGGTTGAAGGAGCGGCGATGATAGGGCGTGATGCCGTGGATGCGGATGGCTTCGCGGTGCTTGCGCGTGGGATAGCCCTTGTTGCCGCTCCAACCATATTGGGGAAACTCCTCGGCCAGGTTGGACATGTAATCGTCGCGGAAGGTTTTGGCCAGGATGCTCGCCGCCGCGATGGAGAGGTATTTCCCGTCGCCCTTGACGATGGTGGCCCATGGCAGGTCGTGGTAGGGCTTGAAGCGGTTGCCATCGACGATGATGGCCTCTGGGCGCACGGCGAGTTGGTCGAGGGCGCGGTGCATGGCGAGGATGGAGGCGTTGAGGATGTTTATCTTGTCGATTTCCTCCGGCGTGACGACGCCGACAGCCCACGCCACGGCGTCGCGCATCACGACCTCGCGCAAGGCGTAGCGTTGTTTTTCCGTGAGTTGTTTTGAGTCGTTGAGGGTGGCGTTTTCATAGTCGGGAGGGAGGATGACGGCGGCGGCATAGACACTGCCGGCGAGGCATCCACGCCCCGCCTCGTCGCAGCCGGCCTCCACGAGGCCCTCATGGTAGTGGCTTTTGAGCATAGGCTTCAAGGTTTTGCATGGCCAAAAGCCATGCCTGCGGAAAAACCCTTCTTGGGGTGCTTCCTGTTTTCATGTCATTTGAACATCTTTGCTACGCGGCGGACGGCCTGGCAGAGGGCGTCCACCTCTTCCCGGGTGTTGTAGAGGGCGAAGGAGGCCCTGACGGTGCCGAGCACGCCCATGCGGTTCATAAGGGGCTCTGCGCAGTGGTGCCCTGTGCGCACGGCGATGCCGAGGCGGTCGAGCAGCGTACCCATGTCGAGGTGGTGGATGTCACCCACGAGGAAGCTCACCACGGCGGTCTTCTCACGGGCCTGTCCGATGAGGCGCATGCCGTCGATGGTGGCAAGTTGCTCCATGCAGTAGTGGGTGAGTTCGTGTTCGTGAGCGGCAATCTGGTCGAGGCCGATGCGCTCTATGTAGTCGATGGCCACCGCCAAGCCGTGTGTGGCCACGTAGTCGGGTGTGCCGGCCTCGAATTTCAGCGGCGGAAGCTCGAAGGTGGTCTTTTCAAAGCTCACCGTGTCAATCATTTCTCCGCCGCCTTGATAAGGTGGCATCTCCTCCAACCACCGCTCCTTTCCATAAAGCACGCCGATGCCGGTGGGTCCGTACATCTTGTGTCCGCTGAAGGCGAGGAAGTCGCAGTCGAGGGCTTGCACGTCAAGGCGCAGGTGGGGTGCGCTCTGCGCTGCATCCACCATCACCGGCACGCCGTGGCTGTGGGCGGTGCGTATGATGTCGGCCACGGGGTTGACGGTGCCAAGCACGTTGCTCACGTGGGTGACGCTGACGATGCGTGTGCGCTCGCTGAAAAGTCGCTCATACTCGTCGAGGAGCAGTTCGCCACGCTCGTTGATGGGGATGACTTTGATGACCGCCCCCTTGCGCTGTGCGAGGAGTTGCCATGGCACGATGTTGGAGTGGTGCTCCATGGTGGAGAGGATGATTTCGTCACCCTCGCCGATGAATTTCTCGCCGTAAGAGGCAGCCACGAGGTTGACGGCCTCCGTGGTGCCACGGGTGAAGACCACCTCGGTGGTGGAGGCGGCGTTGATGAAGCGTCTCACCGTCTCGCGGGCGGCCTCGTGCAGGTCGGTGGCCTGTTGCGAGAGGTAGTGCACGCCTCGGTGAACGTTGGCGTTGACGTTGAGGTATTCGTCGCGCATGGCGTCGAGCACGCAGAGGGGTTTCTGCGTGGTGGCCCCGTTGTCGAGATACACCAACGGACGGTCGTAGATGGTGCGTGAGAGGATGGGGAAGTCTTGTCGGATGTTGTCGAGGTCGTACATGGCAGTTGGTGATTTACTACAGATGGATGGTGTCGTGGTTCACCGGCAGAGGCGGCAACCCTCGCACTTGCTCAGTTCCCCCCGAAAGCGTCGCTCCACGAGGTAGTGCAGACGGTCGCGAAGGGGGGTGAGGTGCATCTGGTCGATGACCTCGTTGACGAAGGCCATCTGCAGGAGGAGGCGTGCCTCTTGGAGGCCGATGCCCCGCTGCTGCATGTAGAAGAGTGCGGCGTCGTTGAGTTGCCCCACGGTGCTGCCATGCGAGCATTTCACGTCGTCGGCGTAGATTTCGAGCATGGGCTGCGTGTACATCCGGGAGGTCTTGGTGGCGCAGAGGTTCTGGTTGGTCATGACCGAATCGGTCTTTTGCGCACCATGGCGGACAAGCACGCGGCCGGCGAACGCCCCGACGGCGTGGTCGTCGAGCACGTATTTGTATCGCTCTTGGCTGGTGCAGCCCGGCGCTTGGTGGTCGATGAGCGTGTTGTTGTCCACGTGTTGCTGCTTGTCGCTGATGACGCACCCGTTGAGGAGACATTCGGCTCCCTCGCCTTGCAGCGTCACGTCCACGCGGTTGCGGGTGAGGCCGTTGTGAAGGGTGATGCTGTTGTGTTTCACCTTGCTGCCGGTCTGCTGGCCAATGTAGGTGTTGCTCACCCTCGTGTTCTTGTTGTGGGTCTCCTCCAAGGTGTAGAGGTCCACCGACGCCCCGGGGCCGGCGAACACCTCCACTACTTCCGTGGCGAGGAATTGGCGGTCGTCGGCGGCGTGGTCGCAGAAGAGGAGTTTTATTTGGGCGCCCTCTTCAGCCACGACGAGCACGCGGCGGTTGACCATGAGGTCCACGTCGGCGCGGAGGATGTTGATGACTTGTATTGTCCGCTCCACCTCGACGCCCTTTGCCACATGCACGAGCAGTCCGTCCTGTGCGAGCATCGTGTTGAGGGCGGTCACGGCGTCGTCGGCGCTTTTTGCCAATGTGCCGTAATAGGGTTCCACCCACTCCGGATGCAGGGTGGCGGCCTTGCTCAGTGACATAACGGCGACACCCTCCGGCAGCAGGCTCTTGGGGAGGGCCTTGTCGTAGAAGGCATCGTTGACGATGAAATAGAGGGAGGTGCTGAGGTTGGGTACGTCGCAGCGGAAGGCTTCGTAGGGGTCTCGGGGATGTCGAGCCTTTGCAGGTTGAGGCCGTAGTCTGGAGCGAAGACGTCGGCCATGGAGGTGTATTTGTATCGCTCCACCTTGCGGGTGGGGAAGCCGAGTTGCTGGAAGTGGCTGAAAGCCTCTCCGCGAAGTTGGTTGAGTGGCCCGGCGGAGTGCTTGTCGATGAGTCCCCGGCACTGTGTGAAGAGGTCGATGTATTGCCGCTCGCTATCCATTGGCTTCGTTTTTTATCCAGTCATATCCCTTTGCCTCGATTTCCTTGGCCAGTTCCGGTCCGGCGGTTTTCACGATGCGCCCCTGGTAAAGCACGTGCACCACTTGTGGACGAATCATTTCGAGCAGGCGCTCGTAGTGGGTGATGACGATGGTGGAGGTGTCGGGGGTGTGCATCTTGTTCACACCGTCGGCCACCACGCGCATGGCGTCCACGTCGAGGCCGGAGTCGGTCTCGTCGAGGATGGCGAGCTTGGGTTCGAGCATGGCCATCTGGAAGATTTCATTGCGTTTCTTCTCACCTCCGCTGAAGCCCTCGTTGACGGAGCGGTGGGCCAGGCGGCTGTCGAGTTCCACCACCTTTCGTTTCTCGCGCATGAGTTTGAGGAACTCGGAGGCGTTGAGTGGCGACAGACCTTGGTATTCGCGCTTGGCGTTGATGGCGGCGCGCATGAAGTTGGTCATCGAGACGCCGGGGATTTCCACCGGGTATTGGAAGGAGAGGAAGAGTCCCTCGCGGGCGCGGTCCTCGGGTTTCATGGACAGCAGGTCCTTTCCGTTGAACGTCACCTCTCCCTCGGTGACTTCGTAGAGGGGGTTGCCCACAAGCACGGCGGAGAGCGTGCTCTTCCCTGAGCCGTTGGGCCCCATGATGGCGTGGGTCTCCCCGTCGCCGATGGTGAGGTTGATGCCTCTCAATATCTCTTTCTCCCCGATGCGGGCATGAAGGTTGGTTACTTGTAGCATGGTGGTTGTTTGAAAAATGGAAATGAAGGGCTTTGCAGCAATTATCCCACAGTGCCTTCGAGCGAGACGCTGAGTAGTTTTTGTGCTTCGACAGCGAACTCCATGGGGAGTTTGTTGAGCACCTCCTTGGCGTATCCGTTGACGATGAGGCCCACGGCCTGCTCCGTGGGGATGCCCCGTTGGTTGCAGTAGAAGAGTTGGTCTTCGCTGATTTTCGAGGTGGTGGCCTCGTGCTCCACGATGGCGGTGTCGTTGTGGATGTCCATATAGGGGAAGGTGTGTGCACCGCACTCACTACCGAGCAGCAGGGAGTCGCAGCAGGAGTAGTTGCGCGCACCATCGGCGTTGGCCGTCGCCCTGACAAGTCCCCGGTAGGAATTTTGCGAATGTCCTGCCGAGATGCCTTTGGAGATGATGGTGGATTTGGTGTTTTTGCCGATGTGTATCATCTTGGTGCCGGTGTCGGCCTCCTGGTGGTGGTTGGTGACGGCCACGCTGTAGAACTCCGCCTGGGAGCGGTCGCCACGCAGGATGCACGAGGGGTATTTCCATGTGATGGCACTTCCCGTCTCCACCTGTGTCCAGGACAGTTTGCTGTCCGCTCCGCGCAGTTCTCCCCGCTTGGTGACGAGGTTGAGCACGCCGCCCTTGCCGTTTTCATCGCCCGGGTACCAGTTTTGCACGGTGGAGTATTTCACCTCCGCCCTTTCGCAGACGATGATTTCCACCACGGCTGCATGGAGCTGGTTCTCGTCGCGCATGGGGGCTGTGCAACCTTCGAGATAGCTGACGTAGGCTTCGTCGTCGGCGATGATGAGCGTCCGCTCGAACTGTCCGGTATTGCGGGCGTTGATGCGGAAATAGGAACTGAGTTCCATGGGGCATCTCACGCCCTTGGGGATATAAACGAACGAACCGTCGGAGAAGACGGCGCTGTTGAGGGCGGCATAGAAATTGTCGCGGTAAGGCACGACGGTGCCAAGGTATTGCCTCACCAGGTCGGGATGCAGCTTCACGGCTTCGCCGATGGAGCAGAAGATGACCCCCTTCTCCGCCAACTTCTCCTTGAAGGTGGTCTTCACCGACACGGAGTCCATGATGGCATCGACGGCTGTTCCACTCAGTGCCAGACGCTCCTCAAGAGGAATGCCCAACTTGTCGAACATCTTCTCCAGTTCAGGGTCGATTTCCTTGTTGGTCGGCTTCTTGGCCAAAGGGTCGGCGTAGTAGGAGATGCCCTGGTAATCAACTGGCGGCACGTGGACGTGCCCCCACCGTGGCTCCTCCATCGTCTCCCAATGGTGGAAGGCCTTCAATCGGAAATCGAGGAGCCATTGCGGCTCCCCTTTCTTCTTGGAGATGAGCCTCACGACATCCTCGTTAAGGCCCTTCTCGATGATTTCCGTCGGCACGTCGGTGGTGAAGCCGAACTCATATTTCTGTTCGGCCACCTTCCTGACGAACTCGTTTTTTTCCTCGCCGGGCAGGGCTTGGTTTTCCTTGTCCATAATTTAGAGTTTCTGCTCCACCTCGATTTCCATGAAGGTTTCGAGGATGTCGCCCACCTGGAGGTCGTTGAAATTGACGAGCGAGATGCCGCACTCCAAGCCGGTGCCCACCTCCTTGGCGTCGTCCTTGTATCGCTTGAGGGCGTCGATGGGAGCCGTGTGCACCACGATGCCGTCGCGCACGACACGGGCCTTGTCCTTGTTGTGCACCTTGCCCTCCGTGACCAAGCCACCAGCCACGGTGCCCACCTTGGAGATCTTGAACACCTGCTTGACCTCGATTTCGGCGGTGACGATTTCCTTCTTCACCTTGTCGAGCATGCCCTGCATGGTGGACTTCACCTCGTTGATGGCGTCATAGATGATGGAGTAGGTGTTGATTTCCACTCCCTCTCTCTCCGCCAGTTTGCGGGCGTCGGCAGAAGGCCTGACTTGGAAGCCCACGATGATGGCCTTGGAGGCGCTGGCGAGCATGACGTCGTTCTCGGAAATTTGACCCACGGCCTTGCTGATGACATTGACCTGCACCTTTTCCGTGGAGAGTTTGATGAACGAGTCGGAGAGGGCCTCGATGGAACCGTCGGTGTCGCCCTTGACTATGATGTTGAGTTCGTGGAACTCGCCCAAGGCGATGCGGTGCGACAACTCGTCAAGTCCAAGCTTCGTGGTGGTGCGCAGGCTCTGCTCGCGTTGCAGTTGCACACGTTTGTTGGCAATCTCGCGAGCCTCCTGCTCAGTGGGCATGACGTGGAAGGAGTCTCCCGCAGTGGGTGCTCCGTTAAGACCCAGGATGATGGCGGGGTCTGCCGGTCCGGCACTCTCGATGCGCTGGTTGCGCTCGTTGAACATGGCCTTGATGCGTCCGTAGCTGGTTCCGGCGACGACGATGTCGCCCACCTTGAGCGTGCCGTTGGAGACGAGCACGGTGGAGACGTAGCCCCTTCCCTTGTCGAGCGACGACTCGATGATGGAGCCGGTGGCCTTGCGGTTGGGGTTGGCTTTCAGGTCGAGCATCTCGGCTTCGAGGAGCACTTTCTCCAAGAGGTCATCTACGCCCATTCCCTTTTTGGCGGAGATTTCCTGGCACTGGTATTTGCCTCCCCAGTCCTCCACGAGGAGGTTCATGTTGGCCAGATCCTCGCGAATCTTGTCGGGATTGGCTCCGGGCTTGTCTATCTTGTTGATGGCAAAGACCATGGGCACGTTGGCCGCCTGGGCGTGTGCGATGGCCTCCTTGGTGGTGGGCATGACGGAGTCGTCGGCGGCGATGATGATGATGGCGATGTCGGTGACTTGTGCGCCGCGGGCACGCATGGCGGTGAAGGCCTCGTGTCCCGGGGTGTCGAGGAAGGTGATTTTCCTTCCGTCGGGCAGTTGCACGTTGTAGGCACCGATGTGCTGGGTGATGCCGCCCGCCTCGCCGGCGATGACGTTGGTGTTGCGTATGTGGTCGAGGAGCGATGTCTTTCCGTGGTCCACATGGCCCATGACGGTGACGATGGGCGCCCTTGGCACGAGGTCGTTCTCGTCATCCTCTTCCTCGGTGATGGCGTTTTGCACCTCTGCGCTGACATATTCAGTCTTGAAGCCGAACTCCTCTGCGACGATGTTGATGGTCTCGGCGTCCAAGCGTTGGTTGATGCTCACCATGATGCCGATGCTCATGCAGGTGCCTATCACTTGGTTGACACCCACGTTCATCATCGTTGCCAGTTCGCTGACCGTAACAAACTCTGTGAGTTTCAGTATCTTGCTTTCGGCACGCATCTCGTCGCGCTCCTCTTGCAGACGCTCCTGCACGGCCTCTCTCTTCTCCTTGCGGTATTTTGCACCCTTCTTGTTCTGGTTTTTGCTGGTGAGACGTGCCAGTGTTTCCTTCACCTGCTTTGCCACGTCTTCCTCGTTCACCTCGATGGGGCGTTGGTTGCGCTTGCGGTTCTTGTCTTTCTTGGTCTTGTTCTTGCCACCTTGGTTGCCGCCTTGGCCTCCTTGGTTGCCACCACCACCGCCTCCGCGACTGTTCTGACCCGTTTGGCTGGCGGCGTTGATATCTACGCGCTCCTTGTTGATGCGCACGCGCTTTTTCTTCTCGCCGCTGCCTGGAGTGGCAGTGTGCTGCGACTTCTCCTCGCGCTCCTTGCGCTTCTCTTCCTTCGACTTGCGCTTGGGACGTGTGCTTGGGTTGATGGACGAGAGGTCGATCTTTCCCACCACGTTCACCTTGGGGGCGTTCTCCTGTTCGCTCTTGAGGGTGAAGATTTCGGTTTTTGCGGGCTGTGCGGGAGCTTCAGCTTGTGGCTGCTCAGGTGTCGCCTGTGCGACGGTGGCGTCCGCTTCCTTCTTGGGTTGTGCAACCGTCTCTTCTTTCACCGTGGCAGTGCTTTCCTGTTCCGTCTTGGCGTTGTCGGCTTTCTCTGCTTTCACGCTGGCTTCGGCGTTGCCGGTGGCTTGCGGCTTGGACTCTGGTTGGGGAGCCGGTGCCTCCACCTTGGCGGTGGCTTCGGGCTTGCTCTCGACGGTGGTTTCGGGCTTGCTCTCAGCGGTTGCTTCGGGCTTGCTCTCAACGGCTGCTTTGGCTTGGCTCTCGGCAGTTGCTCCGGGCTTGCTCTCAGCCTTCGGCGACGGCGTTGCTTGTGGCTCTGTGGTTGCCTGAGTGGCGTTGACTTGTGTCGTGGCGGCGGCTTCGGCAGTTTCCTCCGCTACGGTTTTCTTCTCCGCCTTGGGGGCGGCGGGTTGCTGCACCGTCTTGGGTTTCCCCACGGCGCTGAGGTCTATTTTCCCCAATTGCTTCACTTGCTGCCTTTTGGCTTCAAGGATGGTTTCAGCCCTGTGGCTCTCCGGCTCGCGTTTCTTTTCCTTGGGTTTCTTCGGGAAGATTTTGGCGGCTTGGTTTTTGGTCTCCTTGTCGCTCTTGAATTCTTCCACGAGTGCTGCATACTGGGCGTCATTGATTTTGAAGTTCATGTTCTCCTCAATCTCGCCCAATGAGCTTTTTTTCGTCAGGAACTCCACTGCCGTCTGGAGTCCTATGTTAAGTTCTCTAATTACTTTATTTAATCTTATAGCCATTCTCTTGTTGATGATTTTTGTTTAGATGTTGTTCCGCGCTTCGGAGTTCTCGTAAGGGTGGGGATTAGTTCTCAAATTCAGCCCTCAGGATGCTGATGAGGTTGTCAACGGTCTCCTCTTCCAAGTCGGCCTTCTCCACGATCATGTCCCTGGGCGCCTTGAGCACGGCTCTTGCGGTGTCCAGTCCGATGCGCTTGATGGAGTCGATGACCCACTGGTCCACTTCGTCTGCAAACTCGTCGAGGTAGATGTCCTCCTCCGCCTCGTTGTCCTCGATCTCGCGGAACACGTCGATGGTGTATTCGGTGAGCATGGAAGCGAGTTTGATGTTGAGGCCTCCTCGGCCGATGGCAAGCGACACCTCCTCCGGCTTGAGATAGACTTCAGCCTTTTTGTTTTCGGTGTCGATGTTGATGCTCGAC